>PAJO01000021.1 GCA_002706085.1 Alcanivoracaceae bacterium | reverse complement strand
TTTGGGTTTGGGTTTGGGTTTGGGTTTGGGTTTGGGTTTGGGTTTGGGTTTGGGTTTGGGTTTGGGTTTGGGTTTGGGTTTGGGTTTGGATGGGGCTCTGGGATCCCTACCTCGCTTGGGCTCGGTTCGCCATGCGAGCATGGCTCCTACCTGGTGCTCGGGTTATTTATTGGCGCCGAACTCAACGATCGGGAAAGCGTTTCCGTTCTTCTAAAAAAACCGGGAACTATTTTTTGTTTTCCATTCCAAACCCAGCGTAGCTGATAGCTGATAGCTGATAGCTGATAGCTGATAGCTGATAGCTGATAGCTGATATCGCCTTTCCTGTTGTCATCTGCTCGTCATAGGCTGTGGCTAGGCTGGTTCTCCATGTTAAGGATGACACTCCCGCTGCTGCCATGCCTCGCCAGCTGATTCTTTTTCCCTGTAGCCATATGGGCAATCTGCTGATTGCCCTGCCTCATCTGAAAGCCATGCTGGATGATCAGGAAGAGTGTTTGTTGGTCATTGATCAGCGTTATCAATCCATTATTGCCATGGCGCTGCCCGGTGAGACCAGGGTGCTGTGGTACCCGGATGCTGAACTGGCCTCTCACAAACCCCTTCTGCATCGCGCCCGCCATTACCTGCGTTTTCTGCGTGCCCTGCGTCGCTTTGGCGCTGAACACAGCGTGGATATCGAGGGTGAGCAAAAATCAGCGACACTCAGTTTGCTCAGCGGCGCAGCCACGCGCCATGGCCCTACCCGCCGGCACAGCCGCTGGTTTTACAGCCATAGCCATGGTGCCGACTTTTCCGGCCATCGTTGGTTGGGGTATGCGAGCCTCAGCCTGCCCGCTGCAGACACACCTGCAAACTACCTGCCCCTCAACGCCACAAGGGCAGGCCAGCAGGACATTGCCCAACATCCGTTACAGCCCACCCAACAACCGAGGCCGATACTGATTCACCCCGGTGCCACCAAGACCTACAAGATGTGGCACCCGGAACAATTTGCCAGCCTCTGCCAACGACTGCGCCGGCTGGGCGCGACCCCGATTCTGATCGGTGCCGGCGCGAAGGATCGCGCGCAGATTGAGCGTATTCAAACATTCCTTTGCGAACCCGCCATGAACCTGTGCGACCAGCTCAGTCTCGAGGCACTGGTGGCCCTGATGCAGCAGAGCCAGGGGTATGTGGGTAACGACAGCGGCCCGATGCATCTGGCTGCGGCTTGCGGGCTTGCCACGGTTGGTTTGTTTGGCCCCACCAGCGACACACTCTGGTCGCCACTATCCCGTCGGGCAACGGTGCTACGCCAACGCCAGTGCCATTCGCAATGCCAGCGCAACAGCTGCGTCATGGACAGCTACCCCTGTCTGCAAGGCATCACCGTAGACAGAGTCATTGCTACCCTGGAAAGCCTGGGAGCACTGGATGGCAACCAAGCTGCCTGTGGACACCACCGCCCGACGGTTATGCGTTAGCCTCATTACAACGTTCTTTCGAGAACTCTCCCACACTACTTCCTGCGCCTCGCACGCTTTTCTTTCGCAAAAAAAAACCGCGGAGCAAGCTCCGCGGTTTCGTACAAGCAAGACAAATGACGACGGCCTTATAACCCGTCAAACAGTCCTGCCAGCAAATTGGTGATCGGCGACAACAGATCCAGCAGCGGCCCCAATGGGCCAAGCACACGTTCATCCAGTTGCTCCGTCACTTCACGTACTACCGTCAGCAACGTGGAGGACAGCGCATCCCCTGGCAAGGTCGCATAATCCCCCGCTTCTGGAATCTGGTTGAGCCAAAGCACATCGGTCACCAGCGACTCCAAAGTCGCATGAACCGTGCCAACCAGCTGCTCCCCGGTGGCCGAGGTATCCAGCATTACCAGCTGCTCAAGGGTATTGGCCAAACCAAGCGACACTGTGGACAACACGGACGTCAGCCCCGCCAGCACCGGCACCTCGCCAGGCACCTGTTCTTCAATACCATCGAGGATGTTATTCAGGTTACGCGCCAGCGCCACAAGCGGGCCTGCAATAAACGCAATATCATCGACCGTACCACCTTCGCCCGGCGCGACACCCGCATTACCAAAACCGTCAGCCAAAGACGCAAAGGCTCCGCCCAGCTGGTCGAAGGGAGCGGGCAGTGCACCAGTATCAATGGCTTCAAGCTGCTCCGAAGCCGCCAGCACCGCCTGCAGGGCTTGCTCAATCTCGCCACTGTCACCACTCAAAATAGCCGCGGTAGCCGCATCCAGTGCGTTGAAAAGAATGTCGGTGCCGGCCAGCATCTGGTCAAACACCTGTCGTTGCTCTTCAGGCAAATGGCTCCCTGCCTGTGTAAATCCGGCAAGCAGGGTTTCACGCAGTTCCTTGAGCGGGCCGGTAAAATCTGCATCGAAGCCCTCCGGCAGCGGCAACGGCAAGGCATAGCCCCCCAGTGCCTGCCCCGAAAAATCATTGCTTGGGGCGATCATTGCCATGGGCTGTTTTTCGAAGCAATGGGTATAACTGGGGGTGAGCGTATCACTACCGCCCGCAACCACACCGAGCCCTTCTGTTCCGGGCTTCACCGTGTAGGCCTCAAGGCACAGAGTGGCCGGCGTCATGGTGTCCGGGTCGGCTTCGGTTGCTTTGACCCAGAAGAAGCCATATTCATCGCCCTGCTGAAAGCGGGCCGCATTGCGTTCCGGGTCATCAATGGAACGGGTCTTCCCGGCTGCACCACTCACCACAAACTCTGTGCGCCCACAGGCCGGAACGGCTTCAAGTACCTGAAGATCATGGTCATGCCCGGCCAGGAAGAAATCGGTTTGATCACACACCGCTTCTTCCATAAAGGCTTTCCAGCGCTCACCAGCCAACACCGGAAGAATTTCACTGGGCACACCATCATAGTTACCGGCGTTGCCATGCGTTCCGTTGGAAAGATAGGGGTGGTGTGCCATGGCAATCTTGAACACCGCATTAGAGCTGCCGATTGCATTCACCGCCCAGTTGCGTTGATCAATACCATAGGTGTGATACGCGTAAGCAATATCCGGGTCGGCAAACCCTCCTGCAATGGGGTTGGAATCCAGCGCGAAGAAATCCACCAGCGGGCGCCCCCCGAGGGTCGTCGTCCCGGCACTGTGTTGGTAGTAACGATCCGGCATGTTCCAACGGTTAGACAATTTGCCGTCAAAATAGGTGTAGTCCACCTGGAACATGCCACGGGCGTTCCCCGCGCCATCACCGCCCACATAGCCGGTGTTGTCATGATTTCCCAGCACCATGTAGAAAGGCAGCTGTACAGGCTCAAAAGGCTTTTCAAATTTATCTTCAAACTGGGGATCATCCACACTGGTCACCCCGGATTCATAGATATTGTCGCCCAGCCCTACCACCAGGTCGCAGCCAGGAAAGGCCATATCGTCAACGAATTCATCCTTGCGGTCACACACCTCGGCAATGGCTTCACCGACCGCATACTGACCTTCCGAGCCGCTGCCGGAATCGCCAATGACAATAAACCGCAGGGCGGCCGGGGGATTCCCGGATACCTCTGTGCCATCCCCATTGCCGTCATCCTCGCCGCCAGGGCCAGAGGGAAGATTAGGCGTTGGGGTGTTGCTACCCCCGCCCCCGGAAGAGCCCCCGCTACCGCCGCCACAGGCGACCAATGCAATGGCCGCGACCAGCGGCAACACTTTCCACGGGGATATCATGACAACACCTCTTTACTTGAATTGAGCCCACTAACGGGGGAAGAAACAGGAGGGTGGAACAGGGCGGTACGCAGGGTGCGCGGGCGTGACACAGGGCCATCTTCCACGATACGGCTGTCGCCACTTTTCACCGCAACAACCTTGGTTTTACTGGTATCAATCTGGCCACGCAGATCATACGACTCGATGCTTTGGGCGTAATAGAACTCCCCTTGAGCCCGGTCGCGCGTCACGTCCACCAGAATGAATCCGCGGGATTTCGCTTCCACGTAACGGATATGCGGATTAACTACCGGAATCAGCACGCCAGCCACCTCGGCGGCCCCCTCCGGGAAGCCCGGACTGGTCACGGCCGGCGTCACAAACTCTGCCGCCAAGGGCTTGTCGAAAAGGTCGCCAAGAAGGGAGCCCGGATTACGGTAAATTTCATTGGCCCAGGAGGTATGGATATCACCGGTAAGGATCACCACGTTGTCGATAGCGTTATCGTCGATGTGATTGAGAATGGTCAACCGATCGGCTGCATACCCGTCCCACTGATCCATGTTGATGGCGGACAGATTGCCGCGAAGCTGCGCACTCCGCTCATCCAGACTGGGAATTTCCAAAATATTGAGCTGGGCGAACATTACCTGCTGACCGATAAAGCGCCAGTGGGCATCAGACTGGCTGAGCGCCTCCAGCAGAAAGTCCATTTGCTCGCTGCTGATCAGGTGACGGTCTTCATCATTGCGGGCGGGATCCAACGGCACCGTCAACTGGGCATCACGCCCCTCAAGACGGGTATCAAGCATGGTCAGATCAATCAGATCACCAAAACGGAACTGCCGGTAGATCACATTGTGATTACCCGGCTCGCGGGGACGAATCGGCAGCCATTCGAAATACGCCTGACGGGCAACCCCCTTTCGGGTTTCCCAGTCGCCTTCCGTCAGCGGCTGGTGGTTACTGGCACCATCGCGGTAACTGTTATCCGTGGACTCGTGATCATCCCAGACCGCAATCATCGGGAACTGCTGATGTACCGCCTGCAGATCTTCATCGGTTTTGTACTGGGCATGACGCAAGCGGTAATCCGACAGGCTGACCATCTCATGAGAAGGCTGCGGATCACGCTCGGGGAAGTCGCCGTATTCGCCGGCCCCATACTCATACACGTAATCACCCAGGTGCAGCACAAAATCCAGGTCACCCTGGTTGGCCACGGCCCGGTACACCGAGAAAAAGCCATAGGGAAAATTCGAACAGGAAACGACGGCAAAACGGGCGCGATCGATGAAATCTGCGGCGGCGGGAAAGGTGCGTGTCCGGCCCACCGCTGACTGCGTCTCCCCCACCTGAAACTGGTAGTAATACCAACGCCCGGCAGCCAGCCCGTCGGCATCAATTTTGACGCAGTAATCCGCATCCGCATTGGTAGTAGTCGTATACGAGGTGACAATCTGCTGCATGGCCGGATCACTGGCGACCTTCACCTCCACCGGCACCACCACGCCGGACTGGTCCGGGGTCACACGAGTCCACAGGATCACTCTGTCCGCCAGCGGGTCTCCAGAGGCCACGCCATGCAGAAACGTCACAGATGGCAACGCATCCGGACCGCCGGGCGGCTCAGGATCAGCAGGAACATTTGGCGCGGGATTATTGACCACCGGGGTGGAGGAGCTGCTTCCCCCGCCACAGCCTGCCAATGCCAGTGTGGTGCCTGCCCCGATAGCCTGCACAAGATTACGACGGATTCGATCCATGCCTTACCCCCTGAAAAGCTGTCATCAACAACAGCTTTCCAAGAGTAGGCAGGAAATTGCACGGCAACAGTGAGCCTTGGGTAGTAGCACTGTAGTGCTATGTAGCGACCTGTAACCGCCCAGTTAAACGTGACGAGGGCGTGACATACGCATGTTTAAACGATGGCAAACGCGCCCGGCAAATGCTGGCGAAGGGTCAACAGATTTTCTTCGCGCACGTCCATATCCCCAAAACAATTGGCCATGGTGCCGGCGTACTGCAAGCCGTCCTTTTCAATCGCTTCAGCCGTCAGCAACGCATGACTGATGCAACCCAGCTTCATGCCCACCACCTGAATCACCGGCAACGCCAACTCCTTGGCCAACCCTGACAACATTTCCCGATCATTCAGTGGGACCCGCCAGCCCCCGGCACCCTCGATGAGAATCAGATCGGCTTTGTGCGCATTCAGGGCCCCGCGCACATAACCTGCCAGTCTGGCCAGCGTCACCACCTTGCCTTCCTGCTGCGCGGCAATATGCGGCGCGATGGCTGCTTTGAGGGCGACGGGATTCACTGTCTCATAGGGAAGCTTCACCGAGCTGGCCGCCATTAACTGCAGCGCGTCTTCGTTCTGCCAGCCATCAGCAGTCGCTTCGCAGCCAGCCGCAATCGGCTTGAGACCGTAGCAACTCAGCCCCGCTTCACGGGCACGCTCCAGCAGGCGACAACTGACCCAGGTCTTGCCGACTTCAGTATCGGTGCCAGTGACGAAGAAGATGCCTTTCAGAGCGGGAAGGGGTGGTTTCTGGTTTTCCATGGGGCACCTTTAAATCAGCAGCTTCGTTGTCGTTGTTTTGTAGAAACAGAGCGGTTTACATGCGCTCTGAAATCTCTACCTCGCTGAGACGAGGATCGCCATGCAAGCATAGCTCCCACAGGGGCATCAGATCCTGCATGTCGCCGAACTCGACGATTGGCAAGGCATTTCCATTAACCAAAAACCCGGGAACCATGTGAGGTTTTCCTATCCCACAAGCGTAGCTTGTAGCTTGTAGCTCAGATTTTTTCCGCTTCCAGAAACAGCACATTCCAGGTGAGCGGCAAGCCTTGCGCGGTTCTTTTCGTTTCGTATTCGGCCACCATTGCCTGCCAGGCATTCTTTCCCGTCAGGCCGGTGGCGCCACTGACATGGTCGGCACCGGTTGCCTTCAGGCGGCGGGCGATGGATTTGACGGAGTCGTAGTATTCCACCATCACCTGCTGCTGCAAATCCGCATCGGCAAAACCTGCCTTGAACGCCGCGTTTTGCCAGTCGTTGAATGTCGGCAATGCATTCACATGGGGGCGTTGGTTCACCGCCTGCCAGCTTTGCTGCAGTTCCTGCAACGAACCACCCAACGGCACCGCCAGCAGCACACGCCCAGCTGGCGCCAGCACCCGGGAAATTTCTTGCAACACGGCCTGCGGATCACACCACTGCAGGGCGAAGCAACTGAACACCAGCCCCTGACTGGCCTCGGCCAGCGGCAGCTGTTCCGCATCGGCACACAGAGGCTGATAGCGTTCATTCAGGCGGCCACGCACGGCCGCTTCTGCCAGCATGGCTGGAGACAAATCCACCGCCTGCCAGTGCACATCCGGCAGTGCCTGCTGCTGGGCCCGGGCAAAGGGCGCGGTGGCGCAGCCCAGGTCCAGCGCATGATTCACCGGCAACTGCGCCGGCAACCGCTGCACCAGCGAGCGCCCCACGGCCAGCTGCAGGATCGCATGCTCATCGTAGCTGCGCGCGGCGCGGCTGAAGTGCTGGCCGACCAGCTGCTTGTCTGCTGTCGCTTGAATGCTCGCGCTCCTTGAAACAAGTCAGACGTCTGAGGTCGGACGTCTGACGACAATAATCAAACCGTCAAATCAGAATAATTTTGTGTCCGGCGTCAGGCATCCGACGTCAGAGCATATTCCCGCCAGAAGTCATAGATGGCCTGGGTAAAGGTGTCCGGTGCTGACAGGAACGGCACATGGGCCACCTGCTCGATCAACGCCGTGCGACCGGTATTGATCAAGGCCTCACTGGCCGCCATGGCGGCCGCAGGAACAATATGATCGTTTTCGCCAAACACCATCAGCACCGGCATGTGCAGCGTCGGCAACACCGCGCGCATATCCGCATCACGAAGAATATCCAGCCCGCCCCGCAAGGCTTTGGGCGCAGGCAGTCCGCAGAAATAAAGAATCTCCTTGAGCCGCGCCGTATCGGCACGCATGGCGGCACTGCCCTTGCAGTTGAGGGCCAGAAAACGCACCAGGGTGCCCTCCTGATCCTCAGCAAACATTTCCGCAAACTTGCCGAGAATTTCCGGCTTCATGGCTGTGTCCCAGCCTTCTGTTGAGGTGAAGCGTGGAGACGCCGCCACGGTAACCACCGACTGCACCCGCTGCGGCGCCTTGTCCGCCATGGCCAGCGCCACCAGCCCACCCAGCGACCAGCCCAGCACGTGGGCTTTCTCCGGCATAATCTCCAGCATCTGATCCGCCAGAAAATCGAGGGTGTAATCGGCCGCCGGCAGCGGGCTCTGGCCCATGCCGGGCAGATCCACTACCGTCACCCTGAACCGTTCCAGCAACGCCGGCACGATGTCATCAAAGACAATGGCGTGCAGCCCCCAGCCATGAATCAGGACGACATCCTGCGCCTCGGCATCCTCTACGCCAGTGGCCTTGTAGGTGTTGTGGTAGGGAATCAGCTTGGGCATTAAAGATCCTTTAGTCACGGGGCTGACGTCGGAAGTCTGACGGCAGAAGTAAAACAGGCTGGCCTTTTTGAGCGTCAGGCGTCCGACTTCCGACGTCCGACCTCATCAAGCGCTGCCAGCAACGCATCCACATCCGCCAGTTCATGGGCCGCAGACAGGGTCACGCGCAAACGCGCCTCGCCTTCCGGCACGGTGGGCGGGCGGATCGCGCTGATCAGAAAGCCTTTATCCCTGAGCGCAGCACTCAGCGCCATGGCATCGGCATCGCTGCCGATCAGGATCGGCTGGATCGGCGTCTGCGAGTCCATCAGCGTATAGCCCAGCTCACAGGCGCCGGCACGAAAACGCGTTACCAGCTCCGCCAGTTTTTCCCGGCGCCAGTGTTCCTGCTGTGATTTCTTCAGGCTGGTGAGCGTTGCCGCCGCCACTGCCGCCGGCATGGCGGTGGTATAAATAAAAGTGCGGGCGAATTGTATCAGGGTCTCGATCAGTTGCTGGCTTCCGGCGACAAAAGCACCGCCGGTACCCAGCCCCTTGCCCAGGGTGCCCATCAGAACCTGCACGCGATCATTCACGCCCTGGGAAAACAGTGACCCTCGCCCTCGCTCATCCAGTACGCCAATGCCATGGGCATCATCCACCATCAGCCAGGCATCATTGGTCTCGCACACATTCGCCAGCGCCGTCAGCGGTGCTTCGTCGCCATCCATGCTGAACACGCCATCGACCACTGCCAATTTGCGGCGCGCGTCGCTGCGCTGCAACAGGCGCGACAGTGCAGCGGGATCGTTGTGGGCGAAGCGACGAAAACGGGCGCCGCTGAGCAAGCCACCGTCGAGCAGGGACGCATGATTAAGCCGGTCTTCGAAGACGGCATCAGACTTGCCCAGCAGCGCAGACATCACACCCAGATTGGCCATATAGCCCGTGGAAAAAAGCAAAGCGCGTTCACGGCCGGTGTGCGCTGCCAGCGCCTCCTCCAGATCCTGATGGGGACGCTGATGACCACACACCAGATGAGAAGCACCGCTGCCCACCCCCCAGTCACTGGCGGCCTGCTGAAAGGCAGCAATCACCTCCGGGTCATTGGCCAGCCCCAGATAGTCGTTACTGCAGAAATTCAGGTAATCACGCCCTGCCAAGCGCGCAAAGCGACCACAGGGGCCGTCCATAACCAGCGGCTCGCGAAAGCGATGTTGCTGGCGGCGCTTTTCAAGATCGGCGGCGAGATCAAAGGTCATTGCGAAACCCGTAGGGCGGAAATTGGCGTCAGCCAATCTCCGCCGCGACGTAAGCGCCAATCAATGGCTGGAGAAAATGGATACCTGGCATGGTAATCAGCCACCGGTGGAGATCGGCTCACGCCGATTTCCACCCTGCGGAGAATCAATGCTCGGTAGCAGCAGGGCGGCCTGTGTCCTTGTCGAGCACGTGCTTCGCGGAACGTTTGTCCATGGCGTTATAAAAAAGGCCCGCTTCTTCCGCTTCCTGCTCGGCAACCTGCGCCTTGATGGCTTCTTCATGAGCTTCATCGGAAGCCTCATGACGGGGATCCAACGGATGGATGCCCAGGCGCTTGAACAACTGCTGGTCGTGGTTCGCTTCCGGGTTATCGGTGGTCAGCAAACGCTCGCCGTAGAAGATGGAGTTGGCGCCCGCCATGAAACACAGCGCCTGCGCTTCATCATTCATCTCCTGACGACCGGCAGACAGGCGTACATAGGATTCGGGCATCAGGATACGCGCCACCGCCACAGTGCGAACGAACTCGAACGGATCCAGATCATCCACATCCGCCAGCGGGGTACCTTCAATCTTCACCAGCATATTGATCGGCACAGACTCTGGGTGGTGTGGCAGATTGGCCAGTTGCTGCAGCAGGCCGACACGGTCATCACGCTGCTCGCCCATGCCAACAATGCCCCCACAACACACCTTCATGCCGGCATCACGGACATTGGCCAGGGTGCTCAGACGATCATTGTAGGTCCGCGTGGTAATCACCTTGCCGTAATACTCCGGCGAGGTGTCCAGGTTGTGGTTGTAGTAGTCCAGTCCGGCGTCCGCCAGCGCCTCGGCCTGGCCCTGATCCAGCATACCCAGGGTCATGCAGGTTTCCATGCCCAGCCCTTTCACCTGGCGGATCATGTCGAGCACAAACGGCATGTCACGGTCGCGGGGGCTGCGCCAGGCCGCCCCCATGCAGAAACGGGACGCCCCTTTGTCGCGGGCAGCTTTGGCTTCTTCCACCACGCGGGCGACTTCCAGCAGCTTTTCCTTTTCCAGCTCGGTGTTGTAGTGGCCGGACTGGGAGCAATACTTGCAGTCTTCCGGGCAAGCCCCTGTCTTGATCGACAGCAAGGTGCTGACCTGCACCGCATTCGGATCGAAATTGGCCCGATGGATAGCCGCTGCCTGGAACAACAAGTCATTGAACGGCAGAGCAAACAGGGCTTCGATCTCACTACGCTTCCAGTCATGGCGTACAGCCGTTTGCGACTCTGGCGTCTGGGTAATGCTGGCGGTGGCGGGCATGGTGTCTCTCCTGAACGGGAATCAACAGGCTAGGGAGCGACATGCCAGCTGTCAACTGGAAAGCCGCAACAAAAGTTTACTGCGGGTCATTTTTTAATCAATTCTATCCTTGCCTGCTATGCGGGAAGAAGAGCCGCACCCTGCTTTGCCCTCACTGCATGGTACTGCTGACGCCCTTACAGGGCCCGCTCTGCCGGTGCAGCCTGCCCATGCCTGGCGCGGACAACAGCCAGCCCCCGCCGCTGTGCGGTCGCTGTGTTCGCCGGCCACCCCCTTTTGCTGCCAGTCATTCCCCGCTGATCTACAGCCATCCCCTGGATCGCCTGATTCAACGCTACAAGCACCACGGAGACCTGGTTTGCGAAAACGCCCTGGAACAATTGTTGGCAGGCATGCCCTTACCCTGGCCGGACACCGACGTCCTCTGTGCCGTCCCCGCTCACTGGCGGCGCCGCTGGTGGCGCGGCTTTGACCAAAGCCAACGACTTGCCACCCGGCTCTCCCTCCTCTGGCAACGCCCCCTGCTGCCTGCGCTGTTACGCCAACATGCCACGGCAAGCCAGCAGGGGCTGAAACGCACACAGCGGGAACGCAACCTGCGCCGCGCCTTTCAATGCGTCACGCCCGTGACAGGACTCACCATCACGCTCATAGACGATGTCATGACCACCGGCAGTAGCGCCAGAGCCGCAAGCCGCACCCTGATTGACGCAGGCGCCCATCAGGTCCATGTCTGGACGCTGGCACGCACCCTCCCCCACAAGCACACCCTGGACGCTCACAATGGGTGAAACCCGCCCCCAGCCTAGGCATAATGTCGGCTTATTCATGGAGGGAATGGAATGAAAACAATAACAATCTTGCTTGCCGCCTTGCTGGTATTACCCCTGACAGCCCTTGCCGAAGACCGCTACAGCGGCGTCACCATGATTCGTGGCACCGTCATTTCGGTCGGCCGGGTCGACCCCACGGAAAACATCGATACCGGCTTCTTCGTCGATGCCAACTACAGCAGTGTGGCCATCAACGGCGGTATCGCCACCAAAAAATTCGGCGATTCGCCAATTCGCTCCGCGACCATTGACGGTACCTCTGCCGCAGACGGTGAACGGGTCAACAACGCCTATCTGGGCACAGGCTTCGGCCGCTTTATCCAGATCCAGTATGGCCATGGTAACCACGATGGTCTGATCCGCTACCGTTCCGATTTCAACTATCGCGATGTGGTGGATTTCTTCAGCGGCAGACGCACTCCCAAGGACCGCTTCACACTGGGTGACCGGCTGACCTTTACCATTGCCATTGAGCAGTACCTGGAAGACGAAGAAGAAATTTTCGACAACGCCACCTGGGGCATTGGCCTGCTGTTCTAGCCCCCCCTGCGAGCCGAGATGGAAATACACATTGCCCAGGGGCACAACCCGCCCCACAACATCCACGGCATCACGGTTGTGATTGATGTGATCCGTGCGTTCACCACCAGCCACCATGCTTTCCGCAAGGGGCTGCGTTGCATCTGGCCGGTGGCCAGTGCGGAACAGGCTTTTGCCCTGCGCGATGAGCATCTTCCGGATGCCCTGCTGGCCGGCGAAGTGGATGCCCTGCCCATCAAGGGCTTTGACTTCGGCAATTCCCCCTGGGAGATTGATCAGGCAGAGCTGGCCGGTCGGGAGATGATCATGCGTACCACCAACGGGGTCGCCGCCACATTACGTGCCCGCGACAGCCGGGAAGTGCTGGTGGCCAGCCTGGTCAATGCGGAAGCTACCGCCAACTACCTGCGCCAACAGAACCCGCCCACGGTGGTGCTGGTGGCCTCCCACCCCACCGGCGATGAAGACGTGGCCTGCGCCGAGTACATTCGCCATCTGCTGGGCGGAGAGGGCATCACCTACGAACAGGCACGGGATCGCACCCTGAACGCCCACGCCGCCCAGAAGTTTTTCAACGGCACCCACCCTCGCTTGCGGGCTGCCGACATTGAAGCCGCCGCCAGCACCGAGGGCCCTGACGCCTTGGTCATGCGCGTCCGCTTCGACCCCTTCCCCTGCATCACCGCTCATTAAGGAGCCTGCCCCGGGGCGTCAGACCACCAACGTCTGACGTCCGACTGCCCGCCCATTGATCCCGAACGTCAAGATTTCCGTCCGTTATGATCAATGCGGCGCCGGGAAAGATCTTGTTACTGTTGGGGCAACCTAAAACGGACAGGACATCCCCATGATTCAGTGGTCAGAACAACAACAGATGATCCAGAAAATGGTGCGCGACTTCGTGGAAAAGGAAGTGGTGCCGCAGCTGGATGACATCGAGTACAACGGCGTACCGCCCTACGACATCCTTCGCAAACTGATCAAGACGTTTGGCATGGATGTGATGGCCAAGCAGAGTTTTGACAAGCAACTGGCCCGGGAAAAAGCCATCGCCGCCGGCGACGCCGTAGACGACAAGAAAAAGAAAGAGGGCCCTTCCGCCATGGCCGGGGAAGAAGCGGCCATGCGCATGATCCCCATCATCGAAATCTGTCGCCATGCCCAGGGGCTGGTGACCGCCATGGGTGTTTCCATGGGCCTCGCCGGTGGCGCCATCATGAGCAAGGGCACCATTGAACAGAAAGAACGCTGGGCGCTACCGCTGCTGACACTGGAAAAAGTGGGTGCGTGGGCGATCTCTGAACCCAATGCCGGCTCCGACGCCTTCGGCCAGATGAAAACCGTGGCCCGCCGCGACGGCAATGGCGGTTACATCATCAATGGCAGCAAGACCTGGATCACCAACGGTCCCTTTGCCGACACCATCATCCTGATCTGCAAGCTCGACGAGGAAGGCGTGCCGGCCGAGCAACGCAAAATCGTTTCATTCATCCTCGACAGCGGTATGGAGGGTCTGGAACAGTCCAAGCCATTCAAGAAGATGGGCATTGGCTCCTCCCCCACCGGCGAGCTGTTCCTGTCCGACGTGAAAGTCGGAGCAGATCGTCTGCTTGGCGGCAGCGAAGACAGCTACGGCCGCAGCGGCGCCAAGGGCACGTTCATGCAGGAACGCGCCGGCGTTGCTGCCATGGCACTGGGCATGGTGGAGCGCGCCATGGAGCTGTCCGTCCAGTACGCCAACGACCGCAGCCAGTTCGGCCGTCCGATTGGCCAGAACCAGCTGATCCAGCTCAAGCTGGCCAAGATGGAAGTCGCCCGTACCAACCTGCAGAACATGGTATTCCGCTATATCGAGATGACCGCCGAAGGCAAGCAGATGACCCTGGCCGAAGCCTCTGCCATGAAACTCTATGCCGCCCAGACCGCCATGGAGGTCGCCACCGAGGCGGTACAGATTCATGGTGGCTACGGCTACATGCGAGAATCCCGTGTCGAGCAACTGATGCGCGACGCCAAGATCCTGCAGATTTATGCCGGGACCGACGAAATGCAGGTGATCGCTATCGCCCGGGACCTGTTAAGCCGAGCCTGACCTGCTGGCGCCCCACCTGTGGTGGCTGGGGCGCCTTCCAAAATGCAGAATCGCGCATATCCCTGCAGGTACAAGCGTACCCATATTGACCAAGGCGCCCAACCCTCTGGTTAATGTGGTCTTCATCACACTTTGTGATGCCTCTAAACTCACGCCTTCTTCGTAGTGGGCGCCAGACTTCTGGCCCAGGTGAGTGAGATGTTAGTACGCTATAGGGCTGATCGTGCCGCTGTTGCCCTGGTGTTGGCGGTCTTTTTCATTCAATGCATGCTGTTTTTCTTCAGCTCGGGCCTGACTACCTGGCTGGCGGTGCTCGCATTGATGCCGGTGCAAGTCTCTTGTGGCGCCATCTGCCACAACCATCATCACGTGAATACCTTCGTGAAGAAGCCCCTCAACCGCCTGTTTGAATGCATTCTCTACCTGCAAACGGGCACCAGCCCCCTGAGCTGGACCCTGCACCACAACATCGGGCACCACAAACTGTATCTGGACCCGGAGAATGATCCCTCTCCATGGCAAATGGCAGACGGCAGCCTGATGCCACGCTGGCGTTATGTGCTGGTCAACACACTACGCATCTACCCCGAAATCCATCAGATCGGGCAGCAGCACCCTCAGCTATATCAACGCTTTCTGCGATTGTTAGTGCTTGCCAACATCCCACTGATCGCCGCGTTGCTGTATGACCCGCGCAACGCCTTACTGGTCTTTGTGGTCCCCATGGTTTTCATGCTCTTCATGCTGCTGGACAATACCTACGGCCAACACGCAGGCACCGGTTTTGAAGACCATTTCCATGCCTCACGCAATGTGGAACTCAAACGCTACAACCTGCCCTCCTGGAATCTGGGCTATCACACCGCCCATCACATGCTGCCCGGGCTGCACTGGAGCCAGCTGCCCGAACTGCATGAGCAGATTCGCCACCGGATTCCCGAGCACCTGATTACCGAGAACGTACTGCTACAGTGGGAGCCGGGGCGACAACAGCGCGGAGGACTATCCTCATGAATCGTCGCCACCTTCGGCTGCTACTCACCACTCTGCTGCTGGGCTTCGCGCCTCTCGCACAGGCCGCAGACTGCTACTATTACTGGGTTCATCAATGCCTCAACGTGATCGATGCCAGCCAGCGCAAGATCGAGCAGTTTGTGCTGATTTCACCCGCGGTTAACTATCTGAACAGTGGCAACAAACAGTGCACCGACGCCGTGAGCGAGCGCCAACAACAACTGCAGGAAGCCTTGATTGCCCCCTTTAACAAGGCCGCCAGCAAGATAGAGGCCTGTGACACACCACTGACCGACATCCCTGCGAGGGTGTACGACAACCCCCAAAAAGCGACCTGGCATTACAGCCGTAGCCGCCGGGAGTCACCGGGCAAGACCATTGTCCCATTGGCCGATCT
This sequence comes from Alcanivoracaceae bacterium, assembly GCA_002706085.1. GTDB lineage: Bacteria > Pseudomonadota > Gammaproteobacteria > Pseudomonadales > Alcanivoracaceae > Alcanivorax. The sequence goes on along the minus strand of PAJO01000021.1, from coordinate 160,702 downwards.
GCCCGCACTGTAAGGCGCCACACTGCCACTGGCGGCATGCCGCCCCTGTTATGCTATGATCTTCAGGCTTTTTATCTTCGGGGCGAATAATGAAAATAATCAAAACTGCCGCGTTCCTGCTGTCTACCCTGACCGTAACGCTGCTGGCTGGCTGCCAGGGCATGCAGGGTGACCGTGAAGGGGATTACTACTTCTCACCGGCCGGCGCCTACATTCTTGACCTGAGCATCAATACCTTTCGGGGTGAAGTGGTGCTGGATGAACGCTGTGACCGTAACGGCGGCTCCGCCACCTTCTGGGATGGCAGCGGGCGACTATTCCGGGTGGACTACCTGAACGTGCAGAACCACCCCATGATCCAGGCTCCGCGCTTCGCCTCGGATCTCACCCTGCTCAACCTGACACTGAACAGTTACCTGCGTGATGTGGTGGCCAAGGCACCGATGATCACCAGCGCCGAAGCGTCCTACCGGGAATTCATCGAAGATGCCGATCCCAAAGCGCTGTTCGCCATCATCGGGATAAACGTGGACGCCGCCCAGGTCAAGGACAGCGACGTGGAAAGCGGCACCTACTACTACGGTTTCCTGCTGTTCAAACGCGGTGACCTGATTTATGTCCTGCAGCACCGTCAACCGGTACTGATGCCCGAGAAAATGAAGGCGGTACTGCTGAATCTGGCCGCAGGAATGGAGATCCCAGGCCGGGTTCGCGATGACACCGACCTGGAAAAACTGCGCCGCGTCCTCAAGAAAATGGCCCCAGGCGGCACCGATGGCGACCCGGTTCGCCTGTGTGAGCCGGCGAACCCTGCCTGATTGATTACCCGCTGTGGATGCATGCACAATGAAACGTGCATGCATCCACGCAAGGTAATGACATTCCCATGAGCACAACCTCACTCAACAGCCAGCAATGTGACGCCTGCCGCGCTGACGCTCCCCAAGTGACCGAGCAGGAACGGGAAACGCTGTTCCCGCAGATCCCGGAGTGGATTCAGGTAGAAGAAGACGGCATCGAGAAACTGCAGCGGCATTTTCCGTTCAGGAATTTCGTACAGGCACTAGCCTTCAGTAACCGGGTCGGCGAACTGGCCGAGCAGGAAGGCCACCACCCAGCCATTCTCACGGAATACGGCAAGGTAACAGTGACCTGGTGGACCCACAAGATCCGTGGCCTGCACCGCAACGACTTTATCTGTGCCGCCAAGACTGACGCCCTGCTCAACGACTGACCGTTTGCGCCATCCCGCTGAACTAAACGGTTTTCCGGCGCATCCCCCGGCTTTGTTAGCATCCCCGGTAACTGAGGAGAAACTGACATGGCCCTGACCGAAGAACAGAAAACCCTGATCAAAGCTGCCAGCGACAAGACCTTCCCATTTGTGGAACGTTGCGAAGTGCAGACGCTGGAAGTCGACCGCGGCTACTGCAAGATGCTGATGCCGTTCAAGCCCAACATCAATCACGTGGGCATCATGTATGCCGGCGCTCTGTACACTATCGCCGAACTACCCGGTGGCACCATCTACCTGACGTCCTTCGACACCAAGAAGTTCTATCCCATCGTCAAGGACATGTCGATCCGCTTCCGTCGCCCCGCGACCACCGACGTCACCGTGGAAGTGACCCTGAGCGAAGAAGAGATCCAGCGCATTGAAAGCACCACGGAAGAAGTGGGCAAATGCGACTTCGAATGGGATGTGGAACTAAAAGACGCCAACGGCGAGGTGGTTGCCATCTCCCACAACGTCTACCAAATGCGCAAGATTGGCGCGTAAGACGCATCAAGCTGCACGCAACAACGCAGGTGATCGCGCAAGCGACTCAAACAAAAGAGGCCGCGCCCAAATGCTGGACGCGGCCTCTTTTTTTAACTCACAGCTCACAGCTGATAGCTGATAGCTGATAGCTGATCATTCCACCTGCTCACAGAAACCTGACGGCCCCATGTTAACCGTCGTGGTGCATTTCCACTCGATTCCTCTGGGCCCCCGGCTATCTACCGGCCAGGTCGTCAGCTCGTGCCCCTCCAAACGCCCTGCCAGCTCCAGTTTGAGCATGCCCTCCTGCAACAAGTACGCCCGCTTCACCCGATCATCAATCAGCTGCTCCTGGGCAACTCCCAAATCAGACAGGCTTTGCGGCCAGCTCCCTGAGCTCAGGTAATACTCGGTCATATACATGCGCAGAGCGGAGACAGTCGAAAAACTCTGCGCCAACTCCGAGCGGTCACGGCTGGCACTGAATAGCTCCCAGGTTTTAGGATCGATACCCGGAGGGACCGGCGCGTTGTCCGGCACCGCCTTGGGCTGCGTCTGCGGCATGGGCACTCGGCGCGCCAGCACATCCACATCGGCACTGTATCGTGCCCGCAGAGAGCATCGCGAACCGCTCCAGCGCTGACCATCCAGTACCGGCGCCTCGCCCATCAGCTGGCTGCGATAGGCATCCTCAAGCAGCGATTCGCTGAGATCTTGCTCCCGGTAAGCCAGCTTGCGCTGCTGATAGGCATCCGTAGCAGCAATCACGCTCAGCAGACTGACCTGCAGCTCTTGCGTCATTTTTTCCAGCGCCCGGGCACAGACTTGCTGCTCGGTTTCCCCCTCTGCGGCACGCTCCACCTTGGCAAGCGCCAGAGACATGGACAACGCTGGAAGCGCCCAGCCCAGCAACAACACAACCATCAACAATCGCATGAGAATCCTTCCCCCTGAACAGCGGCAAGCTTCAAGCTACAACGCGAATCAAGGACCTGTCAGGGCTGGTACCGCCGGAGCCGCGCCGACACCATGGTCGCGACTCCAGTATTCAACACACATCAACCCTTCAAACGCGTTGCCGCTTGTAGCTTGGTTATTTCGTGCTGAACTCGTGCACAGCCTCAATGAATACACGCGCATGTTCAGGGTCCACTTGCGGGGTAATGCCGTGCCCCAGGTTAAAAATATGCCCCGGGTGATCGCCGAAGTCCGTGAGGATACGCTTTACTTCAGCACGAATGGCCTCTGGTGCCGCATACAATACTGCCGGATCCATATTGCCCTGCAGGGCCACCTTGTGACCGACACGGCGACGGGCTTCCCCAATATTGATGGTCCAGTCCAACCCCAGACCATCACAACCAGTCTCGGCCATGGACTCCAGCCACAGCCCGCCGTTTTTGGTAAACAGGATCACAGGAACCTTGCGGCCATCATGATCACGGATCAGCCCGTCGACAATCTGCTTCATGTACTTGAGCGAAAACTGCTGATACGCCTCGGCGGACAAAGCCCCACCCCAGGTATCAAAGATCTGTACTGCCTGGGCTCCGGCACGAATCTGCGCATTGAGGTAACCGGTAACGGACTGCGCCAGTTTGTCGAGCATCGCGTGTGCCAGCTCCGGCTGACTGTAAACCATGGCCTTGAGGTGGCGGAAATCCTTGCTGGAGCCGCCTTCCACCATGTAGGTGGCCAGGGTCCACGGGCTACCGGAAAAGCCGATCAACGGCACTCGGCCATTGAGCGCCCCTCGAATGGTGCTGACGGCCTTCATCACATAGCCGAGATCGGCCTCCGGGTCGGGAATCGGCAAGGCCGCCACATCTGCTTCGGTGCGCACCACCTTCTTGAACTTCGGCCCTTCACCCGTTTCAAAATAAAGCCCCAGCCCCATGGCATCCGGGATGGTAAGAATGTCGGAGAACAGGATCGCCGCGTCCAGCGGATAGCGCTCCAGCGGCTGCAAGGTAACCTCACAGGCAAGATCCGCGTTCATGCACAGATCCATGAACGACCCCGCATGCTCACGGCTGGCACGGTACTCCGGCAAATAACGTCCGGCCTGCCGCATCATCCAGATAGGGGTACGTTCAACATTCTCTCGGTTGAGTGCACGCAGGAAGAGATCATTCTGAAGTGGCGCAAAGCTGGTCATGCAATATCCTGAATCTGACTGGCACACGGTGTGCCGAACGAGTATGAATAGCGAACTTTACCTGATTGGCAACCAATACGCCCCCTCCCTGCACATACAGAAAGGCCCGCATTCGCGGGCCTTTCTGTCAGGATGGGCACATACCGGGATTACACATCCAGGTAGTCCAGAATCCCCTTGGCGGCTTCACGGCCTTCCCAGATGGCGGTCACCACAAGGTCAGAGCCACGCACCATATCCCCACCGGCAAAGATCTTCTCGTTGCTGGTCTGGAAGGGAAACTCCTGCTCTTCCGGCGCAGTCACGCGACCGGAATCATCGGTGTTGATACCTTTGTCAGCGAACCAGTCCGCCGGGCTGGGCCGGAAACCGAAGGCAATGATCACGGCATCCGCAGGCAGGATTTCCTCACTGCCCGGGATCGACTCGGGGCGGCGACGGCCATTGTTATCAGGTTCACCCAGCTTGGTTTCCACCACCTTGATGCCAACCACCTTACCGTCTTCACCCACCACTTCGATGGGCTGGCGGTTAAACAGGAACTGCACGCCCTCTTCCTTGGCGTTAACCACTTCCTTGCGGGAACCCGGCATGTTTTCTTCGTCACGACGGTAGGCACAGGTCACGGTGTCGGCGCCCTGACGAATGGAGGTCCGGTTACAGTCCATGGCGGTATCACCACCACCCAGCACCACCACCCGCTTGCCCTTCATGTCGATGAAGTCAGCGGCAGCCTTTTCCAGGCCCAGGTTACGGTTCACGTTGGAAATCAGGAACGGCAGCGCTTCGTGCACGCCATCCAGATCTTCACCCGGGAAACCGCCTTTCATGTAAGTGTAGGTGCCCATGCCCATGAACACGGCATCGTACTCGGCCAACAGCTCATCGATGCTGATGTCCTTGCCCACATCCACGCCCAGACGGAATTCCACACCCATGCCTTCAAAGACTTCACGGCGCTTGGCCATGACCGGCTTTTCCAGCTTGAACTCGGGGATACCGAACGTCAGCAGGCCACCAATTTCTTCATAACGATCGAAGACAACCGGTTTCACCCCGTTGCGGACCAGCACGTCAGCACAGCCGATCCCGGCCGGGCCCGCCCCGATAACCGCCACTTTCTTGTCAGTCCAGACGACCTTGGACATGTCCGGACGCCAGCCCATGGCCAACGCGGTATCGGTGATGTACTTCTCGGTAGCACCGATGGTCACCGCACCAAAGCCGTCATTGAGGGTACAGGCCCCTTCACACAGACGGTCCTGGGGGCACACACGACCACAGACTTCCGGCAGGGAGTTGGTCTGGTGACTCAACTCCACCGCTTCCATCAAATTCCCTTCGCTGATCAGTTTCAGCCAGTTGGGAATGTAGTTGTGTACCGGACACTTCCACTCACAGTAGGGGTTACCGCAATGCAGGCAGCGGTGCGCCTGATGCTCCACTTCCCGGGTTTCAAACGGGTAGTAGATTTCCTCGTACTTGTGCTTGCGGTCGTCAATGTCCTTTTTCTTGGGATCGTGCCGTGGCACATCCAGAAACTGGAAATTGTTGCTCAAACGTTCAGCCATGTTCTCCCCAACCTCCGTTATGCCGGATTGGCGCGCGTGGTGTTCAGCAGGCTGTCCAGGCTCGCGGCCTTGGGTTTCACCAGCCAGAACTTGCGGCTCATGGCATCAAAATTATCCAGAATGTACTGGCCCCATTCGCTGCCGGTCTCTTCAACATATTCGCTGATNACGCCGCGCAGATGGCTGCGGTGAGACTCGGTGGCTTCGGAACTGATGCGATGCAGTTCGATCAGTTCCGGGTTGATGCGGTCGAAGAAATCATTGTCCTCGTCCAGCACGAAGGCAAAGCCTCCGGTCATGCCGGCACCAAAGTTGTGGCCGGTCCGGCCAAGTACCGTGATGCACCCNCCGGTCATGTATTCGCAGCAGTGATCGCCAGCGCCTTCTACCACCGCATGGGCTCCGGAGTTACGCACCCCGAAACGTTCNCCGGCGGTACCAGCGGCAAACAGCTTGCCTCCGGTGGCACCGTACAGACAGGTGTTACCAATGATGGCCGTTTCCTGGCTCTTGAACGGGCTNCCCTGGGGCGGACGAATCACCAGCTTGCCGCCGGCCATGCCTTTGCCCACGTAGTCGTTGGCATCCCCTTCAATGTACATGTGCAGGCCGCCGGCGTTGAACACACCGAAGCTCTGCCCTGCTGTACCGGTGAAACGAACCTTGATCGGCGCGCTTTCCATGTCCAGGTTGCCATACTGCTTGGCGATGGCTCCAGAGACCCGGGCACCCACNCTACGATCACAGTTGGTGATCGCGTAGTGGAAAGAACCACCGGACTTGTTGTCGATCGCCACNTGCATGTCATTGATCATGGTATCGCTGAGCAACGCCTTGTCGAACGGCTCGTTGCGATCCACCTGACAGTGGGTGGGCTTGTCTGCCGGCACCAGGTCGTTGCGCAGNATCGGAGTGAGATCCAGCTTGCCCTGACGCTCGGTTTCNCCTTCCAGCACTTTCAGCAGGTCGGTACGGCCGATCAGGTCCGGAATGCTCTTCACACCCAGCATGGCCAGCAGCTCACGAACTTCGCGCGCCACGAAGGTGAAGTAGTTGATCAACAGCTCAGGCGCACCGATGTAGTGCTCCTTACGCAGGTCTTCACGCTGGGTCGCCACGCCGGTGGCGCAGTTGTTCAGGTGACAGATCCGCAGGTACTTACAGCCGAGAACGACCATCGGCACGGTACCGAACCCGAAGGATTCCGCCCCCAGAATAGCCGCCTTGATCACGTCCAGACCGGTCTTCAGACCGCCATCGGTCTGCAGNCGGATCTTGTCGCGCAAATCATTGCCACGCAGNGCCTGATGCGCTTCTGCCAGCCCCAGCTCCCACGGAGAGCCCGCATAGCGGATAGAGGTCAACGGNCTCGCAGCAGTACCGCCGTCATANCCGGAGATGGTGATCAGGTCNGCATANGCCTTGGCCACACCGGAGGCCACCGTGCCTACGCCGGGCTCGGATACCAGCTTCACAGAGACCTGGGCATCCGGGTTAACCTGCTTGAGATCAAAGATCAGCTGGGCCAGATCCTCAATGGAATAGATATCATGGTGCGGCGGCGGTGAAATCAGGGTGACACCGGGCACGGAATGACGCAGCCGCGCAATCAGGGTGTTCACCTTGCCGCCGGGCAACTGGCCGCCTTCACCGGGCTTGGCACCNTGGGCGACCTTGATCTGCAGCACTTCTGCATTCACCAGGTAGTGCGGGGTGACACCGAAGCGACCCGAGGCNATCTGCTTGATCTTGGAGACCCGCTCGGTACCGTAACGGGCCGGGTCTTCACCGCCCTCACCGGAATTGGAGCGCCCNCCAAGACGGTTCATGGCNGTNGCAATGGCTTCATGAGCCTCCGGGCTCAGNGCCCCCAGCGACATGCCCGCAGAGTCAAAGCGCAGCAGGATATTTTCCAGCGGCTCGACCTCATCCACGCTGATGGCATCCACATCATCACGCAAGGCGAACAGATCACGCAGGGTCGCTACCGGACGCTTGTTCACCANCTCCGCGTATTCGCGGTAAGCGTTCCAGTCGTTGTCCTGGGTGGCATGATGCAGAGCATGGATCACGTCCGGGTTGAAGGCGTGATATTCCTTGCCGTGGATAAACTTGAGAACACCGCCGGCATCAATCGGCTTACGCTGCTTCCAGGCATCTTTGACCAGATTCTTCTGGTCCGCCTCGAAGTCGACAAAGCCGGCNCCCTGGATGCGGCTCGCCACACCCCGGAAGCACAGGTCCACCACCTCACGGTCAATACCNACCGCTTCAAACAGCTGGGCACCCCGGTAAGAGGTGATGGTGGAGATCCCCATTTTGGAGAGGATCTTCATCAGGCCCTTGTTGATNCCCTTGCGGAAGTTCTTCTGCAGCTCTACCGCATCGCCCAGCAGCTCGCCGGAGCGCACCATGTCGGCGATAACGTCATAAGCCAGGTACGGATAGACCGCGGTGGCACCAAAGCCGAACAGCACGGCAAAGTGATGGGAATCGCGAGCCGTCGCGGTTTCCACAATAATGTTGGCGTCAGAGCGCAAACCTTTCTCGGTCAGAGAATGGTGAACNGCACCGGTGGCCATCAGCGCCGGGATGGTCAGGGTATCCTGGCCAATACCGTGATCGGTGAGCACCAGAATGACCTTGCCATCACGTACCGCTTTTTCCGCGGCGTCGCACAGATCCAGTACCGCCTNTTTCAGGCCGGCCTTGGGATCATAATGCAGGCTCAGTTTGGCGTGCTCNTAGCCCGGACGCTGGATATTCAGCAGATTGGTGAACTTGGAGTGCGACAACACCGGCGTGGACAGAATTGCCCGGTCCGCATGGTCCGCCGTTTCCTCGAACACGTTNCGCTCAGCNCCCACACAGGTTTCCAGGCTCATGACGATCGCTTCACGCAGCGGATCGATGGGCGGGTTGGTCACCTGGGCAAACTGCTGACGGAAATAGTCGTACAGCGGACGCTCACGCTTGGACAGCACCGCCATGGGCGTATCGTCCCCCATGGAACCTGTGGCTTCCTGCCCGGTTTCGGCAAGCGGACGCAGCACCTGATCACGCTCTTCAAAGCTGATCTGGAAGAATTTCTGATAGCTGAGCAGATCCTGCGGATCCACTTCGTCGGTGCGACCCACCTCGTGATCGTAGTCCGCCTCAATACGCAGGGCGTTACCCTTCAGCCAGTCACGGTAGGGGTGACGTACTTTCAACCGGTTATCGATATCCCGGGTATGCAGGACTTCACCGGTTTCCGTGTCCACAGCCAGTATCTGGCCCGGACCGACNCGGCCCTTGGCGACGACATCTTCCGGCTTGTAGCCGTAGACACCGATTTCAGAGGCCAGAGTGATGAAGCCGTTCTTGGTCACAACCCAACGCGCCGGACGCAGACCGTTACGGTCGAGCATACAGACCGCGTAGCGGCCATCGGTCATCACCAGACCCGCCGGGCCATCCCACGGCTCCATGTGCATGGAGTTATATTCGTAGAAGGCACGCAGGTCCGCGTCCATGGTTTCCACGTTCTGCCAGGCCGGCGGGATCATCATGCGCACGGCGCGGAACAGATCCATACCACCGGACAGCAGGATTTCCAGCATGTTATCCATGCTGGAAGAGTCAGAACCGGTACGGTTGACCAGCGGGCTCAGCTCTTCCAGCCCGGGCAACAGTTCGTTGGCGAACTTGCTTTCCCGCGCCAGCGCCCAGTTACGGTTACCCTGAACGGTGTTGATCTCACCGTTGTGAGCCAGGTAGCGGAATGGCTGCGCCAGCGGCCACTGCGGCAGGGTGTTGGTGGAGAAGCGCTGATGGAAGACCACGATGGCGGTTTCCATGGCCTCATCGCCCAGATCCGGGAAGAAGGCCGGCAGATCCACCGGCATCATCAGACCTTTATAGGAAATCACCGACGCCGACAGGGAGCAGACATAGAAATAGCCATCGCTCTCAATCGCTTTTTCGGCATGGCGACGGGCAAAGAACAGGCGACGGTTCAGCTCCTGCTCGGAGTTACCGTCNGCAGCGACCAGCACCTGCCAGAAACCCGGCAGAGAGGCGCGCGCCAGCTCACCCAGGCAGGCGTCATCCGTGGGCACTTCACGCCAGCCCAGCACCTTCACATCCTGCGCTTCAAGAGCAGCATCGATGGCGGCCTTCTGCTTGTCGGCCTCGGCGCTGTCAGGATGGGTAAACACCATCCCCACACCGTAGTTGTCCGGCAAGGCAATAGACGCATCCTGCGCAACCTTGCGGAAGAAAGAATCGGGTTTCTTGAGCAACAGACCGCAGCCGTCACCGGTTTTTCCATCGGCGTTAATACCGCCCCGGTGGGTCATACATGTCAGTGCTTCGATGGCGGTTTGCAAAAGCTCGTGGCTGGCGTTGCCNTCCATATGGGCAATCAGACCAAAACCACAGTTGTCCCGGAATTCTCCGGGCTCAGTGAGCCCCCGCACCAGCGTTGAGTTCTGCTGCATCAAAACCTTTCCTCTTGAAATTCAGAGACTTACAGAAGGCAAATGGCGTCAGGATAGTGGTGACGGCAAAAAAGGGATATGCATTCTACACATTGCGGGGTTGGGCGACAAATTGAACAGTCGCCCAACCCGCTTTTTTTCTTGAAACAGGACCTACAACTCGTTGCGAATGTCGGCCATCTTGCGGGGAAAAGGGCCAGCCTGCCGCAACTTTGCAGGCAACTCCGCCTTTGCGTCAAGCGCCGCCTGTCGACTGGAATAATCCCCCGCCAGCACCAGCCAAACGGACTTTCCATTGCGGCGGGCCGCATAATAAGCCCCTTTTCGCGCCAGCTGGTCCAGCACACCGCGAGCATTGGCCTCTTGGCTTGTCACCGTAATCTGCAGAAACCAACGACTGTCATCCAGGGTCGCCAGCCAATCGGCCTGCCGATAACCCGACTCCCCCTCGGATGCCTTCGGCGCCGGCTTGCTGGCCGACATGGCCTCGGAGGCGGGCTTGCTTTGCGACTCGGGCTTCGTCGCCTCGCCCTCATTATCCGCGGCTGGCGCCTGAGTGACCTGCATCTCCCTCTCTCTGGCCGCCGGCGACGACTGCATCACCGGATCGGAAACCGGCGTCAGCACCACACCACTTTCCGGGGCCGAGCGAGCGCCTTCTTCGCCAGCATCATTCAGGGGAGACTCACCTGCTCCGTCGTCAGAGGCAGGATTATCCAGATCCTCCAGCCGGGCCACCGGCTTCATGGTCGGCTGCAGCGGCTGCACCTCCGGCTCAGCTGCCGCGGGCTCCCTTTCCGTTTCACCAACCGCTTCCGGCATGGGCAAGGCCAGATCCCGCCGCTCTGGCACCGGATCGACCTCATCGCTACCGGAGAAAACCGCCCACAGCAGCACCACGGCAACCAGAAGACCGCCCACTGCCGCCAAATGCCGCCAGGGAGGAGCCGCACGGGTCGCACCTGCCTCTTCCTCTAACGGTTCGTCATACTCTTCGGCATCCTGCCGGGCCTCGGCGTCATCGAAATCGTCGTCCTCTTCCTGACGGACAGCAAAACGCATGGAAGCCTCTTCCGGCACCTCCTCAACACTGCCTGCCCCAACTCCGGCCGCACCGGACGTGGCAACCAACGGCGACTCGCCACTCTCGTGAAGTCGCGCCTTCAGCGCACCCAGATTCCCTGATACCGCCTCAGCATGCGCGCCCGACGCAGCATCATCCAGCTCCATACCGAGCACAAACCAGGCAAAATCCTGCACGTCTTCCGCCGTCAGCGCCGGAAGATCCAGTACGTCATCAACAACGAAATCTGCGCCCTTGAGGCTTTCGGCAATACCGGGCAAGCCGCCGAACAGGTAACCCAGACGCGCACCCAGCTTTTGCTTGAGGGCCAGCATGGTGGCAACCGCAGCACTCTCCAGCTGCTCCGTGTTGTCGATAACAACAACAAGGCGCCCCTCAGCCAACGCCGCTTTCAGCACTTCAGGTAACGCTGCACGCTCGATATTGAAGTGCCGCAGCAACGCATCAATCACCGCATTGGCATCATGTTCATCTGCGCCGTCCAGACGCACGACTTCCATATCATCCAGCAAGGCCATGACCGCCTGACCCAACAGGGTGGACACGCCGCTGCCTTCATCCCCCTCCAGCACAGCCACGGAACCCAGTCCCGCATGGGCCGTCAGTGCATCCAGAAAATCTCCACGGGATGCGCCACTGAAAAAACGGTCCTCATCAAACTCCACAGAATGCCTCCAGGGTTTCTTGCAGTGCGGCCGCCGGATAATCGGCAGTGACCACAGCATCGCCCAGCGCCTTCATCAACACCAGGCGCAACTGGCCGTTATGCACTTTCTTGTCCAGCGCCATCAAATCCATAAATTGTGCTGCGGTCATACCCTTCGGCACCGCAACAGGCAGCCCCCAACTTTCCAGCAATGCCATCAAGCGCGACTCCAGGCCTTCATCCAGCCAGCCAAGCCTTGCCGACATGCTCACTGCCATGACCATCCCGGCAGCTACGGCCTCACCATGCAGCCACTCGCTGTAGCCGGTGGCCGTTTCCATGGCGTGACCGAAAGTATGGCCAAGGTTCAACAACGCGCGGTTACCCTGTTCGGTCTCATCATCGGCCACTACTTGAGCCTTGTTTTCGCAACTGCGATAGATCGCCTCTGCCATCAGCTCTGAGTCTCTGGACAACAACCGAGGGTTGTTGGTTTCCAGCCAGTCATAAAATTCCGGATCCCGAATCAGGCCATACTTCACCACTTCGGCATAACCGGCCGCCACCTCACGGGTCGGTAGCGTCTCAAGCACATCGGTATCAATCAATACCAACCGCGGCTGATGAAAGGCTCCAATCATGTTCTTGCCACGCGGGTGATTCACCGCCGTCTTGCCACCCACGGACGAATCCACCTGGGCCAGCAATGTCGTGGGCACCTGAATGAAATCGACACCTCGCTGGTAGCACGCCGCCGCAAACCCGACCATGTCGCCGACCACGCCGCCACCCAGGGCAATCAGCGTCGTTGTGCGCGAATGGCGCTTCTCGAGCAGCGCGTCAAAGATGCTCTCCAGCGTCGCCAGGGTCTTGTACTTCTCCCCATCGGGCAGCACCAGGGTATCGCACTGGATTTGACTGAACTGTGACTGAAGCTTGTCCAGATAGAGCGGCGCAATGGTTTCGTTGGTGATGATCATCACCTGGTTGCCGCGAACTTGCTCAGCAAGCGGAAAAGTGTCGAGCAAGCCTTGCCCGATATGAATGGGATAACTACGTTCGGCCAGGGCCACCTGAAGTGTGCGCATCATGTCTCCGTGGTGAGAATCGCCGCAACCTGCAGAGCGGCGCATGCTGAGCCAGCAAGCGCCCAATCAGTTACGTGGACTGGGGCACATTATCCTTGGCCGCGAGAGACCAAACAAGCAAGCACGTCATCCGCGACTTTCTTGAGGTTACCCGATGCCGTTGACACCACATGATGAGCCACCTTGCGATAGAGGGGATCGCGCTCGGCAAACAATGCTTCCAGCTTTGCCTGGGGGTCCGCTGTCTGCAACAGGGGACGGTTTCGGTCATTACGGGTGCGAGCAAGCTGCACCTCAACCGGCGTCCACAGATAGACCACGCAACCCCGGTCATGCATCAGCGCCAGATTTTCCGGCGTCGTCACCACACCACCCCCTGTCGCCAGCACGATGCCCGGCATGGAGGTCAGCTCATCAATGGCTTCGTGCTCACGACGACGGAAGCCGGACTCGCCTTCCACATCGAAAATCCAGGGGATATCTGCACCGGTTTTCTCTTCNATNACCCGGTCAGAATCGTAGAAAGGNCGTTCCAGTATCTGGGANAGNTGTCGGCCCAGGGTGCTTTTACCTGCACCCATCGGGCCNACCANTATCAAGGAAGGAGTTGTATTATCTATCACCGACTCGCCAGCGCATCTTTCATCAACCGCGGCGTNATNAAGATNAGCAGNTCCTGCTTGNTNTCACGATTCACGGTCTTCTTGAACAGGTTACCAATCCACGGCAAGTCACCCAGGAAAGGCGTCTTGGTCACNGANTTGATNTTTTCCTGCTGGAAGATACCACCAAGCACNACNGTTTCGCCATCATCNACCAGAACNGAGGTCTCNACACGNCTGGTNTTGATNGTAAANGANCCATCNGCNGCAACCGCATTNAGGGANTCATTNTTNACCTTCAGGTTCATNATGATNTTNCCNTCNGGNGTNATNTGCGGNGTCACTTCNAGNCNCAGCTCNGCTTCNACAAAGTCNATNGAGGTNGCNCCNGANGANGTNGCCACNTCNAANGGCACCTGCTGACCAGANGCNATNACTGCCGGCTGCTGATCNGCNGTNANCACCTTCGGNGTNGCCACCANCTCACCATGCCCNTCNGCNTCAAGNGCNGACAGCTCCANNTCAATNAGNCCGGANGTCANNGANGTGAAGCCCACAGCAAANCGNGANGCNTTNGCNGAATCNACGCCNANATCCACGATCAGGTCNTCACCNTTTTCNGGCTCGGTNAACGAGTAGGANTCNGGNCCGAANTCCACATCNCCNGGNTCNGTNCCNGGNGTAATNCCCGCNNAAGTCNCCGGCNCCGNACAGCGCACCATCGATATTGGTGGAGTGCAGATCACGCAGTGACTGCATCCGCCCGGACACACCAAAACTACGCTGATCCTGCACCAGGCTTTCACCATCAAAACCAAGACCACCCCAGCGCACACCAAACTCATCAGAGATATCATTGGTAGCCACAACCACACGCGCCTCAATCAGCACCTGTTGAATTGGTATATCCAGCTCCTGAATCAGACCACGAATATCTTCAAGCTTGGCTGCGGTATCCTGGATAATCAGCGTATTGGTACGCTGATCCACAACTACAGAGCCGCGCTCACTCAGCAGAGAAGCTGCCTTGCCGCCAGCACTGCTGATCAGAGTCTTGAGTTCGCCGGCATTTGCATAGTTGATGCTGATATATTCGGTGCGCAGCGGAGCGAGCGCCTCAACTTTTTTCTGGCTTTCCAGCTCAAGCTGTTCGCGGGCGGCGATCTCATCTGCAGGCGCAACCAGCAGCACATTGCCCACCTGACGCTTGTCCAGCCCCTTCGTTTTCAGAATCAGCTCCAGAGCCTGGTCCCAAGGCACATTCTGCAAACGCAGAGTAATACGGCCATTCACCGTATCGGAAGCCACCAGATTCAAACCGGTGAAGTCTGCAATCAACTGCAGCACAGAGCGGACATCAATGTCCTGGAAATTGAGAGAGAGCTTCTCGCCGGTATACTCAAATGCATCTTTACGCTTACGATCAGCATCGGCCTTGGACACAGGCTTAACGTTGATACTGAACTCAGAGTCCGCCTGGTACGCCAGATACTCCCAGGTTCCAGTCGGAACAATTTCAATCAGCGTACTACCATCGGCGGCCTTGGTTTCAACCATGGACACCGGCGTGGCAAAGTCCGTTACATCCAACTTGCGAACCAAGTCATTTTCCACCCCTGCGCCGACAAAACGCGCAACGATGCGGCCACCTTCTTCGCGGACATCGACAGGGATTGACGGCTTGGAAAGCTGGACAATCACACGACCTTCGCCATCACTTCCCCGACGAAAGTCCACATTTGTCACCGTTGAGTCGCTACCGGAAGCCGAAGAAGCCATCTTTGAGGAAGGCGCACTCTCCACTCCCAGCAGCACCACCAAATCATTGCCTTCAACACTGGTCGTATAACCGGTAAGTGACTCAAGATTAAAGATCAACCGGGTGCGATCCTTGGCCTCTACAATGGTGACGCTACGCGCATTACCCGAGCCAAGATTCTGACGTTTACCTGTGAGCTCGCTGTCCGCACCCAGCAGATCCAGCGCGATCCGGGCTGGCTGCTCAATGCTGTATCCCTTCACTTCCGGAGCCGCACCATCGAATTTCAGGCGGACCTCCATTTCGTCACCAGAGAGCGCGTTCGCCTCGATCGACTGCAGGGTTGCAGCAAGCGACAGCGAACTCATTGCCCCCAGAACCCCGCCGAGCAGAACCCCTGCCAGACGCCGGGAAGCGCATTTTTTTGTTTTAAATGTTACACGTTTCATAACTGGATCCCCAGCGGCTGTTATTCGGAAATAGAGACTGAGCTGGCACGTTCAACCCAGCCGTCTCTGCCATCCGGCACAATTTCGATCAGACCAACTTTCGCCTCGGTCACTGTTCTGACCCGGCCAAAATTTTTCCCCATATAGCTGCCCGGCTTTACGCGTGAGACAGCTCCCGTCGGATCAGCAATCAGCGCCTGGACTTCCGCCCCCGGCTTGTTGATTGTTCCCACCATTCTCAAGGCATCCAGCGGGAAGCGCTCAAGATATTCTCTCGGTCGAGCCAGATCCGGCTCAACCTGACGACCGTCCCGGACCTCCAGCAACTCCTGCTCTACTGGAGGATTAAAGGGCGAGCGCAACTTTTGCGCTGAATACGCATAGGTCGCGATAGGCTTGAATTCCGGTGGCGGCTCGATTCGACCACGCGGGCGCGCCTTGATCTCCTCAAGTCGCGCATCCAGCTCAGCTAGATTAGCCCCACTGCCGCACCCTGTCAGCATGGCAGAAGACGACAGCAAGAAGAGTAATGAGGCAAAAATACGCAGAATTTTCATGTCGTTACCTCACTTCTTTTTCTTCTTGGCTGCCGGCTTGGGACTCTCGTCCGCACTGGCATAACGATAGGTTTTCGCCGTCACATCCATTGCCAGCAGCCCAAGCCCTGCCAATGCCTTGTCTTTTGGCGGCACGATATGAAAATCATGCAGTGTCACGATTCGGGGCAAGGCCGCCACCCCGGAAACAAAGGCACCAAACGCGTGATAATCCCCAATCACCTTGATATCGATTGGCAATTCCACATAGAACTCTTTTTTCGCCTCATCCTTCAGCTCAATACTTTCGAACTCCAAGCCGCTACCTAGGCCCGTGTGAGTAATATCCTCCAGCAGACCCGGTACCTCGGTATCCTTCGGCAGCTGCTTCAACAGCGCACCAAAAGTCTGTTCCATCTCGGCCAACTGAGACCGAAACTGCTCGAGATTATGGGCCTTGAAGGCCTTCTGCTCATAGCTTTTCAGCAAAGAAGCTTCTTCTCTCTGCTGCTGATCCAGAAGGACATTGGCATCCTTGATGAAGAAGAAGTACCCCAAGGCCAGAACAGCAACCAGCACCAGAACCGCACTGGTCACCTTTACGGCAACCGGCCAGCTCCCCACATTTTCGAAATCCAGACTATTGAGCTCATCCATCAGCTCTCGCAAGTCCATATTTTTCAGCTCAGAGGCTTTCATTTTTCTTCTCCCTCTTTATCGCTGCTCGGCGTCGCCTGCTTAACCGTCAAGGTGAATTTGCTGGCATCCGACTTGTCATCCAGCGCCGTCACATTGAGTAGCGAGGCGTCCTGAAACCATTCCGAACCATCAAGGTTACGCATCAGACGTGAAATCCGGTTATTACTCTCCGCAATCCCATACATGGTGTAGGTCGAGCCTGTGCGCTTGATTTCCCGGTAGTAGACGCCATCCGGCAGGGTGCGCGCCATTTCATCGAACACATATACGATGGTTGGACGGTTCCCTTGCAAGCTTTGAATCACTTCCATGCGAGCCACCAGCTCATCGCGACGCTGCTGAAGCTCCTTGATTTCCGCAATACGCGAATCCAGCTCCGCCGTCTTGGTCTGGATATGGCTGTTTCTCGCCTTCTGGTCTGCAATGTTCTGTTCAACGATACTGTTCCACGCGTAGAACAATACCGCGCCGATGATCGCCGCGATCACCAGCATGACGATAAATTCCTGCTGTTGCTGCTTGCGGCGCTCTTCACGCCACGGCAGGAGGTTAATTGTTGTTGTCATTGGTCAAAGCTCCTCAGGGCCAAGCCACAGGCGATCATCAGCGCCGGTGCATCATTGGCAATGGCAGAGGCACTTACCTTGTTCGCCAGCGCCATATCACTGAACGGATTGGCCACGGAACAGCTGGCCCCCACCTTTTCCTGAATCAGGTCATCCAGATCCGGAATCGATGCCGACCCCCCGGCCAGCAGGATATAGTCCACCTCGTTAAACTGGGTAGAACCATAAAAGAACTGCAGTGAACGATTCACCTGCTGCACCACCGCATCCTTGAACGGCTGCAGCACTTCACTTTCATAATCGTCGGGAAGCTCACCAGTCTTCTTGGCAAGGCCAGCCTCTTCCATGGAGATGCCGTAGCGACGCTGAATTTCCTCGGTCAGTTGCTTGCCACCGAACAGCTGCTCGCGGGTATACACGCTACGGCCCTGGTGGAACACATTGAGCGTGGTCATGGTCGCGCCGATGTCAAAAACGGCGACGGTTTCCAGCTCATCGGCATTCGGCAGGGTCGGCAGCACCAGCTGGTAGGCACGCTCCATGGCGTAGGCCTCCACATCCACGACCTTGGCCTGCAGCCCACCGATTTCGAGGGCATCAGTACGCATTTCCACGTTCTCGGTGCGGGACGCCGCCACCAGAACCTCAACACGCTCATCGTTGCCTTCTACCGGCCCCACGACCTGAAAGTCCATGCGGACCTCATCCATGGGATAGGGAATATATTGATCGGCCTCGGATTTAAGCTGGGCTTCGAGCTCATCCTCGTTCAGGCTGGCATCCTGCTCGATCAGCTTGGTAATCACCGCAGAGCCAGACACCGCCACCGCCGCGGTTTTTACCCCCGGGCGCGCACGACTGACCAGGCGGGCAATCGCATCGCCCACCCCTTCCACATCGGTGATGTTCTTTTCGACAACCGCGTTGGCCGGCAGGGGTTCAACCCCGTAGCTTTCGACCTTGTAGCGGCCCCCGGATTTGGACAGTTCCAGCAGTTTGACTGCGGTAGAACTGATGTCGATCCCCAGTAGTGTCTGGGCCTTTTTTCTGAGGAAAGGCAGCACTGTCGTCGTCCCGTCTGGTTATTATTGAAGTGTTTTTTCTTGCTAAAGATACACTTACAGGTTTTTTATGTCGAATTACTTTAGGAGTTAGTAATAGCAGAACAGATATTAGATCACAACAACCTTTCCACCATATAATGACCCACTTCACGGGCCAGCTAGGCCCTTCTTCTGATCCCAGCCTGTAGTTGTCGAAAACATGCGTTTACCCCCCTGGATCCGATACCTGCTCCTTCTCCTCACCGCCGGCACCGGTGGAGGCCTGTTGATACTGGCCGCCAGCTACCTGTATCTGGCCCCCCAACTGCCCCCGGCCAGCCAGATTCGCGAGGTGGAATACCAGATTCCTCTGCGGATATACAGCCATGACATGAAGCTTGTTGCAGAATATGGCGAAAAACGGCGCCAACCAGTGACCTTTGATGAACTGCCGCAACCACTGGTACAGGCCGTACTGGCGGCAGAGGATGAGCGCTTCTTCAGCCATAACGGGGTAGACATGAAGGGGCTGTTACGCGCTGCCGTGGAACTGGCCCGCTACCGTGAGATCCGCTCCGGCGGCTCTACTATCACCATGCAGGTCGCGCGTAACTTCTTCCTCGGCCGCGAGCAGCGCTTCTTGCGCAAGTTCAATGAGATCGTACTGGCGATACAGATCGAGCGGGTGCTCAGCAAGGAAGAGATTCTGGAGCTGTACCTGAACAAGATCTACCTGGGTCACCGCGCCTACGGCGCCCAGGCCGCGTCCCAGGTTTACTACGGCAAGGATATCGGTGAACTGAATGTAGCCCAGATGGCCATGATTGCCGGGCTACCCAAGGCCCCCTCGGCCTACAACCCCATCACCAACCCGGAACGGGCTCTGGTGAGGCGCAACTGGATCCTGTTCCGGATGGAAGAAACCGGCGCTATCAGCCACGAAGAACGGCTGGCGGCCCAGCAGCAGCCCGTATCGGCCCGCTTCCATGCCGCCCAACCAGAGGTCGAAGGCGCCTATTTCGCCGAAATGATCCGTCTTCAGGCCATGGACCTGGTGGAAGCCGACATCTACACCGATGGCATCCGCATCATTACCACCCTGGATAGCGCCAAGCAGACCGCCGCCGTACACGCCCTGCGCGACGGACTCCACAGCTATGATGAGCGGCATGGCTACCGCGGACCGGTGGCCCAGATAGACACAACCGCGCTGCCTTCACTCCCTGCCATGCAGCGCAAGGACCAGGAAACACCGCCTGAAGAAGCGGACGCCGGCCAACCCATCGAAGAAGACAAAGCCGAACTGGAAAAAACCATCACCGGACTGGACCCCAGCGTCGCCGCCTGGGCCAAACTGCTGCAGAAACACCACCGGGTGGGCCCATTGCGCCCAGCCATCGTCACCGCCGTCAACGGACAACAGGCGGATGTGCTGTTCAGTGATGGCAAGCGGGCAGAGCTGCAGTGGGAGGATATCCAGTGGGCCCGCCGTTATATCAGTGACAAGTACGTTGGCAACGAAATCAGCAAGGCAAGCCAGGCCATGGCTACCGGGGACATCATCTACGTCCGTCCCGCAGGCAACGATGACGATCGTCGCTGGCGACTTGCCCAGGTCCCTCGCGCCCAATCAGCACTGGTTTCCCTTGATCCCCAGACCGGCGCGATTGAAGCCCTGCAGGGCGGCTACAGCTTCAGCGCATCCAATTTCAACCGGGCCGTCCAAAGCAAACGCCAGGCAGGCTCGGTCTTCAAGCCCTTCATTTATACCTCCGCCATGGAGAACGGCTTTACACCAGCGTCCATCATCAACGACGCCCCGGTCGTGTTCGACGATGACAAACTGGAAACTGCGTGGCGCCCCACTGGCGCCAGCGGCAAGTTCTATGGGCCCACCCGCATGCGCGAAGCGCTGTACCGCTCTCTGAATCTGGTGTCCATCCGCATACTGCGCCAGATCGGCATCAGCCAGGCCATGGGCACCCTCAAGCGTTTCGGCCTCCCCACCGACACCTTTCAGCGAGATCTGTCACTGGCACTGGGCAGTGCCAGCGTCACCCCCATGGAAATCGCTACCGCCTACAGCATCTTTGCCAATGGTGGTTACCGGGTGCCTGCCTGGGGTATCCAGCGCATCGAGCGCGAAGATGGCGAAATACTCTGGCAAGCACCAAAGGTGATTCGCTGCGAAAGCCCCTGCCCCCCCCCTGCAGACACCAGCAGCAACCCGGACAGCCAGCCCGCCCCACTGATGGCTCCACGGGTTTTGGATGAGCGGGTCGCCTGGCTCATGAACTCCATGCTGCAGGACGTGGTACGTCGAGGTACCGGCCACCAGGCCAACCGTCTGGGCCGTCGGGACCTCGCGGGCAAAACCGGAACCACCAACGATCAGATGGACGCCTGGTTCTCCGGCTATTCTCCCGATCTTGTTGCCACCGTATGGGTTGGCTTCGACAATCCCGCCAACCTCGGCTGGGGGGAATACGGTGGCAAGGCCGCACTGCCCATCTGGATGGACTACATGGGACCCGCCCTGGAGGGCGTAGCCGACCATCAGCTGGAGCAACCCTCCGGTATTGCCACCGTGCGCATCAACCCGGACAACGGCCTGCTGGCCCGCCCCGAAAACCCGGATGCCATCAAGGAATACTTCATCGAAACCCAGGTGCCGGATCTGGAGCCCCCTCTGGCCCCCGCCGGCGGACATCGCGCTCCGGAACAGATCTTCTGATCAGCGCCCATAAAAAAACCGCCCATAACGGGCGGTTTTTTATGGCTCGCAGACCCTGCTTACAACGCCGGAAAAATCTCATCCAGTGAATTGAGCGGGTAGTGCGACGGGTACCCTTTACGGGCCACACCGCAATCGACGGCGGCACGAGCCACCGCAGCTGACACTTTGCCAAGCAAGCGCGGGTCATTGGGTTTCGGAATGATGTAATCCGCACCGAAGGTCAGCGGCTCGCCGCCATAGGCGTCCAGCACCTCTTGCGGGGGCGCCGTGCGCACCAGCTCGGCAATGGCATGCACCGCAGCGATCTTCATCTCTTCCGTGATAGACGTCGAGCGGACATCCAGCGCACCGCGGAACATGTACGGGAAACACAGCACATTGTTCACCTGGTTCGGGAAGTCAGAGCGGCCAGTGGCCACAATGGCGTCAGGGCGAGCCGCCTTGGCCACTTCCGGGCGGATCTCCGGATCCGGGTTTGCCAGGGCAAAAATGATCGGCTTCTCGGCCATCTTCTTCACCATCTCAGGGCTAAGCGTATCCGGACCGGACACACCGATGAACACATCAGCCCCTTCAATGGCATCATCCAGCGTGCGCTTGTCGGTATCGTTGGCCAGCGCCGCCTTGTACTGGTTCAGGTCATCGCGACGGCTGTGAATAACGCCCTTGCGGTCCAGCACCAGGATGTTCTCCTTGCGGGCACCCATCTCGATCAACAAACGCACAGAGGCAACACCGGCAGCCCCGGCGCCAACACAAACCACCTTGATGTCTTCGATACGCTTTTTCTGGATTTCCAGGGCATTGATCAAGCCGGCTCCCACGACAATGGCAGTACCATGCTGATCGTCATGAAATACTGGCACATCGCACTGCTCTTTCAGGATGCGCTCAATCTCGAAACACTCCGGGGCCCGGATATCTTCCAGATTGATCCCACCGAACGTGCGATGGATTCGCACCACCGTATCGATGAACGCCTGAGAATCCTCAGCATCCACCTCAATATCGAACACGTCGATACCGGCAAACAGTTTGAACAGGATGCCCTTGCCTTCCATCACCGGCTTGGACGCCAGCGCCCCCAGATTACCGAGACCGAGGATAGCGGTACCATCACTGATCACCGCAACCAGATTGCCTTTGGACGTAAAACGGTAGGCCAGCTCCGGCTCCCGCGCGATTTCACGCACCGGCTCGGCCACCCCGGGGCTGTAGGCCAAGCTCAGGTCACGGCTGGTTGCCGCTGGCTTGGTCACTTCAACACTGATTTTCCCGGGTCTCGGCTTGGCATGATATTCCAAAGCCGCCGTTTTCAAATCCTCGGACATGGTGGTCTCCGCTGGTCCCTTTGAGGGATATACACTGTGTTCGCAAGGTCAAAAAAGCAAAAAGCACCCGGCAGGGTGCTTTTGGCAAGTCTTAAAAGGGTTGTTCGCTCTCGCGATCAGTCCTTTTTGCTGCGCATCATGCCGAAGCGCTGCTTGAACTTGTCGATCTGGCCGCCGCTGTCAGCCTGCTTCTGCTTGCCAGTATAGAAAGGATGGCAGGCGGAGCAAACGTCGAGGGACATGTCACCACCACGGGTGGAACGGCTCTCGATCACGTTGCCACAGCTACAGGAGTAGGTGGCTGCCTGGTATTCGGGATGAATCTCTGGTTTCATTGCTGAGCTCCAATCTGTGTCGCTACCTGCCTCTACGACAGGCACCACACGGCTTGCGTCTGGGAAAAAGAAGGCGAATCATAACAGCTTGATTCCAATCCGCAAGCGCCATTATGCCCCGCTATGGGGGCTGCAGGCTCAGGAAACTCCGTGTCGACCAAACCCGTGCTGCAAATTGCCCTGCCAGTCCCCCTGCCTGGCTGCTACGACTATCTGTATTCCGGCTCACCGGCGCCGGCACAGGGCACCCGCGTCCAGGTCCCGTTTGGGCGCCGCACCCTGGTCGGTGTAGTGCATGGCCAGACCCAAAGCGATTATCCCAAACTCAAGGCCGTCAGCGCGGTTCTCGACGACACCCCGGTCTTCACCGCAGAACTTTATGCCCTTTGTGAACGGGCCGCCCGTTATTACCATCACCCGCTGGGCGAGGTGCTCAATTACGCCCTGCCCGCCCTGCTACGCCAGGGTGGCGATGCCCAGCCCAGCCAGGAAAAACGCTGGCGGCTCACCGAACGCGGCACCCATGTCAGCGACGAACAGGTCAGCCGAGCCCCCCGCCAGCACCAGGCCCTGCAAGTATTGCGCGAACACCCCAAAGGCCTGAGCAGCGCCATGCTCAACGCCCTCGACGTGGCCTCCCCGGCCCTTAACGCCCTGCGCGACAAGGGCTGGGCCGAACACTTCATGGTCGAAAACGGCCCCGGCATCAGCAAGGAGGTACTGGCCGAGCCTCCACTGGCCGCCAACGGGGAGCAACAGCAAGCCATTCATGCCATTCAGGATGCAGAGGGCTTTACCCCCTTCCTGCTCGATGGAGTCACCGGCAGCGGCAAAACCGAAGTCTACCTGCAGGCCATGGCGCCCCAATTGGCCGCCGGCAAGCAGGTACTGGTGCTGGTCCCCGAAATCGGCCTGACCCCGCAAACCGTGCAGCGCTTCCGGCAACGCTTTGCCGTGCCTGTCACCACGTTGCACTCCGGCCTCACCGACCGGGAGCGACTGGATAACTGGCTGGCGGCCCGGGACGGCAAGGCACGCATCATCATCGGCACCCGTTCGGCCATCTTCACGCCGCTGGCGAATCCCGGCCTGATCATTGTCGACGAGGCCCATGACAGTTCCCTGAAGCAGCAGGACGGTTTCCGCTACCACGCCCGCGACCTGGCCACCTGGCGAGCCCAGACCCTGAACATCCCGGTAGTGCTCGGCAGCGCCACCCCGGCACTGGAAACCCTGCAGCTGGCACGCGACCAGCGCTTCCACTGGCTGAAACTGTCGCGCCGGGCCACCGAGCAACAGCGCCCAGGCATCGAAATTCTGGACGCCACCCTCGCGCCTCCCAATCAGCCTCTGCTCCCCCTGTCACTGCAAGCCATCAAGCAGTGCGTGGACAACGGCAACCAGGCTCTGGTGTTTATCAACCGCCGAGGCTATGCCCCCATGATCCTGTGCCAGGATTGCGGCTGGCAGGCTGAGTGCAAACGGTGCGACAGCTTTCTCACCTGGCACCGGGCCGAAAACAACCTGCGCTGTCACCACTGCGACAGCCAGCAGCGCGTACCATCACGCTGCCCCAGCTGTGGTTCCAGCGCCATCCATGAAGCCGGTAGCGGCACCGAAAAGCTCACCGAGCTGCTGGAACAGTCCCTGCCGGTGCCGGTGATCCGCATCGACCGCGATGCCACCCGCCGCAAGGGGGAACTGGACAGCAAACTCAAGACCATCCGCCAGGGCGACCCGGCCGTGCTGGTCGGCACCCAAATGCTCGCCAAGGGGCACCATTTCCCGAAGCTGGCACTGGTAGTGATTCTGGATATGGACGCCGGCTTCCTGAGCGCCGATTTTCGCGGCCCCGAGCAAGCCGCCCAACTGTTGTTACAAGTTGCAGGGCGCAGTGGCCGCGAAGGTCAGGGCCGGGTATTGCTCCAGACCCGCCACCCGGACCATCACTTACTGCAGCTGGCCGCCAGCGGTGACTACCCGGCCCTGGCCAGCGCCCTGCTCGAAGAGCGGCGCATGGCCGCCTTGCCTCCTTTCGGCCATCTGGCTCTGTTCCGCTGCGAAGCCATGACGCTGGGCAAGGCCATGGCATTCCTTCAGGAGCTCGCCCAGCAACCGGTCGCCGACGGCGTGAATGTGCTCGGCCCGGTCCCCGCCCCCATGGAAAAACGGGCCGGCCGCTACCGAGCCCAATTGCTGCTGCAGGCCAGCCAGCGGGCGCCCCTGCATCAGACCCTGGAGCGCCTGCTGGACGCCGCCCGCCAATCGCCACAGTCACGCCAGTGCCGTTGGCATGTGGATGTCGACCCCATCGACATGCTTTAGGCTCATCGCGGATTAGCGGGAAAGCAGGCAGGACAGACTTTTGACGTCCGACCTTTGACCCGATCACACTCCCGCCCTCAAAATCGGCGAACAACCGTTACAAACGTTCCACGCAACACGCCTCGAGCAACAGCGTGAGGCTGTGTTGCGTGGAGCGTGCTGCGTCAACCNCGCCTTTTCCCGTACAATCGCCGGCCAGTCAAACGGCCCCGACGGACCCCATGAAAGAACGCCTGATTTCCCTGATTGAAACCGCTCTCGACACCCTGATCGCCGAGGGCACGCTGCCTGCCGACGCCAAGCGCCCGGTGCAAATCGACCGCACCAAGGACAAGAGCCACGGCGATTTCGCCACCAACATCGCGCTGATGCNGGCCAAACCCGCCGGCATGAAGCCACGCGACCTGGCCGACAAGCTGATTGCCGCCCTGCCGCAGGACAGCGCCATTGCCAAGACCGAGATTGCCGGGCCCGGCTTTATCAACTTCTTTCAGGCCAGCGACTGGCTCAACAGCCTGCTGGATCAGGCGNTGGCAGATGCNCATCTGTCCGTGCCCCGCCCACAACAGATCCAGACCGTAGTGGTGGACTACTCCTCCCCGAACCTGGCCAAGGAAATGCACGTGGGGCACCTGCGTTCGTCCATCATCGGCGATGCNGTCGTACGAACGCTGGAATTCCTGGGTCACAACGTGGTTCGCCAGAACCANGTGGGCGACTGGGGGACCCAGTTCGGCATGCTGCTCGCCTATCTGGAAGAGCAGAAGGACGAAGAGAGCGCCGCCGAACTGTCCAGCGAATTGAGCGACCTGGAAGGCTTCTANCGTGCCGCCAAACAGCGCTTCGACGAATCGGAGGCGTTCGCCACCCGGGCCCGTNGCCTGGTGGTCAAGCTGCAGGCCCATGACCCGGAATGNCTGAAACTGTGGGGCGAGTTCAACGCCATNTCNCTGAGTCACTGTCAGGCCGTTTATGANCGCCTCGGCGTCAGCCTGACCGCAGACGATGTNCGCGGCGAAAGTGCCTACAACGACGACTTGCCACACGTGGTCTCGGACCTGGCCAGCAAGGGCCTGCTCAGTGAAGACCAGGGCGCCCAATGCGTCTTCATGGACGAATACAAGAACAAGGAAGGCGACCCGCTGCCCGTCATCGTGCAAAAAGCCGACGGCGGCTACNTGTACGCCACCACCGACCTGGCCGCNNTGCGCTACCGCGCCNNCACNCTTGNCGCTGACCGCATNCTCTACTTTGTCGACCAGCGTCAGGCCCTGCACTTCCAGCAAATGTTCAGCCTCTCCAAGCTGGCGGGCTTTGTGCCGGAAAGCACNGACCTGTCGCACATGGGCTTTGGCACCATGAATGGCCCGGATGGACGCCCCTTCAAGACCCGCGACGGCGGCACCGTAAAGCTGATNGACCTGCTCAACGAGGCCGAAGAGCGTGCCTACGCGCTGGTGAAGGAAAAGAACCCGGANCTGGCAGACAGNGAGCTGCGCACCATCGCCCGTGCGGTCGGCATCGGCGCGGTTAAGTATGCGGACCTGTCCAAGAACCGCAGCAGCGACTACATCTTCAATTTTGACCAGATGCTCAGCTTCGAGGGCAACACCGCCCCNTACTTGCTGTACGCCTACACCCGGGTCGCCAGCATCTTCCGCAAGGCNGGNCTGGACATGGCCGATGTCANCGGAGCCTTCCTGCTTCAGGAAGACGCCGAACAAGCGCTGGCCGCGCGGCTGGTGCAGTTTGGTGAAGTCCTGCAAAGTGTGGCCGACAAGGGCTTGCCCAACCTGCTGTGCCTGTACCTGTACGAGCTCGCCGGGCTGTTCTCCAGCTTCTACGAGNACTGCCCGATCCTCAACAGCGAGGACGNGGCCCTGAAACAGAGCCGGCTCAAGCTGGCCGCCCTGACAGCCCGCACCCTGAAACAGGGCATGGAACTGCTGGGCCTGTCGCCACTCGAACGCATGTAACCCTGACCNCCAGGCNGGCAAGAACCAGGAAGGATCATGGCAAAGAACACAAANCGCGGGGCCAGCCGTAGCCCCNCTCGCAAGAAAAAACCCCANCGCCAGGTNCCTGGCTGGGTATGGCTGTTCACGGGNCTGATGGTGGGTCTGTTTGGCGCCTTCCTGTTTCACCTGGGCAAAACCCAGATGGCNCAGGGCGACNACACGCCCACCANNGTCAAAACCGACAAGCCNAAGGACAAGCCTGTCGCAAAGAAGGAAGAACCGAAANGCGACGANTCCCCGCAATTCGACTTCTATGCNGTCCTGCCCAAGATGGAAGTGATCGTTCCNCAAAACGAAACGGACACCAGTACCCGTCAGTCNAGCACCGACAACAAACCCAAACAAAACAACAGTCAGCCAAAGCCTGATGCGNGCACCCGCAACAGNGATGAAAAATACCTGTTGCAGGCGGGCAGCTTCCGCCGCAACGAGGACGCCGACCGCCGCCGCGCCGAGCTGATCCTCAAAGGTTTCGAGGCCTCCATCCAGTCCGTAAACCTGGATAGCGGCGACAGCTGGCACCGGGTCATGATCGGTCCCTACAACAACCTCAACGCCATGCACCGCGCCCAGGACCAACTGGCCAGCAACGGCATCGAAACCCTGCCGATCAAGATGAAAAAATAGACGCCGGCACCCGCAGGCGGAAGGCNATAGNGCAGGANCGGTNNTCCGGCNGNGACAGCCCAAGCCCGGCGCTTCATTCGCGNTGGAACCACCGCTCCNACAGCTTGGCCTGCAGCGGGAAACGTGNCCTCTGTCGGAGCTTGCCTGCAAGCGATAGCCTCCAATCAANCCCCCTTGCTTGCAGGCAAGCTCCCACAACAACACCCCNGCCAACGCCAGGTGCGCGNCCTCCAACCTATCAGCCCACACCCAGACCAACCCGCGCTACTATTCACTGTTAACTGTTAACTATTCACTNCCTTTGAAGCTTGAATCCCCGCCCGCCAGCCCCACATCAACAGAATCACTATGAAAGGAGCTTAACGTGACCACTATCGTATCCGTACGCCGCGGCAACAGCGTTGTCATCGGCGGTGACGGCCAGGTGTCACTGGGTAACACCGTCATGAAAGGGAATGCCCGCAAGGTACGCCACCTTTTTCACGGCAAGGTCATTGCCGGTTTTGCCGGGGGTACCGCCGACGCCTTTACCCTGTTCGAACGCTTTGAAGCGCAACTGGAAAAACACCAGGGCCACCTGGTCCGGGCCGCCGTGGAGCTGGCCAAGGACTGGCGCACCGACCGCGCCCTGCGACGACTGGAAGCCCTGCTGGCCGTCGCCGACAAGGAAGCCTCNTTGATCATTACCGGTAACGGCGATGTGATCGAACCGGAAAATGACCTGATTGCCATNGGNTCGGGCGGCCCCTTTGCCCAGGCCGCAGCCACCGGGCTGNTACAGAATACCGAGCTGGGTGCACGCGAAATTGTGGAAAAAAGCCTGACCATTGCCGGCGATATCTGCGTGTTCACCAACCAACAGCAAACCATTGAAGAACTGAACTGGTAACCCGATGCCTAACCTGACTCCCCGCGAAATTGTTCAGGAACTGAACAAACACATTGTCGGCCAGGAACCGGCCAAGAAATCCGTTGCCCTGGCCCTGCGCAATCGCTGGCGGCGCATGCAGCTGCCCGCCGAAATGCGCGCCGAAGTCGCCCCCAAGAACATNCTGATGATCGGCCCCACCGGCGTCGGCAAGACCGAAATTGCCCGCCGCCTGGCCAAGCTGGCCAACGCCCCCTTCCTGAAGGTGGAAGCCACCAAGTTCACGGAAGTGGGCTACGTGGGNCGCGATGTGGAATCCATCATCCGTGACCTGGTNGAAATGGCCATCAAGATGCTGCGCGAGCAGGAAATTGCCCGTGTCGGNAGTCAGGCTGACGATGCCGCCGAAGACCGCATCCTCGATGCGCTGTTGCCCACCGCCAGAGGCGCAGAGGAAGACANCAAAACCGACAACAGNACCCGCCAGATCTTCCGCAAAAAGCTGCGTGAAGGCGAACTGGATGACAAGGAAATCGAGATCGACGTGGCGGCCAATCCGGCAGGGGTGGAAATCATGGCTCCGCCCGGCATGGAAGAAATGACCAGCCAGCTGCAACAGATGTTTTCCAAAATGGGCGGCAGCGGCCGGCGCAAGACACAAAAACTCCGTGTGCGCGAAGCCTACCGCCTGATCCGTGACGAAGAGGCCGCCCGTTTCGTCAATGAAGACGAACTGAAAGTGAAAGCCATCGATGTGGTGGAAAACAGCGGCATCGTGTTCATCGATGAAATCGATAAAGTGGCCAAACGCGGAGAAGGCGGCGGCACCGATGTGTCCCGTGAAGGCGTGCAACGCGATTTGCTGCCCCTGATCGAAGGCTGCACTGTGTCCACCAAATACGGCATGGTGAAGACCGATCACGTACTGTTTATCGCCTCAGGTGCGTTCCATCTGGCCAAACCCAGCGACCTGATCCCGGAGCTGCAAGGCCGGCTGCCGATCCGCGTCGAACTCAGCGCCCTGAGCCCGGAAGATTTCCAGCGCATCCTCACCGAGCCCAAGTGTTCGCTCACTGAACAGTACAAGGCGCTGCTGGACACCGAAGGCCTGAAGCTGGAGATCACCGAGGACTGTATCCGCCGCATTGCAGAAGTGGCCTGGCAGGTTAACGAACGCACCGAAAACATTGGCGCCCGCCGCCTGCACACGGTACTCGAGAAACTGCTGGAAGAAATCAGCTTCGACGCTGATTCGCTGTCCACCCAGTACCATGACAAGCCTCTGGTGCTGGATGCCGAAGCGGTAGACCGTTACCTCGGAGAGCTGGCAGACGACGAAGACCTGAGCCGGTATATCCTGTAAACGGCTGAAGTCTGACGACGGACGTCTGACGCTATCACCCTGCGTCAGACGTCTGGCTTCCGACGCCGGGCCGCTTTCCTGCTATTATCCCCGCCGGAGGAAAAACCATGACCGCCGGCGAACAGCTTCAACACTATCTCGATCGCTTCTTTGCCTTGCGCCAGCACGGCGACGACGCCCTTTTTTTGGCCCGTCTGCGCCGCCTTCAAGAGTGGCAAGGCGAGCGACTCAAGCATACCCATGCGCACCTGCTCGACGATCCCGTTACCGCCGAGGGCATTCAGTTTTTACTGGACGATGTCTACGGAGGTCGAGAACTGCTGCCGATTGCCCGGGAGATTCGCCGCGCCTTGCCCAAGGCCATGAAGTTGCTGCCTGAAAAGGTCATGGCCACCTCTGCCGCCGCACTGGAGGCCGCCATTCTGACCCAGGAACTGGACGAAGCCGTCACCCAAACGCTGGGCGAGGCACTGGATCAACCGCTCACGGAAATGACCTACCTCAAGGGCTTCCGACAGGACCACCATCACAATGACCGCCTGCGGCAAGTGCAGCTGGTGGCCGAACTGGGCCACAGGCTGGATCGCTACATTCGCTCACGCATGCTCCATGCCACCTTTCGTATGGTGCGNAAGCCAGTCCATGCGGCGGGCTTTTCGAACCTGTATGATTTCATGGATCGCAGTTTCCGGGTGATGAAACCGGTACCCAGTGTGGGCCNGCTGCTGGAGCAGCTTGCCGCCCGCGAAGAAGCCATTATGCAAAAGGTCTATGCCGGCCACCCCACGCCTTTCGAGAATTGATATGTCCGACGACAACAAGGTCACACACTTCGGCTACCAGCAGGTACCGTGGCAGGAAAAACAGCAAAAGGTGGCCGGCGTATTCCGCTCGGTAGCGGGCAAATACGATGTGATGAACGACCTGATTTCCATGGGCAGTCATCGCATTCTCAAGCGCATGACCATCGAATTGGCCGGCATTCGCCCTGGCCACAAGGTGCTGGACCTGGCCGGTGGCACTGGTGATCTGGCCATCAANTTTTCCCGCCTGGTCGGCGAAACCGGTCAGGTTGTGCTGGCCGACATCAACGACGCCATGCTCGAGGTTGGCCGTGATCGACTGTTCGACGCAGGCTGCAGCCACAACACCCAGGTCGCCCAGGTGAATGGCGAGTGCCTCCCCTTTGAGGACAACACCTTCCATTGCATCACCATCGCCTTCGGCCTGCGCAATATCACTGACAAGGACGCCGCCCTGCGCTCCATGCTGCGGGTGCTCAAACCCGGCGGCCGCTTGCTNGTGCTGGAGTTTTCCACCCCCACCAACAAGACCCTGGCCAAGGCCTACGACGCCTATTCCTTTGCAGTCTGGCCGCGGCTCGGCAAACTGATCGTCAACGACGCCGACAGCTACCAGTATCTGGCCGAATCCATCCGCATGCATCCGGATCAGGACACCCTGCAAGGCATGATGGATAACGCCGGCTTTGCCCGTACCGAGTATTTCAACATGCTGGGCGGCATCGTGGCACTGCACAGAGGATTCAAGTTCTGATGAGTCTGAAAGACCAGTCACGCTCCCCGGGCCTGATTTCCACCACTGCCCTGGCCACCGTTGAGCGCGCCATCAACACGGCGCTGCGTTCCGACCCGGTGACAGCAGACAAACTGGCCGTGCATGCCGGGCGCCTGGTGGCGGTAGACGTCACCCTGCCACCTCTGGCGATCTACGCCCTGATCGTGGAAGACGGCGTGGAGCTATACCACCGNAGCGATGCCACCCCGGACGTGGCGGTGAAAGGCAGCCCCATGGATCTGGCCGCTCTGTTGCTGGAATGGAAAACCCGGCCCGGCGCCATCGCCGGGCCGGTGGACATCTCAGGCAACCGCGAACTGCTGCTGGAACTGCAACAGCTNGCCCGNGAGCTGCACATCGACTGGGGCGCCGTACTGGAACCGATTACCGGCTCTGAGCTGGCCCAGCAGCTGGATTACGGCGCCCGNCGCCTGTTCGGCTGGGCCAGACAGGCCGCCGGACGACTGGCAGAACAACTGGGCGATTACGTGGGCAACGAATCCGGCCTCACCCCGTCCCGCCGCGAGGTGTATGAATTTGGCCAGGATGTGGACGACCTGCGCCTGGACGTGGACCGCCTTGAGGCCCGCATCCAGCGACTCAACGCCGACCAGAACAGGGACGCCAACCACTGATGCCCCCCATTACCCGCATCCTCATGGTCACCCATGTGGTGTGCCGCTACCGACTGATTGCCCTGTTACCGGCCCATCCGCTACGGACCCTGCTGCTGACANTGTCGTTTCTGGTTCCCTCCAGCTGGGCNGGTACCGGCAAGCTCAGTGAAGGGGAGCGNCTGCAAAANGCACTGGAACGCCTTGGCCCCATTTTCATCAAGTTTGGCCAGCTGCTCGCCACTCGCCAGGACATGTTGCCGCCNGAATGGACCGCAGCANTGGCGCGGCTNCAGGATCAGGTGGCCCCCTTCGATGGGGAACAGGCCCGAGANCTGGTCGAAGCGAGCCTGCCACTGCCCTTTGATGAGGTGTTCGCACAGTTCGACACCACCCCCATGGCCGCCGCGTCGGTGGCCCAGGTGCACGCCGCNACANTNAAGAACGGCCAGCANGTNGTNGCCAAGGTCTTGCGGCCCACCATTCGCCCGGTGGTCCAGCGCGACCTGAAGGTCATGGCCTTTGGCGCCCGCTGGCTGGAGCGACTGTGGCGCGATGCCCGTTACTTCCGCCCGGTGCGNGTGGTNGAAGACTACCGCGACATCATTCTTGGNGAACTGGANCTCAGTGCCGAGGCCCGCAACAGCGAAGCCATGCGCCGTCACTTCCTGTTCAGNCCGCTGCTNNACATGCCCGCCATTCACCTGGAGCTGTCCAGCCCCACGGTGATCATCATGGACCGCATCAACGGCATCCCGGTNAATGATATCGAACGCATCAAAGCCGCCGGCATTGATNCGAAAGTGCTGGCTGAACGCGGCGTGGAAATCTTTTTCGCCCAGGTTTTCCGCTTCAACCTGTTCCATGCCGATATGCACCCGGGCAACATCTTCGTTAACCCGGAACACCCGGAATCCCCACAATACATGGCCATCGATGCCGCCATTGCCGGGCGCCTGTCGAAAGAAGACCTGAATGTGCTGGGGCGCATGGTGCTGGCCGTCATGCGNGAGGACTACAGCGCCCTGGTGGACGCGGTCATTCGTGCCGGCTGGAACCAGNCGCCCATTGACCGGCCCCGCTTCGAACGGGCCGTCATCGATCTGGTAGAACCGGTGCGCTCGGCCCAGCTGGACCAGCTGGAGTTCGCCCCGCTGGTGATGAAACTGTTCGATCTGGCTCGTCGCTACCACATCGAAATGCCGGTGCAGTACATCCTGTTGATGAAGACCCTGGTGCATATCGAAGGGCTCGGCCGCAGTATCTACCCGCAACTGGACATCTGGAACACNGGCCGCCCGCTACTGGAAGCCTGGATGCTGGCCGAATACGGCCCCNGCGCCACCCTCAAGAAACTGCAGAATCGCCTGCCGGAATGGACCGCCCAGTTACCGGACATGCCTGATCTGCTGCGTGACGGGCTGGAGACCCTGCGTGACCTGCCTTACCAGCAGGATCGCCTNGAGGCGCGCCTCGAACAGCAGCTGGTGCGCCACCGCCACAANCTGCTGGCCGGNCTCGCCGGTCTTGGCTGTGCCGGGGCCGCCCTGTGGCTGGCCAATCCCTACAGCTGGCCATTGTCGGCCGCNGCTCTGGTACTGGTGAGCTGGGGCTGGCGACGCTAGACTGTCGTCAGCAATGATCACTGCGCCTGACNAGGTCNCGATAAAGACANACGTCAGGCCATAACGAAGCACAGACTATGTCAGATATTCTCAGCCAGCTGCACGACGTTCTGGAATCCCGCAAGGGCGCCGACCCGGACAGCTCCTATGTGGCCAGCCTGTATGCCAANGGCCTCAACAAGATTCTCGANAAAGTGGGCGAAGAAGCGGTNGAGACCNTCCTCGCCGCCCGCGACGCCGAAGTCAGTGGCGACAANCAGGCCCTGATCAGCGAAACCGCCGACCTGTGGTTTCACAGTCTGGTCATGCTGGCCAAGCTGGGCGAACACCCTGACAAGGTACTGGCCGAGCTGGAGCGCCGTTTCGGCCTGTCCGGCCACGACGAAAAAGCCGCCCGCGGCAACAAGCACTGAGCACAACCAAACCATTAAAAGAATCACTAAAAGCGTGTCCCGTGGCGTGCTAGCGTTACAGGGACAACATTTCTGGAGTAAAGCATCATGTTTTCCGGCATCAGCATCTGGCAGTTACTGATCCTCCTCGCCATCGTCGTCCTGTTGTTCGGCACCAAGAAACTGCGCAACATGGGTGGCGATCTGGGTGGCGCCGTGAAGGGCTTCAAGAACGCCATGAAAGACGGCGAAGAAGAGCAGGACCAGAAACGCCTGGCTGAAAACGAAAANANCCAGGCAGATCAAAAAACCGAAAAGGACAAGGATCAGGCCTGACCTGAAGCGAGGCGTCCATGTTCGATATCGGTTTTACCGAACTCGCCCTGATCTTCGTGATCGGANTGGTAGTGCTCGGCCCGGAACGCCTGCCCACCGTGGCCCGCACCCTGGGCCACTGGATGGGGCGTGCCCGTTCCACCTTCAATAATCTGAAGAATGAACTGGAACGCGAAGCCGTGACCCTGGACATGCGCGAGCGCATGGAAAAACAGATGCGGCAGATGGGGCTGGACGAAGACAGCATTCGTGAAGCCAAAGAAAGCCTGCTNAGCCCGGAACAGATCCACAAGGCGCGCCAACCTGCCAGCAAGGAAAACCGCATCCACCCNGATCCTCCCCAGGATGAAGACCAAGGCCAGGAACCACCCCGCAATGACTGACGCCAGTAACGATCCCGGCCAACCNCTGATCGCGCATCTGCTGGAATTACGTAACCGTCTGCTCAAAGCCATGGCAGTCGTGTTCGTGATTTTCCTCTGTCTGTTCTACTTTTCCCGCGAGCTCTACACCCTGGTGGCAAAGCCCCTCATGGATGCCATGCCGGACGGCACCAGCATGATTGCTACCGGTGTCGCCGCGCCGTTTCTGGCGCCGTTCAAACTGACACTCTACCTCAGTGTGTTCGCTGCCATGCCGTTCATTCTGCATCAGGGGTGGGCGTTTATNGCTCCCGGGCTATACAAGCACGAAAAGAAACTGGCGATTCCGCTTCTGGGCAGCAGCATCCTGCTGTTCTACGCNGGCGCCGCCTTTGCGTATTTCGTGGTCTTCCCGCTGATGTTCCAGTTCTTTACCGCCATCGCGCCGGAAGGCGTGGCCGTAACCACCGACATCAGCAGTTATCTGGACTTCGTNCTGGCCCTGTTCCTGGCATTCGGCCTGGCCTTCGAACTGCCCATTGCCATTGTGCTGCTGGTCGCCACCGGCGCCACCACGGTGGAAAAACTGGCCAAGGCCCGCGCCTATGTGGTGGTGGGCTGNTTNGTACTGGGCATGCTGCTGACCCCACCCGATGTGATCAGCCAGACCTTGCTGGCCATTCCCATGTGGTTCCTGTTCGAGATGGGCCTGCTTGCGGCAAGACTGGTAGAAAAACGTCCTGCCNAGTCCTAACAATGCCTTTGCCTGACCCGGAATGCGNCGCCACCNAGCGTAGCGAAGGAACGTNCGCAGGGCGGCCCNAAGGGTGAGCGGAGCGAATAACCGGCGCTCCTACGGCAAGCAGGGAAGAGTTAATCAGGCTTTTCCCTCAAATCTGCGAAGAACCCCCAAAAAAGGTTCATTGCGGGTTTCCGGGAAAGTCCAATTTAATCCCCGCCCTTGCCGTAGGAGCGTCGCTGGCGGCGCGATCCCAGACCAGGAAACAAAAGCACTTTCACAACAGAGNGCACAGCGTTCACTGAGGAAGGCGGTTTTCCTCTGTTGGCCCTTTCACCCTCTGCGGTAAATCAGTCTTTAACCACGTGGGTTATCGCGCCGCGAGCGACGCTCCTACAGCAAGGGGGCTTTTCTGTAACCNATTCCCCGCTAATCCGCGATGAACCAAAAAAAGGGCCGGCAAATGCCGGCCCCTTCTATACTTCTGGAAGCGGGTCTAATCAGTCTTCCTTGGCTTCCTTCATGGACAGCTTGATACGGCCACGCTGATCCACGTCGAGGACTTTCACCTTGATGATGTCACCCTCGTTCACGTAGTCGGTCACCTTCTCCACACGCTCTTCAGCAATCTGGGAGATGTGCAGCAGNCCTTCCGTGCCCGGCATGATGGCAACGAAAGCACCNAAATCAACCACACGGGTGACCTTGCCTTCGTAGATCACGCCCACTTCTGCTTCAGCGGTGATCTCTTCAACACGACGTACCGCTTCATCCGCTTTTTCACGGGTTTCACCGTAGATCTTCACGCTGCCATCGTCTTCGATATCGATNGTACAGCCGGTTTCCTCGGTCAGGGCACGNATGGTCGCACCACCTTTACCGATNACGTCACGGATCTTGTCCGGATTGATCTTCAGGGTCAGNAGGGTCGGTGCATTCTCGGATACCTGGGTACGGGACGCGCCGATGGCCTTGGACATTTCACCAAGGATATGGAGACGACCGGCGTTAGCCTGTTCCAGCGCCTTCTCCATGATCTCTTCGGTGATCCCTTCGATCTTGATATCCATCTGCAGGGCAGTCACACCGCGTGCGGTACCGGCCACCTTGAAGTCCATGTCGCCCAGGTGATCTTCGTCACCGAGGATGTCAGACAGTACCGCGAAACGGCCGTCTTCTTCCTTCACCAGACCCATGGCGATACCCGCCACCGGTGCAGTCAGGGGAACACCGGCATCCATCAGNGCCATGGAAGTGCCACACACGGACGCCATGGAAGAGGAACCGTTGGATTCGGTGATCTCGGAGACCACACGAATGGTGTAGGGGAANTCCTGCACGGTGGGCAGTACTGCCTGCACNCCACGACGGGCCAGGCGACCGTGACCGATCTCACGACGCTTCGGAGAACCGATCATGCCGGTCTCGCCCACGCAGTAAGGAGGGAAGTTGTAATGCAGCATGAAGTGATCCTGACGGGATCCTTCCAGCGCGTCGATGAACTGGGCATCACGCATACCGCCCAGGGTCGCCGCCACGATGGCCTGCGTCTCGCCACGGGTGAACAGNGCAGAACCGTGGGTCTTGGCCAGATTGCCGACCTGACAGTCGATGGCGCGCACCGCATCCAGGGCACGGCCGTCGATACGCGGCTTGCCGGACACAACCGCTTCNCGCACCACGTTTTTCTCGATCTTGCCGAACAGCTCTTTCACTTCGCCCGCTTCTGGCGCGCCTTCTTCACCGGTAGCGAATTCGGCCACACAAGCGTCACGCAGCTCGCCGACTTTGGCGTAGCGGGCCATTTTCTCGGTAATNGTGTAGGCCTCGNCCAGNCCAGCNTCGAACTTGGCCTTGATGGCATCTTTCAGCTCNGTGTTTACGGCCGGAGCAGTCCACTCCCAGGCAGGGGTGCCCACTTCGGCAGCGAACTCGCGAATGCCCTGGATGACCGGCTGCATTTCCATGTGGCCGAACAGTACTGCACCCAGCATCTGGTCTTCAGACAGCTCTTTGGCTTCGGATTCCACCATCAGTACGGCGGGCTCGGTACCGGCAACCACCAGATCCAGAGCGGATTCGGCCAGCTCTGCGTAGCTCGGGTTGAGGATGTACATGCCATCCTTGAAGCCGACGCGGGCCGCACCGATGGGGCCACTGAACGGGATACCGGANATTGCCANNGCCGCAGAGGTACCAATCATGGCAGCGATGTCTGGATCGTTTTCCTTGTCCACGGACATCACGGTCGCCACGACCTGCACTTCATTCATGAAGCCATTGGGGAACAGCGGNCGGATCGGACGGTCGATCANGCGGCANGTNAGGGTTTCTTTCTCACTCGGGCGACCTTCACGCTTCAGGAANCCACCGGGGATACGGCCGGCTGCGTAGGTCTTTTCCTGGTAATTCACGGTCAGCGGGAAGAAGTTCTTGCTGGGGTCGGCTTCTTTCTTGCCCACCACGGTGACCAGCACTTCGGTGGCACCGATGCGNACCATGACAGCGGCNGTGGCCTGGCGGGCGATTTGCCCGGTTTCCAGGATGACCGTGTCACGGCCGAACTGAATCTCTTTGGTGATTTTATTGAACATATCTCGTCTCTTCTCTCTTCACGACAATCTTCGAGGCCCATGCCTCTGACAACATCTTCTTTCGCTCGCGCATCATAACCCGCCAGCCCGCAGGGCGGAAATCGGCGTGAGCCGATCCTCGCCAAAAACATCGCTTGCCAGCAAGCGACCGCAGGGGGGAGGGAATTGTGNCCCTCCAGAAACAACAAAAGCCCGGCGGAGCCGAGCTTCTGTTGCGGTTACCCGATCTGCACAGCCTGTTAGCGACGCAGACCCAGCTTTTCGATCAGCTGGAGGTAACGAGTGCGGTCTTTCTTGGCCAGGTAGTCCAGCAGCTTACGACGCTGGTTTACCATGCGGATCAGGCCGCGACGGCTGTGGTGATCCTTCTTGTGGTCCTTGAAGTGACCNTGCAGGCCATTGATNTTGGCGGTCAGCAGTGCAACCTGCACTTCCGGAGAACCGGTATCGCCTTCTTTCTGGCCGTGCTCTTTCAGGATTTCCGCTTTCTGTTCTACGGTCAAAGCCATGGTTTTGCTCCAATATGCACAATGAATGTCACGGTCAGCCATGCATATTTATAGCTGCCGTCGGGTTTTCCAAGCCGGTTACCGCAAGGGCAACTCAGTTTGAAACCAGTCGACGCGGCGCAATTCGCCCGTCTTCCAGCACCTCACCGACGCCCAAAAACTCGCCGCTGGATGCCTTGTAAACACTGACCCAGCCNTCCGCCGGACGGTCTGAGGCCATCACTGGCTGACCCTGCTGAATGTAATAGGCAGCATTGTCACCCAGTTCAACGCGCGGCCAGTCTGCCACGCTGGTTGATAAAGGCAAGAGCAGTTCGTCGATTGCCTCGAACCCGCCCTCGGCCTTGATATTGCCCAGTTGCTCCAGGGTCAGCATCTTTTCCGCCGGATAGGGCCCCGCCGACAAGCGGTGCAGAACGGTGACATGGCCGCCACAGCCCAGCTTGTCTCCGGTGTCTTCCACCAGCGAACGNACGTAAGTGCCCTTGGAACAGTCCACCTCGAATTCCAGCTCATCGCCTTCGATNCGCAGAATCCGGATGTCATAAATGGTCACCGCGCGAGGCTTGCGCTCTACGGTCTTGCCTTCCCGCGCCAGCTTGTAGAGGGGAACCCCCTCATGCTTGATCGCCGAATACATGCTGGGAATCTGCTCGATATCCCCCATGAAAGACATCAGCGCATCTTCGATATCCGCTGCGGAGGCCGTGACNTCAGTGGTCTTCACCACCTCACCATCGGCATCACCGGTTTCCGTGGTGACACCCAGTTTGGCCGTGACCCGGTAGCTCTTGTCGGATTCCAGCAGGAACTGGCTGAATTTGGTCGCNTCNCCAAAACAGATTGGCAGCATACCGGTGGCCAGGGGATCCAGGCTGCCAGTGTGGCCCGCCTTGGCGGCAGCGAACATCTTCTTCGCCATCTGCAGAGCACCGTTACTGCTCACGCCGGTCACTTTATCCAACAACAAAATGCCGCTGATATTGCGGCCACGGGGACGACGTTTTGCCACCGGAGTGCTCCGTTAATCCTGCTCGGGTTNGTCGTTGTCCGGACGCAACTCCCGGTCTTCCGCGCGGACATCGTCAATCAGACGAGACATCTTCGCGGCGTTTTCCGGGGTCATGTCATAGTGGAAACGCAACTTGGGGGTGGTGCGGGTATTCAGGCTCTGAGCCAGGCTACTGCGCAGAAAGCCACTGGCCTTTTCCAGCACCTTCTCNGCTTCTGCCCCTTCTTCTTCACCTTTGCCCAGCAACGTGAAGTAGACATCGGCAAAAGACAGGTCCCNGGAGACCGTCACATCCTGCACGGTCGCCAGGTTCACCCGCGGGTCTTTGACTTCAAACTGCAGCAACCGGGACAGCTCACGCTGGATCTGGTCCGCGATACGGTCGGTGCGGTTAAACCCCTGCGGGCGACGATGACGACTCATGGCAGTTGCGGCCGGGCACGCCCCTTACAGGGAGCGCGCCACCTCCTTCACTTCGAAGACCTCGATCTTGTCGCCTTCCTTCACGTCGTTGTAGCTCTTCACGGCAATACCACATTCCATGCCGTTGCGAACTTCCGGCACGTCGTCCTTGAAACGACGCAGGGATTCCAGCTCGCCTTCGAAGATCACCACATCGTCGCGCAGAACGCGGATCGGGCGGTTTCGGTACAGGGTACCTTCGATCACCATACAACCGGCCACGGCACCGAACTTGGAAGAACGGAACACGTCGCGGACCTGGGCAGTACCCAGAATCTCTTCGCGTTTCTCCGGTGCCAGCAAGCCGCTCATGGCCTGCTTCACATCGTCGATCAGCTCATAGATCACGCTGTAGTAACGCAGGTCGATACCTTCCTGCTCACACAGCTTCTTGGCCTTGGAATCGGCACGGACATTGAAGCCCAGCAGTACCGCTTCACTGGTCATGGCCAGGTTTACATCGGATTCGTTGATCGCACCCACNCCGGCAGCAACCAGGTTCACCTTCACTTCGTCGGTGCCCAGATCATGGAGAGCACCCTGCAGCGCTTCCAGAGAACCACGAACATCCGTCTTGAGGACGATGTTCACGGTGCTGGCTTCGGCGCCACCCATGTTGGCAAACAGGTTTTCCAGTTTGGAAGCCTGCTGACGCTTGAGCTTCACATCGCGGTCGCGCTCCTGACGGAACTCNGCCACTTCACGGGCCTTNCGCTCGTCNGACACCACCTGAACCTGTTCACCCGCTTCCGGTGCACCGTCCAGACCCAGCACTTCCACCGGAATGGAAGGACCGGCACTCTTGATGGGTTGGCCATTCTCATCNGCCATGGCACGGACGCGGCCGAAGTGNGCCCCCGCCAGCANCATGTCGCCGATATTCAGTTGACCNGCCTGCACCAGGATAGAGGCCACGGTACCGCGACCTTTCTCAATACGGGATTCGATCACCACACCGGTCGCCGGGCCAGTGGNNGAGGCCTCCAGCTCAAGCAGTTCGGATTGCAGCTGGATGGCATCCAGNAGCTCATCAACACCCTCACCGGTATGGGCAGAGACGTTAATGAACTGGTAGTCACCGCCCCACTCTTCNGGGATCACGTCCTTGGCCGCCAGCTCGTTCTTCACACGATCCGGATCAGCCTGNTCCTTGTCGATCTTGTTGACCGCAATGATGATCGGNGCACCAGACGCTTTCGCGTGGTTNACTGCTTCTTCGGTCTGCGGCATGACACCGTCATCCGCNGCCACCACGATGATGACGATATCCGTAGCCTTGGCACCACGGGCACGCATGGCCGTAAAGGCGGCGTGACCCGGGGTATCCAGGAAGGTAATCATGCCCTTCTCGTGGTCCACGTGGTACGCACCGATATGCTGGGTAATACCNCCCGCCTCACCGGCCGCTACCTTGGCCTTACGAATGTAATCCAGCAGCGAGGTCTTGCCGTGGTCAACGTGGCCCATAATGGTCACGACCGGCGCGCGCTGAGACAGCTCGGCACCGTCACGGTTAACCATGGTTGCCAGGTGATCTTCCANTACCTCTTCTTCACCCTTGCCGGCAACGGCCTTGTGGCCCATTTCTTCTACCAGCAGGATGGCGGTTTCCTGGTCGATATGTTGATTCACGGTGGCCATTTCGCCCATCTTCATCAAGGACTTGATCAGTTCCTTGGACTTGATGTTCAAGCGTTGGGCGAGATCGCCTACGGTAATGGTTTCCGGGACTTCAACTTCCAGAATCTTTTTCTCCGTCGGGGCTTTGAATCCGTGCGCCTTGTTCATGGAGCTCTTCATCTGACCATGAGCAACACCGGCAGCCTTCGGCTTGCGACGACGACGACGGGACTGACGCTCTTCACGCTGATAGCTGGCCTCCTGGGCCGCCACCACGATGGAAGAACCATCGTCCACTTCCTCTTCTTTCTTCTCGGGCTGGTCNCCACGCTGCTCCAGTTCGGCAGCGATNCGGGCCGCTTCTTCAGCGGTGCGACGGGCAGCCTCTTCCTCGGCCTTTTTACGGGCTTCGGATTCTTGCTTNCGCTTGGCTTCTTCNGCCTCACGCTGCTTTTTCTCTTCCTCTTCGCGCTTGGCCTTTTCTTCCGGCGTTTCTTCTTTGGCCGGCTTCTTGGCTGCTGCAGTCTTCGGCACAGCAACGCGNTTGGCCTTCTCTTCCGCTGCTTTTTCTTCAGCTGCCTTGCGGTCAACTTCTGCAGCGGCCTTGGCCTCTTCCTCTTTCTTGCGGGCGACTTCTTCTTCCGCCTGACGCTTGGCNGCTTCTTCTGCCTCGCGTTTTTCCTGTTCGGCCTTCAGTGCNGCCTCTTCAGCCGCTTTGCGCTCGGCTTCCTCGCGGGCTTCCGCTTCCAGCACTTCACGCTTCACGTAGGTGCGTTTCTTGCGCACTTCCACGTTTACNGTCTTGGCTTTACCCGCCGCACCGGTGGTCTTGATGGTACTGGTGGACTTGCGCTTGAGGGTGATTTTCTTGCCCTCAGGTTCCGCGGCACCATGAGACTTGCGCAGATGCGCCAGCAGCTNCTGCTTCTGTTCACCGGAGACCTCTTCGCTGGCGTCCCCATGNGGCAAGCCCGCTTCCTTCATTTGAGAAAGCANTTTCTCAACGGGCATACCTACGGTTTCGGCCAGTTTCTTTACGGTCGTTTCTGCCATGTCAGCAACACTCTCCTGTCCGCTCTATGGTGCCTGCACTGCCTCAGCCGGAAAAATACGGCTGTTATTCCCCGTCTTCGTTNTCGAACCAGGGAGCCCGGGCGGTCATGATCAGTTGCGCAGCGCGCTCCTCATCCAGGCCTTCAATTTCGAGCAGGTCATCCACCGCCTGTTCGGCGAGATCTTCCATCGTGACGATGCCACGGGAAGCCAGTTCCACAGCCAACTCACGNTCCATACCTTCCATNCTCAGAAGGTCGTCCGCAGGCTCGGCTTGTTCAAATTTCTCTTCAGATACCAGTGCCTTGGTCAGCAGGGCATCTTTGGCACGCTGGCGAAGGGCTTCGACGATATCCTCGTCAAACCCGTCAATAGCGAGCATCTCTTCTTCCGGCACATAGGCCACCTCTTCCAGCGTGGAAAAGCCTTCTTCCACGAGCACGCCGGCGATATCTTCGTCCACGTCCAGCTCGTTCATAAAGGTTTCCAGCGCCTGAGCNGCTTCTTCCTGCTGCTTGTTCTCGGCGTCGTCCAGCGTCATCACGTTCAGTTCCCAGCCAGTCAGCTCGGAAGCAAGACGGATGTTCTGGCCACTACGGCCGATGGCCTGTGCCAGNGCGGANTCATCTTCCACCGCGATATCCATGGCGTGGCTTTCTTCGTCCATCACNATGGACGCCACTTCCGCCGGCTGCATGGCATTNATGACCAGCTGTGCCGGGTTGTCGTCCCACAGGACNATATCGATACGCTCACCNGCCANCTCGTTGGANACCGCCTGAACACGCGCACCGCGCATACCCACACAGGCGCCCACCGGGTCGATCCGCTGATCGTTGGTCTTCACCGCAATCTTGGCGCGAGAACCCGGATCGCGGGCAGCNCCCTTGATCTCAATCAGCTCTTCACCGATTTCCGGCACTTCGATTTTGAACAGCTCGATCAGCATTTCCGGGCAGGC
This sequence comes from Alcanivoracaceae bacterium, assembly GCA_002706085.1. Lineage (GTDB taxonomy): Bacteria > Pseudomonadota > Gammaproteobacteria > Pseudomonadales > Alcanivoracaceae > Alcanivorax. Next base: position 116,797 of record PAJO01000021.1, on the reverse strand, counting down.
ACGGCTGGCAAACAGCTGCGGNCCACGGTTTTCTTCGTTCACACCCAGCAAGTAGGCGCGAATGCGATCGTTCTGACGCACCGCTTCACGGGGAATCATGTGCTCACGNGTNATCAGCGCTTCTGCGTTACCGCCCAGGTCCAACACGATGGAATCACGGTTGGCCTTCTTCACGGTNCCGCTGACCAGATCACCAATACGGTCACGATATTCTTCAATGATCTGGCGACGCTCGGCTTCACGAACCTTCTGNACAATCACCTGCTTGGCAGTCTGGGCCGCAATACGACCGAATGCTTCGGACTCGATCTCTTCTTCCCAGGTGTCGCCGATCTGCAGGGAGGTATCCTGCTCGTGGGCTTCATCCAGCGTCAGCTGCTTGCCGAATTCATACAGATCTTCGTCGGGCACCACATGCCAGACACGGAANGTGCGGGAATCGCCGGAAACACGGTCGATGTCCACACGGATTTCCACGTCTTCTTCCTTAAAACGCTTCTTGGTTGCCGCCGCGAGAGCCAGTTCAATAGCCTCGAAAATTACATCGCGGCTAACGCCCTTCTCGTTTGAAACGGTTTCCGCTACCAGCAGGATCTCTTTGTTCATGGCCAGGCCTTTACAAAGACAAGGTTCTCTCAGGCTTAATCGAAGCGCGGCTGAAGCCGGGCACGATCAACCTGACCGTAAGGAATACGCAGGGTTTCGCCATCCAGCTCCACCACCAGCGTTTCNCCATCCACAGCCACAATGGCTGCGGTCAATTTGCGCTTGCCTGCNANCGGTGCCAGCAGCTTGAGCTGGACATCTTCACCGATGTAGTCGGCATATTGCGCAAGTTCAAACATGGGACGATCCATGCCCGGAGAGGACACTTCCAGGTTGTACTCCCCGGAAATTGGATCTTCCACATCCAGCACGCCGCTGATCTCGTGACTCACCGCCGCACAGTTATCTACCGTAATGCCGTCTTCATGNTCGATAAACACACGCACAACAGCNCCGCGCCCCTGGATGTATTCCACACCCCAAAGCACGAAGCCGAGATCTTCCACTACCGGTGCAAATAGCGCCGTTAACTGTTCTACGCGTTTCGACATGCCTTTTCCGACATTACTCCCGAAGAAATGGTTGCTTCAGGTACAAACAAAAAATGGGCCTGGGGACATCACCGACGACTGCAGGACAACACGCAACCGACCGCACATCCACCGCCCATTCCACTGTCGCGGATAACAAAAAGCCCCTGCTAGAGGGGCTTTTTGTCCGCTTTGGATCAACCGAAGCTGATCCTTCTAAGTGGTAGCGGGGGNAGGATTTGAACCTACGACCTTCGGGTTATGAGCCCGACGAGCTACCAGACTGCTCCACCCCGCAATAAACNTTGTGCCCTTTAAAGCCCGANGCACCAGGGCTCTGGTTCAGNATTCTGAACCCGTGATNTGCTGCGCCTGTGNNCGCNGCAAATCACCTCAAAACCGAGCGCAAATACTACTTANNGNGCNNTNCGCTGTCAAGGAGACTTCGTGAAAAAAGTATTTATTTTTCGAAGCCTTAGCATCAGGAAAAGCCGCTTAACCTGATGCTTTCTTGACCAGATGGAGACATTGAAATTCAGTGCCANCCATCTTTCCCAAATTGGTGCCGAAGGCCGGACTTGAACCGGCACGAGCGAAGCTCACTACCCCCTCAAGATAGCGTGTCTACCAATTCCACCACTTCGGCAAAGAACGCTTAACTTACTGCGCCGGCTGAGGCACCTCAGCCGGGGACGCGGATTCTACATCAGCTTGNGGCTGNTCTGAAACTTCTTTTTCAGAATTCTCACCNNNNACCGCAGGAACCTCNNTCGCCGCTGCNGGCANNTCCNCCTGATCNGCCGGCGCAGGNACATCCGCCTGCTCTTCGATNGTTTCCAGNTCAGGCAGATAGGTACGCGCCCCTTCNGCCTCCTGGCGTGCCATCCAGGCCANCACCAGGCTGGTCACGAAGAACACNACCGCCANCACGGCAGTNGCNCGNGTCAGNAAATTGGCNGANCCCGCGCTGCCAAACACAGTCTGGGAGCCACCACCACCGAATGANGCGCCAGCATCGGCACCCTTGCCATGCTGAATCAGGACCAGACCAATCAGGCCCAGGGCCGCCAGCACATGTACTACGTGAACGACGATATCCATAGTTACTCTATATTTTCATTGGTTCCGCTATTCCGCCGCCNGGCAGATAGCAAGAAAACTGTCGGCAGTTAACGATGCCCCACCAATCAGACCCCCATCGATGTCTGACTGGGCAAACAGAAGGGCGGCATTATCCGCCTTTACACTGCCGCCGTAAAGCAACGGCAGGGAAGCGGCAATATCCGCACTGTANGACGCCACNGTTTGGCGCAGNGTNGCGTGCACTTCCTGTGCCTGCTCCGGGCTNGCCGTCATGCCNGTACCNATGGCCCAGACCGGCTCNTAGGCGACGACGGCTCGGGCAAACGCCTCAATCCCTGCCGCATCGATCACNGCCTGCAACTGCCCNCANACTACCGCCTCGGTCTTGCCCGCCTCCCGCTCTTCNAGGGTCTCGCCGACACAGAGAATNGGCACCAGCCCTTCTGTCTGTGCACGAGCAAACTTCGCCGCGATCAATNCATCGGTTTCGCCATACAGGGCGCGCCGCTCGGAATGCCCGATAATCACATANCCACAACCCGCACCGGCCAGCATCGAGGCAGACACCTCACCGGTATAGGCCCCNTCNTCCTGATCNCTNAGNTTCTGNGCCCCNATGGCNANATGNCNNGCAAANNNCTNCCTGGCCTGGGCCAGANAAGGAAACGGCGGNCAGANCACCATCTGCGCCGCACCGTCATATCCCGCCAGGGCCGCNGCCATACCNTCAACCAGGGAAGGATCNCCATTCATCTTCCAGTTGCCNGCAACNAGCGGNGTTCTTTTGTTCATGTGTATTCCTTNATTACCCGGCGACACNNATNNCGCCGCNCTTCCCCCGGCACACANAGTGCCAGCCTGATCATTACGNGAGCCNTCCACCTNGACGCCAGNCNCCCTTAGGCGATGGCNCCCTCTACGACATCCGCCAGCTCGCGGCAGAGCGTTTCTACCTGTTCGGAATCCTTNCCTTCAATCATGACCCGCACCAGCGGNTCCGTGCCGGANGGACGCAGCAAAATACGACCATTCCCCGCAAGTTTTGCCTCGGCATCGGCCACCGCGGCCTTGACCGCCGGCAGCGCCTCAAANCCATCGCGATTNGGCCCNCGCACGTTGATCATNACCTGCGGCAGCATNGCCACATCGGCCACCGCCTCGGCNAGGCTATCGCCCCGNCGGGCCAGGGCNGCCANCACCTGCAAGGCAGAGACNGTGCCGTCACCNGTAGAGGTNCGATCNAGACAGACCAGNTGCCCCGAGGACTCNCCNCCAATCAACCANCCNCGNTGATCCAGCTGCTCCATCACATAGCGNTCACCGACCTTGGCGCGNACAAATTCCACACCAAGCGTCTTGAGCGCCANCTCCAANCCAAAATTGGTCATCAGNGTGCCAACCACACCCTCGACCGCNNCGCCNCTCTCCTTGCGATCACGGGCNATCACATACAGNAGCTGATCACCATCTACCAACTTGCCTGTGTGATCCACCATGATCAGGCGNTCCGCATCGCCATCCAGGGCAATCCCCAAGTCCGCCTTTTCCGCNACNACCCTTTCCTGCAGCTGCTCGGGATGAGTAGAACCGCACTCACGGTTGATATTGAATCCATCCGGCTGATGAGCNATGGCGATCACTTCCGCNCCNAGCTCNTCCANCACCGCNGGCGCGATGTGGTACGCCGCNCCGTTAGCGGTATCCACCACCACNTTCATGCCTTTCAAATCCANNCCAGGCGTGGTGCTTTTNCAGAACTCGATGTAGCGGCCACGNGCATCATCAATACGACGTACCTTGCCGATCTGNTCNGTNGCCACCACCGACATTTCCTCATCGAGNAGCNTCTCGATCTCCTGCTCAATCGCATCGTTGAGCTTGCGNCCGTCCGGNCCAAAAAACTTGATCCCGTTATCGGTATAGGCATTGTGTGAAGCCGAGATCACGATNCCNGCCTGGGCAGACAANGTNCGNGTCAGATAGGCAATCCCCGGNGTCGGCAGCGGCCCCAGCAANCGCACATCNATCCCNGCNGCAGANATNCCCGCCTCCANNGCAGACTCNAACATATACCCGGANATNCGGGTATCCTTGCCGATCAAAATCTTGCTNCCACCGCGTGCCGCCANNACCTTACCGGCCGCCCANCCNAGCTTGAGCACAAAATCCGGNGTAATCGGAAACTGCCCCACCGTGCCGCGCACNCCATCNGTGCCGAAATATTTACGCGCCATNACTGNGACTCCTTTCCCGCTTCGCGGACNGCATGCGCAAAACGCACNGCNTCCACGGTTTCCTTAACATCNTGGGCNCGNACNATNCTGGCGCCNCGCTCCACACACATNACNGCNGCCGCCAGNCTNCCNGGCANNCGCTCATNNACNTCNCGCCCCAANACCNTGCCAAACANCGACTTGCGGGACACNCCNATCAGGANGGGCAATGCCANNGANTGCAANGCATNCATNTGCTGCATCAANGTNAGATTATGCGCNANGGTCTTGGCNAAACCGAANCCNGGGTCCACCAACANACGNTCNCGNNGAATCCCNGCCNGCNCACANTCCNNCACNCGNGCCTCNAGAAANGCCACCACCTCGGCGGTGACATCCTCATANCGAGGATCATCCTGCATNGTGCCCGGCTCNCCCNNCATNTGCATNANACACACAGGCAGNNCCGTGGCCGCCGCNGCCGCCAGCGCNCCNGGNCGCTGNAGNGAGCGCACATCATTGATCAACCCGGCNCCCACCGCNGCACTGTCACGNATCACCGCCGCNGTACTGGTATCCACNGACACCANCGCNNCCANCTCCCGCGCCAACGCNTCNACAATGGGNACCACGCGATCCAGCTCTTCCTGCTCGGTCACCGGCGCCGCNCCGGGNCGNGTGGATTCGCCCCCCACATCAATGATGGCGGCCCCNTCAGCCAGCATGCGNTCAGCCTGGCGCAACGCCGCATCACGCTCGTTAAAGCGGCCACCGTCAGAAAAGGAGTCGGGAGTCACGTTNAGGATCCCCATCACCACGGGGGCTGACAGATCCAGCGTGCGGGCNCCACAGGGNAGTCGGGTCATCGCAAAGCNACCAGAANATTCATCAATNGNATANTACGGNNCCTGNCGCCTGAATNCAGNCCAATGCAACANGNCATACGCAATNANANGCGCCTTGATTNANNGNTTTGGGNACNGTAAANGATCAGAAACAACAACGCCGTGCGNCAACCCGTGACGCACGGCGTGTNTNNCTATCAATGNTTGTTGGCAGGGCCGCCNATNGCGTCNTCACCCGGCTTNGGATCACCGGTCGCNGCAGCACCNTTGCCCGGNCCCTGATCACGCCAGTCTTTCGGCGGGCGCGGCTTGTGACCNGACATGATGTCNTCNATCTGNTCNGCATCNATGGTCTCGTACTGCATCANAGCATCCGCCATCANGTCCAGCTTGTCCCGGTTATCTTCCAGNATCTGCTTGGCGCGGCCNTAGCAGCTNTCNATGATGGCGCGCACTTCNCGGTCGATTTCTTCNGCNGTCTGCTCNGACATGGCCTTGCGCTGGGACATCTGCTTGCCGAGGAACACTTCACCTTCTTCTTCCTCGTAAGCCAGTGGGCCCAGTTTTTCGCTCAAGCCCCACTTGGTCACCATNGCACGGGCCAGCTTGGTGGCACGNTCAATATCGTTGGANGCACCNGTCGTNACNCCATCAAANCCCAGNGTCATCTCTTCCGCCAGACGGCCGCCGTACAAGGAGCAAATGGAGGANTCCAATGCCCGCTTGGACTGGGANTATTTGTCCTCTTCCGGCAGGTACATGGTCACNCCCAGGGCNCGNCCACGAGGAATAATGCTCACCTTGTAAACCGGATCATGCTCAGGCACCANGCGCCCTACGATGGCATGNCCGGCCTCNTGGTAAGCCGTATTCAGTTTTTCTTTCTCGTTCATGACCATGGANCGACGNTCNGCACCCATCAGGATCTTGTCCTTGGCCTTCTCGAACTCTTCCATGGANACCATGCGCTTGTTGGCACGGGCNGCGAACANGGCNGCNTCNTTGACCAGNTTGGCCAGATCNGCACCGGAGAANCCNGGGGTNCCNCGNGCAATCANCGCNGGCATCCACGTCNTCGGCAATCGGCACCTGNCGCATGTGNACTTTCANCACCTGCTCNCGNCCNCGGATATCCGGNAGCGGNACGGTNACCTGACGGTCNAAACGNCCNGGGCGNAGCAGCGCNGGNTCNAGCACNTCNGGACGGTTGGTGGCNGCAATNACGATGATGCCTTCATTNCCNTCNAANCCGTCCATNTCNACCAGCANCTGGTTNANGGTCTGNTCACGCTCATCNTGNCCNCCNCCNANNCCNGCNCCACGNGAGCGNCCCACNGCNTCAATTTCATCNATNAAGATAATGCAGGGTGAATGCTTCTTGGCCTGNTCGAACATGTCNCGNACCCGGCTGGCACCGACACCCACGAACATTTCCACAAAGTCAGANCCTGAGATGCTGAAGAACGGCACCTTGGCTTCACCCGCAATAGCCTTGGCCAACAAGGTCTTACCGGTACCCGGAGAGCCCACCATCAGCACACCNCGGGGGATCTTGCCGCCCAGGCGCTGGAACTTGGCCGGGTCACGCAGAAACTCCACCAGCTCCTGCACTTCTTCCTTNGCTTCTTCCACGCCNGCCACNTCGGCAAAGGTGGTCTTGATCTGGTCTTCACCCAGCAGCTTGGCCTTGGATTTACCAAAGGTCATGGGGCCNCCGCCNCCCTTGCCGCCACCCTGCATCTGACGCATGAAGAAGATAAAGATGGCCAGNATCAGGAGGATCGGCAGCACAGACAGGAACAGACGCATCAGGAAGCTGTCGCGCTTGGGTTCGGTCCCTTTCACCTCGACACCGTTCTGGATCAGGGTCGGCATCAGGTTGGTGTCCAGGGTCGGCGGCTTGATCGTGGAGAACCGGCTACCATCACTGTAGGTGCCGGAAATATCACTCTCACCGATGGTCACCGCCTGCACACCGCCGCTTTCCACCCGGGAAATAAAGGTGGAATAAGNGATGTCGCTATTGGCAGGCTGNTTGCTGATGCTGGATGCCACTACATAAAGCACGCCGGCAATTACCAGCCACAGCACAATATTCTTGGTCATGTCGTTCAAGGGAGACCTCGATCAATTCCTGGCGCATCTGCGCACACTTGCGAACCTGTACCTTACACCATTTATCAATGGCAGCGTAATGCCGGTTCGGACAGCAAAAAGCCGGTTTTACAGCTTTTACGCTCTACTTCAGGCCCACCGCCAACTGGTANACCTCGGTGGATCGGGCACGGCTTGCGGCCGGCTTGCGGGTAATCACCTTGCGAAAGCGTGATTGCAGGGCGCGGCGGTACTCCTCGAACCCCTCTCCCTGGAATACCTTGACCAGAAACAGGCCATTGGGTTCCAGCACCCGCTCCGCCATCTCCAGCGCCAATTCCGCCAGATACATGGCTCGCGGCTGATCCACACCACTGTTACCACTCATATTGGGGGCCATATCCGACATTACAAGGTCTACCTTGCGATCCCCCACCGCCGCCAGGATCTGCTCNTAGACGTCATCTTCCCGGAAATCNCCTTGAATGAAGGTCACATCCGGCAGCGCATCCATNGCCAGGATGTCGCTGGCAATCACCGTCCCCTTGCCACCGATNAGCTGNCCGGCCACCTGGCTCCAGCCGCCNGGCGCCGCNCCCAGGTCCAGCACCGTCATGCCNGGCCGGAACAGCTTGTCCTTTTCNTGCATTTCCAACAGCTTGAANCTGGCACGGGACCGGTAACCCTGCTCCTGGGCCTTGGCCACCCACTGGTCACTNAAATGCTCCTTGAGCCAGCCCTTGCTGGANTTGGAGCGGCTGGATTTGGCCATGCAAAGAATCTCCTGCCTTTCGTAGGGTGGAAATCGGCAAATGCCGATCTCCGCCGGTATTTCGATTGCAATTATCATGGCNGAGATCGGCATTTGCCGATTTCCGCCCTACGCGACACGCAGTCTCAAGNTACGGGGCTCGGGTTGCGAAAACCCACCCTCCCACCGGAATGCCGGGGTTCCGATTTCGCCTTTCGCAACCCGAAACCCGTACCTCGCAACGTCCTCGCCCCTATACCCTCAGCCCGGTTGCTGTAGAATAGCGCACCACACTCATTCGGAGCCTACCACCGTGCCGCTATCTTCCCAGGACATCAAACGCCTTCGCCGCATTGGCCATCACCTGAAGGCCATCCTGATCATTGGCGACAAGGGTCTCACNGAAAGCGTNCAGGAAGAGCTCAACAGCCGCCTGGAAGATCACGAGCTGATGAAAGTGAANGTCAACGCCGAAAACCGCGACGACCGGGCCGCCATCGTGCAGACCATGTGTGAACAGAGCGGCGCCGAGCTGATCCAGCGCATTGGCAACATCGCCCTGCTGTACCGGGCCGCCGAAAAGCCCAACCCCAAGCTCTCCAATCTGTTGCGCTANCAGAATACCTGATCGCAACACACCCGACCTGAGGCCCACGCCACCCGCGGGGCCAACAACAAAAAAGGCGACGTATCACGTCGCCTTTTTTGTTGCCTGCGGATCACCCGGGTTCAAATATGCTCGACCTTGTCGACCTCATATTCGTGGGTGCCGCCGGGGGTATCAATCTGCACCACATCNCCCTCTTCCCGGCCGATCAGGCCACGGGCAATGGGAGAGTTCACACTCAGCTTGCCTTGCTTGATGTTCGCTTCATCGTCACCCACGATCTGGTAGACCTTCTCTTCATCGGTGTCCACATCGATGATGGTCACGGTGGTGCCGAAGATCACCTTGCCGGTGTTTTCCAGCTCGGTGATATCNATNATCTGGGCCGCCGACAGCTTGGATTCGATCTCGTTGATCCGNCCCTCACAGAACCCCTGCTGCTCGCGGGCAGCATGGTACTCGGCGTTTTCCTTCAGATCGCCGTGCTCNCGCGCTTCCGCAATGGCAGCAGAAATACGCGGGCGATCTTCTTTTTTCAGTTTTTCCAGTTCCGCACGCAGGGCCTTCGCCCCATTGGCGGTCATCGGTACGCGTTGCATAGTTTTCCTCGTCAATTCCATCGAATCGCCCGGAGCACTCAGCTCCGAGCGCTCCATGGGACGATTACTGCATTTCTGCGTGCAAATCCTGCAGACGACGCACGGTGGGCTCGCCGCTGATACCCAGCGCCTGACACACGGCGTGGGCCGCAGTGATGGTGGTGGTGTAGAACACCTTGTGCTGCAAAGCGGAGCGACGAATCGCAAAGGAATCGCGAATCGCCTGCTTGCCTTCAGTNGTGTTTACAATCAGGGCGATCTGGTCGTTCTTGATCATATCCACAATGTGCGGACGCCCTTCCAGTACCTTGTTCACTTCTTTTACTGCCAGCCCGGCATCAGCAATGACTTTGGCGGTGCCACGGGTNGCCACCAGATCGAAGCCGCGCTCGATCAGCATGCGCGCCACATCCACCGCGGCGGGCTTGTCCACCTCACGCACAGAAATAAAGGCNGTGCCTTTTTCCGGCATTTTCTCACCCGCACCCAGAGAGGCCTTGCCAAAGGCTTCGGCGAAGGTTGCGCCNACGCCCATTACCTCACCGGTAGACTTCATTTCCGGGCCAAGGATCGGATCCACTTTCGGGAACTTGGCAAACGGGAACACGGCTTCTTTCACGAAGTAGTGTTGCGGTTTGACCTCTTCGGTAAACCCTTGTTCCTTGAGGCTGACACCTGCCATACAGCGGGCGGCCACCTTGGCCAGGGAAGCACCAATACACTTGGACACGTACGGCACTGTTCGCGACGCACGGGGGTTCACTTCCAGAACATACACCTCGCCACCTTTGACGGCGAACTGCACGTTCATCAGACCGACCACACCCAACTCCANCGCCATGTCGCGNGACTGCTGACGCATCACGTTCTGCACGTCTTCATCCAGGGAGTACGGCGGCAGGGAACAGGCGGAGTCACCGGAGTGAACACCAGCCTGCTCGATATGCTGCATGATGCCGCCGATCACCACATCGGTGCCGTCGCAGATGGCATCCACATCCACTTCGATCGCGTCATCCAGGAAGCGGTCCAGCAGTACCGGCGAATCGTTGGACACCGACACGGCATTTAGCATGTAGTTACGCAGCTCGGCTTCGTTGTACACGATCTCCATGGCGCGACCACCCAGTACATAGGAGGGACGCACCACCAGCGGGTAACCAATTTCTTCTGCCAGGCGCACGCCATCTTCCAGAGAACGGGCGGTACGGTTCGGCGGCTGCTTCAGGCCAAGCTTGTTGACCATCTGCTGGAAGCGCTCGCGGTCTTCCGCTTCATCGATGGCATCCGGCGGGGTACCGATGATCGGCACGCCAGCGGCCTGCAGGGCACGGGCCAGTTTCAGCGGAGTTTGACCGCCATACTGCACAATCACGCCCTTGGGTTTTTCTTTCGCCACGATGGCCAGCACGTCTTCGAGAGTAATCGGCTCGAAGAACAGACGATCNGAGGTNTCGTAGTCAGTGGACACGGTCTCCGGGTTACAGTTGACCATGATGGTCTCGTAACCGTCTTCGCGCATNGCGAACGCCGCGTGCACACAGCAGTAATCNAATTCGATACCCTGGCCGATACGGTTCGGNCCACCGCCGATAACCATGATCTTGTCACGGTCAGACGGATTCGCTTCGCACTCCTCGTCGTAGCTGGAGTACATGTANGCGGTATCCGTCGCNAACTCGGCCGCACAGGTATCAACACGCTTGTAGATCGGCAGCACATCCAGCTCTTCNCGCTTGCCGCGCACGTCCGATTCCTTGACGCCCAGCAACTGGGCCAGACGCGCATCCGAGAAGCCCTTGCGCTTGAAGCCGTAGAGGTTATCGCGATTCAGTCCCGAGAACGTCAGCGCCACCGCTTGCTGTTCTGCCTTGATCAGATCNTCGATCTGCACCAGGAACCAGCGATCGATCTTGGTGATGTTGAACACGTCTTCCACGGTCATACCAACCCGGAAGGCATCGCCCACGACCCAGATCCGNTCCGGACCCGGCGTGGCCAGCATCTGTGCCACCTGTTCACGGGCATCCGGCGCCGCCGGATCTACCTTGGGATCAAAGCCGACNGAATCCGTTTCCAGNCCACGCAGGGCTTTCTGGCAGGATTCCTGGAAGTTACGGCCAATCGCCATCACTTCGCCCACAGACTTCATCTGGGTNGTCAGNACCGCATCCGCTTCGGCAAATTTTTCAAAGTTGAAGCGAGGNATCTTGGTAACAACGTAATCGATGGACGGCTCGAAAGAGGCCGGGGTCTTGCCACCGGTGATCTCGTTCTGCAGCTCGTCCAGGGTGTANCCCACCGCCAGCTTGGCCGCCACCTTGGCAATCGGGAAACCGGTCGCCTTGGAGGCCAGCGCGGAAGANCGGCTCACCCGTGGGTTCATTTCGATCACCACCATGCGGCCGTTGTCCGGGTTTACCCCGAACTGCACGTTGGAGCCGCCGGTTTCCACACCGATCTCACGCAGTACCGCCAANGAGGCNTCCCGCATGATCTGGTATTCCTTGTCGGTNAGCGTCTGGGCCGGCGCCACGGTGATGGAGTCACCGGTGTGCACACCCATGGGATCGAAGTTCTCGATGGAACAGACAATGATGCAGTTGTCCTTTTTGTCACGGACCACTTCCATCTCGTACTCTTTCCAGCCGAGCAGGGATTCGTCNATCAGCAGCTCATTGGTCGGNGANAGATCCAGACCACGCTGACAGATTTCTTCAAACTCTTCGCGGTTGTAAGCCACCCCACCGCCGGAGCCACCCATGGTGAAGCTGGGGCGGATGATGCAGGGAAAACCNAGCTCTTCCAGCGCCGCATTGGCCTCTTCCATGTTATGAGCAATGGCAGAACGCGGACACTCCAGGCCGATGGCTTTCATGGCCTTGTCAAAACGGGAGCGGTCTTCCGCCTTGTCGATGGCATCTTCGGTGGCGCCAATCATCTCGACACCNAANTTTTCCAGCACACCGTTGTGGTCCAGATCCAGCGCACAGTTCAGTGCCGTCTGACCGCCCATGGTGGGCAGCAGCGCNTCCGGACGCTCTTTCTCGATGATCTTGGCGACCGTTTCCCAGGTGATCGGCTCGATGTAGGTGGCATCGGCCATGGCCGGGTCGGTCATGATGGTGGCCGGGTTGGAGTTCACCAGGATCACCCGGAACCCCTCTTCACGCAGGGCTTTACAAGCCTGCGCGCCGGAGTAGTCAAACTCACAGGCCTGGCCGATCACGATCGGGCCAGCGCCAATGATGAGAATACTTTTGATGTCGGTTCTTTTNGGCATAGTTCNCTAACCGTCAGACGTATGTTGCGGTTGTCTTNGCGTCGGACGTCAGACGTCGGACGTCAGACGCTNTTACTTGGCTTCCATCAACTCGATGAAGTGATCAAACAGCGGCGCACAGTCATGCGGCCCCGGGCTCGCTTCCGGATGCCCCTGGAAGCTGAACGCCGGCACGTCAGTGCGATGAATCCCCTGCAGAGTGCCATCGAACAGCGATACATGGGTCACCTTCAGGTTGTCCGGCAGGTTGTCCATGTCCACCGCAAAACCGTGGTTCTGGCTGGTGATCATTACGGTATCGTCATCCAGGGTTTTAACCGGATGGTTGGCGCCATGGTGGCCNGTGCCCATCTTGATGGTCTTTGCCCCGCTGGCCAGCGCCAGCAGCTGGTGGCCCAGGCAGATACCAAACACCGGTTTGCCAGTGGCAACGATNTCCTTGATCGCCGCGATGGCGTAGTCACAGGGCTCCGGATCACCCGGGCCGTTGGACAGGAAGATNCCATCGGGATTCATGGCCAACACGTCGGCAGCCGGGGTCTGCGCCGGCACCACGGTGAGCTTGCAGCCACGCTCCGCCAGCATCCGCAGAATGTTGCGTTTGACGCCGTAATCGTAGGCCACCACGTGGAAGCGAGCGTCTTTCTGCTCGGTGTGTCCGTTTTCCAGATCCCAGGTGGACTCCGTCCAGCTGTAGGATTCCTTGACGGTCACTTCCTTGGCCAGATCCATNCCTTTCAGGCCNGGGAAACCCTTGGCCGCGTCGAGGGCTTTGGCCTCATCCAGGTTATCGCCGGCGATAATGCAGCCGTTCTGGGCGCCCTTGTCGCGCAGAATGCGGGTCAGGCGGCGGGTATCGATATCGGCGATAGCAACAATGTTGTTTTCACGCAGGTAGTCCGGCAGGGACTTTTCGCTACGCCAGTTGCTGACCGTCATGGCCAGATCGCGAATCACCAGGCCGGCGGCCCAGATNTGGCTGGACTCTTCGTCCTCGGCGGTCACACCGGTGTTGCCGATGTGGGGATAGGTCAGGGTCACAATCTGTTTGGCGTAGGAGGGATCCGTCAGGATCTCCTGGTAGCCGGTCATCGCGGTGTTAAACACCACTTCACCCACGGTTTCACCCGTGGCACCGATAGCAACACCCCGAAAGATGCTTCCGTCTTCGAGAGCGAGAATGGCGGGAACCGTCAACGCAACCTCCAGGCTGGCAGAAATAAAGGGAGATATGCGGCAGGGCACCGTGACCGGATACAGCTTTCCGGTCGCAAAAAAGCGAGATGGATTGCTCCACCTCGCTTTTTCGTGAAATTCTTCATTCGTGTGCCCCGCACGCCCATCACGGGCTGCGCGCNATTTTAGGGCTTTGGAGAACAAATGTCACCCTCAAAGCCGCCNGCACACGACGAGCTGCAGGAAAGGCCTCCGTGGGAGCTTGCCTGCAAGCGATAATNGCCTGCAGGCANGCTCCCACGATCGATTTTGGCTCGACCCTCTTAGCCCTTGCCCCAGCCCGCCGNATCACCNGCAAGACCCAATACNTCCTGCATATCGAACAGCCCCTTGTCCTGACCGCCCAACCAGGCCGCGGCCCGCACCGCACCACGGCCAAAGGCCATGCGGCTGGAAGCTTTGTGGGTAATCTCTACCCGNTCGCCATCGGCNGCGAACAGTACCGTATGATCCCCAACGATATCGCCGGCACGAATGGTCTCGAAACCGATGGTCTGGCGGTCACGCTCGCCGGTGCGACCTTCGCGGCCGTAGACCGCCACNTCCTTGAGGTTACGCCCCAGGGTCTGGGCCACCACTTCNCCCATGCGCAGGGCGGTACCGGAAGGGGCATCGATCTTGTGACGGTGGTGAGCCTCGATCACTTCGATATCCACCTCGTCCTGCAACACCGCAGCCGCCGTTTCCAGCAGCNTGAAGCACAGGTTCACACCAATGGAGTAGTTNGGGGCGTAGCAAATGGCGATCTCTTCGCTGGCCGCACGCAGGCCCGCGATCTGCCCGTCATCCAGGCCCGTGGTGCCGATAACCAGCTTNGTACCCGCCGCACGACACACCTCAATATTCTTNACGGTNGCTTCCGGCACGGTGAAATCGATGAACACATCCGCATCGTTAACCACTGCCGCCAGNTCATCCGCCAACGCCACACCCGCATTACCCTGCCCNACCAGCTCTCCGGCATCGGCGCCNATCAGGCTGGACCCGGGCACATCCACCGCTGCCGCCAGNGTGGTATCCGGGTTGGCAAGAGTTGCCTCAATAAGAATACGGCCCATGCGNCCGGCAGCNCCGATAATGCCTACTTTCATGCTGAATTCCTTGAACATCGCACCGGGCAGCAACTGCTCAACCACACAGCCCCGCCAATATTGTGAAAGGCGGCTAGTCTACCAGAAAGGGGGGCTGATTCACTGCGTAGAGGTTNCGATCCTCCTTCTCCATGAACTTGCGGCGCTTGCGGTCAAAGCGCTTGAAACTCATGCCGCTGGCCTGCCAGGCCTGGATTTCCTTCAGGCGCTTGCGAGCATAGGCCCGATCCAGCCATTCCATGGAAAAACGGGCAGGCAACTGCGCCGCCAGCATCAATTGCGCCAGTGCCTGCTGCGCCTGATCGCCCTGGTAGGTGTAAAGCAGACTATTGGCATACTCATAGCGCACAATGGCCAGATCCGGCACCTGCTCCACCGATACTTCGAACGGGCGGATCGCATCCTGACTGTCGGCCGCCAGGGTCAGCCGCCCTGCCGCCTTGCCCACCCGCCGCAGCACATTGGCTTCGAAGGCAGCGCTCAGCGACAGCGCCAACGGGTGCTGCGGTTCTACCGCCAGCATCTCTGTGGCCGCATTGATAACCATGGCAGCATAGTTGCGCTGCAGGGTGGCCGGCACCGATTCATCCTCGGCCAACCTCGCCACCGCGTAGCCAAAACCGAGGCGCATCATGCAGTAATCCGACTGCATGCCCTTATCCCCCGGCAACACAGGCGCATTACGGCCGAACCACTCCATCTCGTTAATCACTTCCTGAAGCAATTGCTGCTTCTGGGTGTGGGTCGGCGCCAGATAGGTGGCGTAGACGATTTGCGCCACCACCGCAGGCACCCGGGCATAACCCCCATAGCGCCGCCCAAGATCCCGGGCGTGACGCAGATCACCGCGAAAAAAGGCCTGCCAGACCTCCAGCACATTGCGACTGTGCTGCTGCCAGTCAGCATCCTGATAGCGCAGATCACGATACAGGGCCGGGAAACGCTGATAGCGGGACTGAAGGTACTCTGCAGACGGATAGGGCAACTGCAACCCACGCATGAAGGTCGCCCAGTGTTCGCGAATCTCGTCGTAGGTATAGGTGTAAGGCGCCTGNTCGAAGGGTACTGACACCCAGACCCCATTAATGACAGCATCCTCCAGCGGCAAGGGGGCTCGCTGGGAAAAGGTTTCCTCCACCCGCTGGTAAGCCTGATCCACAGGCGCCGCCGAAAGAGAAACCGGAAACATCAGGATCGCCCCCAGCATCCATGCCAGTCGCCACGCACCCATAACTGCCTCGATATTTGTTGTTGTTTTTTATGCAGAATATAGCAGCGAACAGAAGCGGGACAATGAACCCGGTCAATTTTCATACTATCGGCTGAGCCCGTACCGGAACGCCTCCACACAGTGGATCGTCCCTGCGGGAGTGNTCGTCAGACCACCAAAAGGGCCGCCTCCCCACCACCATCACCCTTTGCTGTCGCCCACCCGGCTTTTTGCGTTATGGCTCCTCATGCCCCCCCGGTTCGTCGGCACAAAAAAAGCGGAGCCGGNTGCCCGGCTCCGCTTTTCCCGATTCACTGACCACCACACTTACTTGGTGTCGAAGAACCGTTTCACGCCTTCAAACCAGCTGCTCTTGCGCGGGTTATGACGATCGCCACCGTTTTCCAGCGAATCCTGGAACTGACGCAGCAGGTCTTTCTGCTCACTGGACAGCTTCACCGGCGTTTCGATCACCACCTTGCAAAGCAGATCCCCGGGGGCGCCCCCCCGCACAGAGGTCACACCCTTGCCGCGCAGACGGAACATTTTTCCGCTCTGGGTTTCGGCCGGCACTTTCAGCTTTACCTTGCCGTTCAGGGTCGGCACATCCAGCTCACCACCGAGAGTGGCATCCACAAANCTGACCGGCACCTCGCAATAGAGATTGGTNCCATCACGCTGGAAGATGTCGTGTTCGCGTACCGCNACCTGNACGTAAAGGTCTCCGGACGGCGCACCGTGCATCCCCGCCTCGCCCTCGCCAGCCAGACGAATGCGATCACCGGTATCGACACCGGCCGGNATCTTCACAGACAGGGTCTTGGTGTTCTGCACCCGGCCCTGGCCACCACAACTGCCGCAAGGGTCCTTGATGATCTGACCTTCGCCCTTACAGGTCGGGCAAGCTTGCTGCACNGTGAAAAAGCCCTGCTGCATGCGCACCTGACCNGCACCACCACAGGTGGTACAGGTCACCGGCTGCGAGCCTTCCTTTGCCCCGGAGCCATGACAGACGCCGCAGCTATCCCAGGTGGGCACNCGAATCTTTTCTTCGCAGCCTCGCACCGCCTGTTCCAGCGTCAACTCCAGGGTATAACGCAGATCGGCACCACGGGCCGGGCCACGACGGCCACCGCCGCCGCCACCACCAAAAATATCNCCGAAGATATCGCCAAAAATATCGCCAAAGCCGCCAGCACCGCCGCCACCGAAACCGCCAGCGCCGCCCTGACCATTCACACCGGCATGGCCGAACTGGTCGTAAGCCGCACGTTTCTGCTCATCGGCGAGGACTTCGTAGGCTTCCTTGGCTTCCTTGAATTTGGCCAATGCCTCTTCATCATCCGGATTACGGTCCGGATGGTATTTCATCGCCAGTCGGCGATAAGCTTTTTTCAGATCCTGCTGGCTGACATCCTTGGACACCCCCAGCACTTCGTAATAATCGCGTTTGGACATATACAGGTCCGTATTCTGGGCTCAAACCACGACGCCGGGCAGGGCCCGGCGTCGTTCGTCTGACGTCAACGTCCGACGCCTTTCGCTTACTTCTTCTTGTCGTCGTCGACTTCTTCGAACTCCGCGTCGACAACGTCATCACCCGCCTTTTGCTGACCCGCGTCGGCATCAGCGGCGCCTTCGGCTTGCTGGGCCTGCTCGGCATACAGCTTCTGGGCCAGCGGTGCAGACACTTCAGACAGCGCCTTGATCTTGGCTTCGATGTCGTCCTTGTCGCTGCCCTTGGCGGCTTCTTCCAGTTCGTCACAGGCCTTGGTGATGGACTCTTTCTCTTCGTCCGTGGCCTTGTCGCCCGCTTCGTCGAGGGTCTTGCGAGTCGCGTGCACCAGATGGTCGGCCTGGTTGCGAGTCTGCACCAGCTCTTCGAACTTCTTGTCTTCGTCCGCGTGCGCTTCGGCATCCGCGACCATTTGATCGATCTCTTCATCGGACAGACCGGAAGAGGCCTTGATCTGAATGGACTGCTCTTTGCCAGTGGCCTTGTCTTTCGCGCTAACGTGCAGGATACCGTTGGCATCGATATCGAAGGTCACTTCGATCTGCGGCATGCCACGAGGGGCCGGCGGAATGTCTTCCAGGTTGAACTGACCCAGAGACTTGTTCTGCCCGGCCTGCTTACGCTCACCCTGCAGCACATGCACAGTCACAGCCGTCTGGTTGTCGTCTGCGGTGGAGAACACCTGCGACGCATTGGTCGGGATGGTGGTGTTCTTCTCGATCAGCGGAGTCATCACGCCACCCATGGTTTCGATACCCAGGGTCAGCGGCGTCACGTCCAGCAGCAGTACGTCAGTTACATCGCCGCTCAGTACCGCACCCTGAATGGCCGCACCCATGGCAACCGCTTCATCCGGGTTCACGTCCTTGCGCGGCTCTTTGCCGAAGAACTCGGCCACTTTCTTCTGCACCATCGGCATACGGGTCTGACCACCCACCAGGATCACATCGGTGATCTCGGCACCGCTCACACCGGCGTCTTTCAGCGCGGTCTTGCAGGGCTCCAGGGAACGGGTCACCAGATCGCCCACCAGAGACTCGAGCTTGGCGCGGGTCAACTTCACCACCAAATGCTTGGGACCGGTGGCATCGGCAGTGATGTACGGCAGGTTCACTTCCGTCTGCTCACTGGAAGACAGCTCGATCTTGGCTTTCTCGGCGGCTTCTTTCAGGCGCTGCATGGCCAGCGGATCGCCACCCAGATCGATACCGGAATCTTCCTTGAACTGGGCCGCCAGATAGTTGATCACGGCCAGGTCAAAGTCCTCACCACCCAGGAAGGTGTCACCATTGGTGGCCAGCACTTCAAACTGGTGCTCGCCATCCACTTCGGCAATCTCGATGATGGAAATATCGAAGGTACCACCACCCAGGTCGTATACCGCGATGGTGCGGTCGCCGCCCTTCTTGTCCATACCGTAGGCCAGGGCCGCAGCAGTGGGTTCGTTGATGATACGCTTCACATCCAGACCGGCGATGCGACCGGCATCCTTGGTGGCCTGACGCTGGGAATCGTTGAAGTAAGCCGGCACGGTGATAACGGCCTCGGTGACGGTCTCACCCAGGTAATCTTCCGCGGTCTTCTTCATCTTTTTCAGCACTTGCGCAGAGATCTGCGGCGGCGCCATCTTTTCGCCCTTCACTTCCACCCAGGCGTCACCGTTGTCGGCCTTGGCAATCTTGTAAGGGACCATCTTGATGTCTTTCTGAACCACATCGTCTTCAAAACGACGACCGATCAGACGCTTCACCGCGTACAGGGTGTTTTCCGGGTTGGTCACGGCCTGACGCTTGGCAGCCTGACCGACCAGGGTTTCCTTGTCGTCGGTGTACGCGATGATGGAAGGCGTCGTACGGGCGCCTTCGCTGTTCTCGATAACCTTGGCCTTGTCGCCTTCCAGTACCGCCACACAGCTGTTGGTCGTACCCAGGTCAATACCGATAATCTTGCCCATGTGTCTCTTTCTCCTTCACACCACCCGAATCCCTTTCGGCGATTCGGTCAGTTGAACTTGTTAACTCGTCTGGCTCCTATATGGCGGTGCTTTCTGCCAATTCAAGGGAGCGTGAAGATTTTGTTTATTGCCATTTTTAGCGGGTCGGACGTCGGACGTCGGACGTCAAAACCCCAAAACCGGCCGAACAGGGCGCCTGACTTCCGACGTCAGACGTCCGACCAGAATCTTTATGGCGCCTTGCTGACCACCACCCGCGCCGGGCGAATCAGACGGCCATTGAGCTGATAGCCTTTCTCCAGCACCTCAATCACCGTGTTCGGGTCCACATTGGGTACCGGCACCATGGTCATGGCTTCATGCAATTCCGGATTGAACGGCTCATCGCTGGGGCTGATCTGCTCCAGGTTGTACTTGCCGAACACATCCAGCAGGGACTTGAGGGTCAGCTCGATGCCTTCACGGGCCGGCTTCAGGGCCTCGTCTTGCGCATCCAGCGCCGCCAGCCCACGCTCCAGGTTGTCTGCCACACTCAGCAGATCACCCGCGAATTTTTCCAGCGCGAACTTGTGGGCGTGCTGCACATCACGCTCGGCACGCTTGCGCACGTTCTGCACTTCGGCCTGGGCACGGACATCAGCCTCACCCAGTGCCTTCTTTACTTTCGCCAGTTCGGCTTCCATCTCGGCCAGCGCCTCTTCGGCGGTGGGCTCGGCTGCCTCTGCCTCGGCCTGAGCAGCCTGCTGCTCTTCCACGGTTTCTACCTGCGGCTCAGCGGCCTTCTGGTCTTTTTCCTGCTCACTCATTTGTCACTCCACATCCCTAAACCGGGCTTTTCCAGGAAAGCCGGCAAAGATATGGGAACTGTTGGTGGGGATTCAAGGGAAAGGTAGTGAATAGTTAATAGTGAACAGTTAACAGCGCCGCGAGAGGGGTTGGTGGGTGCCGGGACGGCGCAGGGCGCGTTCAGGCGGCTGTCAGCGCATCCTGTGGGAGCTTGCCTGCAAGCGATGGCCCTCCGCCCCCCTATCATGCTGTGGGAGCGGTGGTTCCACCGCGATTTTCAGCACCCTGCCGAGGGATCGTGGTCGAACGACCACTCCCACAGAGCCTTCGGCTACAGGCAGTTAGCTGTCAACTGTCCACTCTCAACTGTCAACTGAATTACAGCTGGGTAAGGGCCGCCGAGAGGATCTTGGCGGTGATATCCACGGTGGGGATCACTTTTTCGTAGTCCATGCGGGTGGGCCCCACCACGGCGAGAACGCCCACCGGGCCGTTCTCGGCACGGTAAGGGGCAGAAATCAGCGAGTAATCCTCGAAGGGACGAAAACCGGATTCCCGGCCAATGAAAATCTGCACCCCGTCGGCCTTCATGGAACGCTCCAGCAAATGCAGGATATCGCGCTTGTGGTTGAAGGCATCAAACAGATCCCGCAGCTGGCCCAGATTGTCCGCCTCGGCAGACTGAATCAGGTTGGACTCACCGGAAACCACATAATCAGAATCAGATTGCTCCGTGCGCAGGGCCTTGTCGGCCACCGCCACCGCCGTTTGCATCAGGGCATCCATCTGCTGACGGTCCGCATTCATGGTATTGAGCAGGCCATCGCAGATACTATTCAGATCGCAACCGGCATAGGTGTGATTGATGTAGTTGGCGGCCTGCCGCAGCTCCACCTCATCGTAATCCCGGTCGGTATGAATGATACGGTTCTGCACCTCAGAGCGGTTCACCACCAGCACCACCAGCACCCGCTTGCCCGACAAGGGCAGAAACTCCACCTGCCGCAGGGTGCTCACCTCACGGCGTGGCACCGCTACCAGCCCCGCCATACGCGTCAGCTCCGCCAGCGTCTTTGACGCCTGGGCGATCAACTCTTGCGGCGATTGCTCCGGCGCCAGCAGCTGGTTCAACTCGCGCTTCAGATCCCTGTGATCCGGCCGCTCCATCACACTGGTCGCCAGTAGGGAATCCACATACATGCGGTAACCCAATTCGGTCGGAATCCGCCCGGCAGACGTATGCGGGCTGGCCAGAATGCCCAGATCCTCCAGCTCCGCCATGATATTGCGGATGGTGGCCGGACTGACCTTGAGACCACTGCCGGAAGCCAGCGTCTTGGAACCCACCGGCTGGCCATCGCGAATATGGCGCTCCACCAGCGTCATCAGCAGGCGTTGTTTGCGTTCGTTGAGGTCCAGTTTGGTCATGGGAATATATGTACCAGAAAGTCCCGGTCATTATACAGCCCCACAGGGACTTACACTTCCCTGCTGTTTGCCCTAGTATTGGCCTTACTGACCATAAGGACAGCACCTTCATCAGTGCAGGCAAATGCAGGAGAGCCCGATGCTGACCCACCTGAGTGTTCGCCACTTCGCCACCGTCGACCAACTGGAGCTGGAGCCAGAGAACGGACTTACCGTCATCAGCGGCGAAACCGGCGCGGGCAAGTCTGTCATTATCGATGCGCTGGGGCTGACCCTGGGAGATCGGGCCGACTCCAGCGTGGTACGACACGGGCATGACCGGGCTGAGGTGCTCGCCACCTTTGATGTCAGCGACAATCCAGCCGCCCGGCAATGGCTGTCGGAACGGGAACTGGACGACGACAACCAGTGCCTGTTGCGCCGCACCGTGCGCGCCGATGGCCGCTCCCGGGCCTACGTGAATGGCACGCCGACGCCACTGGCAGAAGTCCGCGATCTGGGCGAACGCCTGATCAGCATCCACAGCCAGCATGAACACCAGGCCCTGCTCAAGAAAGAGGCCCACCGGCAACTACTGGACAATTTCGCCGATGCCCGCGATCTGGCCGGCACCGTGCGTGAGCAGTGGCGCAGCTGGCAGAAAGCCCGTCGCGCCCACGACGACGCCCTCAACCAGGCCCGTGAGCAAAACGAGCGTGAAGAACTGCTGCGCTTCCAGCTGGAAGAACTGGACGCGCTCGCCCTGCAGGAAGGCGAATTGCAGGAGCTGGAACAGGAACAGCAGCGTCTGGCCAACGCCGAAGGGCTGATTCGTATCTGCCAGCAATCGCTTGGCGCCTTGTACGAAGGCGACGACGGCACCTGCAACGATCACCTCAGCCAGGTAAGCCACTGGCTCGATGATGCGCGCCGGCAAGATGAAGGCCTGGCCAGTATTGCCGACACAGTGGAATCCGCCCGCCTGCAAGTCGAAGCCGCGGCCGACGACCTGCGCCACTACCTGGAAAAACTTGATCTGGATCCGGAACGCCTTAGCCAGGTAGAAGAGCGCCTGAGCCAGTGCTACACCCTGGCCCGCAAATACCGCATTCGCCCCGAAGAACTGGTGGAGCACCATCAGGGGCTGCTGTCGGAATCCGAAGCGCTAGGCAATGTGGACGCCCACCTCCATGCCCTGGCAGAAGCGGAAAGCGCAGCAGAAAAGCAGTACATGGACAGCGCCCTGACACTCGGCAAGGCACGGCGCAAGGCCGCCCAGTCACTCACCCAGCAAGTCCAGAAACAGCTCACCGCACTGGGCATGAAAGCTGCCGTACTCGAAGCGCGCCTGAGCGAATGCAACCCCGGCGCCGACGGGCTCGAGGACGTCGAATTCCTGTTCTCCGCCAACCCCGGCCAACCCCTGAAACCGCTGGGCAAAGTGGCCTCCGGCGGTGAATTGTCGAGGGTCAGCCTGGCCATTCAGGTGATCTGCGCCCGCAACCTCACCGTGCCCAGCCTGGTCTTCGATGAAGTCGACGTGGGCGTCGGCGGCGGTGTCGCCGAAATTGTCGGGCGCCTGCTGCGCGAGCTGGGCAGCCACGCGCAAGTACTGTGCATTACTCACCAGGCCCAGGTCGCCAGCCAGGGCCATCAGCACTGGCAAGTCAGCAAGATTCAGGGCGACGACACCACCCACACCCGCATCCACGGGCTCGATAAAGCGGCCAGAGTCGAAGAACTGGCCAGAATGCTGGGGGGCGTGGAAATCACTGAATCCACCCGCACCCACGCGAAAGAAATGCTGAGCAAGGCGCAAGCGGCCTGAAAGGCAGTTAATCGTTAACAGTGAATAGTTAATAGCTGCGCGGGAAGGGTTGGGCGGACTGACATGCCGTGCCCGCGCTCAAACCACTGTCATCAGCCTCCTGTGGCAGCCTGCTTGCAAGAGAAAGGCAGGATTCGGGAAAACACCTCCTGCAGGCATACCCAAAATTACACAGAGCACCCCAAAGGGAAAGCCTAACCCCGACCTTCCTGTGGGAGCGGTGGTTCCACCGCGATTTTCCCGGCAACGCCGGGATCGTGGTCGAACGACCACTCCCACAGTGCGATATCTCCACACGCCGACATCAAATCCAGCGCCATCCCCCGTAGGAGCCCATGCTCGCATGGCGATCCCTTCCCCCGGCAAAAGGCCAACGCATCGTCATGCAAGCATGAATGCCTGCAGGGAAAAGGGGGTTCTGGGGGCTCTGACTGGGAGAGGGAGGGGAACAGCCCACGCAACACCCGGGGCTCCCCGCGTGTTGCGTGCCGCTGCGCGAAGCGTCTTACTTCTTCGGCTTCACGTACAGGACCAGCGAGTGGTCCACAATCTCGTAACCGTGCTCTTCTGCAATGGCGTGCTGACGCTTCTCGATCACCTCGTCCATAAACTCGATAACCTGCCCGGTTTCCATGCACACCATATGGTCATGATGGTCTTCATCGGCCAGCTCAAAGACCGCCGAGCCACCTTCAAAATTGTGGCGCAACACCATGCCGGCCTGCTCGAACTGGGTCAGCACCCGGTACACGGTTGCCAGCCCCACGTCTTCGCCCGCTTCCATCAGCGACTTGTAGATGTCTTCCGCGCTCAGGTGACGCTCTTCGGACTTTTCCAGCTGCTGCAGGATTTTCACCCGCGGCAAGGTCACTTTAAGGCCCGCTTTTCTCAGATCCTGATTATCCACTGCGTATGCTCCATCTGCCGTTGGGTGGCTATTATGTCGATGTCCGGAAACTTGTACCGCGATTCCAAGTCTGTATTATCGCCCGAACACTCAATGAAGTCGAAAAACCATGCCACGTATTACCGTCACATTGCTTATCACTGCCCTGCTCGCCCTGTCTGGCTGTAGCAGCCTGCGCTTCCCCGGGGTTTACCGCATCGATATCCCCCAGGGCAACTTTGTGACAGAAGACATGCTCGCCGAGCTGAAGCCCGGCATGTCTCCCGACCAGGTACGCTTCGTCCTGGGCGCGCCAACCCTGGTGGATCCCTTCACGCCAGATGTCTGGTTCTACCCCATGACCTACCGTCCCGGCAAAGGGGACAATGTCAGCCAGAAGATCGCCATCTACTTTGAAGGCGGCCAGTACAGCCGCTACGAAGGTCAGGTGATCGACGATTTCAAGGCGAAGACCAGCGGCCGAAATGATCGCGACCTTCAGCAAACCGCCGAAGAGCGCAAGGAAGACGCAGAGTAAACCGCACTCCGTCTCGCCAGACGCTTCCGCCAAGCCCCGGTCAGCACCGGGGCCCGCGCCGCCTCAGTCCTTCCCGACCTTTTCCTGTGCCCGTTTCTTGCGATTGAGCTTGGGATCCGCCTTGAGCCCGCGGTAAATCTCTACACGCTCACCGGCCTTCAGCGCATGGGCGGAGGGATTGGCCACCACCTTGCCAAACACCCCCATCGAGGCCTTTTCCAGGTCCCAGCCTTCGAACTGCTCACTGATCCCCGAGAGCCGCACCGCCTCCAGCATGGTCGTGCCTTCCGGCACGTCCAGCCCGACGAGACGCTGCTTTTCCGGCAGGGCAAACGCCACTTCCACATGAATCAGGGTATCGGCCATTACCGGGCCTCCTGCGCCGCAGGTACATCCGCCGCGGCAGGCGTCTCGGGCAACGACTCCCCTTGCACCTCAGGCAGCTCGGTCACGGGGGACTGATCTGCCGGCTCAACAGGTGCCGCCTGCTCAGCCACAGGCGCCTCAGCAACCGGCTCATCCGCCTTTTCCGGCGCAAAGGTGCTCCACACGGAGTACACCACCAACACAATCACCGCCACCGGCGAGAAGATGCGCACCAGCGCCCGCCAGATCAGGTATAGCGGGAAGCTCTTCATGGCGAGCTCCTTGCGGGCATGGGTCTCTTTCATCACCCAACCGGCAAAGACCGCGATCAACAATCCGCCCAACGGCAACATGATCGTCGTAGACAAGAATTCCATGTTGTCGAAGAAGGTACCGACCAGGAACGTCTTGTCCTTCCAGATATTGAACGACAGCACCGACCCCAGCCCCAGCACCCAGGCGCCCAGCCCCACAATCACCGAAGACATGGCACGGTTAACGCCCTTTTCGACCAGCCAGGCCACCACCGGCTCCGCCAGACTGATAGAGGAACTCCAGGCGGCACACACCACCAGCACGAAAAACAGCGAACCGAACAACATACCGCCCGGCATCTGACCAAACGCCAGCGGCAAGGTCACAAACATCATGCCCGGTCCCTGCCCGGCCTCCAGCCCACCGGAGAACAGCAACGGGAACATGGCCACACCGCTACCCAGCGCAACCAGCGTGTCCAGCAAGGCAATAATGATCACCGTGGACATGATGGACACCGGCTTCTTCTTGCCAGCCTTACCAGGCACTTGCCGCGGCATATAGGCCCCATAGGCCATGATCGCGCCCATACCCAGGCTCAGGGTAAAAAAGGCCTGGCCGACAGCGGTAATCACTGCCTGACCATTGAGCTTGGAAAAGTCGAAGGCAAACAGGAACTCGATACCCTGCATGAAACCCGGCGTCGTGGCGGCGTAGCCCACCAGCACCAGCAACAGCACAAACAGCAGCGGCATCAGGATCTGCACGGCTTTTTCCAGCCCCCCTTTTACGCCACGGCCAACCACCACCATGGTCAGCAGCATGAACAGGGTGTGATACCCCATCATCAGCCAGGGACTGGCCAGCATGTCATCAAAACGGGCACCGGACTGGGCAGCCGTAATCCCCTGGAAGGCACCCTG
The DNA here is from genome assembly GCA_002706085.1 of Alcanivoracaceae bacterium. Taxonomy (GTDB): domain Bacteria; phylum Pseudomonadota; class Gammaproteobacteria; order Pseudomonadales; family Alcanivoracaceae; genus Alcanivorax. Next base: position 90,250 of record PAJO01000021.1, on the reverse strand, counting down.
CACCGCTTCCCACGTGTAGTAGAGTGCCCAGCTGGCCACCACGGAATAGAAAGACAAGATCAGGAACGCCGACAGCACCCCCATATACCCGATCCAGGACCAACGCTGGGTGACCTTGCTCTCCGCCGCCAGCTTGCGCATGGTGTTAATCGGGCTCATCCCGCCCTTGCGGCCCAGCATCACTTCCGCCGCCATGATCGGCACACCCACCACCGCGATACACAGCAGGTACAACAAGACAAATGCCCCGCCCCCGTTTTCGCCGGTGATGTAAGGGAAACGCCAGATGTTCCCCAACCCGACCGCAGAACCGGTCGCCGCCAGAATAAAAACCCAACGGCTGGCCCACATGCCGTGAACCGGCTTGCTCTCTTGCTTCATAACATCTGTACCCTAGTTAACGTGGCGCTATTCTCTTATTTTTTGCCATGCGGGCTCAACCCGAAGTAACCACTCACATACAGGCGCTTGCCATAGACAAAGCGCTATTCGGCGCCCCGGCCATGCTCTATAATCGCCCGCCTATGGGAAAAGCCAACAAAAAAGCCAAAGCACCGTCCGCCACCATTGCGCAAAATCGCAAGGCGCGTCACGAATACCATCTGGAAGAGCACTTTGAAGCCGGCCTGGTTCTGGAAGGCTGGGAAGTGAAGTCCATGCGTGCCGGCAAAGCCAACCTCAGCGAAGCCTACGTCCTGCTCAAGGATGGCGAGGCCTTCCTGTTTGGTGCCCGCATCGAGCCGCTGAACACGGCCAGCACCCACATCACCCCGGACCCGGTTCGCACACGCAAGCTGCTGCTACACCGTCGCGAGCTGGGGCAGGTATTTGGTGGGGTACAGAAAGCCGGCTTCACCTGCGTACCGGTGAGCCTGTACTGGAAGAAAGGGTTCGCCAAGTGCGACATTGCACTGGCCAAGGGCAAACAGAAATTCGACAAGCGCGCCACCGAGAAAGAGCGCGACTGGAACCGGCAGAAGCAGCGCCTCATGCGGCAGGGCTGATCACCAGCCCCGCCCCGGCCCGCCGGGGTTGGCAAACACCACCCCGACCAACCTCAAGACACTGTCTAAAGCCGGCAATTACGCCGTATGGCGCTCTACGCTGTCCGCCCGACTGTCGCCGCGCAGCTGCCAGTAAAACTGGAGCCAGGCACGCAGTACCGCCGGCAGAAAGTAGACCGCAAACAGGATCACCGGAATACGGGCGTCCGGCGTTGCCAGGTCCACCAAGTAGACACCTGCAGCGTAAGCCGCCAGGGCGAATACCAGTTGCAGCGCTCTGTAGAGCAGCGGCTGAGCCTTCAAAGGCGACAGTGCCTTCTCGGAAACTTGCCCTGCTGACCGAAAGATCGTGTTCATCTTCCTTCTCCTTAATGAACGACAATGCTTTGATCAGCGGCCTTCATGAACATCAATCTCAAGGCTCGCTGTAAAGCCATTGTGTGGATACACAATCTCGAACCCCATGCGTCATAGTGGCTTTTGGCTACCCCGCACATGGATTCGACCTTGCCACCGAAGACCTCATCATTTACCGATGACATTATTCCGTGGCACACCGCTATATTGCGCCGGAAAGATGACACAACAAGGGCAAAAGGTCAGATTGTCGGACAACAGATGTGTATTCAGGTAACACTTTTCACAGCCTGGTTACTTTATGAACCGCTTTCAGGCCGAAATCGATCAAAAAATACGCAAACCCCACTTTAATCGTCCGACACACTTGTCGATCGACTTCCCCCACCCCATCTCCTACAATAGCCGTTCACAGGGGCCGACCTGGATTCGACGCCGGTATTGAACTCTGTGGTGCATGTCGAGAAGGTCACGAGTCTCGTAAATCATTTGTGGCACATTAAAGTAATCGCAAACGACGATTCTTACGCACTAGCAGCTTAAACCCTGCTTATCGCCAATCGACCCTGCCTGTGGGGAAGAGCGGCGAGCATCGCAACACAGGCTCGCAGCAACGTCCGCCCCGGATCGCGCTGTTAAAACTCTTAGGGGCTCGGCTTTCACGTCCTGCCAATCGGGTTGTGAAGGCTTAAATCAATAGATCTGGCTAAGCATGTAGACCTGCAGATGGATTGCTGACGGACGCGGGTTCGATTCCCGCCGGCTCCACCAAATAGCACCAATGAAAAGGGCCACCCCAATGGGGTGGCCCTTTTTTGTGCTGCTTCGCTGATGTCTGATTGATGTCTGATGTCTGATGTCGAGATTCAAGCTGAACTAGGAACCTGCCTGCAAACAACGCAATCTCCCGCCGGGAAATTGCCTTTCCGGAGAGGGGGACAAATCAGAAGCGCATTGCAAACCACGCTTATGATTGCCAGAAAGCTCCGAGCCTTCCTGCTAGCTCGTAAGAACATCTCTGCCTTCTATACCCCTAAAAATCACCTTTGTACGCCACATGCAATTCCATTAGATTGAGATCACACTCCAAGAACAACGACCCCACATGCACGAAGAGCGCATCGATGTCTGATTCAGAAATCCTTCAGGCTGCATTCAAACAAGCCAGCCAACTTCAAGCCTTATATGGGGACGCGATCCCATGGTCTGCGATAGAAAAGGGATTTTCCTACAAAGGGAAGAAAATCCATCTTGCCAGCAAAGCAATTGGTATTTTCAAGCCTGCAACCATGTCGAAAGGGCTTATCAGCATTAAAACAGTGATCCCCAAGGCTGGGCGCTTCAATATCTACAATGACCATCAATCCAGTGATGACTATTATCACTACTCTCTGCAAGAAGGCGGGGCGCATGCCAAAAACAACCGTTACCTCTGGGAGGCACTGGCCCTTAATCAGCCATTTATATACTTTCACGGCGTATCCCCTAGCTACTACAGCGCTCTTTTCCCTTGCTTTGTTTCGGACATTATCGACTTAGGAGAAAAGGACTCGTACTGCAATGTATCTGTCGGCTCAGAACTTGAAAATTTATTACCACCACTAGTTGATGGTCATTACGTAATCCCTGATAGCTTCGAACGCCGATATGCCATAAGAGAATCTAGAACCAGACTTCATCAATCCTCATTTAGGCAGGCGGTGTTGTCCGCATATCAAAACAAATGTGCAATGACAGGCCTCCCTACTCCACGCCTTTTAGACGCAGCTCACATCATCCCTGATGCAGAAGAACGCGGGGTTGCCTGCGTTCAGAACGGCATTGCTTTAAGCAAGCTGCATCACACGGCTTACGACAGACAACTAATCGGAATAGATGCTGATTATAAAATCCATGTAAGCGATGAGGTGATGGCCGAAAATGATGGCCCCCTTCTGGAAGACAGTATCAAGGGCCTTAACGGGAAAAAGCTTATCGTTCCCGCTCAGAAAGCACTTCGACCAAACAAAGACCAGCTAGCAGAACGTTTTGAAGCATTCTTAAAGGCCAACTAATACAATCACTATAGGCGATAGGAAGGCGCTGTAATTGTTTCGATAATACCTTCAACTTCATGCAGCCCAAGATCACCTTTGTCCTCCCGATAATCCTCAAAGTAGGCTGTAGGCCAACCCAGCTCTTCTGGTCGGAAATGCAAAACATCTGGCCAGACCTGAAGATCAGCAAACTGATCACGCAGCATGCTTTCCACATCTTCCGGGCGTTCCGCCCCAACAACCTCCACCACGACAGACTCATATTGCTTATAGTTACTGGCATCTCGATACAAATAGCCCACTTCGAATTTCATGCACACTCCTCCGTCGCCCCTTCTCCCTTTTAACCTTCACCTCTAAGACCAACAATCAGGCGAAATGCCTGGGAAGCTCCCCTAAGTGCTACACCAGCCCGCGATAAATAACGTTCATCTGCTTCTCTTTGACCCTCCGCCAGCCCACCCCTAAGCTGATCAAAAGCGCCACGGACGGATAACAACAATGAAGCTCACCACTCTCACCCCGCCTCTGGAAGCTCTGCATGCCTCCTGTGACGACATTCTTCTGGTCTCTCTGATCAGCCATGACGGGCTGCCGGTGGTGCATTTTGGTGAGGGGCTGGATTTTGATGATCAGAGTGCGCTGTTTTTTGAGATGAAGAAGGCCTGTGACCGGGTACTGGCCAGCCTGAAGCTGGGACACAGTGAGGAGGTGTTTATTCGCTGTCGCGAAGGCTGCATCAGCATTTGGCCGGTGAACGACATGGTGTTTGCCTGCCTGGCGAAGCCTGCTATCAATTCACAGCGGATGCAGATGCTGGTGTGGAAGACCATATCGCAGCTTCGCGGGCTGATTTGAACCGGCACACCAAGGCTTGCGAAGCCCCAGTTCTTCACGGCCAGTTCTCATTTTTACCAAACCCGTGACATTTAAGGGGTGACTCCCACCACCCGCCGTTTTTAACAACAAAAACACTACACCCAGCCCATGGAGAGATACATGGCGTTTCCCTAGCGTTCTGACACTAACGTACTGGAGGAAACGCAATGTCGCGACCGACATTCAAGGCCGCCCTGCTGGCGGCCATTCTTGGGGGAAGTGTTCTATCACCTGCCTGGGCAGACAGCACCACGCAAGAGGCGCCCGCCCCTGGGCATATCATCGAGAACCAATATATTGTCACTCTGGCACCGAACATTACCGATGTGCTGGGCGTCAACGACCTGACGACTGCGATTCGCACCCTGCTGGCCGGTATTGGCGGCGGCGATGTGCTGTTTACTTATCAGCACGCGTTGACGGGGATGACGGTTCAGCTGACGGATTTGCAGGCGTCACTGCTGGGTGTGCTGCCTGGCGTTCTGGCGATCGAGCCTGATCGGACGGTGACCGCTGTTGCCACACAGAACAACGCGACCTGGGGACTGGATCGCGTAGACCAGCCTTTACTTCCACTGGATAACCGCTTCCAGTACCCCGACAGTGGCGGCCAGGACGTCACCGTCTATGTGGTCGACACGGGCTTGCGGTCCACCCACAGCGACTTTGCTGGCCGCGTGTCACCGGGCCGGAACTTTGTCAGTACCGGGGGTTTCCTGTTTGGCGGGGGCTCAATCGACCCTGTGGATACCGAAGACTGTAATGGCCACGGCACCCATGTGGCCGGCACAGCGGTGGGCACCACGTGGGGTGTCGCCAAGCAGGCCAACATTGCCCCGGTCCGCGTGCTGGGCTGTAACGGCAGTGGCAGCAATTCTGGCGTCATTGCCGGGGTCGACTGGGTGGCCGGCAATCACCGCAAACCCGCCGTGGCCAACCTCTCGCTGGGGGGCACCAATTCAACCGCGCTGGATACGGCTGTCCGCAATGCCGTCAATGCGGGGGTCACCATGGTGGTGGCGGCGGGCAACGACAACGTGAATGCCTGCAACGGCTCACCTAACCGTGTAGCGGAAGCGTTGACCGTCGGCGCCACGACCCGTGAAGACCGGCGCTCGTCGTTCTCCAATTACGGTGCCTGTGTGGACCTGTTTGCCCCGGGCAGCGATATCACCTCGGCCTGGTATCAATCTGACACCCAGACCGCAAGCCTGAACGGCACCTCCATGGCCGCCCCCCATGCGGCCGGGGCCGCCGCGCTCTACCTGGCGGCCAACCCCAGCGCCTCACCATCGGCGGTGAACCTGGCCCTGGTCAACGATGCCGTTACCGGCGTGATTGGCAACGCGGGCAGCCAGTCCCCTAACCGTCTGCTGCAAATCACCCAACAGGATGGATCTGGCATTGACCGGCTACCGACCGCGGCGTTTAGCGCGGATTGTCAGGGCACGGTGTGTTCACTGGATGCCAGTGGCTCCACCGATGACGTGGCGGTAGCCGCCTGGGACTGGACCCTGGGAGATGGCAACGTGGCCAGTGGCGAGCAAATCAGCCATGACTACGGGGCGGATGGGGAATTCACCATTACGCTGACCGTGACAGATACCGCCAACCAGACCGGCTCCACGGAGCAAACCGTGACGGTGGGTAGCGAGACCTCTCCCTGTCCGGACTGCACTCGCTACGAAGGGCAACTGAATGGCGGGAGCAGCGTTGTGCTGCCGTCCAATGGCTTCAGCTACGCCGGCGGCCCCATTGATGGCTGGTTGCAAAGCCCTGCCGGCGCCACCTTTACCGTGACCCTGCAAAGCCAGAGCTGCTTCCTGTTCTTCTGCAGCTGGAACAATGTGGCCTCCGCCAGCCCGCAAGGGGGCATGGCCGAAATCCACACCAATGTGGGCAGCGGCGTGTATCGCTGGCAGGTTAGCGCGCAAAGTGGTTCCGGCACATACACCCTGCTGACCAATCCTTGAGGAACGCCATCGTTCCTTGATCGTTTCTGCCTAAGCATTGCCGGCGTCATCCTCCTGGTGCGCCGGCTTTTTTCTTTTTACGCGAAGTAAATCGGAAACATCGCCAAACCCGAGCGATAGATCACGCCACGGCTGCAAGCCCCCCGTCGACGATCTGTCAGTTAAAGCGAGTCCGGGTTAGCCCGTAATGATTCTGCCCGAGCCAGCATGGCGTTGACCTTGTCGGCATCCATGCGATCAAGGTTGCGGTAAATCATTTTCATCCGGTGGTTAGTGGAAAATTGCCCTCGATGCCGGTGAATAAAATGCCAGTACAGACTATTGAAAGGACAACTGTCTGACTCGGTAGCGGTTTTGACATCGTACTGGCAGTGCTTGCAATAATCCGACATGCGATTGATGTAACTGCCCGAGGCCGCGTAGGGCTTGCTCCCCAGGTAGCCGCCATCGGCATGCATCACCATGCCAAGGGTGTTGGGCAATTCCACCCAGTCAAACGCATCGGCATAGACCTCCAGATACCACTGGCAGATCGCATCGGGCAGCACACCCAATAACAGCGCGAAGTTACCGGTGACCATAAGTCGCTGAATATGATGAGCGTAGGCATGCTCGAGCGTATTGCGAAAGCACTCTGCCATGCAGTGCATTTTGGTCTCGCCGGTCCAGTAGTACGACGGCAGAGGCCGGTGATTACCAAGCCGGTTTTCCTTTGCGTAATCCGGCATCAACAGCCAGTAGATTCCGCGCACATATTCCCGCCAGCCAAGGATTTGGCGAATGAACCCTTCCACCGCATTGAGTGGCGCATCGCCATCATAATAGGCCTGCTCTGCGGCCTGGCAGACGGCCATGGGTTCGAGCAGACCAAGATTAAGGTAAGGGGACAGCAAGCTATGGAACAGGGTGTCCTCGCCGGTGACCATGGCATCCTGATAGTCGCCAAAGCACGGCAACCGGTGTTCAATAAAATGCGCCAGCGCCTGCTGCGCCTGCCGGGTAGTGGTGCCCCACTGGAAATGCTGCAGTGAACCGGGATGATCGGCGAAATGCTTCGCCACCAGCCCCAGCACCTGCTCGTCTATTGCATCGCGTGTAAAGGTCAGGACAGGTGGCAGGGGGGTCTTGCCCTTGTAGGGTTGGCGGTTGCTGCTGTCGTAATTCCACTTGCCGCCGATCGGCTCGTCTCCTTCCATCAGCAGGGAGGTATGGCGGCGCATTTCGCGGTAAAAGAATTCCATGCGCAGCTGTTTCTTGCCCGCCGCCCAGCGCGGGAAAAAGCCGGGGGCACACAGAAAACGTGTGTCATCAAGGCAAGTCACCTCTACCCCGCAGGATGCAGACCACTGTTGATCGATGCGTTGCTGCAAGCGGTACTCACCACAATGGGTGACCACGATGCCTTGCGCCTCTCGATAATGGTCGGCCAGCAAGGACTCGAAGTCGCGGTGACTGTGCTCGCCGTACGGGTAGTAATCCACCTGCCAGCCCTGCTGCTGCAGGTCGGTGGCGAAGTGGCGCATGGCACTGAAGATCAGGGCGATCTTCTGCTTGTGATGCTTTACATAAGTGGCTTCATCGGCCAGTTCGGCCATGACCACCCTGTCCCGCTGTTTATCGAGGTGCGCGAGGGTTGGCAAGCTCAGGCTGAGCTGATCGCCGAGAATGATACCGATTTTCACCCATACCCCCTGCGGATATTCACCTTTAAGGGGCATCATGGAAGACAGCCTGTACAGGAAAGGTGAAGACCTCTACGCCTGCACTGACGACTCTGCACACAAACCCAAAAGCCACCGCAATGCGGTGGCTTTTGGGGGTTCCGCGGGTGAGCGCCTGCGGGTCAGGCGACGGCAGATTCCTTCTGCTCGTCCTTGCTCTTCTCGTACAGGGCTTCGAGTCGATCGCCCTGGGTCATCAGGTATTCAAAGGCGGCCAGAGAGGCCTTGGCACCTTCGCCCATGCTGATCACGATCTGCTTGTACGGCACGGTAGTGACGTCGCCGGCAGCGTAAATGCCTTCCTCGGATGTCCGGCATTTTTCGTTGATCTCGATCTCACCAAAGCGGGTGCGGGCCACCACATCGCCCAGGAACTCGCTGTTGGGCACCAGACCGATCTGTACGAACACACCCTCCAGCGGCAGCTCTTTCACTTCTTCGGTCGCGCGATCCACAAACTCGATAGCGCTGACCTTGCCATTGGTCGCCTTGATTTCACGGGTGGCCACATTTTTGTGAATGGTGACGTTGGCTTTTTCTTCTGCCTTGTCGACCAGCACCTTGTCGGCCTTCAGCTCCGGCATGAATTCGAACACGGTCACCGACTTCACGATGCCGGCCAGATCCAGGGCCGCTTCGATACCAGAGTTACCCCCACCGATCACCGCCACATCCTTGCCTTTGAAGAAGGGCCCATCACAGTGCGGGCAGTAAGCCACGCCGTTGCCCACGTTTTCTTTCTCGCCGGGCACACCCAGCTCGCGCCATTTGGCGCCGGTGGCGACGATAAGGGTCTTGGTGTCGATCTCTTCACCGGAAGACAGCACGACCTTTTTGATTTCACCTTTTTCAACGCGCGCCACCTTCAGGTGCTCTTTCACGGTGACATCGTATTCGTTCATGTGCGCCTGCAGGGCGCCAGACAATTCCGGACCGGTAGTCTTCTTCACCGAGATCAGGTTCTCGATGTCCATGGTGTCTTTCACCTGACCGCCAATACGGTCGGCAATCAGGGTCACTTTCAGGCCTTTACGGGCGCTGTAAATCGCAGAGGCGACACCCGCCGGGCCACCCCCAATGACGGTCACATCCTGCAGCGGCAGTTTTTCGCCCGCGCCCGCCTGGGCGAGGGTCGGGTCGTGCGCCATGAGCTTGTCGATCAGCTCGGCAGCGGTCACCTTGCCATTGGCGAACAGTTCGCCATTCAGGTACACACTGGGCACACCTTGAATATCACGCTCGCTTACCACGTCCTGATACAGGCCGCCGTCGATCATCTCAGCCGTGATATTCGGATTAAGCAGTGCAAACTGGTTTAACGCCTGGACCACATCCGGGCAGTTGTGACAGCTGAGGCTGATGAACACTTCAAAGTTCAGCTCGCCTTTGGCGCCTGCCACCATACGCTGGAGGCTGTCATCCAGTTTGATATCGGTCCCGGATGCCTGCAAAAAAGCCAGCACCAGGGAATTGAATTCGTGGCCTGCGGGAATACCGGAGAAACGGATACCGGTGTCTTCACCGTCGGCTTCCAGCAGGAAACTGATCGGGCTGCGCAGGGTGCCGCCCAGATCGCGTTCTTCAAACGCCAGGTTGTCACTGACACCGGCAATATCAGAAAGGAAGCTGACCAGTTCGTCGCGCTTGTCATGGGATCCGCTTTGCAGCACGAAAGTGACTTTCTTCTGCATGTTGGCGGCGTAGCCCTTGAGAGCCTGCAAAATTTCATTCGTGAGCATGTGTATTCCCTTAACGTGATTCAGTATTCAGTGACATGAAGGCAAACCCTCCCCCTGCCCCTCCCCCATGACAGGGGGAGAGGAGTCTCCATACATGGAGAAAAATCAGGGAGTGGGTGAGGCCGGTTTAGATCTTGCCGACCAGGTCGAGAGACGGGGCCAGAGTGGCTTCGCCTTCTTTCCATTTGGCCGGGCACACTTCGCCGGGATGGTTACGAACGTACTGGGCCGCTTTCACTTTGCGCAGCAGGTCGTCCGCGTCACGGCCGATACCTTCGGCAGTGATTTCCATGGCCTGGATGATGCCATCCGGATCGACCAGGAAGGTCGCACGATCTGCCAGGCCCTGGCCTTCACGCATCACTTCAAAGTTGTTGGTGATGGTGCCGGTCTGGTCGCCAACCATGTAGTAGTTGATCTTGCCGATGGTGTCAGACGTGTCGTGCCACGCTTTGTGGGTGAAGTGGGTGTCGGTGGAGACAGAGAACACTTCCACGCCCATCTTCTGCAGCTCTTCGTACTTGTCAGCCACGTCGCCCAGCTCGGTGGGGCAAACGAAAGTGAAGTCGGCCGGGTAGAAGAAGAAGATCGCCCACTTGCCTTTTACGTCTGCTTCAGAGATCTCAACGAATTCGCCCTGCTTGAATGCGGTGGCGTTGAACGGTTTGATCTCACTGTTGATAAGTGCCATGTGTCTAAGACTCCCTAGGTGTTGGTCATTAAGTCGTTTAGGCGAGAGACAGGATGCGCAATTCTCGGCAATTGGTAAATTCAAAAGCTTTTATGGCAGCTATAGGCATTACCTAAGGGAACCTCTGAGTAACTCCTTGCATGCTCAGCGTGACCTGGAGCGTGCAACTGTTGTGTCTTGCCTCGACGGTAAGGGTGGTTCCCTTTCCTAGAGGCAAGGCGCAGCAGATGTGCGCTCCAGGCCGCGCCTTTATGCTCGTCAGGGTACGTAGGGTCTTCCAGGCTGGCCCGCACTCGTTGTTGCGCTTCCTTCGAAGGTGAAGAGCCGATGGATGGACATACACCTTCAAAATCGCGCCCCTCTTTACCTTGGCCGAGGGGGCGAACCAGCCTGAAAGACTGAGCACGCAAGGCGTTATTCAGAGGCTCCCTGGCTCTTTTCCTTTTTGCGGGCATCGTGCTATTGATTCCTTGTTGAATCGTCATGGTTGCAAGGAGTTGGCATGTCTTCAGTGGAAATTCGCCCGGTCACCGGTATTGCGGTAGAGCCCTGGCTGGATGAGTTGGCCAAACTGCGCATCGAAGTGTTTCGTGATTTTCCGTATTTGTATGCGGGCGACCTGAGCTACGAGCGCCGTTACCTGGACCGTTATGCCCAGTCCGACCAGAGCGTGTTCGTGCTGGCACTGGAATTCAACAAGCTGGTCGGTGCCGCTACGGGCTTGCCCCTTCGGGAAGCGGATGACGAATTCCAGGCACCGTTTCGCCAGCTAGGTGCCGAGATCAATACGGTGTTCTATTTCGGTGAGTCGGTGCTGAAAAAAGACTGGCGTGGCCAGGGGATTGGTCATCGTTTTTTTGATTTGAGAGAGCAGTACGCCGAAGACTTTGGCTATCGCCATACGGCGTTCTGTGCCGTGCAGCGTCCCGACGATCATCCCGCTCGCCCCGAGGGCTACCAACCGCTGGATCCGTTCTGGCGCGGGCGGGGGTATTTTCCCCAGAACCAGTTGGTAGCGCATTTCGATTGGGCCGATATCGGTGACAGCGCCCTGTCACGCAAACCCATGCAGTTCTGGCTCCACAGTTTGTAGTTATACTTTTGGCTAGATAGCTGGCGCCTCATATACCTCATTTGGGTGATGTGATGGCATTTTGTCATTCCCTATACTGACTGCGGGGTAATAGGGGATATCAAAATTATGGAACTGCAATATAAATTCGCCACCTGGTACGAACGCGCACTCAGATCATCGGTTGTGGTGCTGCCACTGTCACTGCTCGCCGTGACGGTAGCCGTCGTCGTGGCAGGCTAGCCAGACTGCCCTCAGGGCCGTTTCCGCATCAATACCACCGGGTTGCCCGTCAGGTGCAGCTCCCATCCCTGTGTGGCTGCCAGCCAGGCAAAGGTTGCCGGCTGCCAGAAGCAGACGTGGGTGGGGTCACGGCGGTAGTGCCAGCGGGCGAAGGCGTCGTCGTCGGTTAGCCAGCGGGTCATCAGGCCCAGCCAGCCGCCGGGGCGAACGTGGCCGGCAAACCAGGCCCACTCGCGGGCCGGCTGGTGCAGGTGCTCAATGACTTCCGTGCAGGTGACAAAGTCGTACTGCGCGCTCAATCGCGTTTTGTCTCTGGCGTAAATCGGATCCCAGGTACCGCACGGGTAGCCCCGTTCGGTCATCATGGCGGCCAATGCCGGTCCGGGGCCGCAGCCAAAATCAAGGCCTTTCGCCCCCGGCGATAGCTGCTCGCAGAGCGGGTCGGCCAGTTGCGCCAGAAAGCGTCGGTAGCCGGGGTCGTCCGGTCGGTTGTCGTGCAGGTCGTATTGCCCCTTTTCTTCGTCGGGGCCGGGTAGCCGGTCGGGATGCTCGAAGGTGAGCTGGCAACACGGGCAACGAAAGTAGTCGCGTCCATCCACCTGCGCAAAAGGGCGCGCGTCGCTGGCGCACAGGGTGCACTGCATGTCAGTCCTCAAGCCAGCGCTGCACCCGGGCATAAGTGCGGCTTTCTTCAATCATGGTCATGTGCCCCATCTGGTAGAACAGTTCCCGGGTCAGCTGCGGGGCATCCGGGTACAGGCGCGAGGCCAGCCCACTGTCCACGGAGACCAGCCAATCGCCCCGCGGTGCCGGATGCTCCGGTTCGCTGACACTGCCGGCAATAAACAGCTGTTTCACCGCCGGGTCCAGGGGCACTTTGGCACTGGGGCGGGTGTCGTCCAGGGGACGGTCACGCCACTGCGCTTCCAGCACATAGCCAAAGCGCAGATCGCGGATCCCGTCAGAGCGCAGGTTGCCCAGTCGCATCAGCGGGCGTGACCAGGGCGTGGTGGCCAGTAGCCGGTTGGCATTGTTGCCCACTCGCTCCAGCAGCGCGCCCTGATGGGGCGAGCCGAGACAGGCCAGATGGCTGACCTTGTCTGCCCAGCTGTCGCCGCGCTCACGAGCCTGGTGCAGGGCGCTGCGTGCAACCAGCCCGCCCATGGAGTGCCCCACCAGAATGATGCGCTCGGGCAGGGCGGTATGGGCGAGCAGGCCGGCCAGCTTGCGACCATTGTCGGAGATATGCAGACCGGTGTTGTAGCGCAGATAGCGCACATCGGCGTTGAATTTGCCTCGGGCCCACTGGCTGAAGTGGTCGGCGGCGGGGTTGTTCCAGCAGGAATCATTCATGCACAGGCCATGAATAAACAGCACCAGCGTATCTCCCTGCAGCGAGCCACTGGGCAGCAAGCTCATGGGCAAGGCATAGCTGCTGTTCTGTTCTGCGAGCAGCTGGCCAAACACGCCGTTCAGGATGCTTTGCAGGTCCAGGCTATCGCGCAACTCTCGGCCCGGGTCGGCCACCAGGTCGGCCAGCCCGGCAAGATTGCCGGCCTGCCGAAACCCGTAACGCACCAGGTTGTAGACCATGGGGGCCGGGGTGTAATCCTGGCCGCGCAGGCCAAACGGATTAGCGACACTGCCATGTATATCCTGCACCACCTGCGTGATTTCGTTGCCAAAGCGGGTGACCAGCTGGGCCAGCCCGCCCACTTCCCGTCCAATTTTTTTCATTATAGATAGTCCGTTTTCCCCGCGATCAGAGGCGTTATCTTACCTGTCACGGTGAGATTCGTAAGGCTTCGTAAAATGCTGTGCAAGTGTGGCCTTGCCCGTGGCCAGCGTTTTTTCAGGGCGTTACTGTATGCATCGTTTTCAGCCGAAACATCAAGGAGTGACATTATGCGTACTTTCGGTAAAGCGGCACTGGCCGCCCTGTTTGCTTCCACCGCTTTTCTGGCCGCTTGTGATGCCAACGACGGTCCGGCAGAAGAAGCTGGCCAGAAGGTGGACAATGCCATCGAGAAAATCACCCCGGATAGCAAAGGGCCAATGGAAGAAATGGGCGAAGATATGGACAACGCCTATGACAATGCCAAAGAGTCCGTGAACGACATGGAAGACGCCGCTGACACCAAGTAATCGGTGCAAGGCCAAAAAGCCGCCTACGGGCGGCTTTTTTTATGTTTTGTCACCTTCGAAGGTTTTCCCTCCACGTCTCAGATTGGCTGTCGTCGACAGCTTTCCCCAAATCCCGCGTCTCTTCTTGAGCGAGCCTTACTCCGATGCACAGCTGGCGAGTAACTGCGCTACCGCCTCCTGTTCTGGTGGGGTAATCATCAATTGATAGCGTTGTTTGATGGCCGACCAGCGTTGCCCGTATTCACACCAGTAAGCGTGGTTGGCGGGTAGCCACTGGTCCGGGCTGTTGGCTCCCTTGCTGCGGTTGGCGCTGGCCGATACCACCAGTAGATTGTCCGGGTCGTTGGCAAATTGGCGCCGCAAGGCTTCATTCCATTGGTTGCCCCCGTGTCCGTGGGCGTGGCGCAGGGGCACGATGTGGTCCACATCCAGTTGCCGGGCTCGGGTGAAGGTGCGCCCGCTGTAGGGGTCGTACCAGCGGCCGGTTGCGACAATACAATGATCCTTGCGGGTAAAGCGCACGGGTGCCTGGCTGGCGCGGATCAGGGCTTCCGCCCGGCTGTTCTGGCAGTCGCCATCCTCATCGTCCCAGTGGGGCCAGTCGTCCCGATCATAGAGCGTGGAAAACGCCCGCCCGGCATCGCGGGCCTCCTGTTCTGCTTCGGCCTGCTGCTGATGCTGTTGGCGGCAGGTATCGGTGTGGCAGTGGTAGGTGCCCGTTTTGCGATCGGTATGGCCGCCCTGCTTGTCCAGCCCGCCCGGGTGGGCACTCACTGCAGGGACAAAGGCAATGACCAGAGCGGTCCCAACGGCGAACGGGACAAGGGCACGAAAAAAAGACAACAGAACGACTCCATGGCAACAGGGCTACGACTCCCGGGTGGCAGCGCCATGCGCTGTTTACACCAAAGGGCAGGCTTGGATGTAAGAGATTATCCTTACTAAATCGGGGCAATATCCTACATCAGGCCACAAAAGTGTGATGTGGTTCCGCACTGTTTTCATGGGGGATACAAACCGCAACGCGGGGCAACACATCGGTACGCTTTGCCTCTGTGGACCGGATTCAGGCATCGCTAGAGTGTGTGCCAAGGCCGACGGATAACGGCCACGGTTTTGATTTCAGGGTTGTGCGGGCATTGAGCAGGAGTCCCGGTATGGCAGTAGTTTCCTCTCCGAATTCGGTACCACGGGAGCGTCTGGCCCGTCAGGCGGTGGCGCACCGGCTGCGTGCACTGAATGAATATCTGGCGGTCTATCGGGCCACCCGTGCATCCGGTAGCGATGCGCACTCCTCCCAACGTATCCGGGAGCTGCGCAGTGATGTGGCACGGTTGCGTGCCTGGGGCTGGTATCTGTCTGCAAAAGAGCGTGGTGCCAGCTGGATCCCTGCGCTGCAGCGTCTGGCATCCGTCCTGTCCTTCTTTGTTTCCGTGAATCTGGTGGCACAGCGTCGTCATCCCCGTGGCGCGGCGCTGCAGCATTTGAGTAGCTACAGTCTGGTCGAGCGGGCCTACGCGGCGTTGGAAGACGACACCCAGGGGCAGTTGCTGACCCTGCGTCTGGCGCAAATGCAGCGCCCGGCACTGGATTACCAGCGCGATATCGACATCCTGGATGCACGTCTGGCGGATCTGGCCGCCCTGCGCCTCAATGGCCTGCCCGAGCCGGGCCAGGTCACGTTGGTGTGTCATGTGCTGCGCGGCGTCATGGCCATCGGTGGCGCCCTTGGCTTCTCCTTTCCCCCCGCACAACCGGTAGATTCGTAGTATGGAAGCAATCAAGCAGGTGCTACCGTTACTCGATGGCATGCCCCGTATTTTCTCTCTGTCGGATCTCAAGCAAGCCATCAGTGAGCAGGAAAGCGCACTGGATGTGGCGCTGCGCTGGCTGGAGGCGGGCGTGATTCGCCAGGTCGCCCCGGCGCGTCCAATCTTTTATCGGGTGGTGCTGGGCGAGCCGCTCACCGATGCCGAGCGCTGCGCGGCCCTGTTGCGCACCTTCCCCTCGGTGGTCATGGTGGCCGGGTCGTCACTCTGGCGTCAGGGGGCCAGTGTCCAGAAAGATGCCCAGCTGGAATGCTGCATCACGGAACAGCAGGTGGACTGCTCCTTGCCGGGGGTAGTGCTACGCTCCCGGCCCAGCGAGTGGTGGACGGTGATTCGGCAGGCAGAAGGTGTGGTGGGGAACTACCACGGCGTGGCGATGTTGACCCCGGAAATGGCCGTGGCAGATGCAGCGGCCTTCAAGGATGTGTGGATGCCCGATCGCAATGGCATTGACTGGACGCGCCTCTCAACGGCGCGGCTCAGCGTGGCCACCGAAGCACTGGCGCCACTGCGCATGGAAGAGCTGGCAGAATAGTGCTGGCCGGCCGTGTCATTGACCCGTCACGGCCAACCGTTATTAAATGAGAACCATTTCCTGTCTTTGGTTCTCATCTATGTGGGTAGCAGCACTCCCGGCCTCACTCGCGGCCGTTGTTCTCTTTTATCTCTCAGACCGTCAGCAGCGCTGGCTGGACCAGCCGCTGCCCGGCGTGGCGCGCCTGCTCGCGTTGTTGCTGGCGCTGGCCGGCGCGGTGCTGTGGGTCATGGCGCTGGGCCTGGGCGTTGGGCTGATGGTGGCCCTGTGGCTGCTGACCCTGCCTGCACTCCTGATGGCCTTGTTCGCAGGCCATCATCGCGATACGTTCCAGAAAGTCTCCGGCAAGATGGGGCGCAACCCATGAGAGCCTTATTCGGCGTGTTGTTGAGTCTGCCATTGTCGATGATGTTGATGGGGCTGGCTGCTGCCTGGGTGCCGGTGCCCTGGAACAGCTGGCTGGTACTGCAATTGATCATTGGCATGCTGCTGTGGATGAGCCTGAGCTTGCTGGTGGCGCTGCCCGAAAAAGCGTGGCCGCCCCTGGTGGGCCTGCTGGTGGCGAATGGCATCGTCTGGGCGACCCTGCAAACCACCGGTATTTATGGAGGGGCCGCATGAAGGCAGATCGTCTACGCCGTTTTATCGACCTGCATGCCTGGTTGGGTATGGTCAGTGGCTTGGCCCTGTTTGTGGCGTTTTTTGCCGGGGCAATCAATGTCTTCCATCACGAGCTGCATCACTGGCAGGAAAGTCACCACGGCCATGAGCAGGCAGCCGGCCCGGCGGACCCGGACCACTTTCTGCAGCAACTGATTTCGCGGTTCCCGGCCTCGGCCGATCGTATGTATTTCCTGCCCGATGAAGACCCCGGGGCCATGTGGTTCCAGCCCGGCGAAGACGGTGCACCGGGGGAGTGGCGCACGGCCCATGCCTCCAACTTTGCAGAAGATGGCAGCTTCACGCAGCAGCCGGGTTCCGAGCTGGCGGATTTTGTGAATGAGCTGCACTACGAGTTGGGCATTCCCGGTAACGGAGGCCTGATCAACATCGGCATGACGCTGATGGGGTTTGTTGCCGTGTTATACGGGGTGGCGCTGTTCAGCGGGCTGATCATCCACTGGCCCAAAATCCGCAAGGAACTGTTTGCCCTCAAGCACCAGGGCAACCTGCGTCGCTACTGGAAAAACCTGCACAACCTGATTGGCATCATCAGCTTCCCGTTCCACCTGATCATGTCGGTCACCGGTGCTGCCATGGGGCTGTTTACGGTCATGGCCATCGTGCTCGGTTTGCTGGTGTTCGGCCCGCAGCTGCAAGGGGTGATCCAGAAGGAAACCGACGTCTGGCCGCCAGTGCAAAGCCAGGGGGAGACCCTCGCCATGGCGCCCATGGCGGATTACCTGGCGGCGGCCAATAACGAGTTGCCCGGCATGGACGTGGGCTGGGTGGAAATTCGAGGCTACGGGGATGCCGCAGGCTGGATGGATGTGGCCGGTTCGCAACCGGGCTTCCTCGGCCATCATGTGCATGTGGTGCTGGATAACACCATGAAGCCGCTGCGTATCAGCGCCCCGGGCGAACGCACCTTCAACTTTGCGGCGATTTCCCCGGTCTATTCCCTGCACTTTGGGGATTACGGCGGCGTCTGGGTGAAGCTGTTGTACTTCGCCATGGGGCTGCTGGGGTCGTTGCTGTTTGTGTCCGGGAATGTCCTGTGGTGCGAGCGGCGCAGTGACCGTGTTGGTCCGTCACGCAGCTCGGCCTTCCTGCTGCGTTTGACCCTGGGATTGTGTTTCGGGGTGGTCAGCGGCATCGCCTTCAGTTTTCTGGTCAGCAAGCTGCTGCCTTACACGCCCTGGGCCGCGTTGGTGGCATCGGCCGAGCGGCAAATCTTCTGGTGGGTGCTGGTGGTGCTGGTGCTATGGAGTCTGCGTGCTTCGCCGCTGCGTTTCAGTGGCCTGTGGCTACGTATCATGCCGTTCCTGTATCTGGCGATTCCAGTGGCGCAGGTGGCAGTGGAGGGCAGTCATGCCTGGCAAGAACCGGATGCCCTGCTGGTAAACCTGGTGGTGGTGGCCGTGGCGGCGTGTTTGTGGGGGGTACGTGCCCAGTTTCGCAAGCGCCTGCGACTGGCAGAGCCGCATCCGTTGTGGGTGGGTAAGGTCACCCGCGACCATCCCAAGCACCTCACCGAGACCGAGCTGGAAAATCAGGGCGCGAGCTGACGCCGCAGCGCTCACGCCGAAGCATAAAAAAACCGGGCAGTGAGCCCGGTTTTTTTATGGCCGTTGCTGAAGCTGATCAGAAACGGTAGGTGGCTTGCAGGGCCAGGCCGTGAGCGCTGTTCTCGAAATCGGCGCTGTAAGTGTCCTGGTTAACCTCGCCTTTTTCTTCATCAATATAGGCATAGGCCGCATCAATGGTCAGGTCGTCAGAGACGTTCCAGCCGGCACCCAGGGTGTAGATATCGCGGTCGCTCACCGGAATCCGCACGGTACGGTGCTGGTCGTTGGTGGGGGACTCGTCAAAGGCATAGCCGGCGCGGATCACCCACTTCGGGTTCAGCTGGTAGGCACCGCCCACGGCGAACGACCAGGTGTCTTCCCACTCCAGTTCTTCGGTAATGGTGCCGAAGCTGGACTGGAACATGGCATTCACGCCGCTGTTCTCCACTTCGATACCTTCAAGGCGGCTCCAGCGGGTGAAGGTGGCGCCAGCGTACAGTGCCAGTGCGTCAGTGGCCTGGAAGCTGAAAGAGGTATCCACGGATTCCGGCATGGTGATGTCCAGTTCCGCGTCATACTTGCCGTCGATGGCAGGCGCCACGGGGGCGGGGGTGCCGCTGATGGTGGTGTCACCTTCCAGGGAGTAATCGACCTTGGAGTGGTAGGTCAGGCCCCAGTCCAGTCGGTCGGTAATGCCGAACAACACGCCCAGGTTGTAACCGTAGGCAATGTCGTCCCCTTCAATTTCCACATCAGCGTCAGACATGGCGGCCAGAGCCGGATTGAAGGCGGCGGCCGGCACGTTGCTGGTCAGCTCACCAGAGATGTGATTGATGGTCGGGCCAAAGCCCACAGAAACGCGATCGTTGAAGGCGTAGCTGACGGTGGGCTGAATGGTGACAACCTGCACCATGCTGGTGACGCCTTCATAGCGACCTTGCCAGCCATTCTCGTAGTCGCTTTCCACGCCGAACGGTGCATACACACCGATACCGGCGTGCAGTTTGTCGCTGATCGGGGTGACGTAGTAGCCGAAGGGAATGGTGGAAAAGGGCACCATATCGCCATCGTTAGTGCCAGACACGGGCAGGCCGGGGGCCAGTTGCCCTTCGGCATCGCTGATATCGGTGCTGGCATCAATAAAGGCCAGGCCGCCGGACACCTCGGCACGTTCCAGGCGGCTCATGCCCGCCGGGTTGCCGAACAGGGTGCTGGCATTGGCAGCAGTAGAGGCGCGACCCGCGTAAGCCGAGCCCGCACTGGAGGCGCTTTGCTCATTCAGCGCCAGGCCATTGGCCATCGCCTGGGTAGAGGCAGCAGCAATCGCCGCTGCCAACACGGCTTTGTTTGAATACTTCATGATAACTTTCCCGAGTTATGTGTTGTGGCGCGCGAACGTTATCACTGTGAAACATTTAATTACAGATGGCGAAGATCAAAAAATGCACCATTTGTCGTCAGATAGCCGGTAAAATCTGTAAACATGATGTTTAAATCCTCGAAGATGGTTCACGTTTACATTGTTTAATGTAGAGGTTGTGCAGCAATTAGGCGGCGACGGTTATCTTGAGGGTTGTCAGGTCCAAATGGCGGACCTGAGAGCGGATCACTCCGGAAGCGTTCCGGGGCGGATTATTGATTGCGCCGTCAAACGTGGTATCAGTCAGCGCCTTCAGGTTGGGCTGTCGCGGCCACCGGCTCACGCGAAAAAATGCCGATAATCGGGGTGCCCTGGGCCTGCAGAATGGGTTCGATATCCCGATGCAACGCGTGGTACTGGTAAAACGGCACGCGCGGAAAAAGATGGTGAATCGAATGCAGATTCTGACCCAGCCAGAACCATTCCACCGGTTTCATCCAGCGCGGCATGATCAGGCTGTTGGTATTGCGGTAACGCTCGCTCACCTTGTACGGGTGGTGCGGCCGGTAGGCAAACCAGTAGGCAGTGAACAACCCGCCCGTGTAGTAGCCCAGCAGCAACACCACCGCCGTACCCGGTTGATCCACCATCACCAGAAAGGCAATCCGCCACCCCAGCGACACGGCCAACTCAGTGCAGTAAATCAGTTTCTCTTTCAGCGAGGCGCTGCCCCAGCTGTGCTGCACAAAGAACGTATTCTGAATCCACTGAAAACGCAGCCCGGCGATGATCATCGCCAGCGGACTTTTCTGCATCCCGCTGACCACAAAATCCGGGTCCTTGTCCGGCTGGTTGGTATAGCGGTGGTGCGTGAAGTGCTCAATGCGGTGCGAGGCATAAGGAATCGCAATGATCGGCGCCACCAGATAACCGCACAGGTCGTTGATCCACTTGCGGCGATCGTCCTGGCCATGAATATTGCCGTGGGCGGCTTCGTGCAAGGGCGTGTAGGACATATACGTCAGCACCGCCACCAGCAGGAAGGCAGGTAAGGCAGGCAGGGAGCCATTGGCAAACAGTAACAGCGTGGCAACAAAGGCCACCACCACGGCCAACGTGATCGCAATTGTCGGCCACGCGGTTTTGCCCATATAGTGTTTCGCGCAGGCAATGGCCTGTTTGTTCAAGGTTGCCGGGTCCATGGTGCTGCCTCTGGTGGTTATTATGGTTTCAGACTAGGCCGGCACCCTCACAATCAGAATAGCCGCCGTGGCCAATCACCCTGCAGAAGTGGCCAGCGCTAACGGCGGAACAGCGGAACGGGCAATGCAACACAGCGACGACACCCTCCACCCGGTGGCCATCAGCCAGGTGATGCTCAACTTTGCCCAACGCCATGGCATTGACAGGCAGACCTGCCTGCTCGGCACCGGCATAGCCGATGACGCACTTTCCAGCGGAGAAGGATTGGTCACTCGCACCCAGGAAATGCGCCTGATCGAAAACCTGATGCTGGCCCTGCCGGACGACGGCGCCTGGGGCTTCGAACTGGGCCTGCAATATCACCTGGCCACCTTCGGGGTATGGGGCTTCGCCCTGCGCACCTGCAAGACCCTGCGTGAAGCGGCCATCCTGGGAGTGCGCTATCTTCCTCTCAGCACCGCCTACTGCCGCATCGAGCTGGTGGAAGACGACGACACCTTCGGCATCACCTTCGACCCGGATCCCATCCCGCCGCACCTGCGCCAGTTTCTGCTCGAGCGAGACATGGCCACGGCCCTGAACCTGGTGCGGGAAATCACCCTGCAAGGCGTGGACTTTCGCGCCATCGACCTGGCCGGCCAGCCCGATGTCAGTGCCGAAGCCATCCAGGAAGAATGTGGCGTGAAACCCACCTTCGCCGCCCGCAGCAACCGCATCCTGGTGAACCGCGCCGGCGCCAGCCAGCCCTTTTCCGGTTACGACCCGGTGCTCACCCGCATGCTCGAACAGCAATGCCGGCAGCGCATGGACACCGTAGAAAACAGCGGCATTGCCGGCAAAGTGCGCCAGCAATTACTGGGCGAACTGGGCCTGGGCGCCACCCTCAACGACATGGCCAGCGCCCTGGCCCTGTCCTCACGTAGCCTGCGCCGCAAACTGGAACAGGAAGGCACCAGCTACCGCGACCTGGTAGAAGAAGAGCGCCGCCAACTGGCCCTGCAACTGCTCACCAGCACCACCATGAAAATCGAAGAAGTCGCCGCCCACCTGGCCTACACCGACGCCGGCGGCTTCGTCCGCGCCTTCCGCCGCTGGCAAGGCTGCTCCCCCAGCGAATATCGGGACAAGCACTAACCTCAAACCCGCATGGCTCCCCCAGCCGCCGCGAGGACGTCATGTCATGACGGCTTCTCGCGCTGTTACAGAAAGCCGCCCAGAGCCTTGGGTTATCGAGTCGCTGTGGGAGTCTGCCTGCAGACGATTCTGGCTTAAGGGAAACCAGAGAAGCGTGCCTGTACGCGCCCCGTAGGAGCCAGGCTGCTGGCGATTTTATCGCGGTGCTTCCATCGCGAAGAAGACTGCAGAGATGCGGCCCTTCATGATTTCAGTCGAGCAACAGACCAACAGAATGAATGGATGCGGCATACCCAGAAGCGTTTACTTCCACAACCACTTCTTGACCACATCATAATTCCCCAACACCACCTGCTGCGCCTCCGGCCCACGATGACCCTGATCATCCAGCCGCAGCAGCTGAACAATGTAATTCGCCATGGCGGCCCGGCAGGGTATCGACAATACGCCTCGTGTCATGCCGTAATCCCGGGCAATCACCTTCTGCTGTACATCAGAAAGGCGCGGATCGGGCACCACCTTCAAGGTCAGTGATTTCTGCCAGACCTTGTCCTGGTCGGCGCCCTGCTCGCCGGGCAGGGTGATCTCCGGCTTGTCCATAATCCGGCTGAGCACAAAGTCCCGGTAATCACTGTTCTTTTCGCACCAGGCCCGTACGTGCCAGCGCATGCCGTTATGCACCACCGTATGAGGCTGAATCATTCGGTATTCAGGCTCGGGATTGTTCAGCGAGGTATATTCAATCTCAACCCGCAATGCTTCCCGGCATGCCTGCAAAATGGGCCGTAACACCGCCGGGCGCAGATCCCGTGAAGGGGGTAGCAAAACCTCGGTATTCAGTTCTCGAACATCCAGCGCTTCAAACGCGCAGCTCAGGTCTTCCCTGGCATGCATCATCTGCAGGTACTCATCGGCCTGGCCACGGGTGAACACCGGTTTGAACCTGGCGGCGGGCTTGTAGCCTTTCAGGGAGCGGTCGTACTCCAGGTTGCCCGGGGCGTATTCGCTCAGGTACAGGTTAATGTCCTTGCTGGCCTGTTGGCGGCCAATGCCGAAGGCGCGCTGCAGGTGGTTGGTGGTCAATCGCCCTTCCCACAGGGCAATGACTTCTATCAACCGGTAACGGAGTAACAAGTCCCAGCGCAGCGGCCAGTTAGCCGCATTCTTCCCTGTTGTACGAGCCATTGTTGTGCTCCAAAAAGCGACACATGCCAAAAGGCGACATGTTCATGTAGTCAGTATTGTCATGAGCATAGTAAGGGCATAGTTTAACGGTGTCACCAAGGGAGATGTTATGAAGGATCATGGCCCCGGCGGCCTGGCGCTACTACTGACGATACTGTGGTCCCTGCTGGTCACGGGGATCGGGTTGCTCTGGCTTTGGCACTGGGTGGTCAAAGATATCTGGATCTATTTCGCCTGGTCTGCCGCTGCCGTATTCGGTTTTGTGGCGATTATGGCCGGCCCTGGCTGGTTGATCCGCACGCTTCAGCGTTACAGCGAATACCGGAAGCAGCGCAAGCAAGACGATTCCTGAGTGCATGTCCGTGGGAGATAAATCCATGTGTTTCCGGCTGACGTTCAAGACGCTTTTCAAGGCAGGCAGCAGCGAAAAAAAGCGGTACCCACTGCGGGATTGCTGGGGTAAAAGTCGCACGTATACGAAGCCGCCTTTGAGGATCTCGTTCTGGCAAGCACCAGCAAAAAAGAGCCTCCTATGTACGATATTATTGGCGACATTCATGGCTTCGCCGAACCGTTAAGGCAACTGCTCACCAAACTGGGTTACAGCGAAATCGGTGGAGTATGGCAACACCCCACACGCAAGGCGCTGTTTCTGGGTGACTATATTGACCGGGGTCCGCAGCAAGTAGAAGTGGTACGCATTGTGCGCGCCATGGAGCAGGCGGGGCATGCACTTGCCATCCTGGGAAACCATGAATTCAATGCCGTGGCCTGGGCCACCCCCAACCCTAATAAGCCCGGCGAATACTTGCGCCCCCATAACGCCAAAAACCTGCAGCAGCATCGTGAATTTCTGCAACAAGTGGGTGAAAACTCGCCCCAGCACCAGGAAATCATTTGCTGGTTCAAAACCTTGCCGGTCTTCCTGGAGCTGCCCGGCTTTCGCGCTGTTCATGCCTGCTGGCACTGCAAATATCTTGACGAGCTGGCGCCGCGCCTGGATGAGAAGAACCGGCTAAAAGACGATGCCTGGCTGCCGGCCAGCAGAAAAGGGCACCCGGTCTACGCCGCCGTAGAAACCCTGCTGAAAGGGCTGGAAATTCCGTTGCCGGATGGGGAGCAATTTCACGACAAGGACGGATACGCGCGCACTGATATCCGCACCCGTTGGTGGTTGCAGCACACCCATACCTATCGGGATCTGGCCATGGTCCCGGCGGATGTCATCGAGCGCATCCCGCACCAGCCGGTGCCGTCCGGAATCCTGCCTGGCTACGACAATCAGAAACCGTTGTTCGTTGGTCACTACTGGCTCACTGGCGACCCCGCGCCCCTGGCCGATCAGATCGCCTGTCTGGACTACAGTGTGGTCAGTGCCCGGCAGGGTAAGTTGGTTGCGTATCGATGGGATGGCAAGCCGCTCAGCAAAGAAAATTACATCTGGGTGGCTCGCACAGAGAAAAATTCGCCGTAGAAGCGTCGCTGGCGGCGCGATGTGTCAGGGAGATCGATATGCAATACGACCCAGCAACAAAACGACTGGAAACCAATGGTGGGGACCTGATCAAGGTTATCAGTTGCCCACTTGAAAAAAAATGGGACGATCTCATGCCAATGCCTGAAAAGTGGGATGATCCCTGAAGATAGACGATAATCTGGAACTTAAAGGTGAGGAAGATATTCGGTTTTTCATGCTCGCGCAGTCTGATAATGAGCCAGAAGAAAACGATCGGTCTGCATGGGTTGAGTGGAAAGAGCGAATGCGTGGAAAGCCAGCGGACTACCTGAAGAAATACTGTGGTTCGTGCCAGAAGTGTGTTGTCAACGCTAACAACTTTAGTGAGTCACAGATATCCGCAATGCTGCAGGTGAATCCGGAAATCTGTCTGCACCTCAGTGATTCTCACCCTGAGCTGACCATCAAGAAAGCTATTAGTGAAGAGAATGATTGGGAATGTGGCTATCAGGGGGTAACTCAAAAGGGCTTGCCAATAATTCAGACCGCTCGATCACTGGCGGCGGTAGAGGACGGAGTTCGGCGAGGTTATCGACCAGTATTTGTTGCTTCAGACTACAGTGGATATGTTGGTAGGAAGCGGCGTTTCAGTTACTGGTCAAAAGCCAATGTCGTGCTTTGCCAGAGCGACTTCAGAGGAATGGTTGGGCCGTTAAGTGGATATGAGGGTGGAGTTTCCTCCATCATGGTTCGCCATGATGATGATCGCCACCCCTCGCCTTTGGCGGCGTATATGATTCCCGATGATATCAAACCTGGTGACAAGGTGTATGTGGCCGACATCATAGAGGAAATAGTGGGGCAGCATTGGAATCAGGGCGATAGCTGGCGGAAGATATCGGCGGAAGCGGTATGGAATGGGGAGGCCTTGGATATGAATTATTGTGAGCCTATCATGATGATGGGATAACCTTTTAATGTGCTTTCGTTGGCCATGATGAGCATAGATAAAGGTAGGGGAAGGAAATTCAGTGAGGAAGTATTGGATGATTAAAAAAGAGTTCGATGTTATTGATATTGATTGGGAGGGGCCATTTCCTGTTATTTATGATCGAGACAATGACAAATACATATTTATTGACTCGGTTCCGGATGCGATTTTGTCATCAACAGGGATCTACCAGATATACGGAAGGCATCCTGTTTATGGAAAAAATGTGCTTCTTTATATCGGTGAGACTAAGGCAGGTGACAGTAATCGTAGCTTCAAGGATCGTATGGCGGAACATTTCAATGAGCGAGGGCGGTTTTTTGGTCATACCAATCTTTCGGTTCACTTTGGGCCTCTGGATGTGTCTGATGATACGCTGGTTAAAGTAGAATCAATTTTGATTTTTAGTCATGCCCCAGCATTAAATCGAAAGCATATTGATAAGCCATCTGCGGGAGCAGATACAATGCTAGTAAGAAATTGGAGCTTTGTAGGATCTTTGGAAAGTACTTGTACCGGATTTTGGGGAGAGTGATAGCTTGAATATTGTGTTGGCATAAAAAGGCTTGCCCGCCAATGTCTGGCGGGCGTTAAATCGGTTATTTGCGCGTATTGCTCTCAATTCTCACCAGCAGAAGTATTACCGTTGCAAACACAAATATGGCAAAGGCGCAGCCGGCGATGATCAGGGTGACCAGTGATCCTGCCTTGGCCTGTGCCTGCTCCACCCTTTCCTGCTCGATACGAGTCAGTTCGCTTTGGTAGCGTGACATGTACTCCCAGGTAAACCATTCCAGATACTTGTCCCAGTTAATATGGGTGGTGTCGGCGTTCTCCAGCCCGGGGATATTTGTGACGAGCAGTGAAGAGTCTTCATTTTCTGCGGGTTTGACCAGATCAGAATCAAAGCTTTCGATAATGCCATCTAGAAATCTCAAATAATCCGGGTGAGGGAGGCTGCCAGCCTGGGAACGAAGCCAGTTATCCAATCCTTCCTTGTTGGCGCTTCCCTGGCTGGTCAATCGTGCATACTTATTGATTAGCACAGCCAGGTTATTGATCTTCTCCTGAATGGCGCTATTTTCCTCCTCACGGTTCTTCCTGTCCATCTCGCCGAGTCCTGCTGGCTCGTCATTATCAATCTCGGGGTTAACGTATTCTCGATAGCCCTTCATGCCGATTTCTGGCTGCTGTATCTCTTCGTCGACACCGGTCAGCCAGGCGCTACCGCTGGCGATCGTGGCGAAAATGGCCACTGCCAGTGCCAAGGCAGCCAGGATATAACTGGTAACACCCACAATCCGGAAAAACTTGTTCCCCATAATGCAAACTCCTGTTTGTTGGTCTGATTCCCGGGTTCCTGCCGGGTATAGCCAGTATCTTGCTTGGGGCGTCAGTTTCTGTCGTAATGAGACGCAGAATAAAAATCATAACAAGGGAGCAAGGAATGGCTGCAGGCGCCAGCATTGATACCAAGACCTATCGCATCATTGCGTTGTTGCAGGCGTTGCCCAGGTCGCCACAGAAAACCACCAGTCATGAGCTGCATCAGCGTTTGACCAGTGAGGGCCATGAAATTTCCCGTCGTTCCATCGAGCGTTATCTCAAGGAACTGTCGGAATCTGATGCCTTTGGCGCGCTGATCCATTGTGATGACCAGTCCACGCCCTATGGCTGGTCTGTGGCGCAGAAACAAAACCTTTCCATTCCCGGCATGGACGCCCAGATGGCCGCCACCTGGGATCTGGTGCACCGCTACCTGATGCCACTGATGGCCAGGGATGTGCTGGCAAAGCTGGATCCAGTCTTCAGTGAAGCGAAAAGATGGTTTGAACGGCATCGCCCCATGGGCAAG
Organism: Alcanivoracaceae bacterium; assembly: GCA_002706085.1. Taxonomy (GTDB): domain Bacteria; phylum Pseudomonadota; class Gammaproteobacteria; order Pseudomonadales; family Alcanivoracaceae; genus Alcanivorax. The sequence continues at coordinate 62,614 of PAJO01000021.1, read as the reverse complement.
CGCTACTGGTCGGACAAGGTCGCCTATGTGCCCAGAGGCTTTCACCTGGAACCGGCCAGAGTGCCCACCGGCATAGCCGACCAGGTCTACGATGCTCTGTATCGCAACCGGCAGATGGACATCTGGTACAAGGGCAAATCAGAACCCAGCCGCGTGCACCCCTATGCGCTGGTAGATCGTGGCGCCGTGCGCTATCTGATCGTGCGTTTCTGGAACTACGAGGACTACCGCCATCTTGCCCTGCATCGCTTGAGCAAAGTGAGTGTGCTGGATGATGAAGTGGAGCGAGCTTCTGACTTTGATCTGGAGGCCTACCTCAAAGACGGCAACATGAATCTTCCCTACGGAAATGTCATCAAACTGGTGATGCGTTTGTATGGGCGTGCGGCAGATCATCTCTACGAAACCCCGGTCAACGATACCCAGACCTTGAAGGAGGTTGAGCCAGGTGTAACCGAGTTGCGCGTGGAGGTGCAGAACACCGAGGAGCTGAAGTGGTGGATTTTGGGTTTTGGAGCCAATGTTGAGGTGGTGAAACCGGTCAAGTTGAGGAATGAAGTGAAGAGTGAGTTACTAAAAGGGATTGAAAAATATGACTAATAATAAGTACCGGAAGATTATCGAAAATTCTGTAAATGATGTATTGGTAAGGCTGTTCAAAGATCGGAAAAAGATGGATTTTGTGATTTCTCAGGGTGGGTTTGAGAAATATTTCCAATTTGAGATTGCATATGAGATCAGTAAATCGGGTTGTCATGTTCATGTTGAAGGTCAAGGAAGATCGGACATTCTGATCTATGAGGGAAGTAATCCTGCTGCGGTGATAGAGATGGGGGCGGGATTTGAATCACAAAAGGAGCAGGAATCGAAACCGCAGTCTGATTATCAAAGCTTTCTTCAAAAATCAGATAAAGAGCATTCGTTGAGGGGCATTGAATTCTATTCCCTGATGATCCTTGGTATGAATAATAACAAGGGAAAGATCCCCAGTAATTGGAAACAGGTAAATCTGCTTTGCAAACAGCCTGTTAGTTATGAAAAGGCTTGGCGAGAAAGTGGTTTTGATGTCATTCCGATGAATTTTTATGCATCTAAGTTGGGGCTTTCTACTTCGCTGCTGCATAAAATAGCGACATAAACTGTCGGACCAATGGCTATCCTCCAAGCAAGGAGGATAGCCATGATACTAATTATCGGCTCCCGAGCCCGGGAGGCCACAAGTAAGGCGCAGTTGCTTTTCCGCAAGGCGTTTAACATCGAGGCACCGGTCTACCTGGGGCAGGGCGATATGGCGGACGCGCAACTCTGCATTGATCCTCTGTTGCCCAATGGCAGTCAGGTTGCTGGCGCGCCTCGGCCTGGTCCTTTCCTTCCCCGCGTGCTTGAGAAAATTCGCAAATCCTGCCTTCCCTGGCGTTATCACCCGAGCCGAACCCGGGTGATTTGTGAGGCTTCCAGGGAGTCCAGGGTGGTGCTGGAGGCGTTGATGAGTTTCCCGTGGCTGTTGCCCCCCGACTCCCTTTTCTGCGTTCTAAAACCGCCAATAGGGGCTGGTCGCCAGAGCAAGATGCGATATGAAGAACTGCTGGATTTTATTCAGAAAAAACTGAAGCGGCAGTGCTGGTCAGCACCAGATTATGATGAATTGCCTGATCTACAGAAGCCCACAATCGAAGCGTTCTGGTTATCCCACAAGATACTGAATGATCTCACTGATAGCCCACCAGAAGACCCTGTTCATTTAGCGCCGCCCCTGCTGGTGTTTGCCTGCAGCAACATCACGCGCAAACGGCTGTGTAAAAACCTGCCTTCCGTCAGTTTTGAAACCTTACTTTATGAACCTGAAAAGGGGATGTCCGCCTGGGGAGAGATCTGGTCCTGTATCAGGGGGCGACATGTACTCATCGTTTGGGATATGGATGAGTTTGGCGGTTCTGATACAGGGAACAGCCTGCGTTTCCTTAGTGAATTCTCTTGCGTCTCAGTCTGGAGTGTCGTTGGTCTTCCCAATCCGTATTCCGGAGTTTACCGGCAGCAGGGGGCAGCTTTGTCGCTGGCCAAGTACCCTTTCGATATCATGGCGGCTCCAGAACTGATTGGCGTGGAGGGAGGTTTGGGTAACAAGCAGTGCCTCGACCTGAAATACTCGAGAATGCGCAAAGCCATATGGCGATGGCTCAAGGAGTGGGAGGAGCATCACCTGTCTCAACCTTCCTGCTGAGCGTAATCAGTGTGTTGATATGCTCTATCACCAGGCTGTCCCGGCAGTGTCGAAAGTAGCGCTCTTGCCCTTTTGAAACGATAGGGGGTGCCGGGTACGCAATGAAGGTGGGTGTCATTTTTCGCTTGATCAGCATGTTCACAAGGTGGCTACTGTCCTGAAACGAAATCTCCCTTTCAAACCGGAAGGGAAGTAGAAGCGTGATGTTCACCGTTAACCCAATAATATCGAGCACATTGTGGCAGTGTTCCCCCAGTCTGACACCCTCGATGGACGCTGTATCAATAATCAGGAAAACGGTCTTTCCTGATAAGGAGTTATGGATTGTCGTCTCGGTTTCCAGCTTGCTGGCCAGTTGCCGGGGATCAGTCACTGTGATGGGGGTTAGCCCCGGGATCGATGGGAGTAGATCGGCATGGGTTAACAGGTACGAGGCTGTGTTACTGAGATCAATGGCGCTCAGAGGGCTAAGCAGGTCATTACCGAGAAAAATCAGAATGGAGGCCGGTGAGTCCGTGCGGCCCCCGGTGTCCTGTAGCGCTGATCTCATAGCCTTTCTTCCTTTCTGGAATCAATCCGGCTGGATATTGGCCGCAATGCAGCGATCAGGCAGGAAAATGGATAATCGACCAGAGCAGTCAGGGAAGAAATGTGTTCTGGTATAGAAGCTACAACAGAATCACTGTCCTGGGTTGAACCTGGCGGCTCTGGATTGTGTTGAAGAATCAGTTTTTCCAGAAAAGTAATGGCCCTTGAATGGAGATGATGGTCAATTTCAGGACTGGCATCATCCACAATCACCCAAGGGTTTCTGGACTCAATGGCAAGCAAGTAGAGAGGGCTGCTTTGCTCATGTTCGGGAAGGCCTGATTCTTCATGCCTGATGGCCGAAATCTCATCCAGGGGATTAAAGTCATGAGCGTTAATCCAGCGGGAAAGCGCGATAAAGCGATCACTGTGGAGGAGCACTTTTTCCTTTAATTCGTCCATGTCCACACAGAAGTCAAAGGGACAATAGTCGTCATTCCATGGCGGTGCGTGTCCGTCGTAATCCTGCTCAAGGCTCACAGCAGCCTTGATGGCGTTGTCGCATATCTCGGTGATGAGCCCCTTGCCTTGTTGAAGAGCCTGTATGGCTTGTTCGTTTCCCACTTTTCGCCCCTGATATTTCCGGATGTCTTCATTGTGATCCTGTGCGCGACAATAATTGTCGCGATCGCACTCCATAATAGGCACATCAAAATTTCGTGATGTGGGGAGAAAGGGATGCACTTCAAACTGGATAACGTTTCTGTAGCGGCAGCGGGTGCAATGAGTAATAGCGCGCTGATTCGTCACTGGATTGCGCGGGTGCTTTTCTTCTCTTCAGCATGGCGGGCGGGCTGGTGTCGCCATGACAAGCGGTTTGAGAACGACGAGATTCTCGATCTGCTTGGCTTTCTTCCCTCCCGGGAGGCGCGTTTGCGTCGTCCTCCGCAGGCCTTGGAAAGAATTATCAGCGAGCATCGAATTGACTCTCTCCTGGCGACGGATGATCTGTATCGCAACGTAGTAACGCTGGGTGGGCGTCTGTCGCTGACGGAGGCGGAACTTCGGCTGCTGGTATTCACCTGCTATATGGAATCCAGTGATTTGCTCTATCAGGCCTGTAGTCTGGTCAAGGGTTATTCCATGCGCCAGCTGTCCGGCGTGCTGGCTCAAATCATCGATGTCCCAGAGCACGAAGTGCAGAGTGCGTTGAAGCCAGCGGGTGTGTTGCGGACCACGCGATTGCTCACGCTCAACCTGACCTCAGGTTTTCGTGGCAAGGACCTGACCTGCATGATTGAGGTTGAGGATGAACTCAATGAAAGCCTGCAGGTGCCAGATGCCACCGACGCGAACCTGGTGAGCCTGTTCTACCGTGAGTCAGAGGCATCCAGCCTCGACCTGGATGATTATGTGGAGCTGCAGGATGAAATCGCCATGCTATCCCGCCTGCTTTCGCGTGCTATTCAGGATTCATTGAAAGGCATCAATGTGCTGTTCTATGGCCCTCCTGGCACCGGCAAGAGCGAGCTGGCCAAGGTGATTGGCCAGTCTCTGGGCCTGAACCTGGCCTTTGTCCCGGAGGATGATCGCGACGGCGATGCGCTGAGTGTGCGGGGAAGAATGGGCCGCTACAGTGGCTGTCAGCGCGCCATCGCCCATGACCCCAAAACCCTGGTGGTATTCGACGAAGCAGAAGACTGCCTCTGTGACGGCCAGTCGTTTTTCTTTATGCCATCACGCCGGCAGACGGAAAAATCCAGCATGACCCGGGTGCTGGAAAACAACCCGCGCCCCACTATCTGGATTTCCAACCGGGTGGACATGGATCCGGCCTTCCTGCGCCGCTTTACCCATGTGGTGCACATGGACAGCCCCGGGCCATCCCAGCGCGAGCGCCTGGTGCGGCAAGCCATGGCGGGGGAATCGGTGTCCGAGGCGTTTCTCAGCCAGGCCATCAAGCTGGAAAGCCTGTCGCCCGCCATTCTGCATGGCAGCCTGCAGTTCGCCAGTTTGGCAGCCGACGGCAAGCACGACACGGAAAAGCTGGTCACCCACAACCTCAATGCCCGCTTCGAGGCCATGGGCGTGTCAGAGCGTCTTAAAGTGCAAACCCACCAAGGTCTGCCCTGGCGTGGTGAGTGCCTGCGCGCGTCTGAAGACGTAGCCAGCTTGATTGATCAGATCAACCCGGAGGTGCCGGTGCGATTCTGCCTGCATGGCGCGCCCGGTACTGGCAAGACAGCCTGGGCCAGAGAGCTGGCGGAGCGCATCCAGCGCCCGCTGATGATCCGTCAGGCCTCTGACCTGGTGGACAAGTATGTAGGAGAAACAGAAAAGCAAATCGCTCGAGCCTTTGCCCAGGCCGAGCGGGAAGGGGCGGTATTGCTGATCGACGAAGCCGACAGCTTCATGGGTAGCCGACAGGGAGCGCAACACAGCTGGGAGGTCTCCCACGTCAACCAGTTCCTCGCCTCGCTGGAAAATTTTCAGGGCCTCTTCGTGGCCACCACTAACCTGCTGGATCGGGTCGATGAGGCCGCTATGCGTCGCTTCGACTTTGTGGTGCGGTTCGACTGTCTGGATCCGCAGGGCGTGCTGTTGCTGTTCAAGGATCTGGCCGCTGCCTACCAGATCCCGCTGCCCGATGAGAAGGTGCTTGGAACCATGCTGGAGGGGATGGCCATGCTCACCCCCGGAGACTTCGCCGCCATCTACCGCCGTATCCGTGTTCTGCGAAACCCGCCGGACGCCGCCGGCCTGGTGGCGATGTTGCGCGATTGCCTCAGCTACAAACAGCAACCATCCCAGCCCATCGGCTTTATGGCGTCATTGCACTGAGACATGCCAGCAGCACTCGGTCATTACCCTTCTTCAAAGAGAAGGGGCGGACCGGAATAGCGCTTGCTTAAGCGTAAAGTGCAGCTGCATACAGTTGGGGCTCCCTTTGCCGGCAAGCTACCCATGTAGGGCGGAAATGGGCGTGAGCCCATCTCCGCCAACGTTCCAGGCAACGGCGGAGATCGGCTCACGCCGATTTCCGCCCTACGAAAACCGTGCTGTCCAGTTGGAAATGCCGATTGTCGCCGGTTAAGTCCGTGCCATTCGGGGCAGGCCGGGGATGTGGGGAACAGGGAGAGAGGGAAAAGAGGGGCAAGAAGGGAGAGAGCAACCGGATGTTTGAGATCGCCTACACGCAGCACAGCGGCGGAGCTGGTCGTCAGCAACAAGACGCCATCTGGACGGGCAATTCCATTCTGCAGTCACGCAATGCCCGCGTGTCCAGTCATGAGGAAAGTGCTCCCGTGCTTCTGGCTGTGGCCGACGGCGTGGCGGCCAGCAACCGGCCTGCGCGGGCCAGCCGTTTTGTGGTCGAAGCCCTGTCACGCCACGACCATCAGCAGCGGCTCACAGGCAGACAAGTGCGTGACATCCAGGCACAGCTGGCAGCGCGCTATGCTGGTGGCAACACCCATGGCTCGGCAACTACCCTGGTTGCCGCCCGTGTGACAGAAAGCGGCTGCGAGATCGTCAACGTAGGAGATAGCCGCGCCTACCTTTTCAGCGCGGATGGTTCATGTCGGCAGCTCAGCTATGACCACACCATTCTGAATGCCTTGATCGCAACGGGTGAAGTCCGTGCAGATGACGATGTCGCCTACGCACAGATCTATCAGGGCCTGGCGCATTGCCTGACCGCCGACAGCGAAGAATACGGCTTCGCCCTCCATTATGAGGAAGCCGCCCTGGAGAAAGGCGCAGGCCTGCTGCTTTGCAGCGATGGGCTGCATGATGCCATCGGCGATGCCGCTATCCGGGAATTGTATCGTCCAGAGCGAACAGCCGCAGAGCAGGTCCGGAGCTGGCGTCAGGCCGTCATTGAAGCGGGGGTGCCGGATAACCTGTCGATACTGTTTGCCCGGAGGCGGAGTTGAATGGAAATTGAAGGGGCTGAATATGAAGAGTGGTCAACATTCTCCGCGTCGGATGATTCGGTTCTCTGATATCGAGAGATACCGCGAGATGAGTGATGTGGCGATATGTTGGTGGATGTATGGCAACAATGTTCATCCCGTACCCGCACATTACAAATATGACTGGTGGATATTCTGGGAAGAATCACCAGTCGATGGTGATGAGCTGATCTTCAACGAACAGTACCGGGTGTGCACCGCAGAAGCCTCCGCGCTTTTCGGTCGTCTCATGAATGAAAGAACTCCGTTCTTTGTCTATAACACCAAGCGGCCGCGGTTGGATCCCGCAAACCCCTTTGACCCCGATGCGGAAAAATGGAAGGGCGTCGAATGGGCGCCGCCGCTGGTTATAGACCCAGACCCCGTCGTTATCGAAGGGCCATGGGTGGGGCATAAATGAACTGCACCTGATTGAAAACACGACATATGCCGTAATGCGACATGTTTGTGTAGCCAGTATTGGCATGACCACACTAAAAACATACTGTGATCACTGCAAGGATTGCGATGGGGATGGAAGGAATGTCACAACACTCTGAAAACACCATGATGAAAACTGAGGCCAGCTGCTCACGCTGCGGTGGCGCGGACGCAAGCGATCCTGGCAAAGGCCTGAGCCTGGTGACCATCCCCTATGATGGCGGACAGGGTGCAGGGCGTATTCTGGTCTACTGCCGCAGCTGCTGGACGGATATGGCAGAGCACGTCGCCGAAGTCATCCCGCTGGAAATGGTCAGCCCCGGTGTACTGCTGGATCTTTACCGCACCGGCAAAACCACCTCCGACCCCTTTACCGCCTGCGAGCTGCTGTTTGGTCGCGCGGAACCGGAGCTGGTGCGCGAAGCGCAAGTCCTGATCAGCCAGAGCGGCCGCTAGTGGGAGTGAACATGAAAGACCTGCGCACCTATCTCCCGCTAGTCGTACTGTGGGCCAAAAAGCACCATGACCATATTCAGGAGCACGGCACCGAGCTCAACGAAGAAGGCATGGAAATGGCCCGAAGCGTTGGCGTGGCGGAGCCCGAGCGCATCCGCATCCTGCTGGTGGACGAGATCCCCTTCCAGGAAGACCCGGTGGTCTACAGCCTGGCAAAGAGCGTCGGCATGCTCAGCGGCCAGGTCATGGGGCTCACGCTGGGCCATGCCATCTACATCGTCAAAGGCTGCCAGTCCGCCCGGCTCTACAGCCACGAATTCCGCCACGTCCACCAATACGAAGTGCTCGGCTCCATCGGCGCCTTCATGGATGTGTACCTCGAACAGGTCATGATCTTCGGCTACCACCAGGCCCCACTGGAACAGGACGCCCGCCAGTTCGAGACAGGGCCCTGACAGGTAGGAGCACCTCTCGAGGTGCGAACCACCCTCCCGTAGGAGCCCGCCTGCAGGCGATCCCCAAACCTGACGGACCCGCTCATGAAAAAGTACCACCAAATGCTAGACCTCGCACCGGAATGTGATACTGTCCACAAAAACAATGAACAGGCTTCACTGCTTAGCCAGGAAGGCAAGTGACATCATTTTGATGCCACTCAGGGGAAAGGAAGAAAAATGGGGATCGACCACAACACACTCAAGAACCGTCAGCGCCAGGAACGGGATAACTACCCCGACAACCTGGGCCTGCGCGTCCACCGTGCCCTCAGCTGGCTGAATCGCGCCGAACAGGAAGCCGACCCGGATAGCCGCTTCATCTTCCTGTGGATCGCCTTCAACGCCGCCTACGCCACCGACATCGATGATCGCGAAGGCCTCAGCGAACAGCGCACCTTCAATGCGTTCCTGAAGAAGCTCCATGATTTGGATACCGGCGCACGCCTCAATGATCTGGTCTGGACAGCCTACCCCAACGCTATTCGGGTGCTGCTGGACAATCCCTACGTCTTCTCCTGCTTCTGGGATTACCAAAAAGGCCAGAAAACCGAAGACCAGTGGAAGCACAGCTTTGACGCGGCCAAAAAAGCCGCCAACGATGCCCTGGCCAAACAGGACACCCCGCGCCTGCTGGCCATCGTCCTCAGCCGCATCTACACCCTGCGCAACCAGCTTATCCACGGCGGCGCCACCTGGGATAGCCGCGTCAACCGCGACCAGATTCGGGACTGTGTGAACATCATGGGTGAACTGGTGCCGGCAGTAATCGAGATCATGATGGATAGCCCGAACACCCTGTGGGGGGAAGCGAGCTACCCGGTGGTTCGGAGTTAATGATGGAGGTGCTGTTGCGTGCCCAAACCCTGTTCAGGGGTGGCAGTCTTGAACAGGCTGCAGAGTTGCTGGAAGCCCATATGGCTGCCCAGCCACGGGACATGAGGGTTGCAGCAGCCCTTGGCCGTCTTTACCGGGGTCTTAAACAGCCTGAAAAAGCCGCTTATTGGCTGCGTTACTCCTTGCAACACCACGAGGTTGCTGCTGATTTTGATGAGGAGGATGCGGCTTACCTGGTGAGCTCCTCTGAAGAAGAGCCCGCTCTGGAACTGGATTACGAGTATGGCGTCCCGGTCGTTCAGCCACAGGCCGCCAATGATGACGACTCCCGGCAGCAAGGACAGGGTTCGCAAGTATTCAGCAGTGAATCTACAGAGGAGCCAGAAGTTGCTGACATTCTGGAAGACATCTCACCCTTCATAGACAGTGAGTTGCCAGAAGCGACATTGGCAGAGCCTGAGGGGGATGCAGAGGAAAGCGAACCGTTCAAGGCGGTAGAAAGTGGTCAACCTGCTGAGGATCTCATCGGGAATATTGAAGATGATGAGGTGCTGGATGCGGTCGATGAGCTGGCTGACATCCCTGATTTTGAAGCTGAAGAGCCCGCTGACATTGCAGTTGTGGATGACCTGGAAGATGAAGAGGCCATCACACTGGCGGACGATGAGGAGTTTGGCGAGGGCATCGTCGATCTGTTTGAAGAGGCGGACGAAGAAGGTGATGACGACCTCGAAAGTTTCTATATCGAATTGGACCCGGAAGATCTGGGCCAGGATGATGAGCCTGAAGAGCTCCCCGAGCGCCTGACGCACAGGGAAAAAGCGGAAGGCATCGCAGCAGGGCTTGCCGTTGAAGGTGAGTGGCTGAAGAAAGATATGGGAATCCTGGTGGATGTGCTTGCGCATCACCGTAGCCACGGCAAGACCCAGTCTGCCTTGCGGGAACTGCTGGTCAAAAAACAGGTAACTCCTGCAGAGCTGCACGTACTGCATGAGCTGAGAAAAATATGGGGTTCCGGAGGGTATAACCGAACCTACCGGAAGCAGGAAGCGGAAGATGGCTGGCCCAATATATCCTGGCGCCTGGCGCTGGATCTCACCAGAGCACTCAAGGCGGACGATGCGGCCGAGGTGCTGCTTTTTGTCGAAGACTGCTTCCAGGACTGGAATGCATCTGCTGAAAAGATCGCTGCATTCCCGATCTTCTCGTATTACCTGCAGCATATTCTCGACCATATGGAAGACATGGCCCTGTGCTGTGGGCAGCCGCCGCCGGCCTATATCGAATACGAATTTTTTGAGCAAGACGACGATGGATGGGAGCAATGGCACAGACCAGAGCCCTTTAATTTCAACATCTATCGAGAGTCAGAGGACAGCCAATGGTAATCCCGGTAGTGGAAGGAGCAATTGTCCGCCATAAGGATAGTCAGGATGTCAGGGACATTGGTGTCGTCAAGAAAGTGTCTGCAGACGTGCCGGCAAGAGTCAAGGTGTTCTGGGTGCAGCGAAAGGCGGATGTCATGCATCCTGAGGGCGATCTTGTCTCGGGTTTCATGCGTGGGGCAGAGGTCGAGCACCGGCCTGTGAGGGCGACCCAGGATTCACTTGGCACAGGTGTTGTTTGTACGACCCGGGAAGTGGCCGGACATACCCAGCTGCTGGTCGAATTTCAGGAAAACAACCACCGAGTCTGGCTGCCCTGGCAGCGATTAAGACAAGTCCGTGGTGCCTTGCATGGCTTTACCCTGGGGAAGTTCAACGTAGCCGGTGATGAAGAGCGCCAGCGTCTTCGCCTGCTTTCCTGGGCTATCCAGCTATGGAACGAAAACACAGGGGCCCTGGCGACCTTTGATGTAGATCCGCTGCCACACCAGATTCACTTGGTGCATCACATCATTGGGTCAGGTCATTACAACTGGCTGATTGCCGATGACGTGGGCCTGGGTAAGACCATTGAGGTGGGGCTGCTGCTTCATGCGGCTATGGCAAAAGGGGAGGCTGAGCGCGTCCTCATCATCACCCCGGCAGGCCTCACACGCCAGTGGAAAGAAGAGCTGTACGGAAAATTCGGTTTCGAGCGTTTCAGAATTTACGGCGATGAATTCCAGATTCACGATCCCCGGGACTGGAAAAAGGAAGACCATGTTATAGGCTCCATGGATCGCCTAAAGCAGGATGAGCACCTCGAGACACTCTTGCAGGCTGATAACTGGGATCTGATCATCGTTGACGAAGCTCACCGACTCAGTCGTCGGGAGTATGGCAACAGGCTCGATGCCAGTCAGCGCTACAGCATGCTCCAGAAATTGCGGCAACGCTCAAAGAATGTGTTGCTATTGACCGCCACTCCTCATCAAGGCAAGCAGGACAGCTTTGGAGCCTTGCTGGAACTTCTGGCCCCGGAAAGAAAAAGCGAAATCCGCACCCTGAAGATTAACCCCGAAATTATCGGCGACATGATCATCCGCAATTACAAGGCAGATGTAACTGATATGGACGGCAATTTCCTGTTTCATGGAAAAACCGTACGCCAGATTGATGTTCCGCTTTCGGAAGATGCCGTGGAGTTTGATAAAGAACTTCGTGCTTATCTTCGCAAAGGCTATGCGGCGCAGGAGAAGAGTGGAAATAACACAGGCCGAGCCATCGGCTTTGTAATGACGGTCTATCGCAAGCTGGCTGCATCCAGCGTGGCGGCCATTCACGCTGCTCTGGTAAGACGGCTTGAGCGCCTGAAGGGGGAAGAGGCGAGTATGGATCGTCCCTATGATGACGAGCGTTATCAGGGGGAGCAGGAAGAAGCGGCGACCCGGAAGACGGAGGCATCACCCTTCTTTCCTGGTGAGGAAAAAATCCTTGCAGAGTTGATCGAAAAGGCTGCAGACCTGGAGGCAAATGACGCCAAGCGCCACGCCTTTATGAATGGCCTGGTGGAAATCGTTATCAAGGAAAACCCCCGGGAAAAAATCCTCGTTTTCACCGAGTATCGGAGTACCCAGCAATGGGTCAAAGCGGCACTGGATGATCGCTTTGGTCCCGGTAGCTGTGTTCTTATCCATGGTGGCATGGACATGCAAGAGCGGCGGGAAGCTATTGCCACCTTTGAAGAAGAGGACGGTGCCCAGTTCCTCGTGTCCACCGAGGCGGGCGGCGAAGGCATCAACCTTCAGCATCGTTGCCACATCATGGTGAACTACGATCTGCCCTGGAACCCCATGCGGCTGGTTCAGCGTGTAGGGCGGCTTTATCGCTATGGCCAAAAGAAGCGGGTCGTGGTCTTCAATGTCCATCAGTCCGACAGTGCGGACGAGCAGGTGCTCAGTATTCTCTATGACCGCCTGGAAGCCGTGGCCCAGGATATGGCAAGTGTCCAAAAGCATGAATTCAACGATGCTATCAAAGAGGACGTTTTGGGTGAGCTGGCGGATCTGGTCGATATTGAAGAAGTATTGGCACAAGCCGCCAGTGATAAGATGGAGCGAACCAGTGAGCGCATTAACGAAGCGCTGGATCGCGCAAAAAATGCCGCGGCAGAACAGCATGATTTGTTCAAGTATGCGGTGAATCTGGACAGCAAAGAGGTCTCGGGAGAGTTGGTCATCACCCTGGATCACCTGCAGGCCTTCATAGAGGGCATGGCAAGTATTGCCGGATTCGAGATTCTGGAAAAAACCCACAACGGACTCATTTGGCAGATCAGGCTCGGCGAAGCGGCCATGCAATCCATGGGCGTTTCACGCAGCCGCTTCGGGCTGACCTTTGATCGAACGCTGGCTGCCAAAAAGCCAGATCTGTTACCCATGAACATGGATAACTGGCTTTTCAAAAACCTCATCAAGCAGGCGCGCAAGTATGATTTTGGCGGCACTTCAGTAATGGGTGCCGGCTACCAGTCAGAATCCATCATTGTTGCCGTGGCCCGCTGGCAGAATGATCGTGGTCGGCGCGCCCGTCAGGAGCTGGCCATGGTGGCACTGGATAACGGCGCAGCTACCCTCAATCCGCCCTGGATCAGCCAGTGGCTGATGCAGCCATGCTCACCGTCACAGCAGGTCGACACAGACAAGGAACAGCGAAAGGCAGCCCTCAAGCTGGCCAACGCCTGCGTCGAAAAATACCTTGCTGAGCAATGCTCTCAGACCCTGCTGCCAGACCAGATGCAGTGGCTAACGGCGGGCTGGAAGGGTAAGCCGCAAGGGGCGGAGTAAGAAGATGAAAAACCAGAATTTGCATGCGATAGCACAGGACAACAACCCATGAGCAGTACCCTCTACGCCCCCGGCGCCCGCGTCGTCATCCGCGATTGCGAGTGGATCGTTCGCCGTGCGGATCCCAGCGACGATGGCGGCTATATCCTCACCGTGGATGGCCTGTCCGAGCTGGTTAACGGCAAGAGTGCGCGTTTTCTCAGCCGGCTGGAGGAAGAGGCCGAGGCGATTCAGGTACTGGACCCAGCCGAAACCCGTTTCGAGCAGGACATGAGCCCCGGCTTTGAGAAAAGCCGCCTGTTCATCGAAGCCCAGCTGCGCCAGATAACCCCGGCGGATCAGCGCATCCATCTTGGCCACAAGGCCGCCATGGACCCGGTGGCCTACCAGCTTGATCCTGCCCTCCAGGCACTGAACCAGCCCCGCCAGCGTATTCTCATTGCCGATGCCGTCGGCCTGGGGAAAACCCTGGAAGCGGGCATCCTGATGACCGAACTCATGCGCCGTGGCCGGGGCAGGCGTATCCTTGTGCTCACCTTGAAAAGCATGATGACCCAGTTCCAGAAGGAAATGTGGAACCGCTTCACCATCCCGCTCACCCGGCTCGACTCCCAGGGCCTGCAGCGGGTGCGTAACAACATCCCCGGCAACCACAACCCCTTCTACTATTACGACAAGTCGATTATCTCCATCGACACCCTCAAGCAGGACAACGAATACCGCCGCCACCTGGAGCAGGCCTACTGGGACATCATCGTCATCGACGAATGCCACAACGTGGCAGAGCGGGGCAGCAGCTCCCAGCGCGCCCGCCTGGCACAGTTGCTGGCGGGCCGTTCAGACACGCTCATCATGCTGTCGGCCACCCCCCATGACGGCAAGGCAAAATCCTTCGCCAGCCTGATGAACATGCTTGATCCCACCGCCATCAGCGATCCGGATGACTACGCCCGCGAAGACTTCAGCGACAAGGGGCTGGTGATTCGCCGCTTCAAGAAAGATATTCGCGATCAGGTGCAGCAGGAATTCAAGGAGCGCGTGGTCAAGGACATCCACATGAACGCTTCCCCGGAAGAGGAAGCCGCCTACCAGGCCCTGCTGGATGTGCCCTTTACCTACCGGGGCGAACACAGCCAGACCAAGAACGGCCAGCTGGTCCGCATCGGCCTGCAGAAAGCCATCTTCAGCTCGCCGGCAGCGGCGGACATTTCCGTGCAGCAGCGCATCGCCAAACTGCAGAAAAAAGCCCAGGTCAGCGAAGACGAACAGCACGAAATCCAGAGTCTGAAATCCCTGCTGCTGGCCCTGCGCAATGTCACCCCGGCGGCCTTCAGCAAATACCAGTCCCTGGTCAAGCTGCTGAAAAGCAAAGACTACGGCTGGAAGAAAACCGACAGCGAAGATCGCCTGGTCATCTTCAGTGAGCGCATCGAAACCCTCAAATGGCTAAACGACCAGCTGGCCGGTGACATGAAGCTCAAGGCGGATTCGGTGCAGATCCTCCACGGCGGCATGAGCGACGTGGAGCAGCAGAGTATCGTGGAAGAATTCGGCAAGCCCGAATCGAAACTGCGCGTGCTGCTCTGTTCCGATGTGGCCTCGGAAGGTATCAACCTGCACTACCTGTCTCACCGCCTGGTCCACTTCGACCTGCCCTGGTCCCTCATGGTGTTCCAGCAGCGTAACGGCCGGGTAGACCGCTATGGTCAGGAACAGACCCCGATCATCACCTACCTGATCAACCAGAGCGATAATCCCACGGTCAAAGGGGATCTGCGCATTCTGGAAATCCTCAAGGAAAAAGACGAGCAGGCCTACAAGAACATCGGCGACCCGGCTACCTTCATGAAGGTCCACGACAGTGAGCAGGAAGAAAGGCTCACCGAAGAGGCCATGGCCGAAGGCATGAACGCGGACGACTTCGATCAGCACTACCAGCCGGAAGACAGCAACGAAGGAGATGATCTGCTGTCCCTGTTCCTCAACCCGGAAGCCAGCCAGCCGAAAACCCCGGAGCAGGCAGAGCAGCACACCGTAGAAGACTTCAGCCTCTTCCCCAACGATTACGAATTCGCCCGTCAGGCCCTGGAAGCCATCAACCGCGAGCGCAACCAGGTCAGCGTCAGCGTCAATAACGAACGCCAGACGCTCACCCTCACGCCCCCGGATGATCTCGACTACCGCTTCCGCTTCCTGCCCCCGGAAATCAGCCCGGACAACGGCACCCTGGTGCTCACCGCCGACAAGCCCCGTTTCGAGCAGGAAATCCGCCGCAGCCGCCAGGACGAAAACGCCTGGCCCAAGCTCCACTACCTCTGGCCCCAGCACCCGGCCATCCAGTGGCTGCAGGACAAACTGCTCGCCCAGGTGGCGCGCCACAGCGCCCCGGTGCTGGCCCTGCCCGATACCGAAGCCGTCAAACAGCAGCTCCAGCCGGAGGAAAGCGTCTTCCTGGTCAGCGGACTGATCCCCAACCGCAAGGCCCACCCGGTCATCTGGGAATGGTTCGCCATTCGCTGCCAGGGCGGAGCCGTTACAGAAGTGCTGCCCGCCCGTGACTGGCTACAGGCCCTGCAACTGGACAGCAAACTGCCCAACCGCGCCCAGCCGGTAAACCTCGAAGCACTGCAAGCCCTGCGCCAGCCGGTCATTCAGGCCGCCCGCAGGGAAATGCAGCAACGCCAGCAGGCCTTTACCGAAGCCACCCAGCCGCAACTGGATGAAAAACTGGCCGAACTGGCTGCCCTCAAGGATCGCCAGCTCACCCAGCTGGAGCTACAACTGCAGGGCTCCCAGCAGGCAGAGCACTTCAAGGCCGCCAGAAGGGAAGAGCGCACCAGCCGCATTGACCGGATCTTCAATGATTACCAGACCTGGGTCAGCGACACCCTCACCATCGAGCCGGTGCCCTACATCCAGATCATTGCCGCCTTCACCCGCGCCCACGGCTAACGAACAGGTTAAACAGGACAACGCCCCATGGCAGTACAAGACAGCGCCGCCACTTTTATCGGCCTCACCAACGACAACGAATTCTTCAGTGCCCACTACCTGGCCGAAGTGTTTCAGGGTGACTTTGCCGATACCATCAAGGCCTGGGACAGCGAAGAAGATGCCGCCCGCCAGGCCCAGCGCGAAAAAGCCGAAGCCGCAGGCAAAACCATCAACGAGGCCGCCGGCGGCTTTGCCTTCAGCAGCCCCCACCGGTCCCTGCGCAACCTGAACCAGGATTACTTTGCCCTGCGCCACAAACTCAAGAGTGAGCGCACCGTCGAACAGCGCATCGCCCTGCAGCGGGAATTCTTTGAATTCTTGCTCACCGTACTCGGCATCCCCTACCAGCCGGAAAACCGCACCATTGCCGCCAACACGGAACTCCCCGTGCTGGCTGCCCTGGGCGATCAGCTCTGGGTGCTTGGCGCCCTGGATCAACACAACGAAGGCGAAGACCCGCTCTCCCTCACCCTGCACAAAAGCCAGTTCGTCGGCGCCGGCCCCCATCACGACAAACTCAAGGGCAGCGACTGGTACAGCATCCTCAACGAGGCCGTCTTCCGCCAGAATCCGCACCATGAAAACCCGCCCCGCTGGGTGCTGCTTATCAGCGACCGTCAGGGCATCCTCATCGACCGCTACAAATGGTCCCAGAACCGCATGCTGCGCTTCGACTGGGAAGAGATCCTCGGTCGCCGCGACGACAAGACCATCAAGGCCACCGCTGTATTGCTGCACCGCGACAGCCTGGCCCCCCGCGAAGGCCAGAGCCGCCTCGACAGCCTCGACGAAAACAGCCACAAACACGCCTTCGCCGTCTCCGACGACCTGAAGTACGCCCTGCGCCAGGCCATCGAACTGCTCGGCAACGAAGCGGCCAGCCAGCTCATCGAACAGGCCCGCGACCGCAAGGAAGGCATCTACACCGGCAGCAACGCCCTCGATGCCGGCCAGCTCTCCCGGGAATGCCTGCGTTACATGTACCGCATCCTGTTCCTGTTCTACATCGAAGCCCGCCCGGAGCTGGGCTACCTGCCGGATGACGACACCTGGCGTCAGGGTTACAGCCTCGACAGCCTGCGCGACCTGGAAATGGTGCGCCTCACCACCGAAGCCAGCCAGCAGGGCCGCTACTTCCACGACAGCCTGCAACGCATGTTCGGCCTCATCTACAACGGCCACCAGATCAGCCGCCAGGTCGACCAGTACCACGAAAGCACCGGCAACGCCTTCACCCTGCAGGGCCTCGACAGCCACCTGTTCGACCCGGCCAAAACGCCCCTGCTCAACAAGGTGGTGTTCAGCAACGTCACCCTGCAGCAGGTCATTGAGAGCATGTCGCTCACCCGAAAACAGAAGGGGAAAAAGCGCCGTGCCCGCGTCAGCTACACCCAGCTCGGCATTAACCAGCTCGGTGCCGTGTACGAAGCCCTGCTCAGCTACCGTGGCTTCTTCGCCACCGAAGACCTCTACGAAGTCGCCCCCAAGGGCAACAACATCAACCCCGACGAGCTGGACACCGGTTACTTCGTCACCCGCGAACAACTGGACGAGTTCGACGACCAGGAACGGGTCTACGACAGGGACAGCGAAGGCCGCAAGAGCCTGCGCCTGCACCCCAAAGGCAAGTTCATCTACCGTATGGCCGGGCGCGACCGGGAAAAGTCCGCCAGTTACTACACCCCGGAAGTGCTCACCAAGAGCCTGGTGAAATACACCCTCAAGGAACGGCTGACAGACGACGTCACCGCCGACGACATCCTCAACCTCACCGTCTGCGAGCCGGCTATGGGCAGCGCCGCCTTCTTGAACGAAGCCGTCAACCAGCTCAGCGAAGCCTACCTCACCCGCAAACAGCAGGAGCTCGGACGGCGCATCCCCCACGAGGATTACCAGCAGGAACTCCAGCGGGTCAAAATGCACATCGCCGATCACAATGTCTACGGCGTCGATCTCAACCCCATCGCCGTAGAGCTGGCCGAAGTCTCCCTCTGGCTCAACGCCCTCAGCGGCGGCCACACCGTGCCCTGGTTCGGCTACCAGCTGTTCACCGGCAACAGCCTCATCGGCGCCCGCCGCGAGGTCTACCCCACCATCGCCCTCAAGAAACAACCCAAAGAAGGCCTCTGGTACAACAACGCCCCAAGACGTCTCTCACCAGAGTCCCTTAATTCAGATGCTGCTGTAGGAGCTTGCCTGCAAGCGAACCCCGGCAATGCCGAAGGCGAGCCGAATAAAAAAGACTCCGGCCCAAGAAAAGAAAACGAAATCTACCACTTCCTCCTCCCCGACCCCGGCATGGTCGGCTACAACGACAAGGTCGCCAAACAACTGCGCCCGGATGCCTTCAAAACAATCAAAGCCTGGAAAAAGGACTTCTGCGCCCCCCTGGACGACAGCGAAATCCGCATCCTCCAGGACCTCAGCGCCGCCGTAGACCGCCTCTGGCGCGAGCACACCCAGATGCTCACCCAGGACAGAAAACGCACCGAAGACACCTACCCCCTCTGGGGCCAGGAACAGGTGCAGGAACACCACACCAGCACCCGCGAAAAAGACGACATCCGAACCACCGGTATCTTCAATACCCATGCCCGCATTGCCTCCCCCTATCGCCGTCTTAAGCTGGCCATGGACTACTGGTGCGCCCTCTGGTTCTGGCCACTGGACAAGGTGGATGCCCTGCCCGACCGCCAGAAATGGCTGTTCGACCTCAACACCATCCTCAACAGCGCCGGCACCTTCCAGTTCGCCGCCGAACAGGAAAGCCTGATGCCAGAGGGAGAAGACAATGCTGCCCCATCACAGCAGGAAGCGGGGCTGTTTGAAAAACCGGTAGAAGACCTTTTCGCATCGGAAGCCCCCCAGCAAACTCTGCGCGAAGAAACCCGCGCCGCCCAGGCCGTCAGCACCCCCCGGGGCGAACTCAACCTGGAAAAGCTGTTCAGGAACCCGGTCTTCGCCACCCTGAAAATGGCCAACGAGTTGGGCGAACACTACCGTTTCTTCCACTGGGAACTGGCGTTCTCGGATTTGTTTGCCAACCGTGGCGGCTTCGACATCACCCTGGGGAACCCGCCCTGGCGCAAGGTGGAATGGCAGGAAGGTGGGGTGCTGGGGGATTACAACCCGGCGTTTGTGCTGCATAAGCTCAGCGCCAAGCAGTTGACCGATGAGCGGGAAGCTGCCTTTGAGCGTAGTCCGGAGCTGGAGCAAGCCTGGTTTGCGGAGCTGGCGGAAGCGGAGGGCTCGCAAGCATTTTTAAATGGCACACAGAACTACCCACAGCTAAAAGGCGTGCAGACCAATTTATATAAGTGCTTCCTGCCACGGGCCTGGGTAAATGTTAACGGGCAGGGAGTGAGCGGATTTTTACATCCCGAAGGTATCTACGATGATCCCAAAGGTGGGGGATTCCGGCGGGAGGTGTATCGGCGGTTGCGCGGACACTTTCAGTTTGCGAATGCATTCTTTCTCTTTGCTGAGGTACATGATCAAACAAGGTTTGGCATCAATGTCTATGGACCAATATTCGACGTGCCGGAATTCACATCGATGTCTAACGTGTTTCTGCCAAAAACCATTGATGAATCTTTTGCTCACAATGGAAAAGGAGAAGTGCCGGGTATTAAGTATGAGAGCAGCGAAGAAGCAGGCGGTAGTAAAGTGCTATGGAACACCAACGGCCACCGTGACCGCATCATCGAAATAGGCCAGCACGAACTAGCTCTGTTCGCCCAGCTCTACGACGAAGCCGGAACCGATGCCCTGGAAGCCCGCCTGCCGGCCTTGCATGCACGACAGCTCACCAACGTACTGGAAAAGTTCGCCGCGTACCCTCGTCGTTTGGGTGATCTAAAAAGCCAGTATTTCTCAACAGTAATGTTTGATGAAACCTACGCTCAGCGGGACGGAACGATTAAGCGAGATACGCAATTTTCAGCGGAATCTGAGCAATGGGTGCTTTCCGGCCCCCATTTCTTCGTGGGTAGCCCGTTCTACAAAACCCCGCGAGTAGAGTGCACTCAAAATAGCCACTACGATATCCTCGACCTGCAAACCCTGCCGGACGACTACCTGCCACGCACAAACTACGTCCCCGCCTGCGAATCCACCACCTACCGCGACCGAACCCCCCGTGTGCCCTGGGTAGAAGAGGGTGAACACCGGGAACGATTGGTGACGGATTATTATCGGTTGGTAAACAGGGAAATGATCGGTCCATCCTCAGAGAGGACCCTGATTACAACGGTAATCCCAAAAGGTGCGGCACACATTAACACCTGCCTATGTTCGGCATTTAAATCTGAAAAAACCATGCTGGATTACTTCAGTATGACGCTATCAGTGGTTCTGGATTATCGAGTGAAAAGTACGGGTATGGGGCATGCCAACACGTCCTTGATTAACCAGCTGCCGGTATTAACCGATGGACGGGTGCGTGATGCACTTCATGTTCGTTCAATGGCGTTGGTGAGCATCACAAACCAATACGCCGAGCTTTGGCAATCCAACTGGCAAGAAAGCTTCCGCCAACAACACTGGGCCACCCGCGAATCCATCGCTCCCCTGCCGCAGGATTTCTTCGCCAACCTCTCCCCGGAATGGCAAAGAAACAACGCCCTGCGCACCGACTATGCCCGCCGTCAGGCCCTGGTAGAAATCGACGTCCTGGTCGCCCAGGCCCTGGGTCTCACCCTGGAAGAACTGCTCACTATCTACCGGGTGCAGTTCCCGGTCATGCGCCAGTACGAAGCCGAAACCTGGTACGACCAGACCGGCCGCATCGTCTTCACCCCCAGCAAGGGCCTGGTCGGCGTCGGACTGCCCCGCAAGGCCAGCAACAAGGAACTCAAGGAAGGCACCCACTACGCCCTCCACACCCCCGATCGCACCGAAACCGGCATCGCCCTGGGCTGGGAAGACATCCAGCACCTCACCGAAGGCACCGTCACCAAAACCTGCATGGATGACACCCTCCCCGGCGGCCCCACCGAACGCACCATCCAATACCACGCCCCCTTCTTCAAACCGGATCGGGAAGAGGATTACCGCATGGCCTGGGAGATATTTTCTAATAATGAGAGTTGATCATCAAAGTTAACCTGTAATCAAAAAAAGATAGTTCATGGCTAATAATTGGCAACCAGAGATAAAGCACAAGGAAGAAAAATGATACTACTGGCACTGCAAGATGAAATTAATGCACTAATCGAAAAGCAACAGGCTTTGATGGGGCGCCTGAAGAATGAGAAGGCGATTTGGGGGCATGGGGATGATGGTGACTCACTTTCTCCTGCAGAACTTGAAAGACAGATATCAATTCTTGATAACGACAGAAAGAAGGTGAAAGCACTAGAGTCGACGATTGCAGTCATCGGCACCATGAAGGCGGGGAAGTCGACGACTATCAACGCGCTAATTGGTGAAGAAGTCCTGCCGCACAGGCTATTGGGCATGACCACGCTTCCTACGCTGATTCGGCACAAGCCTGGCCAGAAAGAACCGGTGATGACGTTGCACAATGTAGCCTCTCTAAAGGCACTGGTCGATGAGGTGAGATCGAAAATTAGCTTGGTTGACAGTGGTGAAGATGATAATTCGAAAATCAATACCGCCTTATTCAACGTAAAAAGTGGCCTGAACGAAATTTGTGATCGTTACGCTGGGAAGGAAAACGTCCAACAGGCATTGCTACTGATCAATGATGCATTTCGTCTCGCCGGAAGTGACGGCTTTGAGATAGATGTGGATCGGTATATTGAAGAATTCTCTGATATTGATCGTCTTCCCACGGTAGAGATTGAGTTTCGTTGTCTTGCTGACAAGCCAGCGGGCATATCTTCAGGTTCATTGGCGTTGCTCGACACCCCGGGTCCGAATGAAGCAGGGCAAAGCGCTGTTCTGAAGCATGTCCTTGCCGAGCAGATCGCAAAAAACGCATCAATGGTCCTTCTGGTAATGAACTATACACAGCTCAATACCGAGCAGGATTTCGAGATTAGAGGGCAACTGAAAGGGATTAAGGATGTCTTTAGGGATCGCTCATTTGTAGTAGTAAACAGGTTTGACGAGAAGAAACAGAATGATCTTGATGAGGATCAGACTAGAAACCTTGCCAGTAAATTGCTGAATGACAGTCTTGATGACGATGACTTCATTACAGCGAAAGAGGTGTTTCCGGTTTCAGCACACTATGCCTATATCGTTGAAAAAGTAAAAAAACAGATCGAGCAAGAGACTGATCTCAATCTCTTCGTGCGAGATGAGCAGAACAAGGATTTCATCAAAGCGGCATTTGGAATGCTGGATGAAGATGAAATTGAGGAGCTGGAATATGAGCAGATAATAAAGAAATGTGATCGCCTTAAAAGAAAATCAGGTTACGACATTTTTACAAGTAATATGCTCGAGAAATCCTACTCCATGGCTGCTGAGAATAGTTTGTGGTCAGCATTGGCTCGTCTTCAAGACAACGCAGGGAAGTTGGATAGGTTGTCCACGGTTGTGAGAGGTGGGCTGGATCAGGAGATGGCTTCGCTTAAGGAAAGTATTGACAGAACCAGGAGACTTGGTGATTCCGTTGAGTCGGCCTATGTGAGACTTGAAGATGTTAAGAATAAAAATGTGTATGGGTACAGGGAAGATGCCTCATCTGCATTAAGTGATCATGTGGCTGATGTTAAAAAAAGTCTGCGTGCTGAATTTTTTAGAGAAAGAGAGGACTTGTTAGAGAAACTGGAAGGAGAGCTGAGAAGTAAGAAAGGTGAGAGGAAGGCTGCGTTCATCCCTTCTCTATGGTCTCGTAAGGCGCAGAGGGAATTGAAAATTATAAATAGCGATCTGAGAAACCTTAGAATGGAGATTCGTGGTAGAGCGAATAATGAGTTTGGTGTTGTGGACTTTGGGGAGGATAAAGAGGCGGCCAATAAGTTTCTCAATAAAGCGGATGAAGTGGTTGCTGCCATGTTTTCCATGATGGCTGACTCGTTTCAGGAGTACATCAATAAAATGGAAAATAAAACAAGAGATGATATAGAAAATGATATTTTTGGTGAGCTGGGAGAGATATGCAGAAGTTATGAAGAAGAGATGCAGATAAAGGGGTTTTCCTTCACCGTCAGCATGGCTGAAAGTTTTTCGATTGATTTGTCAAATAATGGCGTTGGATTTTCTGGTGTCGATTATGCTCTGGATGAGGACAAAGAGGCTGTTCCAAGTAAAAGGATTAGGAGAGATCGGAGATCGGGTTGGGTTCATAAGACTCTAAAGGTTTTGAGTTTTGGGTATAGGGATGATTATGAAGAAACGGTGATAAAAGAAACCAGGGAGATTGTGAGATATAGAATTGAGATGGGCGAATACATAGAACGTATTGAGCGTCTCGCAGATCAATTTCATAAGGATGTCGACTCTCAGATTGAGGACCAGTTTAACAAAGCATTCATTCCTGCAGTTGATGATGTTTTTTCTCGTGTTTTCGATTCCGTCAAGGAAATCGAGGAGGGACTAAATAAATCAAAAAAGCTCAAGGAGGAAAACATGGAAGTGATTTCTGAAATTAAGCTGATGATGAATGAGGTAAAGGCCAGTAACTCCGCACATATAAAGAGAATTTCTGTTGCATCTCAGGGTATTCAGTCAATGGTGTCAGGGAATCAGGAATCGCTATGATTTCGGAAAATACAGATTTGGAGCGACTGGTTGAGGATTTTCCCCATGTGGAGGAAAAAGCCATCGTTAACTTTATAAACGGGTTCGAGGTTATTTCTGATCACTTGAGGGAAAAGCGCAAGGTTATCGAGAAAGGGTATACGGCCAGGTTCGTCGATGGCTTGACTGGCTCGACGGCAAAGCGTCAGGAGAGAATTGATTCAGGAATCGAAGGAAGCTTGTCCTTTCTCAAAGACTATGTTGTTGCTAACGAAAAAAGACTGGCGAGAAATGAGAGTTTTCTAAACGATGTCATGGAAGGTGTCAGCTTGATATCAGGGAGGCTGCAGGGCGTGTCGGAAGATGTAGGCGAAATTCGGATTAGCCTGGATCAGCTGGCGGAAACAGTGGCAACTATGGAAGAGATGGTTTCTCAGCGCCTGAATTACCACGATTTGTACAATAGTGCGATGGCTGAAAAGGACTTGGCGTTAAGCATTTTTTCTAAAGAGGGAGGGGTGTTTTCGCCAGAGCAAAGTCTTTGGATGCTTCTTACACGACTTAAATATGGTGATTTTGGATCGTGGATAGAGAGTGGTGAGGGTAACGCCAAACACATGCAGACTGCTGACGCGGTAATGAAAAAATTAAAAAATGACTGTCTCGATATCATGTCTAATCTGACAGGGCGGTCACCGAATGCATTGATTGATCGAGCGTCTCTCTATGCCACGTTGTCCTCAGATGATCAGCTGCTGAAAGATGCGCTTTGCCTGGTAAGTGATCAGGAGTCTAACTTGTTAGATCCGGTTATTTTCGCTGTGAATAGCGATATGCCTCCTCAATCTGATAATGATATGCCGTTTGTGTTCTCAAATATCAGTATCTATGACGAATTATCACGGATTTTTGAAGTAGGAGGTCGGCATGTCGCAACCCAATAAGTTGGGTCTGGTTCTGTCTGGCGGCGGTGCTAAGGGCGCCTACCAGGCGGGTGTGGTTCGCTATCTGGCTGAACAAGGCATTCAGCCGGCCGCCATTGCCGGTGCCAGCATCGGTTCGCTGAACGGGTCAGTCGTGGCAAGTTCGGATAATATAGTCGAGGCTGCTAAAACCCTCACTAAAGTCTGGAACGAAGTGTCCGATAATTCGCCGCTGAAAATGGATGGCCTGGCCTTCCTGTCATTGATTATTCGGATCGGTCTGGCAGGTTTTGGTGGCCCTGCGGGAAGGGCAGCTGCGATGAACGCGAAACATCTTGAGCATGTCCTCCCTGATAAATACCACAAGTACATTGGCGATCCTGTTTTTTTTGATAACTCTCCCAGCGTCGATATCTTAAACCGCTATGCAAAACTGGAAGAGAGAGACTCGGGGTTGCCGTTCTGGGTTTCGGTTTACGAGAGTGACGGAGCAATTAAAGATTTGATGGCGTTTATTAAGTCAGGTCTAAACATTAAGGATTCTAAATCATCAAGTTTTGTTCGTATTAATAGTCTGCCGGAAGATGAAAAACGAAAAGCGCTATTGGCTTCGTCAGCAATCCCTCTGGCGTATGAAGCGCAGCGTATTGACGGGAAGAAATATTATGACGGTGGGCTCGGTGGTGCCAGTGAGGCTCAGGGGAACACACCAATCACGCCTTTGATTGAGCATGAGAAGTGCAGCCATATAATTGTTACTCACCTTCAAGATGGCAGCTTTTGGGATCGTAACAAGTTTCCGGATAGCACAATCCTGGAAATAAGACCGAGAGGGATAGCTCGTAATGGCTTGCTCGATATGCTTACTTTCGAGAAAGACGTCATTATTAAATGGATGGAACAGGGCTATCAGGATGCCAAGGAAAGCATCGAACCTGTCGCTGATGGTCTGGCTGCTTTCCGTATGAGTAACAAATCACAAGCTGAATTAGTCAAAACTGCATCAAATATGGCGGATTCTTTGCAGTGGCTTAAAAAGTAGATGCTATAGGGTTGAGTCTGGTTTTCGTTATTTGAGGGTGGGGCTTCATGTTTTCTTCTCCAATTGAGTTTGCAATTACGTCCATCGGGGCAGGGTTGCTTACCGAAATTTTCATCGCTGTATTAGTTGTTGTCTTTGGCATGGCTGTCGTGTGGAAGCGGGGTAACCAGCATCACGGGTTTACCCAGTATGCGCCCACGCTGCTGACCACGCTGGGCATTCTGGGCACCTTCACCGGTATTGTGGCCGGGTTGCTGGACTTCGATGTGAAAAACATCGATGGCAGCATCGAATCGCTCCTTGCCGGGATGAAGACCGCCTTCCTGACTAGCCTGGTGGGTATGCTGCTGGCACTGATTTACAAGGTGCTGATTACCATTGGCTGGCTGAGCGTGAAGGATGATTCGGTCATCGATGAAGACAGTATCGGTATCGCCGAGTTGTATGGCGTCATGAAAGATCAGCGTGACGGTATTGTGTCCCTGAAAGAAGCCATTGGTAGTGGTGACGAGTCATCGCTCACGGGGCAAATGAAGCTTCTCCGCTCTGACACCAACGACAACTTCAAGCTGCACCAGAAATCCTTTGAGGAATTCGAGTCCCGATTGTGGATCAAGCTGCAGGACTTCGCCGACATGCTCTCCAAGTCGGCTACGGAGCAAGTGATTGAGGCTCTGAAACAGGTAATTGTGGATTTCAACAATAACCTGACCGAGCAGTTTGGTGAGAACTTCAAGCAGCTCAATGAGGCCGTTTTCAAGCTGGTGGAGTGGCAGGAGAAGTACAAAGAGCAGATTGCCCAGATGGTGGAGCAGTATGCCCAGGGTGTGACTGCCATTGGGCAGACCGAAGCGTCCGTGAATGCCATCGCCAGCGATACCCAGAAAATCCCGGAATCCCTCGCGGTACTGCGCAATGTGCTTGAGGTAAACCAGCACCAGATTGAGGAGCTGGACCGCCATCTGGAATCCTTCGCCCAGATGCGTGACAAGGCTGTAGAAGCGGTGCCTCAGATTCAGGAGCAGATCGACGCCACCCTCAAGGGGGTGACGGAGGCCTCCACGCAGATTTCCAGTGGCATGCAGGAAGCCGGTGAGAAGCTGCAGACTGCCATCGTGCAGGGGGCTCAGGAGTTTGTTGATAACAGTGCCCGCGTCAATCAGTCACTGCAGGTTAGTTCTGATGTGATCGCCAAGAACAGTGAAGAAGTGAAGCAGCAGTTCTCCGATCTGGTCACCGAGCTGAACAGCAACTTCCGAAACCTGATGGCGGAAATCACCACCCAGAACGGGGAACTCGGCAAGCAGTTCAAGGAAGCGGGGCAGAAACTGACCAGCGAACTGGGTAACGCCCAGCGGGAGTTCCAGGCCAATCTGGAACGCATGGCAGAAAAGCAGAGCGACGAGGCGCAACGGGTGTTCGCTGGCCTGCGTAAATCCGTTGAGGATGCGCTGTCGGATACCAAGGATGCTGTCACAAAGCAGGTCGGCATGATCGACTCCTCATTGGAGAAAGAGCTCAGCACCGTGATGTCGGAAATGGGCCGGGCGCTGGGTCAAATTTCTGGTCAGTTCACGGCGGACTATCAGAAGCTGGTCCGTGAAATGCGCGCAATCACCAATGCTTGAGGTATGAACCATGTCTGACTTGTTCAATACCCGGGCTGCGGAACAGGAAGAGCACCATTGGCTATCTGTATCGGATTTGATGGCGGGGCTGATGGTGGTGTTCCTGTTTATTGCCATTGCCCTGATGCGAAACACCCTGGAAGAGCAGCGCAAGGTGAAGGAAATTGCGGTGGCCTATCAGGAAACGCAGGTGGCCATCTATGATGCCCTCATCGGGGAGTTTGAGAAGGACCTTGAGACCTGGAATGCCCATATTGACCGGGATACGCTCACCTTTACCTTCAATTCGCCAGATATCCTGTTTGAGCAGGGAAAGGAGGCCATCAACTGGCGTTACCGAAAACTGCTGTCGGATTTTTTTCCTCGTTACATCACGGTGCTGGACAGGTTCAACAAGGAAATTGATGAAGTCCGCATTGAAGGCCATACCAGCAGTGTCTGGAATCGCCACGTCAGTGCCTCGGATGCCTACTTCCTGAACATGCAGCTCTCCCAGGGGCGAACCCGTAATGTGCTTGAGTATGTGTACGGCCTGGACGAAGTGGCCCCCTATCAGAAATGGCTCAAGGCTCATGTGGCTGCGGTAGGCTTCTCTTCCTCTCGTCCGATTGTGAACGATCAAGGCAATGAGGATGGCCGCGCCAGCCGACGGGTGACCTTTCGGGTAATTACCAACGCGGAAATCAAGATCAAGCAGATTCTGGAGACCGTGCAATGAAGATCCGCACGGACTTTGGGCTTCTCTGGCAGTCGGTGAAGCAGATGGGTGCAGAGGAGCGGGATTTCATCTTTGATATGGAGAATCCCCAGGATCTTGAGATTGACGATCAGTTGGAACGTGGTATTGAGATCAATCTTGAAGATCTGGAAACCACGGGAGGGCTGCTTTCCTACAAGGGGCGGCAGATTTTGCTGTATATCCCTGATCAGGGAAGAAGGGTGTCGGATGTCATTGATAACCCGGAAGTTGGAAGAAAATTCCATGTAGCAGATTGCCGTACCCTGAATGACATGCGCGGCAAAGGCCGATTTGAACGTTATGTGATTACCAATGAGCTTAGCGGGGTGTTCAAGGTCTCCGGCCAGGATCCCTATTCCGGCTATGTTGAGGGCGAGGCAGCGCTAAAAGTCTGCAAGAACTGTCTCAGTCATTTGAATTATCAGGGCTATCAGTCTTCACCCGCCACTCGGGGGCCAATTTACAAGGGCTTCACTCTGGATGCCTTTTTCAAGACGTACAGTACCAAGTTTCGCTATTTGCCCAAGCGCGGCACAAACCGCAAGGGTGCATATTCGGAGGATTGGGCTGAAATTTCAAGATCGTTCAGGGCGAGCAAGAACTGGACATGCGAAGAATGCCTGGTAAACCTTGGTAGCGCTAAAAACCTGCTTCACAGCCACCATGAAGATGGCAACAAGCACAACAATGTGACCAGTAACTTGCGGGCCTTGTGTATTGATTGCCACCGCAAGCAGGCGATGCATGATTCGATGACAGTCTCTCGTGCAGACATGGACACCATTATGCGGCTGAGGCGCGAGCAGGGGTTATTGGCTGCGCTTGCAGGGTGGGACGAGGTTTTTGAGCTTATTGATACCGCCTATGACGGTGTCACCCGAAAAATCATGCTCACAGCGCGTGCGCTTCCCGAAGTGTTTGGTGATATCCAGAACGGAAAGGGTGAGGTGGTAATTACTCCGCAGTTATCCTGGCCCGGGCAGAAGTATGCCATTGTGGATAATGAGGCGGAGCTTGAAATTCTTGCCGCGGCAGGGTGGCGTGGCGATACGGTTGCCACGGTATTGCAGCAGTAGTCTTTCCCTGTTGAGTAGCAGAAAGGCGTGGACTCTTGCTGGAAGCGGGAGCCAGGCCAGGAATGTGATGATAATAAAGGTGGAATATGATTCCCGGCTTGTTGGCCAGTGAAGTCGCTGCGGCGCTGAAAGAGTTCATCGTTACCGGTTACGAGACCGAGACGGCCCCGTTCAAAGGGGAGTTTCGGCGGCTGGTGGAAGAGCAGCAGGGTGGCGAAGCCTTTATCAAGGGGCCCTATGTGCAGGTGGGCCTGCCTTTCCTCTCCGGGACCAGTGGCCGGGATTTCTTCTCTGGTTTCAATACCGACTTTCCTCCTTATGCGCATCAGGAGCAGGCTTGGAAGCGACTGGCGTCGGATCGCAAGGGCGGCAACACGCTGGTGGCCACCGGCACCGGCTCCGGTAAGACCGAGTGTTTCCTGTACCCCATCCTGGATCATTGTCAGCGGGAAGACGGCAAGGGCATCAAGGCCATTGTGATTTACCCGATGAACGCACTGGCCAGCGACCAGGCCAAGCGTTTTGCCGAGGTGATTCATGAGCAGGCGGCCTTGAAGGGCCTGCGGGTGGGGCTGTTTGTGGGGGGCGATGGCCAGGGCTCCAAGGCCATGAGTAAGGATCAGGTGATTACCGACAAGGAAACCCTGCGCAGCAACCCGCCGGATGTTCTGCTGACCAACTACAAGATGCTCGACTATCTGCTGATGCGCCCCAAGGATCAGACGTTGTGGGCGCACAATGGCCCTGACACCTTGCGCTATCTGGTGGTGGACGAGCTGCATACCTTTGATGGCGCTCAGGGTACCGATCTTTCTCTTCTGATCCGGCGTCTGCGTGCCCGCCTGGGCATGAGCCCAGAAAAACTGTTGTGTGTGGGTACCTCGGCTACCCTGGGCGGGGAAGACAGTCTCAATGCCCTGCTGGGCTATGCCTCAGACATCTTCTCGAGCCGTTTCAATCGCGATGCGGTGGTGGCTGAGCAGCGCAAGTCGGATTCCGATTTCCTCGACAATATCGGCTTTCTGATTCTTAACCGTGAAATTGGGCCGGAAGCTCTGATTGAAGCCCAGCAGCAAGGGCTCGAACAATACCTGGGCAAGGCCTACGACCTGTATTTCAGCAAGGAGCCGGATGCCCCGCTGATGGAGAAGGCGGGCCGGATTGCCCTTGGCAGGGAGCTGAAGCAGCATGGCCAGCTGGCCAATCTGTTGCGCCAGCTCAAGTCTGGCCCGACGCCCACGTTTTCTGATCTGGTGCAGCGGCTTGCTGGTCAGATTCCTCCCCAGTTCGCCAAACAGCCAGAGCAGGCCCTGATTGCCCTGTTATCGCTGATGGCCCATGCCCGCGCGGAAACCGGCCAGCCCTTTGTGCAGTTGCGCTTGCAGCTCTGGTCCCGGGAGTTGCGCCGTATCGTTGGCGCGCTGCGCGAGCCTTCCCATACCGAAATGGCTGATGAAGAGGGGGATGCATCGGCAACGGGTGCTCTTCCTTTGCTGTCCTTCGGTGATGACCAGCCGCCGAAGGATCAGCAGCATATCCGGCTGCCGTTGGTGCAGTGTCGGGAGTGTCACGGCACGGCCTGGCTGACGCGGATGGAGGCCGGGCATCCTGCTGACCAGATGATCGAGACAGATCTTGGCAAGATCTACCCTTCATTCTTCAGTAACCACCATGAAACCAGCCTGCTGATGCCCTGGCAGGATGGTGCCGTTTCGCAGAGTGGTTTTCACCTTGAGCATTTCAAGGTGTGCCGGGAATGCGGCAAGACGGCAGCAATGGATTATGCCGGTGACTGCAAGAGCTGCCAGGCGGGCAATGATGCCCTGGTGCGGGTCAGCAAGCCTTACATGCTCAAGGAAACCCAACAGGCCAATGTAAAACGCATCATCCATGAGCGGCATTGCCCCTGGTGTTCGGCCCGCTCTTCTCTCGTGGTATTCGGGGCCCGGGCTGCCAGTCTGAGTGCGGTTGCCATTCACCAGTTATTCAGCAGCCGCGACAACGATGATCGCAAGCTGCTGACATTTAGCGACTCGGTACAGGATGCGACCCACCGGGCCGGTTTTTTTGCCGCCCGTACCTGGTACAACAATGTACGCATGGCCCTGTCGCAGCTGCTGCAGGATGAGCCGGGGGCATTGTCGCTGTTGTCTTTGCCCGAGCGGTTCGAGGCCTACTGGCTCGCGTACGAGGGCCGTAATGGCCGGTTGTCGATTGACAAATACCTGCGTGAATTCATGCCGCCGGAAAAACGCTTCTTCAAGGATTTTGAGCATTTCGAGCTGACCGGGGAAGTACGTAACCCGGCGCCGCTGCTCAAACTGATCCGTGAGCGGATGCTGTGGCAGTTGCTGGAAGATCTGGGCTGGCGTTCCCAGGTGGGGCGTTCGCTGAATCGCCTGGGGATTGCGGCCATTCAGTGGCCACAGGAGACGGTGGCCCAGGTGGCCAAAAGCTGGGCCGAGACTGTGGATAACACCTTTGGCTACCGCATCAGCGGTGAGACGGCAGCCAGGTTCATGCACGGCTTGGTTCAGCACCTGGTCTCCGTGGGGGCATTTGGGATGGACTACCTGCGTCTGTACCGTGAGAAGGCGGGCAGGGCGTACATGCTGAATCTGCTTGGTTTCGTACCCAACTACGGCCCGGGCTCCCCGCGTCCGAAGTTTCCTTCGCTTAAGAATGGTGAAGGCTATGAACTGCTGGCCCAGAACTCGGGGACTCAGACCTGGTATGAGCGCTGGCTGCATTGCCTGAATCCGGATTCCCTGGTGGATCGCAAGCAGTTGGAGCATGTGCTGGTTGCCGCCTTTGAGGCGCTTTGTCAGTCAGGCTTGCTGGTTGAGGAGCTGAATGAGCGGGGTGCTCGGGTGTGGATGCTTAATCCCGAGAGTCTGTCGCTGACGACGGATGTTCATGGCGTGGAGTGTCCGGGGTATCGCCCAATGCATGTGCCTGCCGAACAGGTGCAAGCCTGGATCAACTTGCCAATGATCAGCGCGGCCAGCCCTTCGCTCGTCTATGAACACGGCGTTCCTGTAAGGGAGTCGCTCTATCGCAATTTGTATCGCCATGGAGAAATCCATCGCGTGATTGCCCATGAGCATACCGGGCTGTTGGCGCCCGGCGAGCGAGACCGGGTGGAAAAGAGTTTCATCAAGGGAGAAAAGCCCTGGGAATATAACCTGCTTTCCGCTACGCCAACCCTGGAGATGGGTATCGATATTGGTGATCTCTCCAGTGTGTTGTTGTGCTCGGTACCTCCGGCGCAGGCCAACTACCTGCAACGGGTTGGTCGGGGGGGGCGCCGTGACGGGAACTCTTTCGTGCTCACTGTGGCAAACGGGCGCCCCCATGACCTGGTGTTCTATGCCGACCCGGGACGAATGCTGGATACCCCTGTAGAACCACCTGCGGTGTTTCTCAAGGCGCGCCATGTGCTGCGCCGTCAACTGCTGGCTTATACCATGGACTGCTGGACGCACCAGTCGAAAGGCGACAACCAGGTACCCAAGACCATGCAGCCGGTGCTGGATGCGGTGGAGAAAACCCAGGAGGACCGTTTCCCCTACACCCTGCTGAACTATCTGAAGCACAACATGCAGGAGATCTGGGACGGCTTCAGTGCGCATGTGGCATCAGAGCTGGAAGGGGATGAGCTGGAGCTGCTTCGTCAGTATCTGTTTGGTGGCCCAGAGCACAAGGATGATCACTTGCAGCTGTATGTGGTGGGTCGGCTCAAGGTGGTGACGGATGAACGTCAGCAAATGACGGCTACCATCAAGGAGTTGGACAAGTTACTCGAAAAGCTGAAAAAACGCCCCCAGGATGACAGCACCCGGGCCGAGATTGCCGAGCTTGAGAGGGAGGCTGCGGGTTATCGCAGTATGCGTATCCGCTTGAATCGTCGGGAAACTCTGAATTTTCTTACCGATGAAGGGTTGCTTCCCAACTATGCCTTCCCTGAAGAGGGCACGACTCTGCACTCTGTGATTTTTCGCTCAGAGAAGGGCGGCGCGGGTGAGGGTGTCCAGCAAGAGTTCATCAAGCGTGAGTACGAGTACCAGCGCCCGGCCCAGGCAGCCTTGAGTGAGCTGGCACCGGAATCCGTTTTCTATGCCGGCAATCGCAAGGTCAAAATCTCGCGGGTAGAAACCGCCAAGGGGCGTAATATCCAGGACTGGCGATTCTGTCCCCGTTGTCACTATTCCGCTCCAGCCGATGTGCCTGGCTCCGGTTTCCAGGACAAGAGTTGTCCCCGCTGTCATACCCACCAGTGGGGTGACGAGAGTGCCCGCACCAAGATGTTGAAGATGACCCAGGTGTATGCCTTCACCAATGCGAAGGATGCACAGCTGGATGACAACTCGGATGATCGCGAGCCGGCCTTCTTCAACAAGCAGATGCTGATTGATTTCAAACCGGAGGATGTCCAGATCACCTGGGTGCTGGATGACGATGATCGTCCCTTTGGTTTCGAGTTTATTCGTTCCGCCAACTTCCTGGAGGTGAATTTCGGTCGCCGCCAGGGTGAGGAAATGCATTTTGATGTGGCAGGTCAGCAGCTTCAGCGGACCGGGTTCCCGGTGTGCCGTGAGTGCGGGTCCGTGCAAAGCCAGAAGGCTGCGTCTGGGAAAGCCCAAGCGGAGCATCTCAAGAGCTGCAGTTTCTCCAAGGGGCCCAAGCCCCTGCCAGGCGGCAAGGAAGACTCCGGGATCGAGAACTGTCTTTACCTGTACAGGAACTTTTCCTCCGAGGGGCTTCGTATCCTGCTGCCTCGTCTCTCTACCGGTGGTACCGAGGAGCAGGTGAACTCCTTTGTGGCTGCGCTGCAACTGGGGCTCAAGCGCAAATTCGGTGGCAAGGTTGATCATCTGCGGGTGGCACAACAGAGCGAGCCCATTGGCGAAACGGATGAGCGTCGCTATTTCGTGGTCTTGTACGACTCTGTTCCGGGGGGTACCGGTTATCTCCATGAATTGCTGAGCAATGTGGAGAACATGCAGTCGGTCTTCAAAATGGCCTATGAGGTGATGGCAGGCTGCGATTGCTATGACAACACCATGGATGGTTGTTACCGCTGCCTGCTTGAGTATCGCAATGCCTATGGGATGGAGAGCACCAGCAAGGCGCTGGCGCTGGAGATGCTCAAGGATATCGTCGAGGGGCAGCATCAATGGGTTGAGGGTGAGCAATCCCTGAGCGCGCTGGCGGGTAACCCCTGGATGGACAGTGAGCTGGAAGCCCGTTTTCCGGAAGCGCTTGCCCGCTTCTCGGGGCAGTCATGTGTGGACAGCCAGAAGGTGCGCGTCAATCAGGATGTGGTGCATGGCAAGCATGGCTATCGGCTGACTATTGGGGAGAGGGCTTATGTAATTGAGCCTCAGGTCGATCTGGGAATGGCACAGGGCGTCCAGTTTTCCAGCAGGCCGGATTTCGTGCTGTGGCCTGCGGCCAGGGGCTTGAAGCCGGTCGCCATTTTCCTCGACGGCTATCAATACCATGCCGGGAAGGTTCAGGAGGATTTGCTGAAGCGGCAAAGCCTGATGCATGCCGGTTTTGTGGTGTGGTCGCTCAACTGGTATGACGTGAATCAGGTGATGGGAGACAAGGCCTGCGATGTGCCATTGCCGAGCGGGATGACTTCGCCGCAATGCAACCATGCTGCCATCACTGCCTTGGCCAAGGCTGCTAAGGAGGATCACCTTGGTGAGCACTTGGGCAAAACAAGCTTTGAGTTGCTGATGGTTTTCCTGGCCCGCCAGGATACCGTATCCCTTGCGAATCAGGCCTTGCTGTTTGTGTTGCAGTGTCTGCCGGCAGGGGCAATAACCAATCCGGCTACCGGGCAGGAGATTGCTGATCGTTTGCATGGTCTCCCGGCCTCCTACACAGACCGCAAACCCGACCCCATTGCGTTGGCGGGTGCCGTCTCGATCGAGGATGACAAGAGCGATGCCGTTTTGGCGTTGGACTTTGTCGCCGGGAAGGAATTGTTGACCGGGGTGGATCTGGATCAGGCGATGGTGAGTGTTTGTTACCACCGTGGGGCATCCATCGATGAACTGGCCCGCTATCAATGGCAGCGGCTATGGGCATTGTTGAACTGGATCCAGTTTTTGCCTGTTGTCTATGTTTGGACGCCGAAGTCAAAGAGCGACGGTTCTGCTGCTGGCCTTTTATGGCCGGAACCTGAGGAGGCTTCATTAGAAGATCCTTCTTCACCTGAATGGTATGAAGACCTGGAGCCAGAAGTGCTTGAACAGCTTGCCGGCGTATCCGTTGTCTGGCCGGAAGTCCCCTTGGTGGGGGACGATATCCTGAATGGCGAGGGTGAGGTCATCGGTATTGCAGAGCTGATTTTTGAAGAAGCCAGGATCGCGCTGCTGCTTGATGACCAGGTTGAGTTGAAGCCAGAACTTGAGGCCGATGGTTGGTCTGTCTACACCGAAATCAATGCGTTGGTGGCTGCCATCAACAAGCAGGCATAAGGAGTTTGAGATGGCGAGCGTTGCATTTTCCGATAAGTACTTTAACAGCCTGATCAAGTTGACCCCGAACGAACAGAGCCAGGCCAACAAGGCCGTCATGCTGTTTCAGAATGATCCCTGGCATAGCGGCCTGCATTACGAAAAATTGGCGGCATTCAGGGACGACAAGCTGCGTTCCATCAGGGTTAACCAGGATGTACGTATTATCCTCGCAGCGGCAGAAAAGGAAGATCTCTACCTGATGCTGTATGTGGATCATCACGATGATGCCTACAACTGGGCATCCAAGCGAAAGGTGGAAATCAACCCCAATACCGGGACCTTGCAGGTCTACACGGCAGAGGAAAACACAGCCAAACAAGCAGATGTCGAGAAAGGAATGCCGGATCGACCGGGCCTGTTTGATGCCATTCGGGACCGACAGCTATTGCAGCTTGGTGTCCCTGAGGATGCGTTGCCATTGGTGCGGGAAATGAAGATAGAGGCGCATCTGGAATCGGCCAAGGTAAACGAACAGCTTCCAGAAGATGCCTATGAAGGGCTGTTCCTGTTGATGGCGGGGGCCAGCTTTGAAGAAGCGTATAACGAAGTGGTTCCGGCGGCGCCAGAGACGGTGGATACCAGTGACTTTACCGCGGCATTGGCCCGCCCGGAAACGCAGGCGCATTTTGCCGTCGCTGATAATGAAGAAGAGCTCAAGACGGTATTGAATCAGTCCATCGAGAAATGGCGTGTCTTCCTTCATCCCGCCCAGCGGCGGCTGGTTGAGGGAAAAAAGAATGGTGCCGTGCGGGTGCTGGGCGGCGCGGGTACCGGTAAAACCGTGGTCGCCATGCATAGGGCTAAATGGCTGGCAGACCATGTGGCCTCTGCAGGCTCGAAGATCCTCTTCACCACCTTTACACGTAATCTGGCAACGGATATTCAGCAGAACCTGAACAAGATTTGCAGCCAGGATGAGCTGGAGCGGATCGAGGTCATGAACCTGGATGCCTGGGTGATGGGGTTCCTGAAGAAGCGCGGCTATGACTATGGGCTGCTGATGGACAGCCGGCAGGAAAGGCAGCTCTGGACCCAGGCTTATTCAGAAAAGCCAGC
The DNA here is from genome assembly GCA_002706085.1 of Alcanivoracaceae bacterium. Lineage (GTDB taxonomy): Bacteria > Pseudomonadota > Gammaproteobacteria > Pseudomonadales > Alcanivoracaceae > Alcanivorax. The sequence continues at coordinate 25,830 of PAJO01000021.1, read as the reverse complement.
GGGTATCGATCTGAGTATGGCCTTCTTTCAGGAGGAATGGGCCAGGGTGATACAGCCACAATCCATATCCAGTGTGGATGAGTACAAGAAAGCGTCACGCCTGGGTCGGGGGACTCGATTGAATCGCAAGCAGCGGATCGAGATCTGGCCTGTTTTTGAGCGATTCCGTCATCTTCTGGCCAGCAATCACCTAAAGGAAACGGATGATGCCTATCGCGATGCCCGCGAGTTGCTGGAGGCAAACCCGGAGCTCCGCCCGAATATCTGTTCTGTGGTTGTCGATGAAGCCCAGGATATGGGCACCCAGGCATTCCTGTTGCTACGTGCGTTAGTGCCGAAAGGGGAAAACGATATCTTCATCGTTGGTGATGGTCATCAGCGGATTTATGGCAAGAACAAGGTGGTTCTGGGGCAGTGTGGCATTGATATCCGGGGGCGGAGTGCAAGGCTGAAAGTGAATTACCGCACAACCGATGAAACACGAAAATTGGCAGTCAGTATTCTCGAGAATGTCGAAGTGGATGATCTGGATGGAGGGGAGGACACTCATCGTTTCTACCACTCCTTGATGCATGGCCCTGCCCCGGTGGTTCAGTGCTTTGATTCCATTGATCAGCAGGTCGGCGCGATTCTGGGCGCGATCAAGGAGCACAGTCTCGCTCCCGAGGCGTGTTGCGTTATCGCTCGTACGCGTAAAGAGCTCGCCAGTTTGCAGGCTACTCTTGAAGGCAAGAACCAGCTTTGTCACACCCTTGACGGGCGAAGCTCAAGCACTCCTGAAGGTTCGATCAATCTGGCGACCATGCACAGGGTCAAGGGTCTGGAGTTTGATGCAGTTTTTCTCACTTCTGCCAACAAGGGGGTGGTTCCCCTGGATTTCGTGGTCAATTCAGCTGCTGATGCGGTTACCCGAAGACAGCTTGAAAACGAGGAGCGTGCGCTGGTGTATGTGAGCCTGACAAGGGCGAGGAAGTTGGCGTATGTGTTTGGGTATGGGGTGATGAGTGAGTGGTTTGGTTCCGAAATGTGACGAATTTGGTTTTTTCTTAAATATATAAAAAACATTCGAAAAGGAGTTTGTTGTGACTGGGATTGGGTTTGAGCTGGTTGATTTGCCGACTATTTTCAATGAAAACTTTTTTAGAGTCCCTGATTATCAGAGGGGGTACTCATGGCAAAAGAAACAGGTAAACGATCTCTTGGAAGATATCGGTCATTTGATAAAAGATAAGCAATCCGTGACACATTTTACTGGTACTTTGGTTTTAAGTCGGCCGGATGATTCTGTGGTCTACCATGTAGTGGATGGTCAGCAGAGATTGACAACTTTGTCGATTCTTATTTCCGTTGTTATGGAGGATGTGGATAAAAATGAGAGAGAGAGAATAAAGGGGCTTTACTTCTCCAGAGGGGATTATGGAAGTGAGGTGCAAGTCCTTTCGCTAAATTCTCAAAGCAATGATCTCTACGTCGAGCATATCATCAATGGCAGGCCGGCCAGGGATAAGAAATTGTATCTTGAGGCAGATCAAAGAATTATTGAGGCAAGGCAGGCTTGTCGGCGTTGGTTGTCTGAAAGTGGCGCCAATGGTATTGCTGCTTCAGATATTCTCTCTGTTATTGAGAATAAGCTTGGATTCATGGTGTACGCGCCTAAGGAGGATGCAGAAACCGGGATCATGTTTGAGGTGATCAATAATAGGGGTAAGTCTCTCAGTGAGCTAGAGAAAGTAAAAAATTACTTGATTTATTGCTCTTCAAAGCTCGGAGCTAAAACTCTTAGGAAGAAAATTGATTCCAAGTGGGCGGATATTATTAAAAATCTTAACAGAGCGGCTAAGACTTCGTCAGGTGATGAGGGGGCTTTTTTACGCTACGCATTGATTGCTAAGTTGGGACTAAGCAAGTCTGATAGCCAGAAGGGCTATGAGATGATAAAGAGAAAAGTTGATGTTGATTCTGCATTGGGTGACAAAAAGCAGCGGGACTATTCAATCAAAATGGTTGATGAGATTCTGGAGTTCATTTGCCAGTCTTCGGTTTGGTATGCGCGTCTTTATGGGCGTGATCATGATGAAATTAATCAGGCTTTAATACCTGTTTTTGATCAATTGCGAGCTCAGGTCAGGCATGCATCCATAATGCCGCTGTTTCTGGCGTTGGTGAGCAAGCTTGAGCATGATGTCCCCAAGCTTGCCCATCTTCTGAGGTTGATTGAGGTGGTTAACTTTCGTGTGTACATGGCTTGGGGAGTGATTAGTCGTAACGATTCGCACCAAGCTGAGATCTATGCCTATGCCAAGCATTATTACGATGAGACATTGGCAGACTACGCAAATGAATATGAAGAAATAGATAGTAAACAATTTGATTCTGATGAATCAATCCTTGAGTATCTTCTCGTTTGGTTCGCCTACGATGTGGCTAACGACGCCCGGTTTCTTGAGAGTTTTGACATGGATGCCGATGGTAATAAAGATTTCTTCCAATGGGGAGGGATACGGTATTTTTTGATGAACTATGAGGCTTATCTTCGTCCCAATAAAACGATCCCCATCGATAAAATCCTGATGAAGCGCAGTGAAGGAAAGTCTGGTGATTTTTATTCCGTAGAGCATCTTTGGGCGGTAGAAAATAACAAGTCAGGCATCGGCAGTAGTCGTGAAGCAAAGAAAGAAAAGAAAAGGCTTGGGAATTTTGCGCTTCTTGAGCTGAGAACGAATATTCAAGGGAATAAAGATGATTTAGAGGATAAGCTGCCTCGCTATATCGACGGCGTTGGTAATGAGCCACCTTCTGAACTTCAACAAATCAGAGACGTGAAGAAAGACTATTTCCTGGCAAAAAAAAGGGTTGATAAAATCTTTCAGAGAAAGTCTAAAAACTATTATTTGAACATTTATCAAGAATTAAACAATATTCGTGAAGAATCGCTTAAGGAGTTTGCGGAATTTCGGTGGTCTTTGAAAGGGTTTTTAGGCTACCAGGAGATCAAAGAAGAGTATGAGAGAAATGATGAGATAGAATGATTTCCCAGCCTCTTGATGCTTGGGGGGCTGTTTTACCATGGAAGAATTGTCAGGGTAATACAGATCTCCATAACCGTGATCTGACCTTTGAGAAACTGCTTAAGTAAGTCACGCTACACCGGCGAAAGGGTGTGTGTATAGCGGTTCAAGCTTTTGCAAGGATCTTTATGGGTGCAGAGCATGAAGATTACAGTTTGTAAAGGAGACCAACGGGATAGGCGTCTATGATTCCTCTTTTGGTCGACGCTTCTGGAGTGAATATGGGCACTGGCTTTGTGCTGGATGGCGCGTTTGTGGAGAAGACAAGGGCCGCCTTTCCGTTGGCGGGCAAGCCGCTGATGGATTGTGGCTCTACCACCGAAATTTACGATGCTGGAGACACGATTTACCGCCTGGCCTCTGATGGCGCCTCCCATGCCTTCGTGATTCGAGCTGGCTCTGAGGGGCTGGCTGTTCCGAAGTGTTTCAATGACTGGGGACGCCTGGAGGGCGATGGGGATATGGCTGGTTATGATGACCTGTGGCTTGCCGAGTTTGAAAAGCTGGTACCGCTGAGCGTGTCTCCAGAGCTTGAGAGTGAAGTGAAGGCATGGATCAAGGCTGTTCTTGATCTGGCCGAAGTAGATGACCCGCTCGTCATTGAAAGAGACGAGCTAGAGCGTGTTCGGCTTGCCATTCCAAAATGTGAAACGCCTGTGTCGCTCGCCTTGGTTGCGGAAACCATGGTGTTCATGTGTGAGCAATGCCTAAAGGAAAGTGCGGATCTGGATTTCAATGAAACCAATTTGATGATGAGGCCTTCCACCGGGGAAGTGCTTGTGACAGATCCTGCCCATGGGTATTACCAATGTCATCGGTCCAGTGTGCCTTGAACAGGTCTGTCAGGGTTGGGCGCATCAGCGTATCCCGCAATGGTGCGGGGTAGAGGACGCAGGCGTCGAGGATGACAGTGAATTTGCTCACGACGCCTAGTACCCCATGTCCTCTTCCTGAGACAGCTTCGCCAATTCGTCCTGCGCTTGCTTGCGTTTTCGGGCGTCAGTTTCCTTGTAGGTCAGCACATCGGTAAGCAGTACGCGACGGTGTGAGCCGACCTTGCGAAACGGGATTTCACCCTTTTCCAGTAAGCCGACCAGGAAGGGGCGGCTGACGTTGAGTAGGTTGGCGGCTTCCTGGGTGCTCACTTCCTGATGATGCGGGATCAGGCTCATGACGTTGGTGTGCGGGTTTACTGTGGGAGCGGATGGGGTTTGGCCTCGCTGGGGCTCGGATCGCGCCGCGAGCGACGCTCCTACGGGTGGTGTTGGGGTAAAGATCGCCTGCAGGCAGGCTCCCACAGGGAAAGGCTGGGCTTTCGCGGTGGGATGTTTGTTGTCTTTGTAGGGGCGTCGCTGGCGGCGCGATATTGAGCGTTGGGGATCGCGCCGCGAGCGACGCTCCTGCGGTAGTCTGGGGGCACTGGCGGCCTCTGAGGAACCGGACTTTAAACCGGTCATGAGTGAAACAATTCCTCCCTTATTGTTTTCGTAACATTATGGTATACCTATAAAAAATTAATTCGGCAGGCGGACATGGAATCGGACATAAAGGCGCGGAATGGTGCCGCAGAGGACAGAGGGGAGAGTGTCTCCAGCATGGAGCCCATGCGGTTTGCGGCGGGCTCGGATCGCCGTGAGTTGCTGTCCGAGTCTGCATTCCTGCTTGGGACTGTCTCTACCGGGTTCAAGAACAGTCTGCCGGCTGGGGTGGTCTCGGCGCTGTCGGAGTTGGTGCGGACGATGAACTGCTATTACTCCAATCTGATTGAAGGGCACAACACGCATCCCGTTGATATTGAGCGGGCTCTGCATGGCGATTATAGCGACGACAAGAAAGCGCGAGATTTGCAGCAGGAAGCGCTGGCGCACGTGGCGGTGCAGCGGTGGATTGATGAGGGTGGGCTGGATGGTCGTGTGATGACGGCTGAAGGCATTTGTGAGATTCATCGGCGCTTCTATGAGTTGTTGCCGGAAGAGCTGTGCTGGGTGGAAGACCCGGGTTCGGGAGAGCAGTATCGCGTGGAGCCTGGGGCGCTGCGAACACGGGATGTGCGGGTAGGCAAACATGTGGCGATTAGTTCCGGTGCGGTGCCACGGTTTCTGGGGCGGTTTGAAGAGGCCTACGGCAATCTGGGTAACCATGAGGCCATTGTGTCGGCCGCTGTCGCGCATCATCGGCTGCTTTGGATTCACCCTTTTATGGATGGTAATGGGCGGGTGGTTCGTCTCTTTTCCTATGCGATGCTCAGGCAATCCATGGATACGGGGGGGCTGTGGTCTGTGGCGCGGGGGTTGGCGAGGCAAAATGAGCGCTACAAAGCCCATCTGATGGCCTGTGATCAGCCGCGCCAGGGGGTAACGGATGGCCGTGGGGCCCGTAGCGAGAGGGCGATGGCGGAGTTCTCTGCGTTTTTCCTGGAATCCTGTATTGATCAGGTTCGCTTTATGGAGGAGCTGGTGCAGCCGGGCCGCCTTCGCGAGCGGATACGGCTGTGGGTGGAGGAGGAAATCAGGATGGATGTTCTTCCTCAACATGCCGGCAATGTGCTGGATGCCATTCTCTATCGTGGCGAACTGCCGCGTGCAGAGGTGCCAGGAATCGTTGGCAAGGGTGACCGGCAGGCGCGCCGTATTGTTTCTGCGTTGCAGGAGGCAGGTGTGGTGACTTCTGCCAGTACCCGGGCACCGTTGAAGATAGCGTTCCCGGCAAGGTTGGCTGAGCGATGGATGCCGGGGTTGTTTCCGGCGAAGTAGATCTTGAAGCTGGGGCAGGGCCTTGGGTGTGATGTGGGTGCGGTGGTTCCGCCGCGACGGGGTTGGCCTCGCAGGGGCTGCAGAGGCCTGATCGCCCTGCGGTCGGTTCCGTGATTCGCACGGTTCGCGCCTCAAGATGCGCTCCTACAGGAGGGCCGAAGGGGTTTGCGCCGTAGGAGCTAGCCTGCTGGCGATGGTGTGTGGGTTTACCGTGGTGGTGGTGCTCCAGCGCGATGGGTTTTGGCCTCGCTGGGGCTCGGATCGCGCCGCGAGCGACGCTCCTACGGAAGCGTTGTCGTAGCTGGCCGGTTCGTCCCTCGAGAGGGGCTCCTACAGTTGGTGGAGATTGGCTCACGCCAATTTCCGCCCTACGGGATGTGGATGGCTTCCTGGTCGAGGGCGGTGTGGGTTTGTCTTAGTGCGGGGAGCAGGGTGGTGTCGGTGTAGGGGCAGCCGGTGGTGCCGGGGTCGGTTTGGGCGGTTTTGCCGGTTTGTTGTGGGGTGTGGCCGCCGCCGTTGTTCAGTAACTCCAGCATGGGTTGGTAGCCCGGTTGCCAGGCTTGCAGGTTGGGCAGGCTGTTTCTTAGTGCTTTCAGGATTCCCATGCCTGCGAAGTCCAGGTCGCCCCAGAAGTAGCATTCCGTTTGTTCATCTAGCCCTATATTTATAAAAAGCGCTTTGAACTGCTCCGGTTCGCTGCCGGGGAGGAAGGCGAAGCGGGTGTGTTCGCTGCTCAGGCGGGTGGCGCTGGCGCGGAAGCCGCCGCTGTAGAGTAGGGCGTAGTCTTTGGGTGGGTTTTCGACCAGGCGCAGGAAGCTGTCCTGATTTTCGACGATGAGTAGTTTGCTGAAGCCGGGTGGCGCCCAGGCGGTGAGTAGCAGTGGTCGGGGTTGGATGCCGTTGGCGTTGTCGCCGTAGAGTTTGAGCAGTAGCTCGAAGCGGTTATCCAGCGCCTTTGAGTCGCCGTTGAAACAGCGGGCGGCGATTTCTCTGAGAGTCAGGTTTTGGTTCAGGTATGGCCCGATGTTGGCGAAGACACTGACGATCTCTGCCGGGGTGAGGCCGGGGATTTGTGGCTTTTGATTCAGCAGGGCTTCGCCGTTGTCTTGGAAGGTAGCGGTGTGTTCGTTGATGGCCTGTAGCCATGCCTGTACCACTGGGTCTTGTTTGGGGCGGTTCAGCCACTCTCTTAATAGCGGTTCGCAGGCCGGGTTCAGGCGGCACTGGGCGTTTTCGTAGGGCTCCTGAAAAGCGCTGCGTTTGTTGTCCAGGCGGATCTCGAAGATGCCATGGTCGCGGGCGATGTGTTGCAGCAGTTGCCAGCGGCCCTGGGTGTCTTCGTTGAAGTCGTAGAGGGCCGGCAGTGTGCTCTTTTTGATGCGGCGGGTGATGGCGCGTGTCGATGGCTCGCCATCACGATTCTCCAGCTTGTCCAGAAACCAGCCCAACCACTTGGCCAGCCAGGGCTCGTCCTTGAGCCAGATGGGCGTGGTCATGGGCTGATCTCATCCATAAAGTCCAGCGCCCCCTGCTGGCGAATCACTCTTCTGTGTTGCTCCCACAGTTCGCTGATGCGTTCCTGGTTGAGTTGTTGTCTGTCTACCAGTACGCGGGTGTTGAGTTCGCCCACGGCCATTGGGCTGGGGACTTTGCTGAATACGAACTGGTTGCTGATCAGGTCCAGGAAGGGGCCGGCTTTGCTGGTGGGCATGATGAAGATGAGTTGTAGCCCGAGTGTGTTGGTGAGGTAGTTGATGACGCTCTTGGAGCGGCTTTCGTCCATGTGCATGAAGGCTTCGTCGACGATGACCATGCGCAGGTGGCTGTCGCCTTCGTTGAAGCGGAAGGCGCTGGTGATGGCGGCGGCGCGGATGATGTAGGCCGGGGTTTCCAGTTGCCCGCCGGAGCCTGTGCCGTACTGACTGAGGCTGATGGGCTGTTTGCCCTGCGGGTGTTTGAGGATGTCGTACTGGCGGTAGCGGCGGTAGTCGCTGATGCGTTCCAGTTCGCGCAGGGCCTGCTGTTCGTCGCCGTCCAGCAGCAGGTTGAGCAGGCGATCGCGTACCGCTTCGGCCTTGGCGGACAGGGGCGTGTCGAACAGGCTGGTGCCGTCGCCCAGGTTGGGAATGTCGATGACTTCCTTGAAGAAGTTCCAGTATTCCTTGTATTCCGGTATCCACTGCCAATCGAATTCAAAGCGCTCGCGGTCGGCGCCGAACTGGTGGTGTTCCAGTTCGCTGTTCAAACTTTTGAGAATACGCTCGCCATCGTTGATGGCCTGATGGATCTGGCTGCACAGGTCGCTGACGAAGGTGGTGTTGAAGGTGTCGCGCAGGCTGGTGAGTTTTTCCTGCTTTTCCAGCAGCACGTTATTACGCAGGCGGTTGTGCAGGTTGTCCAGTTGCTGGTGCAGGCTTTGTACGTGGCCGAAGAACGGCGCGCTGTGCAGGGCATCTGCGCTGTCTGCCAGGATCTGGTCGGCGGGTTGGGCCTGCTGGTTGTATTGGTTGAGAGTTTTCTCCAGCGCCACGGCGGTTTTGGTGAGCTGCTCGGTGAGCACGGCTTCTTCGGCGATAAAGTCGATGTCGCCGTGGGCGTTTTGCAGGCGTTCATCCATGGCGGCGATGCGCGGTTCCACATCCAGGCCCGGCCAGTATTTTGTGCAGCCGTGCAGGTTGGCTTCGGCTTCTTCCTGGGCTTCCTGAAAGCGTTCGCTCTGGTCGGCCAGGGTGGTGATGGTCTTGCTGCAGGCGCTGAGTTTTTCGCTGAGCTTGCCGTTGTCTTCGGTGAGCTGCTTTTGTTTGGCTTCCAGTTCCTGATGCAGAGCCTTGGCCTGCTGCTGCTTTGCTTCCAGCTCTTCGTGATCGCTGAGGTCCAGGGTGGCCAGTGCCTTTTCGGTTTCCTGTAGCTGGCGCTGGGCATCGAGCAACTGGGTGGCGGCGTTGACCCAGTGCAGGGGCTGGAAGGTTTTGACCTGGGTGTGCAGCTGGCGCACGGCCTGATAATCGTCGGCGGCGCGCTGGTAGTTTTCCTGCAGCTCCATGAGTGCGTTGCGCTGAGCGTGCAGGTTACGTTCGCGGGCAGCTTCGCCGAATACCAGATCGCTGTCCGGCAGGTCGCAGCGGAACATGGCGTAACCGCCGGAGCCGAGGCCATCGGCGGTGATGCCGCGGCGGGTGGAACGTAAAGCCTCGGCGTCTTCCACACACACCACGCTGCCGTAGGAGGCTTTAAGGTAGTGCTCGGCGGTGCGGTGGCTGAAGCGCAGGGCGTGGAACAGGGAGTCGTCTGGCAGCTGCACACGCTCCGCATCGCGGCGGGCCTGTTCGCCCTGAATCACGCGGGCGCGGTTGCGTTGTTTGCCGCTGAGGCGGCGGACGATGCGGATGGCTTCGGCTTCATGGTCGGGTTCCACCAGAATGCCGAAGCGGGCACCGCCGATATAGCCTTCGATGGCCATCTGCCAGTCCGGGTCCTGCACTTCCACGTGATCGCACAACACGCGCGGTTCTGCCTGCGGGCATTCCTGTTTGATGGCCTGGATGGCGATCTCCACATCCTGCGGGTAGTTCACCCGCTTGGATTCCAGGTTGCGGATCTGTTGTTCGATTTTCTTTTGTTGCTGGTCGAGGTTTTCCAGGGCCTGGCCGCGCTTGCTGACGATGCGGTCCAGCCGTTGGGCGACGGAGAGCGCTTCCTGGCCGGGTTTGTCTTCCCGTTCGCTGTGCAGTTGCTCGGCGAGCTGGTTGTGCAGCTGCTGTTCGCTGCGAACCCGGGTGAGGCCGTCTTCCAGCGGGGACAGGTCGATCCAGTCCCGCGCCAGCATCTGGTTCAGGTCCGGCAGGGCGTTGCTCTGTTCGGCGAGCAGCGCCTTGCTGGTGCTGCGCCAGTGTTTGCTGGCGAAGCTGGGCAGTTCCAGTTCGATGCTGTGGCGGGCCAGCAGACTCTGGATGTTGCGCAGGGCTTCCAGGTTTTTGTTGCGTTGCTGATCTTGTTCAAGGAGCGGACGAGCGCCTTGCTGGAGTTGTTGGGTCAGGTCGGCCAGCTGCTTTTCCAGTTGCTGTTTGTCGCGCAGGGCTGGGATGCCGAGGATGCGCGCCTGCAGTTCCACCAGTTCCGCGTGGGCCTGGTCGAGGCGTTGCTGTACCTGTTCGGCTTCTTCGCGGTTGCCTTCCTGTTGCTGGCGCAGGCTGTTCTGTTCTTCTTTCTTTTCCAGATACTGTTTCTGGTTGCGCTGGAATTGTTGTGCTGCGGCGCCGTAGGCCTGGGTGGTGCGTTCCAGCCAGGTGTCCAGATAGGTGTCGGTATGGGTTTGTGCCTGAGCGAGCAGGTTCACGTTCTGCTGCAGTTGTTCGGCTTCTTCGGCCATGCCGTGGACGGTGCGCATGAGGTCGCGGATGCGGCGCAGGGTGTCGCCCATGTCGTGGGGTTCGAGCACTTCGCTGGCGACAAACTGGTTGATGGATTCCACCGGTTTGTAGGCCATGAAACGGGCGAAGGTGCGGGCGGCGTTCTTGGCTTCCTGTTGGGAGACCGCATCGCGTTTACCGCGCAGGGCGCCGTACAGGCGCGCCAGGTACTGGCCCTTCTTGTCGTAGGTTTCCACGTTCTTTTTGCCGAACTGCTGGCGCAGCTGGTTGGCGATGTGGGTGATCGGCACGGCATGTTTTGCACCGCCAGATTCATGAACGAAGTGCGATTCGCAGAGCATCTCGCCGGGGACGATCATCAGCAGCAATTCCTGCTGCCGGGCCTGGCTGGTGCTGCCGGCCTTGTCCAGGTGGGCGCGCACGCCGATGACGGCGGTGAAGGGTTCGGCGGTTTCGCCTTTGGTGGGGTGGAAGACGCCGGCGATGTAGCCATCGCTGTCGTAGGGGCGGGCGTAGGCGCTGTCGTCACAGCCGAGCACGTAGGAGGCCAGGGTACGCACCTGTTTGCCGCCACGGCCGCGCTGGGTGGTTTCGTCCTGCCCCGGGTTGTAGTTGAACAGGTTGTCGTGGGCGGCGGTCATCAGGGTTTGCAGGGCGTCGGCGGCGGTGGTCTTGCCGGAGCCGTTGCCGCCGGAGAACAGGTTCACCGGGCCGTATTCCAGTTCGCCAGGGGGCAGGTTGCCCCAGTTCACGGTGATGGAGCGTTTTAAATACATGGGTGGACCTGTTTGCGGTTTTTTGTGGGAGCGTGCTTGCACGCGAATTGGGCGTTATTCGCTTGCAAGCAAGCTCCCACAGTCAGAATGAGTGTGGGGTGCGTTGTTGGGTTGTTTGGTTTTGTGTGGGAGCTAGCCTGCTGGCGATGGGGGTGAGAATCGCTTGCAGGCAAGCTCCCACAGGTGGCTCCTCCAAGGTTCGGAGAACTCGCACAGGTGGTCGTTTTTCTTGTAGGAGCGTCGCTGGCGGCGCGATTTTTGGCGTTGGGGATCGCGCCGCGAGCGACGCTCCTACGGGAGGTGTTGGGGTAAAGATCGCCTGCAGGCAGGCTCCCACAGGGAACGGCTGGAGTTTCGCGGTGGAACCACCGCTCCCACGGTGGGGTGTTGGTTGTGTTTGTAGGGGCGTTGGGGGTGATCATTGTTCGCCCTCGTCTTTTTCTGAGGGTTCTTCGGCGTCGTCGTTGCTGGCGGGTTTGTTGTCGTCGCCTAGCAGTTGCGAGAGCACAGTGTCGGTGACCAGGCTGGTGATGTCCGGGCGGATGGTGAGCCAGGCTTCGTTGTCTTCCAGGCTGTTGTCGCCGTCGCTGCGGATCAGGCGCAGTTGGCGCATGCGGCGGAACAGGGCGTCGCGTTCGGTGCGGCCTTCCGGGAGCGGGCGGCCGAGCAGGTTCTTGCTGGCCAGGTTGATGGCTTCCAGGGGCAGGGTGGCCTGGCCGTGTTCGTCGATCTGGCCGTCGCGCAGGGATTTGTCGTATTCGGCGCGCAGTACCAGGATCAGGGCCACTTCCTGCTGGCTGAGACGGTTGCGCAGGCCGCTGTTGAAACCGTCTTCGCTGTCCGCTTCGCCGGGGATTTCAGCACCCGGCGGGAACAGGCGCAGGGAGGTGAAGCGGCGCTCGTGATGCAGGCGGATGTGCAGCACGCTCAGGTAGTCTTCCACCAGTTCGGGAATCTGCAGATAGCGATCGTAGAGTTCCGCTTCCTTTTTGCTTTCACTGCGGCACAGCACGCCGTGATCCAGCAGGCGGATCATCAGTTCCGAGAATTGCGCTTGAGTGACGCCACGGGCGTTGAGGGCTTCACTCAGGGCGTGTTGTAGCGGTGCTTGGCTCATCGTGCTCCAGTTCCAGCAGGAAACCATCACGACGCACGAAGTAGTGTTCGTCGGTGATGGGGTCGGTGGGGGTAATGCGCAGGCGGAAGCCGTTGGCGGCGTGGTCGGCGCTGCCCAGTTCGATCACGTGGCTCAGGGCCAGCAGGTCGCGGGCGGTGTTGATGGGCAGGTCGCGGTTGTCGATGCGGCGGCTGGCGCCGAGGGCATCGCGCAGGTAATCGCGCAGGGCGCCACCATTGATGTTGAAGGCCTTTTCCAGCAGTTGCTGGGTGGCCAGCTCGCGCAGGGTGTCGGCGTCCGGGTCGTCCAGTTCCACCATGCGGCTGTGCACTACCCGCTGCCTGCGCTGTTCGCGCAGGCGCACCTGGGCGGGATCGATAAAGCCCAGGTGCAGGCTGGCGAGGGCATCGCCGGCTTGCTGCAGTCGTTGGTTGTAAGTGGCTTCATCCAGCTCGGAGAGTTCCTTGCACAGGCCGACGATGTCGTTGTGCTTCTGGCTGTGCAGGTAGCTGAGCTGGCGAATGATGATGTCGGCGCGGCGGGTGAAACCCTGCAGGGTGCGGCGCAGGGCCGGCAGCATGATTTCCGAGGCGTTGCGCATGCGCGTCTCGATGCTGTCCAGTAGCTGGAACAGCACGGAGGCGTCCTGGCTGACGATCAGGTCCGGGGCCAGGCGGCGCAGTTCCTTTTCGGCGTTGGCCTTCCAGGTTTTCGGTTTGCGCTTGATCTGTTCGATGGTGTTCTGAATGCGGTCGCGGTGCTTTTCGACGCTGTCGGCGGACATGCGAATCGCCACGTCCGGCTGGAAGCGTTTTTCCATGAAGTCGAAGAACTGGTCGCTGGCCTGCTGCACCAGTTGCTGTGCTTCCACTTCTTTCACCAGTTCCCGTTTGCGTTCTTCCAGCTCGGCGATGATGTCGGTGAAGTCGGCGATGATGCGCTCGGAATGTTCGTGGGCATCGAGCAGATCGTAGACTTCGCCGCGATCCACGAAGGCGGCCAGGGCATTGAGGGTGTTGCGGGTGTTGCGGTGGCGGGTGCGCACGCTGCGCCCGTCCACTTCCGCCAGGGTCTGGGTGAACAGGCGGCCGGTGCGGCTGAACGGGTAGGTGGACTGGAAGGAGGCTTCGTCCTTGTCCCGCTTCAGCCAGCCATGTTCCACCAGCAGGTTGAGAATCCAGCCGGCCTGTTCGCGGTTGTTGCGAAAGCGGCCGCCGTCTTCGTCGCCGTCCAGCAGCGGCGCTCGTTCCAGGGCTTCGCTGAACACATCCAGCACCTGATCGCGCTTGAGTGATTCGCCGTAGTCCGCCTTGGCGCTGTACAGCCGCTCGTGCAGCAGGCGCAGGCATTCGACTACCTGTTCGCGGTACTTGCCGGTGAGGGGCTTGAAGAATTGGGCGCGCTCGTCGCTGAAAAACATGGCTCGCTTATTGTGGCGTCTTTGGGTGACGTGATGGAGCACAGAAGGCTGTGCAATGGGCCATTTAATCAGGTTGGCGAGGGGGCTCCAAGAGGGAGTTGCCCGGGAGTGACATGAGGGCGATGGCGTAAGGTATTCTTCGGCCATGAGAATGAAGCGCAGGGTGTTGCAGTTAGTGTCTGGCGTGCTGGTCGTGCTGATGGTGTTGGCACTGGCGGGGGCGTTGGCGTTGTATGCCATGGGGCTGCGGGTCAGTGGGCTGAGCTGGCAGCAAGGGTTGCTGGTGTCGCAATGGCGCTGGCAGCCACAGGACTGTGTGCAGTGGCAGGGCGAGAACCTGCGGCTCGACGGGCTTTGGCCGCTGCGGGTGCGGCTGTCTACCTTGCAAGGCAGGGCGTGCCCGGATGAGCAGGCATCCGATGCGATAACGGCGCAGGGCTTTCCTGATGGGCTGCCCTGGACGCCGCCGTTTGATGTGACGGTTCACCAGCTGGATCTGCCCGCTGTCAGTGAGTGGCCGCTGCCCACGCTGGCGTTGTCCGTGCGGCAGCGGCACCAGCAGTGGCAGCTGGGGGTGTGCAGTCTCCAAAGCTGTATACAGGCCTCTTATGGCCAGCAGGACGGGTTGTGGCGGGCCTCGGGGGACGGTCAGTTGGGCGAATGGCTTGCGCAGGTGCGTGGCCGTTGGCAATGGCAGGGGTCGGGAACCTGGCAGGGCACACCGCGGGGACAGTTGTCGGTGATGCTGTCCGATGTCGGACGGGTTGAGGATGAGGCCTCTGCCAATGTATCGCTGGACGGCGACTTTGTCGGGGAGGGCTGGCGACTGCGCGCGGCGTTGAGTGAGCCACTACCGTTGATGCCCGGGTGGTGGCTGGAAGGCGGTCACCCCAGCGTGCTGCAGGGCGAGGGCGCGACACTGACCGCCATGGACGCCGATCTTCGTATGACGACCCCGCACGGTGAGGCTCGCCTGCAGGCCCGTTCCGATGCCCGGCAAGCGGCGACCGGGCAGGGTGCGCTGACCTTGTCGGGGCCGGCACTGGATGGCCGGTTGGCGTTTGTCTGGCAGGATCGAATGCTGACACTGCCCCCCACCACGTTAACCCTGCCCGACGGGATCTCGGTCACGCTGCCCGCTGCCCTGTCGATTCCGATGGCCCTCAACGGCGAGGCCGTGCTGCCGCTTCAGGTGAGCTATCAGGGCTTGCAGTTGCAAACGAAAGCGAGCCAGTTGCGATGGCAGGGAGCGGATTGGCTCTGGGCGGGGGCGTTGGCGTTACAAGGCCGCTGGAACGGGTATCAGGTGACGGGCCAGTGGGAGGGTGAGGCGACACCGCGGTGGCTGGCCGGGAAGCCCCTGCGGCTGACGATTGCCCAAGGGGAGGATCAGCTGAACGTGTCGTTGCCCGTAGAGGGGATGCCGTTGGTGCCGGAGCAGGGAACCGCGACGGCGAAGGGCCAGTGGCACGGCTATCCCGTGCAGGCGGCGCTGCAGTTTGCCCGTGGCGAGACGGGCTGGCAGGGCTCGCTGTCCGGGCAATCCCGGGTGGTGGCCTTGGATCATGGTGGCAAGCTGGAGGCCCGCGTGCCCTGGCGGTGGCAAGGTAACGCCTTGCATGTGCAGCCCGGTGCTCAGTTGCGTATCGATCAGGGGCTGGTTGGCCAGACGCTGCTGCGGCCAGTGACGGTGAGCACCTGTCAGGGGCTGGTGATCGATGAGCAAGGTATGAGGGGGGCGCTTCAGGTGCGGGCCGACGGGTTGGCAGCGGCACGCTGGCAGTTACCGCGCGTTAAGGGCGAAGCGACTCTAAAAGGGGATCAGGGCCAGGCGCATTTCACCATCGACGACTGGAAGACTGCGTTGAGTGTGGACGGGACCCTGGAGGGCGGCGGTGCCAGTGGCTCTCTGCAGCTGAATGGCGCTTTGGTGCCCGCCATGGGGCAGGGCCTGGGCATGACACCGACGGCAGGGCGGTTCCAGGGCGACGGCCGTTGGCAGTGGCAACAGGGCGTCAGTGTAGAGGGGGAGCTGGCGCTGGCCGATGGCGAGGTGGCCTGGGGCAGTGTGGAAGGTCGCGGGCTCGACGGGCTTCTGGCCGTGGGCTACGAGGACGGCGCGCCCTGGCTGGCAAGTCGCGGGCCGGTGACAGTGCAGACGCTGGACGTCGGTACGCCCATCACCAACCTGACGTTCGCGCTGGAGGGAAATCTGTCCCGCTGGTATTTCCGCGATGTCAGGGCTGATGTGCTGGGCGGGTCGCTGGTGGCGCCGGCACTGGATTGGCCATCGAATCAGGTGCAGCCGGTGGTGATCAGCCAGATTGACCTGCAACAGGTGGCGGCCCTGCAGGCCAGTCCGACGGTCAGCCTGGCGGGGCGCATCGGTGGCTATGTGCCCTTGCAGCTGGGCGAGGACTTTCTGGTGGTGGAGCAGGGGCGGTTGGCCAATGAAGGGCCCTTGATGCTGCGTGTGCCGCCCTCGCAGAGTGTGCAGGCCATGGCCCAGTCCAATCAGGCGGTGCAGCTGGCGTTGGACAGCATCAGCCATTTGCAGATTCCGGATTTTCAGGCGCGCATGACCATGGACCGAGAGGGCTGGCTGGATGCGCAAATGACCCTCAAGGGCGTGAATCCGGAGAGAAAAAACCTGCCGGTGGTGTTTAACTACACCCACCGGGAGAATCTTCTGGCCTTGCTGCGCAGTCTGCGCATCGGGGAGGAAATTACCCAACAACTGCGCACGGAGAAGCAATGATGCGACTACTCTCGTTGGGTGTGGTGATGGCCTGTTGTCTATTGGCCGCCTGCACGCCCACCGTGGCCCTCAAGGCCCCGGAAGAGCCGATCACCATCAACCTCAACGTCAAGATTGATCATGAGATCCGCCTGAAGGTGGAAAAGGATATTGATCAATTGTTTGGCGACGACAGCGACTTGTTCTAGGAGTGATGATGAAGACAGTGAAAATGCTGATTGCGATGATCGCGCTGCTGGCCAGCATGGCCGCCTATGCCCTGGATCTGGACGGTGCCAAAGGGCAGGGTCTGGGGGGGGAGCAGCCGGACGGGTATCTGGGTGTGGTCAAGGCGACCCCTCAGGCGGTGGAGCTGGTCTCTGATATCAACGCCAAGCGTCGCGATGCTTATGAGCGGATTGCCCGCCAGAATGGCATTACCCTCGATCAAGTGGCGCGCCTGGCCGGGCAGAAAGCCATCGAGAAAACGGCCGAAGGCCATTACGTCAAAACCCCCGGTGGCCAGTGGGTGACCAAGTAGCGGGAGGTGTCGTCTGTGGTGATGCGCTATTTTGCTACAAGCGCTGCCGCTTCTGGCTGACGGACATTGCGGCTGACACAGGTTAGCCCGCTTCTCTGCCTTGAATAACCAAAAAGGTTGTCAGTTGACAACCTTTTTTGGTTATTGTCTGACGAGTGGAGAGGCTGAATGTCGAGGGACCGGCACAGCAAAAAAGAGGTAGAGGCGGCGCTGGCGTATGCAGAATCCATGGGGTGGCGTATCGAGAAAGCCACCGGTCATGCTTGGGGCCGCCTCTATTGTCCTTTCAATAATCGCCAATGCCGCTGCGGTGAGTTTTGTGTGATCAGTATCTGGAGCACCCCGAAAGCCCGGGGAATTTCGCCAGGCAAATTCGCCGAGTAGTGGATAATTGCCGCGGTGAAGCGGAGGTAAACTGAACAATGCAGGAATATGAATTTGAGCTGAAATACGCTGTGCCTGCCGGTTTGACTCTTGAGATGATTGAGCACCGCCTGTTTGAAGGGGGCTGCGATGACGCCCTGCCGGGTGTGGGGCAAAAAGGGCGATTGGCGCTGGCCTTTCATCGCAATGCCAGCTCTGCACAACGCGCGGTGAACAGTGCGCTGCGTGATGTTGGTCATGCCTTGCCAGAACTGCGGTTGGTTGAGGTGGGGCCTGATTGGGTTGGGGTTTCGGAGGTGGCGGGCCTGTTTGAATTTAGCCGCCAATATATGCTCAAACTGATCAACCAGAATCAAGAGACCTTCCCGTTACCGTTGCACGAAGGCAAGGCCGCTCTGTGGCACCTGGCAGAGGTATTGGCCTGGTTTGTGGAGTATCAGGGTCGTACTGTGGATGCGAGCCTGTGTGATGTGGCGGCATTTACCCGTGTGTTCAATATTGCCCGTGAGTTTCGTGGGCTGAACGACGCGCAGAGAAGGCAGGCGGTAAGGTTGGCAGAAGCGGGCTAGGGAGCCTCTGAATCACAAAAAAGGGGCCTCCCGTACAGGAGGCCCCTTTCTTTGGGGATATGGCACGCCCGAGAGGATTCGAACCTCTGACCTTTGCCTCCGGAGGGCAACGCTCTATCCAGCTGAGCTACGGGCGCAAAACACATTATGAAATTAGGGTTGCACGGGCAGGGGTAGCATCCTGTTACCCGGGCCGTGCAGCTGGAACTTGGGGGATCCAACGGGCGCGAATGATAGCCGGTTGTGGCGGTGGCGTCCATGGATGGGGTGCATTGCCCGGCGGGTTGGCTATAATTCGCGCTGCACCCATCTGGTGCAATGTCTTCTCAGGCTGCCTCTTTCGGGTTTCCGGCGGTTCTGGTTCGTTGCTGAGCCCGGTTTTGCGCTGGAGAAGCCAATGAATATGTATTGGGTGGTACTGCTGCTGGCAGTGATTGTGGAAATTGCTTGGGCGCTGAGTCTCAAGTGGATTCAGATGAACCCCGGCGTGGCGTCCATCGGCACCTCGCTGGTGCTTACCGGGCTGAATATGTTGATGCTGTCCTATGCCATGCGCGGTATTCCGGTGGGCACGGCATATGCAGTATGGACAGGGTTGGGTGCCGTGGGCATTACCGTGATTGGCATTGTCTGGTTCAAGGACCCTGCCCAACTATCGCGCCTGTTGTTCATGGGCCTGATTATCGTGGGTGTGGTGGGGCTGAAGTTGACGGCGCGATCGGCGTAGCGCTTTTGTTGCCCCTGTGAAACGGCTCGCAGCGTAGCGGAATAAGGAGAGGGAAACCGGTTGAGGTATCGCTTTATTGATGGCGGCATTTTACAATCTTTTCCCGCTAACTCTTTGATAACCCTGTAGCCTTTACCGGCGTTAGCGCTCAGAAAGGAAGCGCGAAGCGACAGGTGAATGGGCAAATGGAGACAACCGTGCGCATTGCATATCTGGAAGATGACATGGCCCAGGCCGAGCTGGTGACTCACTGGCTGCAGGAGGCCGGGCACAACTGTATTCATTTGGCCAACGGTCGGGATTTCATGTCCCTGCTGCGCCGCGACACCTTCGATATTCTGGTGCTCGATTGGGAAGTGCCAGACATGAACGGTTATGCCGTGCTGGAAGAGGTGCGCGCCAGCGGAAACCAGACGCCGGTGCTGTTTGCCACCCAGCGTGATGATGAGTCGTCCATTGTCGGGGCGCTGTCCCAGGGAGCAGATGACTACATGGTGAAGCCGACCAAGCAAGCGGAATTGCTGGCCCGGATTACTGCCCTAGGGCGCCGGGCAGGGGTAGCGGAAATGGATGAAGAAAAGGCGCTGACAGTGGGGCCCTGGGTGGTAGATCGTGCTCGCCGGCAGATTCTGCTGGATGAAGACCCGGTGAAACTCACCGACAAGGACTATGAGCTGGCCAGCTATCTGTTCCAGAATGTGGGTAAGCTGATGAGCCGCGCCCACCTGTTGGAGAAGGTCTGGGGTATCATGACTCCCATCGAGTCACGGACCGTGGATGTGCATATCAGCCGTATCCGTCGCAGCCTTCATATTCGTCCGGAGCGTGGTTATCGTATCAAGACGGTTTATCAGCACGGCTACCGTCTGGAGCCTGTCGAAGAATAAGTCATTACAAGGAAGCACACTATGAGGGTCTGGTTGGGGATAGCCGCCCTGCTGTGGCTGGGGCTCTCCCCGGCGGCGCAGGCCAGTGAGGACTGGCACTACACACTCCGCCCCGGCGACTCTCTCTGGAAAGTGTGCTTGCGTTTTGCCCAGCAACCCGACGCCTGTTGGCGCGAGCTGGCAGGCCATAACCAACTTGCCGACCCCCATGCCCTGCGCCCGGGCGACACCCTTCGAGTACCCATCGACTGGCTCAAGGAAAAGCCTATCCCTGCGCGGCTGGAAGCCGTCACCGGGGAAGTGATGCTGTACCCTGCCGCGGGCGGAACCCCGCGTCCTGTCAGTAGCGGTGACGTGGTGCAATTCGGTGATGCCCTGGAAACCGGGGCCGATGGCAGTGCCCGCATTCATTTTGCCGACCAGTCCGATGTGTTGCTGAAGCCGTCCAGTCTGCTGGTGGTGACCCGCTACCGGCGTTTTCTCGATCAGCCCGGTGAGCGCACTGAGCTGCGCCTGGAGCGCGGCAATATCCGTAACCGTGTGACGCCGCTGACCAGTGATGAAGCCTCGTTCGAGGTCTATACCCCGGGCGCGGTGGCGGCGGTGCGCGGCACCGAATACTACCTGGGTGTGGATGGTGCCGAGACCACCCGTAACGAAGTGATTAGCGGTCAGGTGGATGTGGGCGCCCGCGGCACCACCCGTGAAGTGGAAGGGGGCTTTGCGACCCTGGCCCAGGTGGATGAGCCGCCCATGGCGCCGGTGCCGTTGCTGCCTGCCCCCACCGTTGAGCTGACCGTCAGCCATACCGGTGCGGTGGCGGTTTGGCCAACCCAGGCAGAGGCTGACCATTACTGGGTGGAGTGGTACCAGCAGCCAGACAACCGTTTGCTGGGCCTGCAGCGCCTGGACACCGGGCACTGGCAGCAGGACCTGCCAGTGGGCGAGTACCGTTTGCTGGTGCGTGCAGTGGATGGCCACGGCCTGCGTGGGCATGAAAACTGGCGCGATATCGTGGTGACCCCGGCGCCACCGCCTCCACCACCGGAGCCGCCTGCCCCGCCGGAAGAAAAGCGCCGTTGGGATCTGTGGGTGTTTGTCGGGGCAGCCGCCGTGCTGCTGGCCCTGTAATTCATGCGCGTTCGCCTGAGCCCGGATCATCGTCGCTACCTCGCTGAGCACCTGTCGGTGCTGTTTCTGGTGGCGGCACTGAGTGTGCTGCTGAGCATTAGTGGCGCCCTGTCGTTTGTCGACCGCTATATCTACGACAACCTGCTGCATACCCTTCCGGATGAACCCGCCAGTGATCTGGTGATTGTCGGCATTGACGAATACAGCCTGCGCGAAGTGGGTCGATGGCCCTGGGACCGCAAGGTGCATGCTGACATCATCAACCGGCTGACCGAGATGGGCGCCCGGGCGGTGCTGATGGATTTGATCCTGTCAGAGCCGGACCGCAACAACCCTCAATCGGATCTGGCGCTGGTGCAGGCCATGGCGGCCAATGGCCATGTCTACCTGCCTGTGCATGTGGAGCAGTTGCGTGCCGGGGGGCAGTTGATTGAAGTGTTGCCGTACTCGCCGTTTGCCCGCGCCGCGGCGGGCTTGGGGCATGTGGATCTGGAGCTGGATGCCGATGGTGTGGCCCGTTCGGTGTTCATGCGTTCTGGCATTGGCCAGGCCTGGTGGCCGCACATCACCCAGACTCTGCTGGTGCAGGAAGGCATGCTCTCCGAGCAGTTGTTCCCGGCCGACAAGGGCGAAGAGTTTTCCGGGTTGGCCAATGTGCGCCGTTACCATCGGCTCATCCCCTTCGTGAATGGCCCCAACAGCTACCCGCAGGTCTCTGCGGTGGAGTTGCTGGAAAACCTGATTCCGGAGCAACTGATCCGCGACAAGATTGTGTTGATCGGCGCCACGGCGGCGGGGCTGGGCGATATGTTGCCCACCCCCATGGGGAACAGTGGCGAGTTGATGGCCGGGGTAGAGATCAATGCCAATTTGCTGGACGCGTTGCGTGAAGACCGCCTGATCCGTGACCTGGGCAAGCCCAGTGCCTTGGTGCTGGGCGCGCTGCTGGCGTTACTGGCGCCGTTGTTGTTGCCGTTCGTGCTGCCGCGCTGGTCGATCCCGCTGGTGGCGGGAATCATGGGCGCGTGTCTGCTGGTGAGCATGGTGCTGCTGATTACCCTGCGGCTGTGGTTCCCGCCGGCACCGGCCATGGTGGCGGCATTGATGGCCTACCCGTTGTGGACCTGGCGGCGTCTGGAATATTCCCTGTCCTACATGCGCAACGCGCTGGAGCGGTTGTCGGGATACAGCGACCTGAACCAGCGTCTTACCCGTGCCTCTTCCCTTCAGCAGATGGCGAATATGCTGGACACGGTGATGCCGGTGAAAGCCTGGCGGCTGCAGGGTGGCGACGCGCCCTTGCGCGGTGGTGACCGGTTGCCGGCCTCGGGCTGGAAAGGGGCATTGGCGCGCCAGTATCGTTTCCGGCATGAAGGCAAGCGCTATGAGCTGGATGTGGTGTGGAAGCAGGCGCTGGATGCCGATACTTACGATTACTGGGTGCGGGCCATGCTGGTGCGGGTGCGTTCGCATCAGCCGTTGGCGGGGCCGCGCTACGAGGTGCTGGAAAACCATATCGAGCGCCTGCAGCGCGAAGAAGAACGTCAGGAGGCGCTGACCCGCTTCTTCCAGGTCACTCTGGCGCAAATCCGTGAAGGGGTGGTCATCGCCGATGCCTGTGGGGTGATTGTCTACGCCAACCCCCAGGCGGCGTTGTTGCTGGGTATCGACATGGGGACGCTGGATAGCGGCCAGTCACTGGTGACCGATCTGGGCCGTGAGCTGGAGCTGCGTGAGCGCAGCTGGGATGTGCTGTTACGCCAGACCCTGGCCGAGGGGCGTAGCCAGCTGGAATGCCGTAACCGCCAGGGCGCTGACCTGTATCTTGATATGCTGCTGGTGCACGCCGGGGACAACCCCGGCCGCATGATGATCCTGTCGTTCAAGGATATTTCCGAGGTCAAGCAGGCCCTGCGCGCGCGTTCAGAGATGCTCGATTTCCTGTCCCATGACCTGCGCTCACCCATGGTCTCGGTATTGGCGCTGACGGAAAAAATGCGAGAGGACAGCAACCCGGATCTGCCGGCGTTTCTGGATAACGTGCAGCACTACGCCCAGCGTAACCTGAGTATTGCCGAGCAGTTCCTGCAGTTGGCCCGGGTGGAAGCGGTAGAAACCGTGGAGCTTAACGAACAAGACATGCTGGACGTGGTAGAAAGTGCCATCGACCTGGTGCAAATTCAGGCGCACCAGCGGGGCATCGCGCTGCGCTTCGATTACGACCCGGAGCAGGATGTCTGGGTGCTGGGCAATAACGAATTGCTTGAGCGATTGGTGGTCAACCTGTTGACCAACGCAATCAAGTACAGCCACGAAGGCAGCTCGGTGGATGTGCGTCTGTTTGCGGATGGCAACGAGGTCTGTTGCGAGGTCCGTGACCGTGGGGTGGGGATTCCTGAAGAATTCCAGTCGCAGCTGTTCCAGCGCTTCAGTCGTGCCAGTACCAGTGGTGGTGCCCGGACTCGCGGTGCCGGGATGGGGCTGCGTTTCGTGAAGGTCGTCACCGAGCGTCATGGCGGCGATATTCAGGTGCAAAGTCAGGTGAATCAGGGGAGTCGCTTCCTGCTGCGCCTGCCCCGTGTCGAGCTGTAATCCGGCGAGCTGACCGGGATTGCCGCCGGGGATGAGATCCGGTTTTGTCCCTACGGCTTGAGCGGGTATAATCGCCAACCGCAGCCGTAGCGCTTACTGCGGCGACTCACAGAACAATAGAGGTGTAATCGTGAAAAAGATGCTGACCGCCAGCCTGGTACTGGTTGCCGCCCTGTTCGCCGCCGGCAATGTGGCTGCCAAGAGCACCAAGGAAATCTCCCCTTACCCGCTGGGTGAGCGCTCTGTATTCAGCGATCGTGCCACTGCCGAGCGTATCAAGCCGGTAGGTTCTGTGTGTGTAGAAGGCGAAGAATGCGGCACTGCGGCGGCTGCCGGTGAAGAAGTGGCCAGTGGCCCGCGCTCCGGTGAAGAAGTCTACAACGCCTCCTGTAACGCCTGTCATGGCGCTGGCGTGGCGGGTGCACCGAAAACCGGTGATGCGGGTGCCTGGGCATCGCGTATTGCCCAAGGCGAAGCGACCCTGGTCAAGCACGCCATCGAGGGTTTGAATGCCATGCCGCCCAAGGGCATGTGCATGACCTGCTCTGACGACGAGATCAAGGCGGCCGTGGAATTCATGGTCGAGAAGAGCAAGTAACGTTGAAACGTCTGTTCGCACTGCTGCCAGTATTGTTACTGGCAGCCTGCTCCGACAGTGACGCCCCGACTGCCGCTGCTGCCACCCAGGCAGAGCCGCGCAGCGGGGCGTTGTTGTATCGGCAATTTTGTGTGACCTGCCACGGCAGTGGTATTGCCGGTGCGCCCATGGTCGGCAAGGAAAACCGCCTGTACTGGTCCCACGAAGTGGAAGAAGAAGGGTTTGAGACCCTGGTGCAGGAAGCCATCAACGGCGTTAACGCCATGCCTCCCCGCGGCAATTGCTTTGATTGCAGCGACGAAGAAGTCCGCAACGCCGTGATTCACATGCTGCAGCTCAGCGGCGCCAAATAACGTTTTCCTGGTTAAGTTTCCGCTTCCGCCCAGACAGTGCGGCATTACTGCCGTGTATCTGTGTGGGCGGGAGCGGTGGTTCGGGGACCTTGATGGTCGTGCGCAGATCAGCCGATCTGCGCTTTCAGGACCTCGATTTCATGGGCATCACTGTTGCGCTCGGCAAACGCCTGCCATTGACTGGCGGCGTGGCCTTGAATCGCCTGTGCCAGGCGAGCGACATCACTGTCCGGCAGATGCCCGAAGAAACCCAACAAATGGCTGTCATGGGCGTGTTCCAGGGCGTTGGCCAGCGCTGCTGGCTGATGCTCGACCAGTACATCCAGCGCCGGGGTCAGATGGGCCTGGTCCAGCAACGGGATCAGAGTGAGGAACTCGTCCCAGCTGCCTTCTGCGGCAACGGTGCCTACCAGGCTCTCCATCACCTTTGCTTCCTGCAGTTTGGCCAGGTTTACCACCACCTGCTGATGCGAGTTGTCCATGGCATTCACGGCCTGTAGCAGGTTGGTCCACAGGGCTTGCTCACTGGCCACATCGAGAATTTGGTTGAGCACGGTTTCGCCCTGTTCGGCGACCATGTTGCCCATCCGGCCCCGCAATTCGGTGTTCAGATAGCCATTCAGTGAGAGTACGGCTGGCCACAGCTGCTGGTCGGTGGCCGCTTGCAGGGTGGCCCGTTGCTGCGCTTCGCTGAGCAGCCCAAGCAGGGTATCCAGCTTGCTCTTGTCTTCCAGATAGAGCGCAATCTTCACCATGGCTTCGCCGTCGTTGACGGTGGCGGTGATGGCTTGCAGGGCGGAGGGTTTGATCACTGCCACGAAGCGGGCCAGGGTGATGTGTTCCCCCATGGCCAGCAGGGTCTGCGCGACCCGCGCCACGATCTTGTCGGGCATGGCGGCAAGCAGATCGCGTGACTGGGAGGGCTCCAGGTGAATGCAGAGCTTGGCGAGGAAGTCATCGGGCAGTTTGTCGGAAAGCTTGATGGCGCGTTCCGCTGGCAGCTCTGAGGCTATACCCGCGGCCAGTACGGACCCCAGCACCGTGGTGGCAAGCTTGGCGCTGGCGCCGGTCGGTACCAGTTTGCTGATGCCGGCCAGACGCTGGTAGCTGTCCTGGTGCTGGGCGTAGAAGAAGCTGGAAACGGTGTTGCGGAACTGGGCCAGCTGATCAAGATTCTGGCCGTCGAGAAAATCGAGGCTGCCTTCGTCACTTTCAAGAAGGCGGCTGAGCTTGAGCAGTTCTGCCCGGGTTTCAATATGCATGTGACGTCTCTCCAGGGCTTAACCGAACAGCATTTTTTTCACCGGGCGACGGAACGGCCCGGGCACCACGTTCAGGGCATTGTTCATGGCCTTTTCTACGCGGGCGTCTTTGGTTTGCAGGGCGGCCAGAACGCTGGCGGCCAGTTGCTCCGCCTGGTCGGCGGGCAGGGACTCGATAAAGGCCAGTGCCTCGGCGGGCAGGCCCTTGGCTTTCAAGGTACTGATGGAATCAGACATGGTTCCTCCTTGGGGCTGCCCGTGCCGGTGGGCGGGGGCAGAAAATCGGGGCCGTTACTATGCCAGTATCCCCGGAGGTTGCCATTGCCGAAAAGCCGGGCCGCGCTGGCGCTCAAGAAAGCGGGCGCGGCCTGCAGGCAGGGTCAGGTAACGTCAGGTTGCGTGCTGATAAAGCCCACATTAACGGCACCGGGGCCTAGGGAGCCTCTGAATAACTCCTTGCATGCTCAGCGTGACCTGGAGCGTGCAGCTGTTGTGTCTTGACTCGACGGTAAGGGTGGTTCCCTTTCCTAGAGGCAAGGCGCAGC
>PAJO01000020.1 GCA_002706085.1 Alcanivoracaceae bacterium | reverse complement strand
GCATCTGCTGCGCCTTGCCTCTAGGAAAGGGAGCCACCCTTACCGTCGAGACAAGACACAACAGCTGCACGCTCCAGGTCACGCTGAGCATGCAAGGAGTTATTCAGAGGCTCCCTAAAAAGGATCCGGGGGGCACATGTTGCTTGACCCGCCTATACCGGCGCTGTCTAAATAGCGCCCATCGCAAGCCTTAGATCGGATGTTGAGTACCTGAGAATGGGAAAATCGCTAGTCATTGTGGAGTCGCCTGCCAAGGCCAAGACCATTAATCGTTACCTGGGCGATGACTTCATCGTGAAGTCCAGTGTGGGGCACGTGAGGGATTTGCCGGTTAGCGGTGGCTCCAAAAAGAGTACCCCTCAGGAACGCGCCAAAGAGGCTGCCTACACACGCTCGTTGCCCAAGGACGAACGCGAAGCCTATAAAAAGAAGAAGGCCAAGGCGCAGCTGGTCAACCGCATGGGTATCGATCCGGAAAAAGGCTGGGATGCCCATTACGAGATCCTGCCCGGCAAAGACAAAGTGGTCGATGAGCTCAAGCGTCTGGCGGCCAAGGCTGACCGTATCTATCTGGCAACGGATTTGGACCGCGAAGGGGAGGCCATTGCCTGGCACCTGCGGGAAGTGATCGGTGGCGACGACAGCCGTTTTGACCGGGTGGTATTCAACGAGATTACCAAGAAAGCCATTCAGGCGGCGTTTGAGGAGCCCGGCAAGCTCGATTTGCACCGCGTCGAGGCCCAGCAGGCTCGCCGTTTCCTGGACCGGGTCGTCGGCTTCATGATTTCCCCGTTGTTGTGGGAAAAAATTGCCCGCGGCCTGTCTGCCGGCCGGGTTCAGTCTGTGGCAGTGGAGCTGGTGGTTGAGCGTGAGCGGGAAATTCGCGCTTTTATCCCGGAAGAGTTCTGGGAGATGTACAGCGATACCCATACCGGTGATGGCGAAGCCCTGCGCCTGCAGGTAGCCAAGCACCAGGGGGAGAATTTCCGTCCCAATAATGGTGACGATGCGCATGCCCATCGCCAGGCCCTGGCGGAGGCGGGCAAGCTGACGATTACTCAGCGTGAGCAACGTCCCACCAAGTCCCGGCCTTCTGCGCCGTTCATCACCTCGACCCTGCAACAGGCCGCCAGCACTCGCCTTAACTTCGGCGTGAAGAAGACCATGATGCTGGCTCAGCGGCTCTACGAAGCGGGCCACATTACCTATATGCGTACCGACTCTACCAACCTGAGTGCAGATGCCGTTACGGCCTGCCGTGAGTGGATCGGTGAAAACCTGGGTGACAAGTACCTGCCGGAAAAACCGCTGTCCTATTCCAGCAAGGAAGGCGCCCAGGAAGCCCACGAAGCTATCCGTCCTTCCGATGTGAACCGTCGCTCCGAGCACCTCAAGGATATGGAGCGTGACGCACAGCGCCTTTACGAGCTGATTCGCCGCCAGTTCATCGCCTGCCAGATGCCCCCGGCGGAATATCTGAGCACCACCCTGACCGCAACCGCCAAGGGTTACGAGCTGAAGGCCAAGGGGCGGATCATGAAATTCGACGGCTGGACCCGTATCCAGCCGCCGGCTTCCCGCAAGGGCCAGGAAGATACCCTGCTGCCGGATGTGGGTGAGGGCGATACCCTGGCCATTGATAGCGTTGAGGCCGAGCAGCATTTCACCAAGCCGCCGGCACGCTTTACCGAAGCGAGCCTGGTGAAAGAGCTGGAGAAGCGCGGGATTGGTCGTCCGTCTACCTATGCGGCGATCATCTCCACGATTCAGGATCGTGGCTATGTGCGTCAGGACAACCGCCGTTTCTATGCCGAGAAAATGGGTGACATCGTTACTGACCGTCTGGTGGAAAACTTCCCCAACCTGATGGATTACGGTTTCACCGCTGGTATGGAAGAGATCCTTGACGAGATCGCCGACGGTGGCCGTCACTGGAAAGACGTTCTCGACGAGTTTTACCGGGATTTTGTCGCCAAACTCGAATCCGCCCAGGGCGAAGGGTCCGGCAAGCAGGCAGTAGGCGGTATGCGTGCCAACCTGCCGACTGATACCGATATCGATTGCCCCACCTGTGGCCGGCCCATGCAGATTCGCACCGGTTCCACCGGGGTGTTCCTGGGATGCTCAGGCTATAGCCTGCCGCCCAAGGAGCGTTGCACGGCTACGCTGAACCTGCTGCCTGGTGAAGAAGCAGTGGCCGTGAATGCCGATGACGAAGAGGCGGAAGCCAAGGAGCTGCGTAACAAGAAGCGTTGCCCCAAATGCAGCACCGCCATGGAAAACTACTTGATCGACGAAAAGCGCAAGCTGCATGTCTGCGGTAATAACCCGGACTGTGATGGCTATGTTGTCGAGCAGGGTGAATTCCGTATCAAGGGCTACGATGGTCCGACACTGGAATGTGAAAAGTGCAGCAGCGAGATGCAGCTGCGCACCGGGCGGTTTGGCAAGTTCTTCAAGTGCACCAACGANGATTGCGGTAATACCCGCAAGCTGCTCAAGAATGGTGAGCCGGCACCGCCACGGGCGGACCCGATCCCCATGCCGCATCTTCAGTGCGAGAAGTANGAAGATGATCATTACCTGCTGCGTGATGGTGCGTCCGGATTGTTCCTGGCGGCCAGCAAGTTCCCGAAAAACCGTGAAACCCGNCCGCCGCTGATTGCAGAAATCCAGAGCGTGGCGGAACAGCTGGATCCCAAGCACAAGTATCTGGCTGAGGCCCCTGCGAAAGACCCAGACGGCAACCCCGGGGTGCTGCGCTATAGCCGCAAGGCGAAAGAGCAGTATGTCATGAGCGAGATCGACGGCAAGGCGACCGGTTGGATGGCCTTCTACCGTGACGGCAAGTGGGTAGAAGAGCAGACCAAGAAGAAAGCCCCTGCCAAGAAAAAAGCGGCAGCGAAGAAGAAGGCCCCGGCCAGGAAAAAGGCCGCCGCNAAGAAGTAAAGACACANGCTACAAGCTACAAGCTGCAAGCGACAACACGAGGCTCNCATCTCTTGTNCTGAANGCNNNGNGCTCCGTGCTGNGANGACACANGANCGNGGGNANNNCCTNNTCTNCGCGANGGCCNCNCNNGCGCCTTGCNGCTTGAGGCNNGTNGCTTGCNGCTTNTTNCNAGGATTTTGTTATGTCCCGAATGGTTCGTGATAATGCTGTCAGTGGCCTGCGAGAGCGGGTTTACTTNGCCCAGGNCATGCTCCGCCAGCTGACCGGTGAGCAGGCCGNGGCAGTGCCCACCGTGCGTTTGGCGCTACGTGGTGCAGTGGTATTCCATGTGTATTCTTCTCTGGTGGGGCTGCTGCGGCAGTCCGCCANGACCTACCAGGTGCCNGGTGCGGATACCCTGTTCAGCCTGGGTGCCCTTGAGCNGGCATTCGCGTCAGCGGGGGTAGAGGCTCCGGAACTGGCCGTCATTGCCCAGGCTCGCANGGACCGGGGNGATNTGGTGGCCTGGCTGGATGGCGAGATGCAAACGGCCATGGGCGCATCGGGGCTGGCTCGTCGGCCAACGCCTCCCAGCGAGGCCAANGCGCTTAACCTGATGGCCGAAGATCGCTACGCGCCTCTGGCGGAGGGTGANCTGGAGCGGCTGGCACAGGCCATCANCCGCGTCAGTGAGNTGCTGGAACACTGTGTGGGGTATCTGGAGGAGTGGTAACGCGGCTCAACCGAAAGCGCCCTTGCCTGTGTGACGGGATGCNTGTGTNGGGCGTTTCGGCCTGATTTTGCCGCCGCTGATCCCGGNGGGGGATTGAATCTCTCCCTTTTGCCACCAATGCTTGCAAGGCAGACACCATTGTCTGCCCCCTCNAGCAGGGCCATGGCCCTTCGTGANNCGGAGGTNCNCATGCCCAGCCCAACCCTGTTTTCCTGGTTTTCCCTTGTTCTGTCGGTGGTCGTTGCCAGCCTGTGGCCTGTGCAGGTGGCTCAGGCTGNAGGTGTNGCGNCANGACAGCATCAGGCCGAGGTGCAAGAGGACTGCGTGGTGTTGCTCCATGGGTTGCGTCGTTCAGCCTGGGCCATGTCGCGCATCGAAGACTCCCTGCGCGGTGCCGGCTATCAGGTCTACAACCGGGATTACCCTTCCACCCAAGCCACNGTGGAGGCGCTGGCCGCGTCGGAAATCCGCCAGGGGCTGGACTGGTGCCAGGCCAACGCCCGCGGTCAGGTGCACTTTGTGACTCACTCCATGGGCGGCATTCTGGTGCGCGCCTATTTGCAGGTTAATCAGATCGAGCAGCTCGGGCGTATTGTCATGCTGTCGCCGCCCAACCACGGAAGCGAAGTGGTGGATCGCATGCAGGACTGGTGGCTGTTTGAAAAGCTCACCGGCCCTGCTGGCCAGCAACTGGGCACGGGGGCGGATGGTGTTACGGCAAGCCTGGCACCGATTCCCGGTGAAATCGGTATCATCATGGGCAATCGCACTGTGGACCCGTGGCTGTCATGGATGATCCCGGGCCGCGATGACGGCAAGGTTTCACTGGACAGTGCCAGGCTCGCCGAAATGAAAGACTTTATTGTCATGCCCGCCAGTCATGCCTTCATCATGCGTAAAAAGAAGGTCATCCAGCAGATTGTCACGTTCCTGCAGCAGGGCAAGTTTCAGGTGGCCTCCGCCGGCGCTTGAGTGACCTCTTGCCACTGTACTGCGGACGAAGAGGTAAATCTGGTTCAGATTTTGGCCCTTTCGGCATCGCTGTTTCCTGAGAACTCGCTATCATGTGGTAAACACCGTGTTGCCCGCCGGGCGCACCACCACGAATAAGCTGTAATGAGGACTTCATGAAATCTCGTCTGCTGATTGCGGGTCTGGCTCTGGCCATGGCTGCGCCCCTTGCCAACGCCCAGACACCGGAAGAAAAAGGGCTGGAAATCGCCCGCGAAGCGGATCGTCGCGGCGAGGGCTTTGGTGACTTCCAGGCCGACATGAAGATGGTATTGATCACCAAGCGGGGTGACCGTGCCGAGCGTGAGCTGCGGGTAAAAACCCTGGAAGGCAAAGGAGAAGACGAGGGTGACAAGAGCCTGACGATCTTCGATACCCCCCGCGATGTCCGTGGCACGGCCATGCTCACCTTCAGCTACAAGAACAAGGACGATGACCAGTGGTTGTATCTGCCCGCCTTGCGCCGGGTGAAGACCATCGCGTCGCGGAACAAGTCCGGCCCCTTCATGGGCAGTGAATTCAGCTTCGAGGACATGCGTGGCCAGGAGGTCGAGAAGTACACCTACAAATACCTGCGCGATGAAGCCTGTGGCGAGCTGACCTGCTTTGTGATGGAGCGCTACCCCACGGATGAGCACTCCGGCTACACCAAGATGGTGGTCTGGCTGGACCAGCAGGAATACCGCACCTGGAAAGTGGATTACTACGACCGCCGCGACAGCCTGCTGAAAACCCTGGAATCCAGCGATTTCACCCAGTACAAGGACAAGTTCTGGCAACCGGCCAAGATGTCCATGGTTAACCACCAGACCGGCAAGGCCACTGACCTGTTCTGGAGTAACTACCAGTACGACACCGGCCTCACGGAAGCGGACTTCAACCAGAACAGCCTGAAACGCGCGCGTTGATATCATGAATAAATGGTTTGTGACGGCACCGCTGCTGGCGGTGCCGCTTCTGGCCCCTGCGTGGGAGTTTCGTGGCGAGGTCGCGCTGGAAGGGCGTTACTTCACTCAGGACTCTCCCTGCCCGCAAGCCGACTACGACACCAACAGTTCGGCCTACCTGAAACCGGAAATTCTCCACGAGTGGAACGACCGGGACGATCTGTTCACCTTCATTCCTTACGCCCGTGTCGATGAAAACGACAGCGAACGGACCCACTGGGATATCCGCGAGTTGTCCTGGATTCATGTGGGTAACGGTTGGGAATCGCGGGTCGGTATCCGCAAGGTGTTCTGGGGGGTGACCGAAGGGCGCCACCTGGTGGACATCATCAACCAGACCGACCAGGTGGATCAGGTAGATGGCGAGGAAAAACTCGGCCAGCCCATGATCAACCTGTCACTGGTGCGCGACTGGGGCATTGTGGATCTGTTCGTGTTGCCCGGTTTCCGCGAGCGTACCTACGCCGGAGAAGAAGGCCGGCCTCGTACGCCGTTGCCGGTGTCTGATGACGCCGTTTACGAATCCTCCCAGGAGGAGGGCCGGGTGGACTTTGCCATTCGATACCAGCAGTACTTCGATAACGGGATCGAGTTTGCCCTGTCGCATTTTTCCGGCACCAGCCGCGATCCCTTGTTGATTCCCCAGAACCTGACCATGGCGGAGCTGCAGGCGTTACTGGCCACCGGGCAATTGCCTGCCGGCAGTAATCCGGAATTCACCCCGGTGTATAACGTCATCGACCAGACCGGTCTTGAGCTGCAATACCTGCAGAACGGCTGGTTGTGGAAACTGGAAGCCATCAGCCGTTCCGGGCAGGGCGATCGTTTCTACGCGCTGGATGGTGGCTTTGAGTATACCCAGGTGGGGTTGTTCGGCTCGGCGGCCGATCTGGGCTGGATCGTGGAATATATCTGGGAAGACCGTGAAGACAGCCTGGCGTCTCCCATGGCCAGCGATGTGCTGCTGGGGACACGCTTCACCTTCAACGATGTGGCGTCTACCGAAATTCTGGCGGGTGTGATTTACGATACCGACAATGAAGAAAAGGCCTTCAGCCTGGAATCCAGCCGCCGCTTTGGCAATAACCTGAAAGCCACCCTGGAAGCCCGTTTCTACACTGATGCGGAAGACCCCCGCAGCCCTTCAGCGCTGTACCGGGATATCCTGCGCAACGTCAACACCAACCCTGGGCTCGGCCCGATCAGTCGATCGGACTTTGTGCAGGCAGAGCTGGTGTATTACTTCTGAGGGCGGCGTCCCTTGACCAGGCATGCCGCCAAACGTATGTTTGAAACGTATGTTTTGAACGATGCTCAGGGGCGAAGCTATGGCACAGGCAGGAACGGTTGACCGAATCCTGGATACGGCAGAAGTGCTGTTTGCCCAGAAAGGGTTTGCGGAAACCAGCCTGCGTGCCATTACCAGCAAGGCAGGTGTGAATCTGGCTGCGGTGAACTACCACTTTGGCTCCAAGGAATCGCTGGTACAGGCCGTGTTTGAACGCTTCCTGACGCCATTTTGTGCTGCGCTGGACGCGAAACTGGATGAGATGGAAGCCAGTGGCGTACCGGATACCCCCGAGAATATTCTGGGCATCATGTCGCGTTTGGTGCTGGGGTCCCACCCGGAAGATCCTCAGCGCGCGGCGATCTTCTTCCGTTTGTCCGGGCAGGCCTACAGTCAGCCCCAGGGGCATTTGCGCGAGTATCTGCATCAGCAATACGGGGCGGTCTTCCGTCGCCTGCAGGACCATATGCAACGTGCGGTGCCGGATGTGCCTCCCCGTGAATTGTTCTGGCGGGTGCAGTTCAGTCTGGGGGCGACTATCTTTACCCTGTCCGGGCTGGAGTCACTGAAAGATATCAGTCGCAACGATTTCAATATGGATGTGACCGAGGCGGATATCACCCAGCGCCTGCTGCCATTCCTGGTGGGCGGCATCAAGGCTCCGGTGCCCGTGATTTAAGGTCTATCGTGGAGTGCCGGAAACGGGAGACAAGGTAGAAGCCACTTCGACCTTATCCCTAAAGAGATACCTCCCCGCTAACTCGCGATGAGCTTTCACCGATCCGTGTGTCCCGCCCTCACATCCCGTGATTGAAAATCCTTTCCTGTCAGGCATAGTCATAAGAAAACAACGAGGACGTTGGTTATGGCGCTTGATTACGCACTTCTGGATGTATTCGCAGGGGCTCCGTTTCAGGGCACCCAGATTCCTGTGGTGATGCTCAATGGGGCTGGCATGGATGAGCAGGGCAAAACGGCCATTGCCAGTGAGTTCCAGCAGACCGAAACCGTGTTTATCGAACCGGGGAACAGCGCTGTGCCGGTCAGTGTCTTCAGTGGCAAGGGGCCACAGCTGTTTGGCGCCCATACGATTTTGGCGGCGTCCTATGTGGCCCATGAGATGGGGCTGACCAAGGATGAAGGGCAGTTCGCGTCATATCTACTGAAACAGAATGATCAGCTGATCGAAAGCTTTATCGACAAGACGGACGCCGGGCCGGGTGCCATTCAGTTTGCGCGGGTGTTGAGCCCGACGATTGATCGCTACACCCCGGAAATTCCCCGCCTTGCGGATGCCTTGAATATCGACGAAAAACATATCTCGTTCAGCAAGTACAAACCCATGGTGGTAAGCGTGGACAAGCCCACCCTGATCGTGCCGTTTACCAAGCCGGAACATGTGCTGGCGGCTAGCCTCAATGCCGAGCGCTGGGCAAGTCTGGCTGGTGGTATTTACACCTCGGAGCTGTTCCTGTTTGCTCCAGGCTGCATCACAGGAGAGTCGGAATTTCATGGCCGGATTCTGAATCCGAATCTGCCACGGGATGTGTTCCCGCCCATCGGTAATGTGATGCCGGAGTTTATTGCCTACCTGGCAGAGCAGAAAGAGACCGCGCCCGGCACCCATACCTTTTCGGTTGACCGAGGCAGCCCGGAGACCCGCAAAAGCCTGTTGCGTGCCGAATTCGATAAACGTCCAGGCAAGGAAGTGCGCTGCCGGATCGGCGGCAATGTAGTCAAAATGGGAGTCGGGTCTCTGCTGGTCTCCTGATGCCCTGGTATCTGGCAGGCGTTTCAACAGCCTGCCAGGTGGGGCCTATTCTTCTTTGCAGGCCCCAACCCATTTCGCCTCGCTGTGGGTCTTCATGCTGTGGTGATTGCCTTTCACAGTGATGTCGGTGGTGTAGTGCTTGTCGTTGTGTATCACCATGGTACCGCTGATGTGGGTTTTCGCGTCACTGCCGGGCATGCTGCACACGGCGCTCCAGCGCAGGGTGTTGCCGCTGCGATTGATTTCCGCACCGCCACAGTTGTCTTCTTTCCAGCCTTTGCGCATTGACGCTTCCAGATCGCCGGCCTGTTCCTGGGTCAGGCAGTCCTGTTTGACCCGGGTCCGCATATTGTCGGGAATCCCCGGCGCATTCATGTCCACCGTGACGTCCCATTGACCGGGGGTCAGTTCAATACTGTGAGCGAAAGGGGAGAGCAGCCCCAGAGTGGTGATCAGTACCAGTGTTTTCTTCATGTCGAATCCTTTCTTGATGAATCACGTTGGACAGTTGGCAGTCATGTAGAAAAACGCCTCTCGCCGAGCGAAACGAATCGCTGGAGCTCCAGCGATGGGGCCTTGGTCATCACGCCGATGTACAGCGTGCCGGTCAGACCGGGCGTTTACTGAGCGGGAACTCGCACAGGTCGGCGATCAGGCAGTCCCCGCATTTGGGTTTGCGGGCCATGCACACGTAGCGACCGTGCAAAATGAGCCAGTGGTGAGCATCGCGCAGAAACTCGTCCGGCACCAGTCGAAGCAGCCGTTTTTCGACCTCCAGCACATTTTTGCCAGGGGCAATGCGGGTGCGGTTTGAGACCCGGAAGATGTGGGTGTCCACAGCCATGGTCGGCATGCCATAGGCGGTATTGAGTACCACGTTGGCGGTTTTTCGACCGACGCCAGGCAGGGCTTCCAGTTCTTCGCGGGTACGGGGCACCTGGCTGTCATGCTGCTCGATCAAAATCTTGCACAGCTGGATCACGTTCTCGGCCTTTGAGTTAAACAGGCCGATGGTCTTGATGTACTCTTTAAGGCCGTCGAGGCCCAGCGCATAAATGGCTTCGGGGGTGTTGGCCACCGGGTAGAGTCTGGCGGTGGCCTTGTTGACACCCACATCGGTGGCCTGGGCAGATAGCACCACGGCAACCAGCAGCTCGAAGTCGGAGCTGTACTCCAGTTCGGTGGTGGGGTTGGGGTTCTGATCCCGTAATCGGGTAAAAATTTCAGTCCGTTTCTCGCGATTCATGGCCGTATCCTGATTTCGCGGGCAGTATAGCGGATCCATTCCGTTGTGTGGTGCCTGGCCCCCGCGTTCTATCGGGCCGGATAAGGAGTTTAGATGCAGTTTTCTGCCATGGAGTCGCTGATGGTCGCCCTGCTAGTGCTGGGGGCGGGGCAGTGGATCGTGCACAAGGTCGGGATTCTCTCCCGTCTAAATATGCCTGAACCGGTGGTGGGGGGGCTGCTGGCCACCCTGATCGTGACCGGTCTGCAACTAGGTGGGATTAACCTCACTTTCGATGAAAGCTTCAAAACCCCGGCCATGCTTTTCTTCTTCGGGGCGGTGGGGCTGGCGGCCGATTTCCGTCTGCTCAAGCAGGGCGGCTGGGCCATGCTGATCTTCGCCATTCTGGTGATCGTACTGGTGGCCCTGCAAGATCTGGTTGGTGTGACCATGGCCACCGTGATGGGGCTGGAGCCGTATTACGGCCTGATTGGCGGGTCAGTGACCATGACGGGCGGGCATGGTACCGGTGCTGCCTGGGCCGAGGTGTTCCAGCGTGACTTCGGGCTCACAGGGGTGTCAGAACTGGCGGCGGCTTCGGCCACTTTCGGGCTGGTGTTTGGTGCCTTGTTGGGCGGGCCTCTGGCCATGTTTCTGATACGGCGTTATCGGTTGTCCGCCCCGGCCCATGGTGCCGGGGAGGGGGATAAACGCTATGACCAGGCCGAGAAAGCACGCCCCATTGCGGCAGCCAGTGTGATCCGCATTCTCATGCTGCTCTCTGTCGGGGTGGTGGTGGGTTCCGTGGCGGCTGAGCAGTTTGCCGAGGTCTTTCGCCTGCCCACCTTTGTCTGGGTGTTGTTTGTCTGCATCTTGCTGGGCAATACCGCACGGCGTTTGTGGCACGTGAACGATGCCACCATCGACATGGTCGGTAATACTGCCCTGGGTATTTTCCTGGCCATTACCCTGATGAGTTTGCAGTTGCTGCAGCTGGTGGATCTGGCCCTGCCCATGCTGGCCATGTTGCTGGTGCAGGTGATGCTGGCGCTGACCTTTATTACC
Organism: Alcanivoracaceae bacterium; assembly: GCA_002706085.1. Taxonomy (GTDB): domain Bacteria; phylum Pseudomonadota; class Gammaproteobacteria; order Pseudomonadales; family Alcanivoracaceae; genus Alcanivorax. Next base: position 99,564 of record PAJO01000020.1, on the reverse strand, counting down.
TTTGTGACCTTCCGGCTGATGGGCCGCAATTATGATTCGGCAGTGCTGTGTGCCGGGCATTGCGGTTTTGCCATGGGCGCGACGCCAACGGCGGTGGCCAATATTCAGGCGGTGACACAGCACCATGGTCCGTCGCCGCTCGCGTTTATCATTGTGCCGGTGGTGGGGGGCTTTATTGTCGATATTGCCAATGCCACCATCATTCAGACCTTTGTCAGCGTGTTGTCAGGTTAGCGATGGAGATCATCATCAATCTCAGCGGGCAGTGGCTGGAGCTGCGAGGCCCGCAGCCTGTCCGTTACCCGGTTTCCACGGCCCGTAATGGTGCCGGCCAGGCCATGGGCAGTGAGGCGACCCCGCTGGGACGCCACCTGGTACGGGCACGTTTTGGCGCCGGTTTGCCACAAGGCGCCGTGCTGACCGGCCGCAAGTTTTCCGGTGAAACTCATGGCCCAGCCTTGTCTGCGGCGCATCCTGACCGCGACTGGGTGCTCAGCCGTATTCTCTGGCTGGGTGGGATGGAGCCAGAGCACAATCAGGGCGGTAACGTGGATAGTTTTCGGCGCTTTATTTATATTCACGGCACACCGGACTCCGAGCCTATGGGGGTGCCGGCGTCCCACGGTTGCATCCGTATGCGCAACGCGGATGTGGTGCAGCTTTTCGATCAGGTGCCGGTGGGTACCGCCGTGACTATCACGGAATAACAGTGACCAATCAGGGTTGTCATGTCTGACACGGTTTCCCCGCTTTTAATGCTCGACCTAGAAGGCCTGACGGTCTCCCCGGTGGAGAAAGACATGCTGGCTCATCCTGGGGCCGGTGGTTTGATTCTATTTACCCGCAATTATCAGGACCGGCAGCAACTGGCTGAGCTGGTGCGCCAGATTCGCGAGATCCGCCCAGACATGCTGATCGCTGTCGATCAGGAAGGGGGCAGGGTGCAGCGTTTTCGGGAAGGTTTTGTGCGCTTGCCTCCCATGGCCGCACTGGGGCGGGGTTACGCGTCCGGGCCTGAGCAGGCGCAGCAGGATGCCCGACTTGTCGGCGAGTTGATGGCGTCCGAATTGACCGAGCTGGATATCGATATCAGTTTTGCGCCGGTGCTGGATCTGGATTATGGCGCCAGCACGGTGATCGGCGATCGCAGTTTTCATGGTGATCCGCAGGCGATGATAGCGCTGGCCGGGGCGTTTATTGATGGCATGAATGCTGCCGGTATGGCCGCGACCGGAAAGCACTTCCCTGGTCATGGCCATGTGGTAGCAGATTCCCATCTGGAGCTGCCGGTAGACCCGCGCCCCATGGATGAGATTGAGCAAGCGGACCTGCGTCCGTTTGCGGCACTGGCGTCGCGGCTGGATGGCATCATGCCTGCCCATGTGATTTACAGTGCAGTGGAGAACCAGACAGCCGGGTTCTCGCGGTTCTGGTTGCAAACCGTATTGCGCGAACGTCTCGGTTTTCGTGGCGTGATTTTTTCCGATGACTTGTCGATGGCGGGGGCCCATGGGGCGGGCGGTTATGCCCAGCGTGCCGAGGCGGCTCTCAAGGCAGGTTGCGACATGGTGCTGGCCTGCAATTGCCAGTCAGGGGCACAAGAGGTGCTTGGCTATCTGGAAACCGCTGGCCATCAGGGGCAGGTTGCGGTCGGCGGCCTGCGTTGCCGACCACGGCATGCCATGGACACCGGGCGGCGGCAAGCCGCTGAAGCAGTGGCAACACGATTGATTGAGGAGAACACATGAACTGGGACTGGAATCAACTGCTGGTGTGGCCGACAGTTGAGACATCATCGGACATCTGGTTGACCCAGTTGTTTATCGTGGTGCTGTGTACCGTATCAGTGAACTTTATCCTGATGCGCAGCATCGACATTATCGAGCGGCTGATCGTCAAGACCGATACCTTGTGGGATGACGCCTTGCTTGAGGCTGCGCGGATTCCGGTACGGCTGTTCTTCTGGGTGGTGGGGCTCTCAATCAGCGTCGAGCTGATGCAGAGCGTCAGCGAAGAAGAAAACCTGATCTTCGACATGGTACCAGAGGCGCGTCGTATTGCCTTTATTATCATCATCGCCATGTTCCTGAATCGGTTTATCTCCTATACCCAGAAAAACCTCATCGATCCGGAGCGCATGCGCAAGCCCATGGATCAGTCCACCGCAGCGGCCATTGCCAAGCTACTGCGGGTCTCGGTGATCATTACCGCTGCACTGATTATTCTGCAGACACTCGGATACAGCATTTCCGGGGTACTGGCATTTGGCGGTATTGGTGGCATGGCGGTGGCTTTTGCGGCCAAGGACCTGCTGGCCAACTTCTTTGGCGGCATGATGATCTATCTGGACAAGCCGTTCCGTGTCGGCGACTGGGTGCGCTCGCCAGACCGTTCCATTGAAGGCACGGTGGAGAATATCGGCTGGCGTCTGACCCGCATCCGCACCTTTGACCAGCGACCGTTGTATATCCCTAATGCCATGTTTACCTCCATTGTGCTGGAAAACCCGTCCCGCATGCTCAATCGCCGTATCTACGAGAAGATTGGTATCCGTTACGACGACTGGGAAAAAATGCCGGGTATCGTGGAAGCGGTAAAAGCCATGCTGGTTGCCCATGAAGAACTGGATACTGAGGGTCGTACCCTGATTGTCAATTTCGACAGTTATGGGGCGTCACATCTGGAGTTCTTCATCTACACCTTCACCGAAACCACCCAGTGGGTGCGTTACCATGAGATCAAGCAGGACGTGCTCATGAAAATCATGAACATTGTCCACGAGCACGGTGCCGAGTTCGCCTTCCCGACCCGCACCCTGCATCTGATCAGCGACAACGACCATCCGGCCACCGGGCTGGAGGACGACAACGCCGAGGAAACCACACATGTCCAGCGCTAACGACGTACAACAGGAACTGATGCGGGTACGCCGCGAGGCCATCGAGCTGCATTCGTCCGATCAAGTTCAGGAAGCCATCGCCAAACTCGCGTTCGAGGTGACCGAGGCCTACTCCGGCAAGGTGCCGGTGTTTGTGACCATCATGAATGGCGGCATGATTTTCGCGGCCGAGCTGGTCAAGCGCCTGGATTTTCCGCTGGAGATGGATTACCTGCATGCCAGCCGCTATCTGGGGGCCACCTCCGGCGGTGCCGTAGAATGGATCGTCACCCCCAATGCCAGTCTGGCGGGCCGCGATGTGTTGATTGTCGATGACATCCTGGATGTGGGCTCGACCCTGTTGTCGATCATCGAAGCCTGTTACGCCCAGGGCGCGGCGTCGGTGAAGACCTGCGTGCTGGTTGACAAGAAACACGACCGTAAGGCCCGACCGGGTTTGAAAGCCGATTTCACGGCTCTGGAAGCCGAGGATTATTACCTGTTCGGTATGGGCATGGACTACAAGGGTTTCTGGCGTAACGCGCCGGGTATCTACGCAGTGAAGGAGAGCGACAGCTGATGCTGGCATTTATCGGTGGCACCGGCCTGACGCGCATGGATAACCTGCGCATTCTCGACAAACATGCCATTACCACCCGTTTTGGTGAGCCTTCTGCCCCGGTGGTGGAAGGTGAACTGGATGGCCAGCGGGTACTGTTTCTGGCCCGTCATGGCGACCCCCATGTGCTGTTGCCTCACCAGGTGAATTACCGGGCCAACATGGTGGCGCTGAAAGAGGCCGGTGCGACGGCGATTGTGGCGGCCAATGCGGTGGGTGGCATTACCACGCTGGCGCCCACCGGTGCGCTGGTGCTACCGGACCAGATCATTGATTACACCTGGGGCCGCGAGAGCACCCTGTTTGACGATCCGGCTGACCCGCTGGTGCATGTGGACTTCAGCTGGCCGTTTGATACGGCCCTGCGCGATGCCCTGAAAGCCCGCCTTGCCGCCTCTGATCTCAAGTGGAGCGATGGTGGTTGCTATGGTGCCACCCAGGGTCCCCGGCTGGAAACTGCCGCGGAAATCGCCCGCATGGAGCGTGATGGCTGCGATATTGTCGGCATGACCGGCATGCCGGAAGCGGTACTCGCCCGTGAACTGGGCATTCCCTATGCCATGCTGTCGCTGGTGGTCAACCCCGGCGCGGGCAAATCCACCCATGAAATCACCATGGAAGAAATTGAGGCGGTGATTCATGATGGGATGGCGAATGTGTGCCAGTTGCTGGCAGAGTTCGCCCGTCAGTACAGCGCCTGATGTAACCGTTCCCGCCATGGGCAGACCCAGCATGCCAGGGTCTGTTGTCACTTGCAGAAGGAGTCTGCTCTCTTGACCCTGCTGATCATCTTTGCCGCGATTTCCATTGGTTTTTCCTTTCTGTGTTCGGTGCTGGAGGCCGCGCTGCTGTCGATCACTCCGAGTTTTATTGCCGGCCTGCGTGAGTCTCGCCCGGCGCTCTACGAAGCGTTGAGAGGCTTCAAGGACGATATCGACAAACCCCTTTCCGCCATCCTCACCCTCAATACTGTTGCCCATACGGTGGGTGCCACGGGGGTGGGGGCCCAGGTTGCGGTTGTGTTTGGCGAAACCTGGCTGGCGGCGGCCTCAGGGGTGATGACCCTGGCGATCCTGATCCTCTCCGAGATTATTCCCAAGACCATTGGTGCCAAATACTGGCGGACACTGGCCCCCATGTTGCCGCCCATGCTCAAGGTCATCATGGTTTCCCTTGCTCCCTTCGTGTGGCTGTCAAAGCTGATTACCAGCCAGATCGGTGGCAACGAGCATGATGTGGATGTGCGGGCAGAAATTCGCGCTCTTGCGGCCATGGGTAAGGATCAGGAGGCCTTGCAGGAAGACGAGTACAAGGTCATCAAGAATATTCTCCGTCTGCATGATGTGAAGGTGGGTGCGATCATGACACCGCGCACCGTGTGCCGGATTGTCAGCCCAGACATGTCAGTCGCAGATTTCATCGAGAGAGAAAAAGGCCAGCCGTTTTCCCGTTTCCCGGTGATGACGGCCAGTGGCGAAGCCCGTGGCTATATTCACAAGTCCGACTTGCTGGGAGTGGCGCCGGAGCAGACCATGAACGTGCTGGCCCACGAAGTCACCATGGTGAGTACCACGTTAAGCATCGAGGACTTGTTTCATGCCATGCTGACCCAACGTCAACATATGGCCGTGGTCTACGACGACCATGGCACCTGGGTGGGGCTGATCACCCTGGAAGATATTCTGGAAAGCATCCTTGGCCGCGAGATCATGGATGAAACCGACAATGTGGCAGATATGCGTCTCTATGCCCGGCAGCGTTGGAGCCGCAAGCTGAAAAAACATTCCGGGAATTGAGTTTGCTGAAGGAGGCAACATGACACAGATTTACAAGGACAACAGCGAGACCATCGGCAAGACACCGCTGGTGAAAATCAACCGTATTACCAACGGCAAGGTGCTGGCCAAGCTGGAGTCGCGTAACCCGGCGGGCAGCGTCAAGTGCCGGATCGGTGCCTCCATGATCTGGGATGCGGAAAAGAGCGGCAAACTGAAGCCAGGCATGACTCTGGTGGAACCCACCAGCGGCAATACCGGTATTGCCTTGGCCTACGTGGCCGCTGCTCGTGGTTACGATCTGGTGCTGACCATGCCCGACTCCATGAGTCTGGAGCGTCGCAAGATTCTCAAGGCTCTGGGGGCCAAACTGGTCCTGACTCCCGGCCCGAAAGGCATGCCGGGTGCCATTGCCAGGGCGCAGGAGCTGGTTGAAGAAAACCCTGACACGCACCTGATGCTGCAACAGTTCGAGAACCCGGCCAATCCCGCTATTCACGAACAGACCACGGGCCCGGAAATCTGGGAGGCCACCGGTGGCGATATTGATGTGCTGGTGGCGGGTGTGGGTACCGGCGGGACCATCACTGGCGTGTCCCGTTATATCAAGCAGACCCAGGGCAAGGCCATTACCAGTATCGCTGTGGAGCCGGACTCTTCGACCATGATTACCGCCGGGCTGAACGGTGAAGAGCCCACCCACGGCCCGCACAAGATTCAGGGCATCGGTGCCGGCTTTGTGCCAAAGAATCTGGACCTGAGTGTGGTGGACCGCGCGGAACAAGTGAGCAACGAGGACGCCATGGCCTGGGCCCACAAGCTGATGCAGGAAGAGGGCATCCTTGCCGGTATTTCCTGCGGTGCGGCCATGTGTGTGGCGGACCGTATCAGCCAGCTGCCCGAGTTCAAGGACAAGACCATCGTGGTGATCTTGCCCGATTCCGGGGAGCGCTACCTGACCTCACCGCTGTTCGCTGACATGTTCAGCGAGCAGGAACTCAGCCAATAAACAGGCTTCGGCAAGCCAGCTCTGACCGGCTGGCTTGCCGGACCAGTGTGCGCCGGGGTATAACAGCAGGCGATCTGGGAAACGGACATTTTGGTCGTGGCAGACCGTGGGGGAAAGATGAAGCAACTGATCTTGAGTGCAATCATTGCCGGTTTGCTGGCAGGCTGTTATTTCGAGGAAGATGATATCAGCAGCAGTGATCGTCCGGCTGAACCGCAATATGGACAATCGGAACCACCGTCGTCCCGCTTGTTGCCCGGCGAACAGGTAATGGCAAGCGGTCGTTACCGGAGTCAGGTTCAGATCGCTAACGGAGCTGCTACCGTAAACGACGCCAGCAGCGAGAATTATTCCGCATCAATGGAGGCGTCGGTCATCCGCTAATGTTTTTCCGGGGCTATGCCTTTCTGGTATAGCCCGATCCCGCTATCCTTCGCTCCTTGATTTTGGAGCTTCCATGACTGTTTCCAGTGTCGTTGATGTCGTTGTGATCGGTGCCGGTGCGGCGGGTCTGATGTGTGCCGCTACCGCGGCTTACCAAGGGCATCGCGTGCGGGTGATCGACCATGCCAACAAGGCCGGCAAGAAAATTCTCATGTCCGGCGGCGGTCGCTGTAACTTCACCAACCTGAATACCACGCCGGAACATTTCGTTTCTGCCAATCCCCATTTTTGCAAATCTGCGCTCAAGCGTTACACCCCCTGGCACTTTCTGGAACTGGTGGAACGCCATGGTGTAGAGCACGTGGAGAAGGCGCCGGGGCAATTGTTCTGCGCCGACAGTGCCAAGGCCTTGCTGGCGGTGTTGTTGACGGAGTGTGAGTGGGCCGGGGCAGAGATACAGCTGGATACCGGAATCCGCAGGGTAGTCAGGACAGACTCTGGCTTTGAATTGACCACTACCCGGGAAACGGTGCGCTGCCAGGCACTGGTGGTGGCCTGCGGGGGCTTGTCGATTCCTACCATGGGCGCCAGTGGTTTTGGTTACCAGCTGGCAGAGCAGTTTGGTCTGTCGGTGTTACCCACCCGGGCCGGTCTGGTGCCGTTTACGCTGCCTCCCGAGCACAAGGCCTGGTTGTCTCAGTTATCAGGGATCAGCACGGATGTGGTGGCCGAGGCGGGAAAGGCACGTTTCGCTGAGCCGATGTTGATTACCCATCGGGGGCTGTCCGGGCCGGCCATGTTGCAGGTGTCCAGCTTCTGGGCGCCGGGCACCGCGGTCACCGTGGACTGGCTTCCACAGTTGGAAGACCCACTTCAGGCCTTGATTCAGGAGCGCAATGCGCACCCCAATCGTGGGCTGGAGCGTTGGTTGCGCCAGTATTTTTCCCAGCGCTTGTCTGCTGCGCTGGTGGAGCAGTTCGGCTGGCAAGGCCACCTTCAGCAATTCAGCAATGACCGTCTTGGCGGGGTGGCCGCAGTGCTCAAGGGCTGGCAGTTCAAGCCATCAGGGACAGAAGGGTACCGTACCGCAGAGGTGACGCTGGGGGGGGTGAATACCGACGGTCTCTCTTCCCGAAACTTTGAAGTCAAAACGGTCCCGGGACTGCACTTCATCGGTGAAGTTCTGGATGTCACCGGTCAGCTGGGCGGATTTAATTTCCAATGGGCCTGGGCCAGTGGCTGGTGTACCGGGATGGCGTTGTAGCCACCATCAGGCCTGGTCAGGAATCGAGGCAAACTGCTGGCGAAAGTTATCGGGTACCGGAATGACTCCATGCCTGGCATGATCAAAAAAAACGAAGCCCTGTTTTGCCAGAACCACCACCTGGCCAGACGGTTGCTTGGTCACCCGGAAAATCAGGTCCGCGCCGTACTTGTTGAAATCCATCAGGCCGACTTCAAATTGCAGATCATCCTGGGCAAAACTTTCCGCCTTGTAAGTTGCCACCAGATCCGTCACCACGATGCTTTGTCCCTGACTCTCAAACTGGTCGAAACCAACGTCGCAGAAGAACCGGTAGCGGGCCTCGGAGAGTAACGAGATCATCTGGTCATTCCCCACATGCTTGCCTGTGTTCAGGTCGGTCATGCGAACATTGATGGTGTGGGTGTACAGAAATTGCTCAGGGAGTTCCAGTTGAACTCGTGCCATATCGCGTTCTCCAGAGGCGGTGTGATGGTATGTTACGCTGATGCTGCCGTTTTGTGAAACTCAGTTCCATATTTCATTTTCCGCAAGAGGTTGACCTTCGGTCGGGGCTTTTTACTATGGATCCATAACCTCGAGTGGATGCTGCCGTGCGCAAGAAAAACAAGAACGATCACGATGTGATTGCCCAGATCTACGACACCGCACTGGCCCCTGGTGACTGGGTCGAGCTGTTGGATACCCTGGCAGATTGGGCGGGGCATGGTGAGGTAAATCACGACCCGGAAGAGGGTCGATCTGACGCCGGAGAGACCGGACGGTCGTCGGTGGCCAGCACCCCGGTGGACAATTCGACTGCCCGGCCGGAAGTAGAGCAGCTGATAGGGCATCTGGAAAGAGCGGTGAAGAGCAGTGCCTACATGCATGCCCTGGAAGATCGATGCCAGGTGCTCAACACGCTGTACAATCAGATGCCCTGGCCCATGTTGATGCTCGATGAATGGATGCAGGTGGTGGAATGTAATGCCATTTCCCATCAGGTGCTGGCGGAAGGGGTGGTGCAATTGACCAGCAGCGGCCAGCTGGTGATTCATGATCGCAAATTGCGCCAGGCTCTGGTGCGGGTCAATAAACTGGCGGAGGGCAGGAACACCCAGCTGCTTAGCGCGCCGGAAGAAAATGTCTCCCTGCTGTGTGTGCCAGTGCAGAAATCCGATGCCCCCGGCACCATTTCCCAGGTGCGTACCATCCTCTGGGTGCTGTCCGGGCACAGCATTGTCACCCCTTCGGCGGAGAGGTTGCAGTCCCTGTTTGCCATTTCTCCGGCAGAGGCTCGCTTGCTGCATGTTCTGTGCAAAGTGGGCAATCTGAATCAGAGTGCGGCACTTCTGGACATCAGTGTGCACACGGCACGAACCCAGCTGAAGTCGACCATGGCCAAGCTGGATGCCAACAGCCAGGTGCAGCTGGTCAGCCGTGTGATGGGGCATGCGCTTGTCCAGGGCGCCAATCTGCCTGCAGAACAGAGTGAGCGCGAATATACCGTCACCCTGCCGGATGGCCGGGTGCTGAGCTGGATGGAATACGGAGCACCGGATGGCGAGCCGCTACTGACACTGGATAATCTGGGTGCGTCACTCCCAGATCACGGCTGGTTTGATGCCTGGTATCGGGAACACAATCTGCGAGTGATCCTGATTGTGCGTCCCGGTTACGGGATTTCCACCTACAACCCTGACCTGCAGTTTCATAATTTGGGGCCGGATATTCGCTTTCTGTGCCAACATCTTGGGATCGAACGCCCTCCCATGGCCAGCTATTGCGGCGGTGGGCCCTATGCCCTGTGTGCGGCTGCGCAAGATCCCGACCTGTTCAGCCGGTTAGGAATTCTTGCCAGTACGGTGCCCATTGAGCATTTCGAGCTCGACAAGCTGGATCGGTTACACAAGATGTTCCTGCGTGTATTTCGTCGCGACCCGCGCCTGTTTCTGTTGATTGGCCGACTGGCGATCCGTGGCGTACAGAAGGCACCGGAAAAATTTTATGTCCGTGTGGCCAAGAATCTTTGCGAGGCAGATCAGAAAATCTTCGCGGATCCGGATCTGCTGGCGCGCACCATCAAGCGAATGCGTCACAGTCAATTTCAGGGCGCAAGGGTGCATCTGGAGGAGTACCTGAGAATGCAGGAACCCTGGCAAGTGGATCTGGGCGAGATCACCATACCGGTACTGCATTGGCATGGCGAAGACGACCGCATCATTTCCATCGGCAGCGCCCGAGGCCTGGCCTCCGAGATCCCCAATGTGCAGTTTCGCAGTTTTCCTGACTATGGCCGGTTTATGGTCTATACCCATTGGCAGGATTTTCTTGTCGAGTTGCTTGAGCTCCCTGCCACCGCAGCACCCACGTACAAGGCGTCAGGATGACAGCGACCGTTGTAGGAAGCGATGGCCTGTGTCGTTGCGCCTGGGTCACTGCTGCACCGGATTTTCAGCGCTATCACGATACCGAGTGGGGATTTCCGGTGAAGGAGGATCGTCACCTGTTCGAAAAGGTCTGCCTTGAAGCCTTTCAGTGTGGTTTGAGCTGGCGCACCGTCCTGGAGAAACGGGAAAACTTCCGCCGTGCCTTCTGCGATTTCCATATCGAATCTGTGGCGGCTTTCGGACCAGTACAGATTGAGAGAATGCTGACCGATAGTGGCCTGATTCGGAATCGCCGAAAAATAGAAGCGGCTATTCACAACGCCCGTTGCGCACGGGACATGATTAAAGAGGAGGGCTCACTGGCCGCGTTCTTCTGGCGCTTTGAGGAGCCGACCAATGCGCAGCCCGTTACCCGAACCACCTCACCCCGGTCCCATGCATTGTCTAAAGCACTGAAAAGCCGAGGCTGGAAATTTGTTGGTCCCACGACGTGCTATGCCTTCATGCAAGCCATGGGGTTGGTGAATGATCATCATCCGGACTGCGCGGTGCGCGGCCAGGTAGTCTCTGCCCGGCGAGTGTTCGTGAAACCTGACTGACCGGTTATACCGGGACAATGCATGTTTGGGTGGTTTTGATTGGTGTGCTGAATGCGCACTATAGCGCTACCGAAATCGGACGAGACACGAGTCTCTGCAAGGAGCATGAGATGGGAAGATCCACCTGGCGGCCGGACCATATTCCGGATTTGAGCAATAAGACCATTTTGGTGACCGGCGCGAACAGTGGTATTGGGCTGGAGGCCGTCAAGCTGTTTGCGGCCAATGGCGCGCAGGTGATCATGGCGTGCCGGAATGCATCCAAAGCGCAAGCTGCGGCCGAGCAGGTGATGGCCGAAACCGCGGGCGCCAGTTTGGAGATCATGGCGCTGGATCTGGCTGATCTGGCCTCCGTTAAAGAATTTGCGCAGGAGGTTAGTGGCCGTTTCGACAAGGTGGATGTGCTGCTCAATAATGCCGGCTTGATGGCGCCACCACTGCAGCGCACCAAAGACGGATTTGAGATTCAGTTTGGCACCAATCATCTTGGCCATTTTGCGCTGACCGGGCAGCTACTGCCGGTCTTGGAGGCGGCACCGGCACCACGCATCGTGCAGATATCCAGTGTGGTGCATCGGGGCGGCAAGATCATGTGGGATAACCTCAATGCCGAGAAATCCTACTGGCGCTGGCCGTTCTATGCGCAGAGCAAACTGGCGAACCTGATCTTTGCTCGTGAGTTGCATCGACGCTTACTGGCGGCCGGTTCCCCTATCCGGGCCTTTGCGGCTCACCCCGGTTACTCCGCGACCCATTTGCAGGATACCGTACCAGGCGGAGGGTTGTTCAACGCGATGATAGCGCAACCCGCTGAGATGGGGTGCCTGCCGGGTGTGATGGCGGCGACCAGTGCGGATGTGCAGGCCGGGGAATATTACGGACCCGATGGCAAGCTGCTGGAGCTACGTGGCTATCCGGCCAAAGCCTATGCCCGCCGGATCGCCGATAACCCGGAAGTGGCACAGCGGTTGTGGCAGGTATCGGAGGATATGACAGGGGTTCACTATCTGAACCCCTGATTGCGGACCGTCGTTCGAGAACCGGGTCAGGTTCTCGAACGAGGGTTCAACAGCCTGTTAGGGGGTGACCACATCCCCGTCTTCGATCCGCAGGCGTTCGCCAGGCTTCTTGTCCAAGCGGATGGTGTCTTCGTTGTCATTGAAGACGTAGGTCACTTCGTAGCCTTCGGTCTTGCTACGGCTTTCCATGACGGTGCGACATTGTTGTTCGGTCACGGTTTCGGTGTTGCGTTGTTGCATCCCTTTCTGGATCTGGTTGCCCGCCACGCCGCCGGCAATGGCCCCGCCGGCCGTGGCAGCATCTTTGCCGCTGCCGCCACCAAATTGATGACCAACCACCCCACCGATAACGGCGCCAACAACGGTGCCCGTCACGCGATGCTGATCTTTGGTGGGTTTTTGCCGTGTGCTGGTGACATCCTGACAAACCTCCCGGGGTTCTTCCCAGCGTTCAACAATGGGTTCCACCTTGGTGACGGTGGCGTATCCGGATTTGGCTGGCGTCATGGCCTCGTAGGCGCCGTACCCGACCCCTGCAATAGCCACGGCACCTGCGATACCCAGACCGGCAATAGCTGCGCTTTTCATGGCTCACTCCTTATTTCGGTTATTTCCGGTTTGGAGTGCAGGGCGGAGCAATCCGTTCGTGGACAGTTGCAAAAGAATGTTAAGGACCATGTTCAATAACGCCGCAATGCGTTTTTGTGCAGCGCCGGGGGATCAGGTTAAATGGCGCGGTGCGAGGCATTAATGAACAGGGGGCAGTCGTGACGCAACGAGACCAGCAGCTGGAAGCGGAGTACTTCCATCTCACTCACCTGATTGATTCTTTCGATCAGAAATCCCTGACGATCAAGGCCTGGAGTGTCACGCTTGCTGGCATTCTGGCCGGATCGGGCGCGTTCTTTGATCGTCCGTCCCTGCTTTGGGTGGGGATGCTGGGTAGCCTGATGTTCTGGCTGGTGGAAGGCCACTGGAAAGCGTTTCAGTCGGCGCACTATGCGCGCATAGAAAAAATTGAAGCGCACTTTCGTGGTGAGGTGGATGACATCGCGCCGTTCCAGACCGCCGATAGCTGGGAGCGTAGCCGGCGCGCCGGGGGAAGCCGTGAGTTGTTGCGGATCCTTGGGTGGCGCCACGTGTTTCTGCCCCATGGGCTGATGGCACTGTCGTTGTTGGTGGCAGGTTTGCTGCTGTAGGCGTGGCAGAGGCCGGCGCCCACAGCAGCGGGCAGGGTCAGGCAGCGGGTTCGCTGGTGGTCGGGGCGTATTGGTTGGCATCGGTGGTGTATTCGGCATGACCGTAATCCACCAGCAGTTGCTTGATGCGTTTGACCAGAATGCGGTCGGCAACCTTGTTGGCCACCGGAATATCCTGCAGGGTGCGATAGGCCAGCAGGCGCGGCATGATGAAAAGATTACCGACGCTGAACAGGGCATAGTCCAGCGCGTGGGGTGCCACGCCCATCTCTTCAGCCTTTGATTTGTCCTTCTTGCCGAGAAACGCCTGGGTAAAGAACACTTTCGAGAAACTGCGCTCCACCGCGTTGTGAACCTTGCTGATCAGCTTGTCATCCTTGGGACGATAGACGGACATGGTTGCCCGCGTCAGCTCACCACAGGTGCTGTCGTCATACCCTTCACGCAGCGTGCCGGAATAAGTGAGCATGGTGTCGATGATGTCCGGGGCTTCTGCGGGTAGCAACTCTGCAGGCAGACCGAGCAGAAAACACTCGTAACGCGACAGTTCCACGATCGCCCGTTCTTGCCGGGTGAAATGTTTGCGGCCCTTGCGCATGGCCTTGAACGCCGTCAGGTAGGCGGGCATGGTGCCGGCCGGCATCTGGTCTACCTGCGGGATAGGTATGCCGTAGACCGCGGGATCCCAGGGGCCGCCCTTGTCGGTGGTCGCCCGCTTGATGATGTTGAAACGCACCATGGAGTGCATCAGGCGCACCATGGCGGCCGCCTTGAAGCCTGGGCCAAAGCGTTCCAGAGCGCCAGGCAGGGTGGCGGTGGTGAAGAAACTGGCGGTCTCATTGATCCGCTGGTTCACCGACTCGTTGGCCAGGGTGCCGGTGATGGCCATGGGCAACCCGGAGTACTTGTTCATGAAGGTGGCGACGAACGCGCCACGGATGACATAGGGTGCCAGGTTGACCATCTGGTTACGGCTCAGGCGCGCGCCCTCGCGAACCAGATCCATGTCTACCCAGTCCGGTGTTGCTTCCATGGCCTGAATGAAATCGCTCAGTTCCTGGGGCGGATTATCTACCGCATCCAGTCCCTTGTCGCAGGCGGTCTTGAGCATGCTGATCAGGTTGCGAAACCCGTATTCGGGCATCAGCGCGGCATAAGCATCGGCCACATTGTCACCGAGCAGGGTATAGGCGCGGGCCCGTTCCACTTTTTCCTTGTCGGCCAGAATCTGGCCCCGGTATTTGCCTGCGAATTTTTCGGGCAGGGCGCTGCGGGTGTGGATGTCGTCGGTAAAACGCTCCGGGGTGACATCAAAATCGATGTCGCCATACAGGGAGGGAATCCGGGTTTTCTGTGCACGCACCTGTTCCCAGAGTGCATCCAGAGACTGTGTCATTACGACCTCGTCGTGAAAGCGCGATATTGCCCTTATACATAGCGTTTACGCGGGGTCGGTGACAATGACCGAAGATTTCACGTAGAGAACTTGCGGGTTTTTGGCCTGCAATGACAGGGAAATTGGCGGGAAAGGAAACAGTGAGGTTAAGAGTGTTCACTTTGCGTGTCGCGGGCCAGGTTAAGACTGACGCTCCTCCCGCCGGGGAGGGCGTCAGTGAGGTGCCTCAGTCGTTGCTCATGGCGTCCTTGTAGAGTGACTTGCGCGGGCTGGCGAAAACCTGCCGCAGCATGGGTTCGAAGTAATCCAGTGGCAGAATCTCTCCATCCGGATTGAACGCCGGAGAATCGTACTTGCTGACGAATTCCAGCGTTTGCTGATAGAAGGGATGTTCGCGAAAGTGCTCGCGCATGTCCCTGTCCATGCCCAGATAATGGAAGAAGTAATACCCCTGGAAAATGGCGTGATGCTTCACCATCCAGTGATTGGCTTCGCTGACAAAGGGTTCCAGCAAAACTGCTGCCACGTCCGCATGGTTGAAGGTGCCAAGGGTATCGCCGATGTCATGCAGCAAGGCGCAGACGACGTATTCATCGTCCTTGCCGTCGCGATGGGCGAGGGTGGCGGTTTGCAGGCAGTGTTGGAATCGGTCGATCCTGAACCCGCCGAAATCGCCTTCCAGCAGCCGCAGGTGCGCCATGATCCGGTCCGGCAGTCCTTTGCTGAACTCGCCAAAATTATCGGCAATGATCTTCCAGTCCTCGGCCTGGCCGTCCTTCATGTGGGTGAAGGCGGCGCGGGGTTGTGTCATGTCGTTCATTGCGGTGGCCCTCAGTCTGCATAACCTGGGTTTTCCCGGTCCAGCTTGCGGAGCAGGCCCGGCCAGGCCAGGTTGCCCCCCATGCCTTTGGTGACCTGAGAGGCCTGTTGTTTGATGGTGTTGACGATGCCATCAGGAATCGGGGTCAGCGGGCGATTGCCCGATAAGGCCTGTAGCTGGATCTCACAGGCCCGTTGCAGGATGAACATGTTGAGGAAGGTGTCCGCCACGGTGCTGCCCACCGTGAGCAAGCCATGGTTACGAAGAATCATGAAGTTGGTGCTGCCCAGATCGGCCTGCAGGCGGTCTTTTTCGTCATCGCGCAGTGCGACCCCTTCATAGTCGTGATACGACAACCCTGAGAGCGGAAACAGGCTTTGTTGTGACAGGGGAAGCAAGCCTTCTTTCTGTGCTGACACGGCCACGCCGGCGGTGGTGTGGGTGTGCATGACGCAGGCAGCGTCCTCACGTACGGCATGAATGGCACTGTGAATGGTGAAGCCCGCCGGGTTGATGTCGAAATCGCCGGCGTTGAGCTTGTTGCCGTCCTGGTCGACGCGCACCAGGCTTGATGCGGTGATTTCGTCGAACATCATGCCGTAGGGGTTGATCAGGAAATGGTGCTCATCGCCCGGAATTCGGGCGGACAGATGGGTGAAGATCAGATCATCCCAACCATACAAGGCCACTAATCTATAGGCGGCGGCGAGGTCCACCCGCAGTTGCCACTCTTCGGGGCTGACATCCGCTTGTTTGGAGGTGATGGCGGCTGGGTCAAGTTTTACCTGGCTGTTCATTGTAGCGCTCTCCCTGGAGACAGGTTTTTGTGGGTGTCACGGTGTTCCCCGTGATGTGTCGATACGACATGACTGGAGTGTAGGCCGCTTTTTCTTGGCAAGACTGTCAACCTGTTTACAATTGGTGCATGTCTATTGCTCTTGATGCCTTGCAACACTGCCCCCTGTTCGCCGGTTTTCCCGAAGCGGCACTGGATGAGGCAGCACGTCATGCCCGTATCCGCCATTTTCAGGCGGGTGAGGTGATCTATGAGAAAGGGGAGCCCCAGACATTCCTGTGCATCATCGCCAGAGGAATGGTGCGGATCAATTCGGTCAACCAGGAAGGTCGGGAATCGGTCTTGATTGTGTTTGATCAGGGGGCCTGGGTGGGCGATGCGGTCTTCGCGCCTGGTGCCGACCGGGTTTACGGGGCCACGGCACATACGCAGGCAACACTGGTGGAATTACCCGGGGCATATTTTCGGGACCTGATGAGTCGCTACCCGCAGTGCTATCCGGTCGTGCTCGAGTGCATCAGCCGTCGGCTCTGGTCGGCCATGACGGTCATCCAGGAAGACGCCTTGCGCGGGACCACGGTCAGGATCGGGCGGCGGTTGTTATTTCTGTGCGACATGCAGCGCGGGGGTGCAGAGCCGGGCGGTCCGGTCACCGTGCGGCTGACCCGTGAGCACATCGCTAACATGATGGGGATGACCCGCCAAGGGGTTCATCGCACGCTTAAGCAGTTTCAGCGTGAGGGGTTGGTTGAGCTGGGTTACGGGCAGGTCACCATTTGCAGCGAAGATGCCTTGCGACGCTATCTGGATTGCTGTCCAGATTAAGGTGATTCTTTTGGCTAACAAAAATATTTTATAGGCGATTAAAATTAATACCTTTGGCTATTTTTAATCGGCGAATGGTCTATTCCTTTTTCGTGTTATAGCGTTTTCTTCCTCAAATCCCGTTGACAGATTTTAAGTTAAATTACTTAGACGTTTTAAGTCACATTTTAACGAAAAGCCCGTAGAGCAGGGGCTCCTTCGTGGCTAGGATTCTCTCCGATTCATGGAAATAAGAAGAAAGTCTTACTTCTTGTGGCGGCCAAATGGAAGGGCTGCGTTCATTGGCATAAGGAGAGTTTTCAGGAATAAAAAATGTGTTCTTTATATAAAACGTTTGTCTTTATTTTTACCCTCAATGTGATCGGTTGTGGTGGTAGCGGCGATTCCCCTGCCGCGGTTTCTTCGGAGAACGAGCAGACCAGTGTGGCTGTGACGTCGCCGGGTTACGGCAAAGAAAGTCAGGAGTCTGTCAGTAGCGGGAGTGACAGCGCCCAAGCTGCGGGCAAGGAAAAGTTTGCCAAACCCTTTTCTTCAAGCGTGCTGCAATATGAAGTGACGGATGGAAAGATCGGCAAGGTAACCACTGATAGTGAGACCCTGCTGACCTACCCTGAAATGGACTACTTCTATTTTGAAAACGGTAACGTGGTGTTCGATCTGACGCGGCAGGGTAAACCCAAAAAACGCTCGGAGTTGCGCCAATACCCAGAGTGGTCAGTGGCGGGAAATCACCGAATGACGGCAACCCTTAGGCTCAGTGATTCTACGATAAATGAATACACCTGGATGCAGCTGCACCGTAAGGAAAAAACCTCTGTCAAACCGCCGTTGCGCCTGACTTGGGCAAAGGCGCAAAGCATTGGAGGTAAAGTGTACAAGGATTATCTGGTGGCGGTGTTTTATCACGAAAAAGGCGGCTACAAGAAAGTGCCATTGATGCCCCGGCCAGACGCGGAAATGACGGCTGAACTGCATGCCTATAACCATCAGGTATTCATTACTCTGAATGGTAACCTGTTGCACGTGGAAAATGTGTCGGGCTGGGCCGACTACAAGTGTTATTTCAAGGCGGGGTTATACCTGTCTGGCAGTGCGGGGACAGAAGGACGTGCCAGGGTCGGCATGAGCCAGCTTGCGTACAGCCATCAGTAGTGCAAGGAGTTTTCAGAGGCTCCCAAGAACAAGGCAGGCACCAACACGCTGGGTGATTGGTGCCTGATTGCTTTCATGACAGAAGAAAAGGGTGAGCAGGTTAGCGCACCTCCATCCCGGGTTCGGCGCCGTTGTCGGGGCTGAGTACGTAGATGTCTTCGCCACCGGGGCCTGCGGCCAGCACCATCCCCTCAGAGACGCCGAACTTCATCTTGCGCGGTGCCAGGTTGGCGACCAGGACGACCAGTTTGCCTTCCAGCTGCTCCGGTTGATATTTGGCCTTGATGCCGGCAAAGACATTGCGTTCGCCCAGCTCTCCCACATCCAGGGTGAGTTGCAGCAGTTTGTCGGCGCCTTCTACGTGAGCGGCCTTGGCAACGCGCGCCACGCGCAGTTTGACCTTCAGGAAGTCATCAATGCTGATGGTGTCATCCACCGTGTCGCCCGCCTTGTTGCTGGCTTTCGCCGGGGCTCTCGAAGCCTTGGAGGCGGCCGTAACCTCCTTTGAATCACTGAGCATGGCTTCGATCTGGCTGCTTTCTACCCGGCCAAGCAAGGGCTTGAACTTGGCAATGTCATGCTCCAGCAGAAGCTGCCCGGCATCGTCCCAGCGGAGCGGGTCGATCTGCAGAAACGCCTCTGCCCGCTCGGCCAGTGCCGGCAATACCGGCTTCAGGTACAGCACCAGCAGACGGAAGACATTGATGGCGGTGGTGCAGATGGCCAGCACCTCCTGTTCCTTGCCTTCTTCCTTGGCCAGTGACCAGGGAGCCTTGTCGGCGATGTAGCCGTTGGTATGGTCGGCCAGCGCCATGATTTCCCGCATGGCCTTGCCAAACTCACGCTGTTCGTAGAACTCGGCAATCCGCGGTGCGGCTTCCTGCACCTCGCGAACCAGCAGTGGGTTATCCAGCTCGGCGCTCAAGGTGCCGCCAAACTTTTTCACGAAGTTACCGGTACGGCTGGCGATGTTCACCAGTTTACCTACCAGATCTGAATTCACCCGCTGGACAAAGTCTTCCAGGTTAAGGTCAAAGTCATCCACACGGCTGGAAAGCTTGGCAGCAAAGTAATAACGCAGGTATTCGGGGCTGAGATGATCCAGATAGGTTCGGGCCTTGATAAAGGTGCCGCGGGACTTGGACATCTTGGCGCCGTTCACGGTGACAAAGCCATGGCTGTAGATAGCCGTTGGTTTGCGCAGACCGGCACCGTCCAGCATGGCCGGCCAGAACAGACCGTGAAAATTGATGATGTCCTTGCCGATAAAGTGATAGAGCTCGGCGTTGGATCCCTCTGCCCAGTAGTCGTCGAAGCTGAGGCCTTCGCGGTCGCAGTAGTTCTTGAAGCTCGCCATGTACCCGATCGGGGCATCCAGCCAGACATAAAAATACTTGCCGGGGTAACCGGGGATCTCGAAACCAAAATAGGGCGCTTCCCGGGAAATGTCCCAGGGTTGCAGGTCTTCGATCCATTCCTGCAATTTGTTGGCGACTTGCTCCTGCAAAGCGCCGGAACGGGTCCACTCGCGCAACAGCGGCTCGAATTTGGGCAAGTCGAAGAACAGCTGGGTGGTGTCCTTTTCTACCGGGGTGGCGCCACTGACGGCAGAGTAGGGCTCGATCAGCTCTGCGGGGGAGTAGGTCGCACCGCAGACTTCACAGTTGTCGCCATACTGGTCTTCCGCCTTGCACTTCGGGCAGGTGCCCTTGACGAAACGGTCGGCCAGGAACATGCCTTTCTGCGGGTCGTAAAGCTGGGTGATGGTCTTCTCGACGATGTAGCCTGCGTCTTTGTTTCGCTGGAAGACCATCTCTGACAGCGCCTGGTTTTCCGGGCTGTGGGTGCTGTAGTAGTTGTCGAAACGAATCTGGAAGTCGGCAAAGTCCTTCTCGTGATCGGCCTTCACCTGGGCGATCTGCTGTTCCGGGGTAATACCGTTCTCTTCTGCCTTGAGCATGATGGCGGTGCCGTGGGCATCATCGGCACAGACATAGGTGCACATCTGCCCGCGGAGCTTCTGGAAACGCACCCAGATGTCGGTCTGGATGTATTCAAGCAGGTGGCCCAGATGGATGGGGCCATTGGCGTAGGGCAGGGCGCTGGTCACCAGGATCTTGCGTGGCGTGTCACTCATGAGAACGGTGTCATTTATCCGGGAAATGGGGCGCCTATGATACGGCGAGACTGCACTATTTTCATCCCGTGCCTTCCGTTGGTGGGTTGGGTGGGGCCATTCGGTTGTAACGGGGCTACCGTTTTTGTGTACCACTGTGGCATGGTTGAGGTTTATCTCTCGGGTGATTCAGGGGAAAGTCCGCAATGACGCTTCGTTCACGTATCCGGTGGCTGTTGATTCTGTCAACGGCAGCCTGTGTGCTCGTGGCGCTGCTGGCGCTGGGCAGGGTCAATCACGGTTTGCTGGCCGCCATGCATCAAGAGGCGGCAGACCGGGAATTGAGTGTGGTGGAGGCTGCATTTCTTGATCAACTGTCGGTGTTGCGGGTGCGGGCTGAAGACTGGAGCCGTCAGCCGGATTATCCCCCTGGCAATCTGGGCGGGATCGGCCAGCTGGATTTGATGATCTCCCTGGATGGCCATCAGCTGGGGGGCACCCAGGGGATGAACGAAGCGGCTCTGCCGGCCTTTGAGCGGCTGGCGGTTCGCTTTGAAGAGGATGGCTGCTTTCCTATCTGGGGGGTGGTACAGGTCAACGGACGCCCGCTACTGTTCAGTACGGCCGTAGAGCAGGGGTGTCAGGCTTATCTGCTCGGTATCTGGCTGGACAGTCACTGGCTTGCGTACCTGTCAGACCGGGTGGGGCATGCGCTGTACGTTCGCCCTGTCCCTGAGGGCTTGCCGGTTGAACGCGACCTGATCGAGGCCGGAGAAGCGGGCCAGCTGGGTCGTTTCCCGATTCCGGAGTATTTCGGTGGCCAACCACTTGAAGTGGTGGTGGAGCTGCCTGACGACAGTTTGGGAATGCAGAATACTGCTGTCGCGATCATGGGGATCATTCTTGGCGTTCTGGCCGGGATTACGGTGGCCGGGGTGTACTGGCGTATCCAGTCACTGTTGTTCGGGCGCCTTGGGTCCGTCCATAACGCGGTGCGTTCCATTGCCCGTGGGGGCACGCTGGATCAGCGTGTCCCGGTACTTGGCAATGATGAAATCGGCGAGTTGGCGGAAGATTTCAACGCCATGGTCGACAGCATTGATCATGCCCAGACCCAGCTCGCTTCTGCCCGCCGCCAGGCCGAAGTGGCCAGCAAGACCAAAAGCCAGTTCCTCGCCAACATGAGCCATGAGATCCGCACTCCCATGACCGCTATTCTCGGCTATGCCGAATTGTTGCGTGAAGGGCGGGGCAGTGATCAGGAGCGCCAGCATTACCTGAATATCATCCAGCAGAATGGCGATGCCCTGTTGGCGCTGATTAATGATGTGCTGGACCTTTCCCGCATCGAGGCCGGGCAATTGCATCGTGAAGAGAGCATCTTTTCAGTTCCGGGCTTGCTTGACGACATTGTTGAAAGTTTTCGCTTGCGGGCCGCAGAAAAGGGGCTGGAGCTGGCACTGATACAGGAAGATGAACTTCCCGCTGCGTTGAACGGCGATGTGTTCCGCCTGCGCCAGATTGTGGTCAACCTGGTGGGTAACGCGCTCAAGTTTACCGAGCAGGGCGCAATCCAGATCTACGCAAGCTGGCACAGTGATGCACAACGGCTGCAGATCCGCGTGGAGGATACCGGTATCGGCATCAGCGAAACGCAGCTGCAGACCATTTTTCAGCCCTTTACCCAAGCAGATGTGTCACACACCCGGCGCTATATGGGAAGTGGTCTGGGGCTGAGCATCGCCCGAGAACTGGCGCGGGCCCAAGGGGGCGATATCCGGGTGGTCAGCAACAGCCGGGGCAGTTGCTTTACCCTGGAAATGCCGTTCGAGATTGCTTCTGGCGAGGTCTCGTCTTCAGCCCCTGTCGTGGCATCGGGTGACCAGACGCTGCCCTCGCTGAGGGGGCGAGCCTTGCTGGTAGAAGATAACCAGGTCAATCGACTGCTGGTGAAAACCCTGTTGGAGCGGGCCGGGATGTCGGTGGTCGAGGCGGAAAATGGCCAGCAGGCCTGTGATCGTTACCAGGAGGATGACGGGTACGCCCTGGTGGTGCTCGACATGCAGATGCCGGTGATGGATGGCTACCAGACGGTACGGACCTTGCGGGCAAAAGGCTTTGCCGGTCCGGTACTGGCGCTCACGGCCAATGTGTTGGCGGTGGACCGTCAGCGTTGCCTGGATGCCGGCTGCGATGCCTTCATGGGCAAGCCGGTAAGAAGCCGGGAATTACTGCTGACGTGTGCTGACTTGCTGGAGCAGTCGCTGGTCGAGCTGTAGGTCATCGCTCTGGGTTCATCAACTCCCTTTACTGGCAGCGAATTCTGTCCAACCCTTTCTGGCAGACTGCGGTGAACCTAACAAAGGTTGAGGGAATGGCCCGCAGCACGCGCCATGCCGTAGGAGCGTCGCTGGCGGCGCGATTCCAGACCAGGATCAAAAGCATTTTCACCACAGAGGACACAGGGTTCACTGAGGATAACCGTCTTCTTCAGTGAACCCTGTGTCCTCTGTGGTAAATCAGTCTTTAACGACGTGGGTTATCGCGCCGCGAGCGACGCTCCTACGGAAAGGGAGGGGATTAAATTCGGCTTTTCCCGGAAACCCGCGGTGAACCCAAAAAAGAGCGGCCACAGGGGCCGCTCTCACATCGGGACAGAGGACCAGGCTTACCAGTTGTAGCTGATAGTGGCCATGAAATCCCGACCGGGGTTGTAGTAATCGGCAGTGCCAGAGCCAACCACGTGCTGTTCATCAAGCAGGTTGCTGACATTCAGTGTCAGGTCTGCCGCCTTGGTCAGGTGGTAGGTATAGGCAAAGTCGAACAGTGTTGCGGCTTCGCTTTTTGCCGTGTTGGCGGCGTCAAAGTAGTAGGAACCCACGTAGCGCGCACCCAGCCCCACATCCATATTCAGGCTTTCCAGGTTGTAGTAGCTCCACAGCGAAGCGGTATGCTTCGGCGCAATCGTCAGTTCATTTTTGTCGAGAACCGTACCATTTCTCAGTGTGCCTTTGACGACTTCGGCTTCCATATAGGAGTAGCCACCAATCAGGCTCAGGTTGTCAGTGAGTTCTGACCGGGCTTCAAGGTCTACACCGCGAACATTGGATTCACCAATGGTCTCACGCTCGATAACGCCAGAGGGCTGTACAACCGCAATGGTAATGTCCTTCTTGGTCAGGTCATACACCGCGGCGGAGAACAGGGCGTTCATGTTGGCCGGAGCGTACTTGGCGCCGACTTCGAATTGTTCGCCACGTTCGGGATCGACGCCAATAGACGGCGGTGCCACGGATTCCACGAAACTGAAGTAGGTGGAAACCTGATCGTTGATCATATAGGTGAGGGCACCACTGAAGGAGGTTTCGGTGATGTCGTCGGAATCCCGGGTGCCGCTGATATCCGTGCTGGACAGATCCATGGAATCCGTACGGACGCCTGCTGTGACGATATAGCGATCCAGGAAGGACAGGTTCTGTTGCAGGAACACTGACCGGGTCTTGTAGTCGCGCTCGTTATCGCTGTAATAGCTCAGTGTCGTTGGTGCGCCGGTGTAGACCGGGTTTGCCAGATCGATGGAGCCAGCGGTGCCGTAGAAGGACTGATCCTGAGTGGAGGCGTCACGGTATTCAATGCCCAGCAGGGTGCTGCTGTCCATGTGCTCAAAGCGCGCATCGTATTGCAGGATAGCGTTACCGATGAGCTCTTCGGCCTGGCTGTCGGTGCCGAAGTTATAGCGGTCTACCACTGTGCCCGGGCGACCTTCGTAGTCATACAGGTAGATATAGCCGAAGTTATCGGTCAGGTCGCTGTAGCGCAGGTTGCCACGCAGAATAAAGCCGTTAAAGAAATCATGGCTGATCATGCCGGTTGCATTAAAGCGCTCGACGTTGTGGTAGTTGAAGTCTGGCTCGCCGAAAAAGTCGCTGCGGTCGTACTCACGATCCAGCGGGTAACCTCCGCTGTTGGGGGTGCTGTCACGGTTCAGGTAATCCAGAATGAGTGTGGCAGAGGTGGCGGCGGTCGGATCCCAGGTGACCCCTGTCATGACGAACTCGTCGTTATCTTTGGAGTAGTCGTATTCGCGCTCGCCATCCTGGGCCTTGGCGGTGAAACGATAGGCCAGCGTTTTTTCATCGTTCAGGGCGTTACCGGTGTCGATACCCGCTTCGATGTGATCGAAAGATCCGTAGGACAGGTAACCACGACCAAAACGTTCGAAGCGCGGTTGCTTGCTCACGAAGTTGACGGAACCACCGGGGTCAGCGGGGCCGAACAGGGTGGAATTGGCACCGCGCAGAACTTCCACGCGCTCATAGGCAAAAGGCTCTTCCCGGACGCCGCGCATGGAGCCCAGCGTCAGGCCGTCACGGTAGGTGGTGGCCTGGAAACCGCGAATCTTGAAGTAGTCGTTACGGTCGTCAGTGCCGTAGTAGTCGGTAATAATGCCAGGGGTATATTGCAGGACTTCTTCGGTTGTATTGGCGTCACGCTGCTCGATTTCTGCACCGGTAATCACGGAGACCGATGCCGGCGTGTTGAGGATACTGGTTGGGACTTTTCCTCCCACCCACAGTTCTTTGGCCACCACGGAGTCCGGGTCGTCATAGGCATTGGCCTGACTGTTGACGATCACAGGAGCCAGGCGGTACACCTCGTCGCCCTGGTTGTCGGCGGCGGCGTCTTCAGCCAGCACACTGGTTGGCAAGGCGAGCAGAGCGGTACAGCCGACGACGGCGGAAGTTGCTTGCCGCCATTGAGCCAAGGCAAGTGCCATCTGGGTCGGTTTAAAAGCCATGAGCAGATATCCTCGTAATGTGCGTCGTTCCACGGGGCCTCATATTGTTATGAAGGTGTAAGTGATCGAGACCCGGGTGCGAAGAGCAATCAATTGACTGTGTAAGTAACGTAAATAAGGCGGGCGCACAGTAGCAGATCGAACATCATTCGTGAATGGGTTTCATTTGCACCTTGAGAATGAGTGCTATTGCGAAGTGTGTTTTTTTGTGCTCAGACGGAGTGCCCCCTCAAGCACTGAGGGGGGGAGGTGTGTGGTGAGCCACTGTTTCGGCTGAATGGAACAACGATCCGCCTCTCAGGCGTTGCCGTTGCCCTTCGACATGGACAGCTGGGCCCGTTTTAGGGCTTCACTGACCTGCTGCTGGGATACCGGTTTGCTGAGGTAGTCATCCATGCCGGCATCGCGGGCTTTTTGCACGTATTCGTTGGTGGCATGCGCAGACAGCCCGATGATCCAGCAATGGGGCTGGCTGCTTTGCCGGGCTTCCATGTCACGGATCTCATGGGTGGCTTGATAGCCGTCCATGATGGGCATTTCGCAATCCATGAAGATGATGTCCCAGTAGCTGGGTTGTTCGCGCAGTAACCCCAGAGCTTGCTCCCCATCACTGACGAGAGTGGGCTGGATGCCAAGGGACTTGAGGATGCTGTCGATCACCAGCTGGTTGACCGGGTTGTCTTCTGCAACGACCACGTTCAGGTGGTTGGCCTTGTCGAGAATCACCGTTTGGGTTTCCTGCAGATGGGCGTCGTGACCGGAATCGTCCTTGCCGGTCAGCAGGCTGCGTTTGAGGGCCTGGCAAGAGAAGGGCGTCTCGATCATCAGCAGGTCTTCTGGCAGGGTTTCGCTCAGGGATTCCCCCGTGGGGTGCAACAACAGCAGGGTCGGTGACTGATAGTGGCTGCGTAGGCGCTCGACATAGTGCGGGTTTTCCATCACGGCCAGATCCGCTACGACAAAGTCCGCCGGCCGGGAGGGATTGGCCGGGTCCAGGGCGGTTTCCACATCGCGGAATTCCTGGGTCTTGGCGCCCCAGCGGCTGAGGATTTGCGACAGGCTCAGCAGCTGGGCCGGGGTGCTGGAGATGACCACGGCTGAGCGATTGCGCAGCGCCGGTTGCTGGCGCGACTTGACGGCTTCCACCGGAAGCGAGAGCCAGAACGTGGCGCCACGGCCGAGTGAACTGGACACGCCGATGTCGCCGCCGAGCAAATCGGTGAGGCGTTTACAGATGACCAGTCCCAGCCCGGCGCCCGCATGCTTGCCACGATTGGGAAGCTCGTTGATGGTCTGGAACAAAGCCCCTTGCTGACCTTCGTCCAGACCTATGCCGGTATCGACGACCTCGATCATCAAGACGCATTGGTTCTGGTTGTTGACCGGCTGCTTGAGGGTCAGGTGCAGGGCGATATTGCCCCGCTCGGTGAATTTGAACGCATTGCTGAGCAAGTTGGTGATGATCTGTTTCAGGCGGATCGGGTCAGTGCGAATCTGGTCGGGCACCCGACTGTCGATGTGAATGTAGAGAGGCAGATTTTTCTCGCTGGAGCGCAACGCGAACAGCCTGACACAATCATCCACGATGCTTTCGACGGCAATATGCTGGTAGTCCAGCTCCAGCTTGCCGGACTCAATCCGTGAGTAGTCGAGTATGTCGTTGATTACCGTCAACAGGGATTGGGTGGACTGGTAAATGGTGCTGACATATTGGGCTTGTTGCTGGCTCAGGGGGGTCCGGCGCAGCAGGTCAGTCATGCCCATGATGCCATTCATCGGGGTGCGAATTTCATGGCTCATGGTGGCCAGGAATTCACTTTTGGCATGATTGCGAGCGCCTGCCTTGAAGGCTTCCATCTCTGCGATGGCCCGCTCGCGAATTGAATCCGAATGGGCTTCCTTGAGCCGATTGATGCGGCGGGCCAGTGCCAGAGACAACAATACGACTTCCAGGAATACGCCGACCTGTACCAGATTTTCCGTGATTGAGGTTCGCGGGATAAGCCCATATTTGTTTAGCACCATGGTGGCGGCGCCGACCATGAAGCAGCCCCAGGCGAAGGTAAAGATACGGGCATCGGGGTCGCCCGCCCGCAAGCGCAGCAGACCAATGGTAAGGATGCTGAAGTCCATCACCAGAATGGCGAACACAGAAATCGGAATCAGTGCCTGGCGACTACTGAATGGCGCTGCCAGAAACAGGATCGTACCCACCGCGACCAGGCCCCGCAGCCATACCGCCATTTTCGGTGCTTTTTCCTTTAGCGCCAGAAAATGCAGGGTGAACAGGGAAGGAAGCAATACCAGCAGCGGGAGCAGAAAGTGGATGATATAACTGCTGACGAGCGGGGAATTGGGCCACAGATAGCGTTGTGCATAGCCATGCAAAATGGCGAGAAAAAGGGTGATGGCCGTGGACCAGCAGACATAGAGAAGATAGACCTTTTCCCTGACGGTAAAGAACAAAGACAGGTTATACAGAATCATGACCAGCATGCCGCCGAAAAAGATCCCTTGCACAATCGTCATATTTTGGGAGTACGCGGCAAACTGTTCTCGTGATTGCAGCGTCAGCGGCAATTGAATGCTGTGGGCAGAGGCGACCCGCAGATAGATATCACTGTTCTGACCGGCGGGCAGGGAAAGCGGAAATACCGGTGTAGGCTGCAGATTGGGGCGTAGCGAAAATTCCCGGTCCATACCGGCCTGATAGTGGGCAATCAGCGTGCCGCCTGCATCGATCTGATAGACATCAATCTCACCGAGCATGGCGTAATCCACGCGAAGCTGCCACTCATGGTGCAGATGATTCAGGTTGCGAACGGAAAAATGGAACCAGCACTGTTGTGAGGTAAACCCCAGGTTAGGGGCGTTGCCCCCGGCGGAGTGCCAGTTCAGGTCACTGCGCATCTGGATACCCGTAATGTCCGGAATATCCTCCGGGGAGGAACAAAAATATTGCAGCCCGTCATAGGGCTGTAGACTCTGTTGTTGTTCAGCAATAATCTGCGTGCCTGTACTGTCAGCTGTACTTGCAGAAGACAGGCACATCAGAAAGATGGCAACAACAAGATAAAGGGCGTATCCAGCGTCCTTGCACACTATGAATCGATCCTGGCAATAGGTAGGTAAGCTACTGAGATGCTAGCAGTGTGGGCCGGGGGGCTCAATCAAGGGGATAACAATGACAAGGATAGTGGAACGCTTCGCCGTCGGGCCGATAGTGGGGGAGGCCGGCAATACTCATGTGCGCCTGTTTGGTGCCTTGCCCCAGGGAACCCTGGCTGCCGGCAGCAAGTTTCTGTGGGGGCGTATCCGTTGGCGCCGCGAAGGTGAGCCGCAATGGTCCGACGCCCGTCGTTTTCGCTTGAATGGCAATTTTGATGGTTCCGGGGTGGTGATTCTTAATGATCTGGCGCCTGGTACCCGCTATCACTATCAGGCGGGTTGGGTTCCGGATGAAGAGCCGGCAGAACTGGATTGGTCTGCTGCCAGTGAGGGCAGCTTTGTGACCAACCAGCCGGATGCAGATCAGACCCGCTTTCTGTTTGGCTCCTGTTGCTACCGGTTTGTGGGTTTTGACGGCAAGATCCAGGACGACAGAGCCGACAAGATCTTTGCCGAAATGTCTGACCTGTCCACCCGCGAAAAGCCCGATTTTGTGTTGTTTGGGGGCGATCAGGTTTACGCCGACTCCCTTTACAACATTGGTGCGGCGGATAATCGCGAAGAGTTTTCTTCCCTGTACCGGGAAAGTTTTGCCCAGCCCAACCTGGCCAGGCTGTTACGGGAAACCAACAGCTACATGATTCTGGATGATCATGAGATCGAGAATAACTGGCCGGAACGAGCCAATGCTGACCGCTGGACCAGCAAGTACCCGGCGGCCATCAAGGCGTACCAGATTTATCAGGCCTCCCATTCCCCGGCGGCCCCGCTCAATGAGGCTGGCACCTACCTGGATCGTGATCCGGATCGCTTCTGGTACACCTTTTCCCGTGGGCCTGCCGATTTCTTTGTGATGGATGTTCGTACTGAGCGGGTATTGAGCCGCTGGTCCTGGCAGCGGCGCATGATCAGCGAAGAGCAGGAGCAGGCCTTTGTGCGCTGGCTGGACACGGATCCCGACAGGATCAAGGTACTGGTGACGTCTGTGGTGCTGTTTCCGGAGCAGCGCCGCCCGTTCCGTGGCAAAGATGCCTGGGAAGGCTTCCGTTATCAGCGACAGCGTTTGCTGACGGCCATGGCGCAAAGTCGCAGTCGCAAGCTGGTCGTCCTCAGTGGTGATGTCCATGCGTCGCTCTATGCGAACCTCACCCTCAATGGTGGCAAGCAGGTGCACAGTTGGACCTGTTCCGGCCTGTTCTGGCCCACCGCACTGATGGCGTTCCGCTGGTATCGGCCGATGATTCGGGTGCCTGGCCTGCTCTATGGCGGCTGGGGGCGTCCACTGGGGCAGGTGAATGTGCCGGGGCAGGTCTTCAGCGATAATGCGTTTTCCATGGTGGCCTTCACTGAAGAAGGGGCCTGCTTTGATCTTTATGACCGCAGACGGCGGCATGTGGCGGAAGCAAGCCAGGAAATCCGTTGGTCGTAAGCTATTGTCAGCGGTGTGTATAGCAAAAGGCTTACATGAAGTCGGGCGATTTGCGACTTAAGGCGTCGCACCAACAGGACTACAGTTGATCTCGCAAGGACGCGATAGAACACGGATGTTCAATTTCGGCCCGGTACAGCCCGCCCGCCATACCCCCAAAGATGGCGGGCGTTTCTTTTTCCCCGTTTTGCCTCTTCACATCCCATCAAGGATAATGCCCGCCCCAGAATACGGAGGCGACCATGTCTGCTAACGGTGAAGACCGCGATATCCTGAAAGCCAAACTGAACCAGGAAACCGCCAAGGCCAGCTGGGCCGAGTTGCAGCCCTTTTTTGCCCGCGGCCAGACCATCTATGTGGCGCCGGGTCTGGATCTGGTGGATGTGGCGGTGGCGTTTTCGGAAGATAACGCCGCCGAGATCAGTCTTTGGCGTGAAAAGGGGCTGGTCGACAAGGTGTCGGACCCGCAGGCAACTCAGTGGTATGACGCAGACCAGACTCTTTGGAGTGTGGTGGTCATGCCCTGGGTGCTGGTACAGCCTGAGCGGCTACAGTAAGACACAAGTCCGGTCTTCCCCCGTCGTTTTTGCAAGGGTGGCAATCGTCACCAACCCCGGTATAGAGTGAACAAAAGGGCTGTGATGCCCTCACTCTGACGGATGCCGGAGGACTCGATGCAGGATGACATCGCCCAGCGTCAGGCCCTGTTGCAGGCGCAGCTGGAAAGTCTCGTCGCCGCACAGGTCAACCCCGAGGAACAAAGCCTGTTCCGTCGTTTTCTGGCCGCCTATTTCGAGATGGCCAGTCTTGCCGCGCTGACCGCACGTCCCCCTGAACAGCTTTTCCAGATGGCCTGGCAGCATTGGCAGCTGGCCCGCCACCGCGACCGCGAATTACTGATTCAGATCGAACCGCCGGCTCGTCCGGGTGATATGGCTTGCCTGCGAACCGTGGCTGACGACATGCCATTTCTGGTGGACTCGGTGGCGATGGCGGTGAGAGATGCGGGTACCGCCATCGACTGGACCATTCATCCGGTGGTGCAGCTACGGCGCGATGACAAAGGCCAGATCATCCAGGTGCAAGGGGTTGGCGACGGTGAACACCCTGCGGAATCGCTGATCCATGTCGAATTCGAGCCGCTGGGCAGCCCTGAGGCCTATGCCCGCTTGCAGGAGCAGTTGGAGCTGGTGCTGGGGGAGTTGCGGGTGGTGGTAGCGGATTATCCGGCAATGCTCGCCAACCTGCAGGCAACCCGTGAGAATCTTTCTGGTCATTTTCCGGAACGGGACCAGCAAGAACTGGAAGAAGCGGGTGCGTTTATCGAGTGGTTAAGCCAGGACCACTTTACCTTTCTCGGCTATGCCCGCTCCCATGCAGAGGCGGTGGATGATGGCATGCAACTGCATCTGGAAAATGATGCCGGCCTGGGCATTGCCAGGCATGGCAGCCGTTATGCCGATGCGGATGAGTTCATCGCCCCCCATGATGAAATGGCCAAGTACATCAGCCATGGCCGGCTGGTGGTCGTAACCAAGGCCAACGCCCGTTCTTCGATCCATCACCCTCATTACATGGATGTGATTTCCA
The DNA here is from genome assembly GCA_002706085.1 of Alcanivoracaceae bacterium. Lineage (GTDB taxonomy): Bacteria > Pseudomonadota > Gammaproteobacteria > Pseudomonadales > Alcanivoracaceae > Alcanivorax. The sequence continues at coordinate 68,359 of PAJO01000020.1, read as the reverse complement.
TCAAGCGGTTGGCGCAAGACGGAAGTGTAGAGGGCACGGACCGCTATATCGGCCTGTTTTCCCTGGATGCATATATCAATCGTCCCCGGGATATTCCGCTGATTCGCCGCAAGGTGAACTACGTGCTGGAGCGGTCACGGTTGCCCGAGCGCTCCCATTCCGGGAAGCACTTGCGAGACATCATTTACCAGTTGCCCCGTGATGAATTGTTTCAGTGCAGTGAAGAAGAGCTCTATCACATCTGCATGGGCATCCGGGCCCTGCGTGACCGTCATCATTTGCGCCTGTTCATGCGCCGTGATCGTTACGGTCGCTTTTACTCCTGCATGGTCTACCTCAGTCGCGAGCGCTACTCCCGTGAATTACGTGACCACGTTACCAATGAGCTGAAGAGCTTGTGTAATGGCTTGTCGGTGGAGCGCACGGTGGACTTCCTCCGTGAAGGGCTGGCGCGCATCCATTGCATTATCCGTATTCCCCAGGGAACGCATCTGGCCATGAGCGAAAGCCAGGTGGAGGAGCGACTGGTATCCGTGACGCGGTCCTGGTCGGATCAATTACGGGAGGTGCTGCACGAAGATGGCGATGAGGGAGTGAGCCTGGCGCGACGTTATGCCAGCGCCTTTCCGGTGGGGTATCAGGAAACCACCCGTGCCATGGAGGCTGCCGCTGACATTCACTACCTGTCGCAATTGTCTGCCGACCAGCCGGTGTTGCCGTCTTTGGCGGTGGCCAGTGAGGAAGGGCCTGCCTGTCCCACCTGCTTGCGACTCTATTCCCGGGAAAAACCGATTGGTCTGTCGGATGTGCTGCCCATGCTGGAGCACTTTGGCTTGCGAGTGGTCAGTCAGGACCCGACTCGGGTGAGCGTGCGTGAAGAAGCCGATCAGTGGATCCAGGTGTTTGATGTCCGCGTCGCCGGCGATTGCGCGCTGGGTCCGGTCCAGCAGAAGCGCTATTTCGAGGAAGCCTTTCTTGCCTGTTGGCAGGGACGCATCGAAAACGATGGGCTCAACCGACTGGTGTTGCTGGCGGGGCTGGATGCCCGGCAGGTGGTTTGCCTGCGCACCCTGACAAAGTATCTGGTGCAAACCGGGCTGCCGTATTCGCAAAGCTATATGGAGCAGTTGCTGGCGGACCATGCCGTGATTGCGCGGTTATTGGTGCAATTGTTCGAGAACCGTTTTGATCCTTCCTGTAGCGACAGCCAACGCAGGGATGACGGCGTGAAACTGGCCCAGGCACTGGACCATCACCTCGATCAGGTGGCCTCTCTGGATGCGGACCGGGTATTGCGGGCGTTCCTGAGCGTTGTGCGGGCAGGTTTGCGGACCAATTTCTATCAACCGGATGAGCATGGGGATAGCAAGTCCTGGGTGAGCCTGAAGCTGGACCCGGCGGTGGTGTCCGAATTACCCAAACCGCTGCCCATGTTTGAAACCTTTGTGTATTCCCCGCAAATGGAGGGTATCCATCTGCGCGGCGGGCCGGTGGCCCGTGGCGGGTTGCGTTGGTCAGATCGTCGCGAGGATTTTCGCACTGAAGTGCTTGGCCTGGTCAAAGCCCAGATGGTCAAGAATGCCATCATTGTGCCGGTGGGTGCCAAGGGCGGTTTCGTGGTCAAGCAGGGGAACCCGGCGGACCGTGATGCCTGGCAGAAACAAGGGATCGCCTGCTACAAGCAGTTCATCCGTGGCCTGCTGGATATCACCGATAACCGGGAAGGGGAGACGATCGTGCCGCCCGCTGGGGTGGTGCGCCATGACAAGGATGACCCCTATCTGGTCGTGGCCGCCGACAAGGGGACCGCGACTTTCTCGGATATCGCTAACGGTCTGGCGGACGAATACGGTTTTTGGTTGGGCGATGCCTTTGCCTCTGGCGGCTCGGCAGGCTACGACCACAAGAAGATGGGCATCACCGCCCGCGGCGCCTGGGAAAGTGTGAAGCGGCACTTCCGTGAAAAGGGCAAGGACATCCAGAAGCAGCCCTTTACTGTGGCCGGTATTGGCGACATGGGAGGCGATGTCTTCGGCAATGGCATGTTGTTGTCGGAACAAATTCGGCTGGTGGCAGCGTTTAACCACCTGCACATTTTTATCGACCCGGATCCTGATCCGGCGGCCACATTCGTGGAGCGCCAGCGGCTGTTCAACACCCGTGGTACCAGCTGGGATGATTTCGATCGTACTTGCCTGTCTGAGGGTGCAGAAGTCTATTCTCGCAGTGCCAAGAGTCTGACGCTCAGTGAGCAAGCCTGCGAAGCCCTTGGGATCGCGCAGCGGACTCTGACTCCGGCTGAATTGATCACGGCGATTCTCAAGGCACCAGTGGAACTGCTCTGGAATGGCGGGATCGGCACCTATGTCAAAGGCAGCAATGAAAGCCATGCCCAGGTGGGTGACCGGGCCAATGAGGCGATCCGTATCAATGGCCGTGAACTGCGCTGCGAAGTCGTGGGTGAGGGCGGTAACCTGGGGCTGACTCAGCTCGGGCGCATTGAATATGCCTTGAACGGTGGGCGAATCAATACCGATGCCATTGATAATTCCGGCGGTGTGCATAGCTCCGACCGGGAAGTGAATATCAAGATTCCGCTCAACCAGCGCTTGCGCGATGGCCGCCTGGATCGGGACACCCGTGATCCCATGCTGGAGCGCATGACCGACGACGTGGCGAACTCGGTGCTGCGGGATAATTATGTACAAAGCCTGGCGTTAAGCCTGCTGGAATACGACGCCGAAAGTCGTCTCGACGAGCACGCCAATCACCTCCGGACGCTGGAGCGACAGGGTATCCTCAACCGGGCGGTGGAGTACTTGCCGGATGATGAAAGTCTTGGTGAGCGTCGCACCCGAGGCATGGGGCTGACCCGCCCCGAACTGTCGGTGCTGCTGTCGTACACCAAGAATGCGCTGTTTGATGCGGTGTTGGCGTCGGACGTGCCAGACGACCCGTTCTTCGATCAGGATGTGCTTCACTATTTCCCGGACGAAATGGTTCAGCACTATCGCGACGACTTGCTGCAACATGGCCTGCGCCGGGAGTTGATTGCCACGGTGCTGGCCAATGCTGTGGTTAACCGCATGGGATTTGCCTTTGTGCATCGTTTCGCCGATGAGCATGGCTTGTCCCGGCATCGTATGGTGAAAGCGTACGCCATGGCCCATGCCGTTTTTGATGGCGACCTCTACTGGGCACCGGTGGATGGTCTGGATGGGCAGGTGGACAGTCAGGTGCAGTTGCGCTTGTACGGCCGGGTGATTGGGCTCATGAAGCACATGACCACCTGGTTGCTGTTCTACAAGTGGGGGCGTCGCCCGGTGGCAGAGGCGGTGAATCGATACCGCAAGCCCATCGCCGAGCTGGAGGCCATGCTGCCTGAGGTCCTGCCGGGCAGTTACCGGGAAGAATGGCAGCAGGCGGTAGAAGGCATGGGAGACGATGGGGTTCCTGCCAAAGAAGCCCGATTGTTGGCCAACACCATGGTGCTGGGTAGCGCGCCGGATATTGTCGAGCTCGCCTCACAGGCACAGGTGCCCCTCGCCATGGCGGCTCAGGTGTACTTCGCGGTAGGCGACCGGCTCAATATTCTCTGGCTGCTGTCGGCGATCATTGATCTGAATGTGCAAGGGAAATGGCAGGCTCTGGCCCGGGCCAATCTGCGCGAGGATACCTACCGCCTGCATCGGCAGGTGGCGGCCAAGGTACTGGAGCAGGAAGGCGATAGTGCCGATGCCCGGTTCACGGCCTGGCAGGAGAAATCCCGCAACAAGGTACAGTTCGGCATGCACCGGCTGCAGAGTCTGCAGGCGGACAGTCCCCATGATTTCATGACACTGGCGGTAGGGGTGCGTGAATTGCGCAAGTTACGCAGCCTGTAGGTGAAAACGCTCTGAGGTGACTGTGTTGATGGCCGTAATGGTGCAACAGACTTGAGCCCGGACCCTCGCTAATATACTGTTCATATGGTCAGTATATTGAGGGGGCGATTATGCCAGCTGTCAACCGTGGCACTCTTAGCCGGATTCCCGGGCGCTTCGCCAGCCGTCACAGTGATTTGGACGAGGCGCCCCAGAATCGGCCCACCCGCTACCACCGGGAAATTGCCAAAAGTATTATTGTGACCAACCGCAGTCCGGATTTGCCTTTTTCCCAGAGCATCAATCCCTATCGCGGCTGTGAACATGGCTGCATTTATTGTTACGCGCGCCCGAACCATGCCTATGTGGATCTCTCTCCCGGGCAGGATTTCGAAAGCGAAATTTTCTGCAAGGAAAATGCCGCCGAGGTGTTGCGTGAAAGCCTTCGCAAGCCGGGCTATCAATGCCAGCCCGTCGTTCTGGGTACTGCCACCGATCCTTACCAGCCCGCCGAACGTGAGAGACGACTGACACGGGAGATGCTTCAGGTACTGGTGGATAGCCAGCATCCTTTCAGCCTGATTACCAAGAGTACCCTGGTGCTGCGGGATCTGGATCTGATTGCACCGATGGCACGGGCTGGACGTGCTTCGGTGACGGTGTCGGTCACGACTCTGGATAATCGTCTCAAGGCGCAACTGGAGCCACGTGCCAGTGGCGGCAAGGACCGCCTGCGGGTCATTCGTGAGTTAAGCCGTGCGGGTGTGCCTGTGAGTGTGTTGGTGGCGCCGGTGATTCCTTTTATCAACGATCACGAACTGGAAGATATTGTCGGCCAGGTGGCCATGGCCGGGGCAGAGCATGCCGGCTATGTGGTGTTGCGGCTGCCTCATGAGGTAGGCCCCTTGTGGGAAGAGTGGCTGGCGGAGCACTACCCGGACCGGGCAGAGAAGGTCATGTCTGTGATGCGTGATTTGCATGGGGGGGCCATCTACAACAGCCGCTGGCATCAGCGGCAGTCGGGGCAGGGTGCCTGGTCACACCTGCTGCGCCAGCGCTTTGACACCGCCTGTCGTGCGGCTGGACTACAGGGGCGAGAGACTCTGGCGCTGGACACTAGCGGTTTCGTAGCGCCGGGCCCCCACGGTCAATTGGCACTCTGGGATGCGCAAAGCGCTGTAATTGGCCCACGGTGACAGGGGGTGAATGGGCTGTCGTGGTAAATTAGTTACCCAAGGTTACTTATTGGGGTGGTGGACTCGTCGACATGCTGCCCCACGACAGTCTATTCGGGAGAGTCGCATGCATGCTGTTTTGGTTACCGGTGCCAGCGCCGGGATCGGAGAAGAATTTGCCCGTCAGTTGGCAGCAGAAGGACAGCACCTTGTCCTGGTGGCACGGCGTCTGGATCGATTGGAGGCCCTGGCCAGTGAGCTGAAGGCGCGTCATAACATCGAGGTTGCCTGTATTGCTTCAGATCTGGCAGTGGCCGGCGCGGCGCAGGCACTGGTGAGTGAGCTGGACACGCGGAGTATTACCCTTGGCGGGTTGATCAATAATGCCGGTTTTGGCGACCGCGGGGGTTTTCAGGCGTTATCACTTCAGCGACAGCTGGATATGATTCAGGTGAACGTCACGGCCTTGGTGGATCTGACCTGGCGGCTGCTGCCGGCTCTCAAGTCCCGGCCTAACAGCTTTGTCATCAATGTGGCGTCTACCGCGGCCTTTCAGGCCGGGCCCAATATGGCGGTCTACTATGCCAGCAAGGCGTTTGTGCTTTCCTTCAGTGAAGCCCTGCATGAAGAGCTCAAGGGAGAGGGCGTTGCGGTCAGTGCCTTGTGTCCGGGCGCCACGGATTCTGAATTCGCCAGCGAAGCGAATATGACCAATACCTTGCTATTCAAGGCAGGAACCATGACCCCGCAAGCAGTGGTCAGCAAGGCGTTAGCCGGAAGACGCAAAGCCATTGTTATCCCCGGTTGGAAAAACCTGATCACCGTCTGGCTGGGCAAGGTGTCGCCACGGGCAGTGACGCGCAAGCTGGCTGGTCTGTTGCAGCGATGAATCAGTGCCGCTTCCAGCGAGCCCGCTCGCCAGAGCAGAAGGCCCTGCGGCGGGCGCAGATACTTGATGCCGCGGCGGGATATTTTTCACGACAGCGATTCGAGACCATCAGTCTGGTGGATATCGCACGTCAGGCCGGTGTCACCAAGGCTGCGCTCTATCGGTATTACCCCTCCAAGGAAGCTCTGTTTCTGGCGCTGTACCTTGGTGAACTGGAAGACATGGTGGCAGTGCCATTGCCAGAGGGGCAGGCGGGCCCCATGTGGGAACGCCTCAGCGAGCTATTGCTGAGCAGACCCCTGTTCTGTCGGCTGACGGCAATTCTTCACAGTGTGCTGGAGCAAAACCTGGATGCGGATCAGGCGCGCCGGTTTAAAGCGTCGTTACTGCAACATTTCACGATTTTAGCCCAGCGGTTGTCGGATCACTTCGGGTTACCTGTCGACAAGGCCGGCACTTATCTGCTGCAGGTCCAGCAGGCGCTTATCGGTTGCTGGGCTCTGAGTCACCCTGCGCCCGTGGTGGCGGACGTTATCAAACAACCTCCCCTTGATCTGTTCCAGGTGGATTTCAGGCTAGCCTTGCAAGCCCATCTGAAAGCACTCGAAGACGCGCTATGACACTAATCAGTTCCGCCAAAAACCCCGTGGCTACCCTGTTGTTGGCTCACGGCGCAGGGGCTCCCATGGACAGCCCGTTTATGGAATCGCTGGCAGCGGCGTTGGCTGACCGGGGAATTCAGGTGGTGCGCTTTGAATTCCCCTATATGCAGCGCAGACGCGAGGAACAGCGCAAGTTTCCCCCGAATCGCGCCCCCCAACTGCTGGAGGCCTTTGCCAGGCAAGTGGCCAGCGTTGAGCGGTCAGGTCTGCCCTTGTGGGTAGGTGGGAAATCCATGGGCGGCCGGATGGCATCAATGCTGGCAGCGGAGGGCGCGAGCGAGATCGATGGTGTCGTCGCGTTTGGCTACCCGTTTCATCCTCCCGGCAAACCCGAAAACACCCGAACGGAACACCTGGCATCACTCGCGGTGCCGATGCTGATTTGTCAGGGAGAACGTGACCCTTTTGGCAAGCCGGAGGAGGTGAAAGGGTATTCGCTGGATGAAGGGATCCGTGTTCAGTGGCTGGAGGGTGGAGACCATGACTTTAAACCGCTCAAGCGCAGCGGCAGGACGCAGCAGCAGCTAATAGAGGAAGCGGCGAGTAGAGTGTTGGCGTTTATGCAGCGCGAAAGCGAAGCGTAAGTTGCGGTGTCGACCCAGTGACAGGTCGGTTGCGGAAATTGGCAAGTGCCAATTTCCGCAGCGATGAATCACTTGGCCGGTTTTTCACTGACCCACAGGTTAATGGTGCCTTCTACGACCACCGTGCCGTCGTCACGCATGGCCTTGACGGTGACAGGCAGGTCACCCGGCTTCCAGTCTTCCGGTTTTACCTCGGCAGTGGCGGTGATGTTGCTGCTGGCCTTGGCGGTGTAATTCACGTTCATGCCTTTGGGGATCCAGCGCAGGTGCTTGGGAATCGACGATTCCGCCATGGCCCCCATGGCGCACTCGAGGGCATTACAAATGGCGATCACATGGACTGTCTGGATGTGGTTCTCCACCCCTTTGCGTTTTTTGAATTTCACTTCGCAGAAGTTGGGGCGCAATTCCGTGATGACCGGAGTGATGGTGGCAAAATAGGGGGCCTTGCGGCTGAACACCATGGAAAACAGCTTGCGACCGGCAGGCAGTTTCAGTGTTTTTTCATAAAGGTTGAGCAAGTAGTTGTCACTCATGACGGTTCTCCCGTAGATATTGCCGCCATTGTCCACGCCAAGGGAGGGGCTGCAATGGGTTTAGCGCGCCATTGTCACGCTCAACTGCTACCATGGCGTCAGGATCAGAATCAGTACAAGGGGTGGGGAAGTGAAGGTCACGCAATCTTGGAAAAGCGCCAGCTGGAAGGGCAAAACACTGGTGATTCTGGCGTTGTTGTTCGTGCTGTATACCTTGGTGGGTTTCTTTGTGGTGCCGGGGCTGGTCAAGGATAACGCCCGACAGGCGCTGGCTGACCTGACGGGGCGCGACGTCACCATTTCCGAAGTGCGTTTTAACCCTCTGGTACTCAGTGCAGAGNTCGATGGCTTTGCCATTGCGGATGAGCAGACTGAGGTGCTGGCCGGTTTTGATCGTCTGTATGTGAATTTTCAGCTCTCTTCCCTGTTCCGCTGGACCTGGTACTTCGACGAGATCAGCGTAGANGGNCTGACNTTACGGGCCCAGCGGAATCCNGAATCCGTTTTCAATTTCGATGATGTGATCGCNNANGCCCAGGCGCAGTTTGCCGAGGACCCGGCAGAGCCTGAGCCNGTGGGGAGCGATGAGGANGAGGGCGGGTTGCCNAGCCTGGCTATTGCCACCATGACGCTCACCAATGGTGACCTGCGCTATACCGAGGCCACCGGCAAGGAGCCGCATCAACTGNCTTTGCCCGTGGCATTTACCGTCAGCAATTTCTCGACGGTNTCGAAGGGCGAGGGNCAGAATGATTATGCCATTCGCCTGGAAGGCCCGGATGGCGGGGTGTTCGACTGGAATGGCCATTTCGAATTCAGCCCCTTTGTTGCCAATGGCCGGTTGCAGGTGCAAGGGGTAGACCTGGTTTCACTGGCCAGGCTCGGGGCAGAACAGGTGCGCTTCACTGTGCCTTCGGGCGAGCTCGATGTGGAAGCCGANTATGCCTTTAATGCCGAGCCTGATGCTCAATTGANGGTNAGCAAGGGCCAGGTGGTGCTGCGCGATCTGGCNATTCAGAACCCTGCNGAGGAGACCCCAAGCCTGTTGCTGCCNCAGGTAAAGGTGTCCGGTNTTGCGGTNGATACCCTNTCNCAGACGGTGAANATTCCNGAGGTGCTGNTCAATCANCCGCATATTCGGGCCATCCTGGGGAGTGCNGGCCTTGATCTGGCGACGCTGTTTCTGCCTCCGGATCCCGATGANGCTGAAGAGCGTAANCAGGTCGTCAAGGAAAAAGCCCAGCAGGCGGCAGANNGNATTGCTGANGCAGAAACCCTGTGGGTGNTTCNNCTGGATGCCTTGAAAGTGGANGGNAACCGGTTCGAGTTTGTGGATCGCACCCTGAANCCGGCGCAAACCGTGNTGCTGGAAGANGGCGTGTTTACGCTCAAGGATCTGGTGGTCGGAGAAGAATCGCCGTTCAGTTGGGAAGGNGCGGCCACTGTNCTGGGTGAAGGCAAGNTGAGTCACACCGGGAAAGGCCAGCTCGCCCCATTGTCCATCAATACGTCGGCTTCCCTNACGGCGCTTCCGCTGGCGCCTTTGTCGCCGTGGCTGGAGCGGGAGATGCCGCTGCGNCTGGCGGCGGGNTCACTGGGTCTTGAATTGAACACNGNNGTGGAAGGGGAATCACCGGATNTCACGGTNACAGGGGATGTNGCGGTGGANGGGNTGAACCTGCTGGAGAACGGTAGCCCGCTGCTCAAACTGAACCAGACCCGAATCAAGGGNCTNTCGTTGTCCANTGCCAACCAGCANGTNGGCATCAACGAGATTGCGCTGACGGGTATGGATATGCTCCACCGCATTGATAATCAGGGGCGAGATGCTTCTGCGCGCATTGAGGCAGGTACCCGCCCGGCCTCCGGGGCACAGGGCAGCGAATCGTCGGCGCCCTGGCAAGTGGGCATCAAGCGCGTTCGCCTGGTGGGCAGCCAGGTACGCCATGAAGACCTGTCGGTGAGTCCGAACTTCAAGATCGGCTTGTATCAGCTTTCCGGGGTGGTCAGTAATTTGAGCACGCGTCCAGGCAGCCGGGCGAGTCTGGACCTGAATGCCCAGGTCGATCGTTATGCGCCGTTCAGTATCAAGGGCAGCCTGTCACCGGAGCCTTTGTTCACTGACATGAATGTGTCTCTCAAGAACTATGAAATGACGGGCTTGACCCCCTTTACGGGCCATTATCTGGGCTACAAGGTAGAAAAAGGTCAGTTGGGCGTGGANACGGAAGTGTCCATTGAGAATCGCCACCTGGACAGCGTCACAGATATTCAGGCAGACCAGTTTTATCTGGGCGAGAAAGTTCCGAGCGACGAGGCCGTCAAGGCGCCCGTCAAGCTGGGCCTGTCCGTGTTGCGCAGTCGTTCTGGTGAAATCACCCTGCCGGTGAAAATGTCCGGTGATCTTGATGATCCGAGCTTCAGTGTCAGTGGCATGATTCTGAAAGTGCTCACCAATATCATCGTCAAGGCTGCCACGGCCCCNTTCTCTGTGCTGGCCGGGCTGGCCGGAGGGGAGAACCTGGAGCAGATCACCTTCACACCGGGCAGTGCCGAGGTGGGCCCCCAGACGCTNTCGTCTCTGGATGCGTTGTCCAAGGTGCTGGNGGAAAAACCGCACCTGAATATCGGATTGGTCGGTACTACCAACGCGGATGACCGGACAGCATTGGCGGCGCAACGTGTTGGTGATGATATTGATGGCNGTGACTGGANCAGTATTGATGTTGCGGTTCAGGACAAACGTTTGCGCCGCAAGCTGATTCGCCGCTATGAATCGGAGACGGACAAGGAGGTTGAGACGCTGGTCAGTGCGNCGTTGCCAGAAGAGGAAGAGGCCGCCGATGCGATNCTGGCCCGTGCGGCCTGGGATGCCATGGTGACCCAGGAAGCGCAGGCGGTGACCCGTGAGCAACTGGTGGAGTTGGCCCGNTTGCGTTCAGAGAATGCCAAAGCCGCGCTGGTACAGGAATTCGAGGTTGCCCAGGCCCGTGTCTATCTCAATGAATCCANATTGGACGGTGAAGTGTCTGGCCTGACCCTGACCCTGGAAAAATAACCNATGGCAGTGGTNTGGAGTGCGGATCGCGATGGTGTGCACTACGAAGTTCGCCAGGCNGGGAAAACGCTACGCCTGTATGCCAACGGCATTCAGCATTCCGAGTTTCATCCCGGACGCTTGCTGACAGGGAGCGTCTGGGATTTGCTCTGGTTGCCGGCCCTGNTGCATGAGCCCAGCCAGTGTCGACGNGTTCTGGTANTGGGACTGGGTGGGGGGTCCCTGATTCCCCCGTTGCGCCGCTTGNTTGACCCGGAGATTCTGATGGCGGTGGAGCTGGATGCGCCGCATCTGGAGGTCGCCCGCGAGGTATTTGCCATTGAGTCGTTTGGGGTCGACACCTGGCTGGCCGATGCCAGGTTATGGCTGCAGGCCTACGATGGTCCTCCCTTTGANTTGATCATTGAAGACCTGTTNGCGCCCAGCAATGATCAGGTGACCCGTGCCGTAGCGGCGGACCCTGAGTGGTTTGCCTGTCTGGCGGATAACCTGACCCCGACGGGAACACTGGTGATGAACTTCGGCGACTGGCAGGAATACCGAGATAGCCCNGTGGCNGCTGACTGGCCATTGGCCGAGCATGGTTTTGCCAGCCGTTTCCGNTTGTCNTGCAGTGATTGTCACAATGCCGTGATGGCGTTTACCCGTGAGCCCGCGCGCAGNATTCACCTGCGTCGACGTATTGCCANCACGCCTGAATTGAACGGTTTTCTGGCGAAAAGGCGGCTGGATTACCACATCCGGCAACTGGACTNATCTCTCGCCGCTTTCTTCTGTTCTGNTTTCGCGTTTCTTCTCTGTCACTGCGTGAGCGGNCTACTCAAGCAGTGACAAGGAATACAGGCTCTGGCTNTCTGCNTCGGTTAACAGCAGGGCNCTGCGNGGCTTGTCATCGTGCAAGCCGATCAGGATCGCCCGGTAGGTNAGCACCGCTTTNACGTAGTCCCGGGTTTCCCGGAACGGAATGGATTCTATCCAGACATCGGCGGCCACTGCCTTGTCGTCCTCTTCCAGCCAGCTGTTCAATCGNTGCGGGCCAGCATTGTAGGCGGCCAGCGCCAACAGNCGATTGCCATTGAACTGTTCCAGCAGGCCNGCCAGGTAATGGCTGCCGAGGGCGATGTTGAGGTCCTTGTCGTACAGCTTTTCCTGATCCGGCCGCGCATGGCCGCTGTCCCGTGCCACATTGCGCGCAGTGGCAGGCATCAGTTGCATCAGTCCGCTGGCNCCCACCGGTGAACGGGCACGTGGATTAAAGGCGCTTTCCCGGCGCGAAACTGCCATGGCAAGCCACGGATCCAGATCATTCTCGCGGCCGGCTTTTTCGAATGTCTGTCGATAGGCCGGCGGGAAACGCCAGGCGAGAGTATCCCAGGCCTTGGCCTGAATAGACGCGGCCACGGCCATGCTGTACCACTGCTGTTCAAGGGCATACTGGGCAAGCTGTCGTTGCTGCTGCTCATTGCTGTGCCACATCAGCCACATCCACTCTTCGTGGGCTGCACGGTCTTCCCCCATGTCGAGCAGCATGCCNATACGCGCTGCCGCGGGAGGGGGAGAGAAATCCTCCCCCTGGACAAAGGNGGCAGTGGAAAACTGATAGGGCTCGCCCAATTGGTCTGCTGCCAGAAAGGCATAAAAATTCCGGCCTTTGGCGGCTTGCTGNAGCAGGGTGCGGGCGGCGTCAGGCTCTCCGTTTTGTTCCTGGGCCTTGGCCAGCCAGTATTGCCAGCGNGATTCCTGCCGTTCTGTCTCAGGCATCCGNGTCACCCAATGCTNAACGCCNGGCCAGTCTTGCTCGATGATGGCGCGGCGGGTCCGCTGGATCAGCAGTTCCGCGTCGGCATGCTGATCCAGCCATTGGTCCAGCCATGGCCGGTTTTCTTCAATGCCGCGAATAGTGGAGTACCAGGCAAGGCGCCGGGCNAGTGTTTCTCGCGCGTCCACATCGGGAATGTCTTTCTNTGCGTGCTTTTCGTACCACTGGCGGGCGGCGACCGTATCCGTCTGAATCCAGCGATAAACACCNGCCTGCAATAGTGCCTGACGCTGGGTGGGNGGCAGTGAGTGCGGTAGTGACTGCAGCTGCTCCGGTGAGCNGTACAGTGTTTTCAGNCGNCGGCTGGCATCCNCATAGGCACTGCCATCCAGCTTGCGGTCCAGGTANCGCATCAGGCTGTACTGGCCCGCTTCAAATGCCAGNTGCTGGCGNTCCCAGATCGCGGTGTCATCNATGATNNCTTNCTTCTGGGCNGCCTCGAACAGCGGGTCGCAGGCATCGGGCAGCGAGCGGCCATGGGCCCAGATGTCCCGGGCACTCTGNAAGGCCTGGGTATCACCCTGAGCCACTTTGGCGCGATAGTAATAGCATTTCAGGCTGGTGGCAGACGGNGGCTGTTGCCAGATGGCGAGCACATCGTCCCAGCGCTCGGCCTTGCCNTAGGCCACCAGAGCCAGCTGTCGAATATCCGTAGGGAGCGGTGAGTCGGGGTAATCCCGGACGTAGTCATTGATCCGCTGGGGATTCAGGTTTGGCAGCGCAGCGCGCAGGCGATGAAAATCCAGATAGGCCTGCAGTGGGTGTTCGTCCCCCAGCTGCTTTTCCATTCGGGAGAGGGTCTCCCAGTCGTCATGTCGCGCTGCATCCAGTGCCTGGCGGAAGTTGCCGCTGTCCGTGGCGGCAAAAACCAACGAAGAAATCAGGTTGCAGGCCAGCAGTACTACAGCGCGGGTGAAGGGCGCAGTGCCAACCATGAGNGTCTCCACATCGTCAGAATGATTCTGATTCTACGCAAACCGGGGGGCCAGAGGGGAGAGATTGTGTAAAACTTTCNCGGNCAGTGGCTGCGGTCTCACAGGGAGTATGCGCTATACTGCAGCCCGTTTTTATTGGCAATGTTGGCGCACGAATGATGGAAAACACTACCCAGTTGTTAGTTCGGCAGGATGNGGCTCTGGCAGGCCGTCAGGTGCTTGTNGTGGAGGCCAATGATCCTGCGTTGACCGGGTTGAATATCGATGCGCAAATTCACGTGCATGCGGATGACTTTACCATCGGCGCNCATCAGTGGTCGCCNCTGCCTTCGGTGGCCGATGAAGTGGATTTGCTGGTGTTGCCATTGCCCAAATCCATCGACCGACTGCGTTTCTTGCTCAATGGGTTAGCCGGTGCGCTGGNTAAACCGGTGGAGTTGTGGCTGATTGGACCNGCCAAAGGNGGCATTCGCGGGGCGCTCAAGCACCTTGAAGCCCATGTGGATGAGGTCGAGCTGGTGGATANTGCGCGGCACTGCAAATTGTACCGTGGCATGCTACAACCCGGTGCCAGCCAAACTCTGGNGGCCTGGGGNCAGAGTATTNCCGTGGGGGANTTGACGGCGGTGAGTTACCCCGGGGTCTTCAGCCATGGCCGTTTGGATGAAGGGTCNCAGCTCTTGTTGGATGCCATGGCGGGTCATCGTTTGCCGTCCCCCGGCAAAGTCATTGATATGGGCTGTGGCGCCGGTGTGCTGTCGATTTCCCTGGCGCGGCAAGGCTGGCAGGTTCAGGCCGTGGATGTGAGTGCCNCTGCGGTAGCGGCATGCCAGGCGAGCCTTGAGAAAAATGACCTTCAGGGTCGGGTCATGGGGGGAGACNTGTTTTCACCGGTATCCGGTCGTGTGGACATGATTGTCACCAACCCGCCGTTTCACGACCGACGTCAGCGAACCACGGACATTNCCCGCCGATTGATTGCCGACGCCCCCAGACACCTGCGAGAGGGCGGTGAGATCTGGTTGGTGGCCAATCGTGAGTTGCCCTATGCCCAATGGCTCGATGATGCCTTCGGGCATGTTCAGGTGGCAGCGGAAACCAACCGTTTCCGGGTGTATCGGGCNGTCTGATCAGCGTCATCCCGTCACAGCATTAAAGCATTTTCTCTGTGGCCATCCAGGTGATGCAATTCTCGACCATGGTGGCCAGTGGGACCTGATNATTGAANCCCAGCTCCCGCACTGCCTTGCTGCCGTCGGCATGTACACGGCTGGTCACCAGNGCGACCTTCTCGGGTGTCAGTCGTGGCTCGTTGCCGGTAAACANGCTGGCAATCGGGTAAAGCTGCCCGGCCAGTCGCAGGACGGCAGGCGGCACNGTTCTGGATGGCGCCTTGCGGCCAAGCCGGCCGGCGATGGTTTGTACCAGCTCCAGAAAACTCGCCTCTACTCCGGCAAGGATATAGCGCTCGCCGCAGACACCCTTGTCCAAGGCCGCAAGGTGTGCGCGGGCGACTTCCTCAACGGCACAGAAGTTGCCGCCCCCCGGCGGCACGCCTGGCAGCTTGCCATCGTTGATCAGTTTGATCATCTGCGACCANTTGTGGGTGTCGCCGGCGCCGATGATTCCGCAGGGGTTCAGGATCACGGCATCCAATCCCTGCTTGATACCGTTTTCCACTTCCTGCTCGGCGAGAAACTTGGTGCGGTTGTAGCTGATCCAGTCGCTGGCCGCGTTGGACGGTGTTTCCTCGTTGATGGGACTGTCCTGGATACCCCAGGCAGAAATGGACGAGGTGTGGAGAAAACGCCCCGCCACATTTTTTAGCGCGGCGCTCACCATGGCTCGGGTGCCCATCACATTGTCACGGTACTGCTGTGCATTGCCGCGACGCCACAGGCTGGTGTTGCCCGCCACATGGAACACCGCATCCGGGGCTGCAGGCATGACCAGCGCCAGTTCGGTGGCATTATCCAGTGGCGCCTGGACGACCGATACGCCCTTGGCCTGAAGCGCGGAGGCATCGCTGCGAGGCCGGACAACGGCCGTGACGTCCCAGCCGTTGTCGAGTAGCTGTTCTACGATNTGCCCACCCAGAAATCCCCTGGCTCCGCTGACAAACGCGACTGGCATGTGTTTCTCCTTATTAGTGGCCATCGTTGAGATGGCTAAACGCCGTTGACGAAAAGTGTACCGCCTTTGCGCCCAAGTGTGACGAAAACTACGAGGANGGACTGGCCAACTGGCGGCCTTTTGACTATATTCCCGTTTCTCTCGGCGGGTGTAGTTCAATGGTAGAACGGCAGCTTCCCAAGCTGCATNCGAGAGTTCGATTCTCTTCACCCGCTCCANCATNNGAAAAGCCGCCTGNTGGCGGCTTTTNTCGTTNTNNGGACNCCGGTAGATGGGGCTACATTGTCTCTTCAGGCATTTCGTAGCGAAAACACATTTCAGCCGCTGACTTCTGTTTCTTGTCCGAAGATAGCAGGTGAGGGGCAATCCCGGTTCTCTGTTGCGCCAGCAGGTCGGTCAGTTCCGCATTCACCAGACTGGTGTGCAGGGCAATGGCCAGGGGCTCGCTGGCTTGATGCAGAAAGTCGCCGGCAAAGTCCGGTAGCGAACCGACCGCACCCAGTTCCAGTACACCGTAGAGTTGGTTATTCCACAGCAGTGGCATGAGCAGCAGCGAGGAGGGCGTCTGGCGAGTGGAGCCGGTGGTGACCAGCAGGTAGTCGTGGGGAAGATTGTGCAGATGTCGGGGCTTTCGGTCGCTGGCACACTGGCCGACGATGCCTTCGCCGGGCTCGATGACTTGCGCCAACATTTCAAGGCTGGCGATGCCATAGGTGGCTCTTCGCACTAACCCATCGCCCTCTGCAACATAGAGTGCGCCAACATGGGCTTTCAGGCGGCTGCACAAATAGCGAATGATGTCGTCGCACAGGGTGGTAGTGTCCTTTACGCCTTGCAGGGTGTGGCCCAGATCAGACAAAAATGACTTGCTGTGATTGTCCCTGGCGAGGGCGTCGCTCTTGTCCAGCAAGCTGCTGCGCATGGTTTCGAGCACCTTGAGCAACTCGCCAATTTCGTTACCAGGGATCTGCTCGATGGGCGTCTGGAGGTCCCCGTCACCCAGACGCTGGGCGGACGACCGTGCTGCCGCAAAGTGTCGGTTCAGCTGGCGGATAAAGAGAGCCAACGTTGTCAGGACGAGTGCCATGATGACCAGCACGGACAAGGTGCTGTGTAGTCTGGCCTGATCCAGCCGGTTGTCCAGGTGCGAGTCCAGTTGCTGTGCCAGTGCCAGCGTTTGCTGCTCGGCTTTGCTGGCCGCACGGTTGAGCTCGCCTGTCAACCCGCTCTCGGAGCTGAGGCCGATGTCTCGCTGCAATTGCGCCATGGTGTTGAAACTGTCGGTGTAGGCGCGCAGGGACTGCTGGGTGGCCGCCAGGATCTGGTTATCCAGATCGGACATGAAGATGGTGCCACGAAACTGAGAGAGCGCCACCATGAACTGGTTGATATAGGTTTCGTCCCGGTACAGCAGAAAGTTCTTTTCATGTTGGCGCAGTTGCAGGAAAGACACTGCCAGTGTCGGCAGGGCGGTAACCACCTCCTCGACCCGCTGGGCGGCTGCATTCAGTTGCCCGGCATGCCCCTCATTTCGCGCGATACCAATGGTGACCTGCTTGTGGACCAAGGCGTTGAAGTTGCTCTCCACCTGCTGAAACAGATCGCCGGCGGCCAGCATGCCGGTCTCATCCAGATCGGCATTGCGAAGAGCCAGAACCAGTGCCCGGTGTTGCGCCTTGAGCTGCTGCAGGCTGGCCCGGAACTGCTCTGCGTGAGTGAGCTGGCGGGAGCTGGCGAACGCATCCATCTGCTGACGCAGGGTCTGCAGCTGACGGCTCATGGCCGTGTTCATGGATTGCAGGGCTGTCTCTTCCGTGATGCGACGCTGGTAGTGCTGGTCCAGTAACCAGATGGCCATCAGCGCGGCAGCAATTCCCGCTGCCAGTAGCCACAATCCCTGCTTGATGGACAAGCGATTCTGGATCGTGCTGAGCATTGTGAAAAACTTCTCATAGCCAAAGGGGTGACTATAGGGCGCCATTATGACGCTATTATGACTCTGCGGAGTGGCTGCTTGGCAGTTGTCGTAGGTAAGCCGCGATTTTTCCCCTAGAATCCCTCCCCAAAACCATTATTGGAGCAAGTATCCCATGGGCCGCGCCTACCAGAACCGAAAAGAATCCATGGCCAAGACCTCGGACATGAAAGCGAAGGTCTACAGTCGCTATGGCCGCGAAATCTATGTGTGTGCGAAGAACGGCGGGGTAGAGCCAGATTCGAACCTGGCACTGCGCAGCTTGATTGATCGAGCCAAGAAGGACCAGGTTCCCGGGCATGTGATCGACAAGGCGCTGGACAAGGCCAAGGGTGGCGGCGGTGAAGACTTTGCCCCGGCTCGCTACGAGGGTTACGGACCGGGTGGCTCCATGGCCATCATTGAGTGTCTGACCGATAATCCCAACCGTACCTTTGGCGATGTGCGGGTCGCCTTCACCAAGACCAAGTGCAAGATTGGCACCCAAGGCACCGTGGCGCACATGTTCGACCACGCGGCGATTTTCAGCTTTGCTCACGATGACGAAGACACGGTGTTGGAAGCGCTGATGGAAGCGGATGTCGACGTGACGGATATCGAAAATGAGGACGGTGTGCTGACGGTCTTCACGCCCAACACTGAGTTTGCCAAGGCACGTCAGGCCCTGACCGAGGCGTTTGAAGGTATCGATTTCGACGTCGAAGAGATTCAGTTTATCCCCCACGCCTACACCACGGTGGAAGGCGAGGAGCGTGAGCTGTTCGACAAGTTCCTGGCCATGCTCAATGACCTGGATGACGTGCAGAACGTCTATCACAACGTCGAGTTGTAATGCTGTTGGCTTGGCCGGGTGGTCGCCCCGGCCGGGCCTGATCCCCCATCGCGAAAGGGGTAGCGGATTTCACACTGCAGTAACATAACGCGACATGAAGCCTGTTATAGTCGTCTGACTCAGATTCACATTATCTGTAATCTGGTTCCCTCTCTGTCATGGAGGCTGGTGACATGGCTAAAGCGCCCTCTCGGCTCGACCCGATTTATCCCCCCGGCCAGGCGGATACCACCGAGCCCCGTTTTCTGGGTTATGTGGCATTGTTTGATTCCTCTGACGAAATTCTGGCCTTCGGTGGGTCGGATCACCCGGATGTAGTGGAATACCGCACGGATCATCCCGCCTGGGCCCACCGCTTCGCGACCCTGGACGAAATACGGCAGTTGCCCACCGCCCACCGTGTCCTCCCCATGGCCCTGTACGATTCCCATGGCCGGTTTGTACTCAAACCGACTGAGTGCGTCCACTGAGGTTGCGCTGCAGGTACAAGCCCTGACGCCTTTGGTCAGCTCGGCATACCTCAGCGCCGGTTGGCGATTGTCATTGTATCGCCTTCCATTATCCTGTTTCCCCGATGGTTGTGTGGGGAACCCCGTTTGAACAACGATAACGATGCCCTGATCGGCAAGATCTACGAAACGGCCCTGTCCCCCGGTGACTGGGTCGAATTGCTGGATACCATTGCGGGCTGGACCGAAGTGGAGGCGGGGGACGTGTCTCCTGCTGATGCCGCGCCGTTGCCCCGGCGCGCGGAAGTGGAGTCTCTGGTCGCCCATCTGGAGCGGGCGGTGCGTTCCAGTTCCTACATGCACGCGCTGGAAGATCGCAGCAACGTGCTCAATGCCATGTACAACCAGATGCCCTGGCCGATGCTGATGCTGAGCGAAGGTCTTGAGGTGCTTGAGTACAACCCGGTAGCCGCACAGGTGCTGGCGGCGGGGCCGGTTCGGCTGGTCGGCAATCAGTTGCATTTTTCTGACCGGGAATTGAAGCAGGCTCTGGATCGGGTCAACCGGCTTGCAGAAGGGCGGGGGACCCAGTTACTGACGTCCCCGGAAGAGGGCGTTTCGCTGCTGTGCTTGCCGGTACAGAAATCCGATGCCCCCGGCAGTATCTCCCGGGTGCGAACCATCGTCTGGGTGCTGGCGGGACATAGTGTGGTGACGCCATCGCCGGACATGCTGCGCTCGGTTTTCAATATTACCGAGGCGGAATCCCGCCTGCTGCACCTGCTGTGCAAGATCGGCAACCTGCAGCAAAGCGCCCAGTTGCTGAACATCAAGATCAGCACGGCACGTTCCCAGTTGAAATCCATCATGGGCAAGCTCAATGCCAGCAGTCAGGTGCAGCTGGTCAGCCACGCCATGGGCCATGCCCTGGTGCAGGCGGCGCGCATGCCGCGTCACGATGATGACGATGAGGAATACACGCTCACCTTGCCTGATGGCCGGGTGCTGAGCTGGTATGAATATGGTGACCCCAACGGGCGGCCCGTCCTGACCCTGGAAAACCAGGGAGCCTCGATGCCCGATCACACGGTGTTTGAAGACTGGTACCGTGAAAAAGGCCTGCGCATGATTCTGATCGTCAGGCCGGGCTATGGGATCTCAACCTATCAACCCCAGTACCAGTTTACTGATCTGGGGGCGGATATCCGTTACCTCTGTGAGCACCTGAAGATCCAGCGTCCTCCCATGGCGGCCTATTGTGGTGGCGGACCCTATGCGCTGTGTGCGGCGGCAAACTACCCGGACCTGTTTGACCGTCTGGGGCTGCTGGGAACGACCCTCGCGGGTGAGTATCTCGACCTGGACAAGCTGGAACCGATTCACCGCATGAGTCTGCAGATTTCACGCAGGGACCCCCGCCTGTTCATGTTGGTCGGACGGCTTGGCGTACGCGGTGTACAGAAGGCGCCGGAGAAGTTCTACAAAATGCTGGCGCGGGGCATGTCGAAGGCCGATCAGCGGGTCTTTGATAATCCGGATCTGCTGGCCCGGACCATCAAGCGTACCCGACGGGGGCACTTTCAGGGCGCGCGGATCATGATGGAGGAGTATCTCAATCATCTGCGGCCATTGGGCGTCGATTTGCAGCAGGTCACCCTGCCGGTATTGCAATGGCATGGTGAAACCGACGGTATTATCCACATTGATGGGGCCCGCAGGCTGGCGGACGATTTGCCCAATGTTCGCTTTCGCAGCTTTCCGGAGTATGGCCATTTCATGGTCTATGACCTGTGGAAAGATTTTCTGGTGGAGTTGTTGGGTCTGGAGTCACCGTAGAGCCTCAAAGGCATCGGGCTGGGCAAGCTACAAGCTACAAGCTATGAGCTATGAGCTATGAGCTATGAGCTATGAGCTATGCTTGAGTGGATAGGAAGACCTAAAATAGTTCCCTGGTTTCAAGAAGAACGGTAACGCCTTCCAAATCGTCGAGTTCGGCGACCTCGGATAACCTATGCGCCCAGTAGGAGCCCATGCTTGCATGGCGATCCTCGCCTAGGCGAGGTAGAGATTCCAGAGCGCTGGTAAACATGAGAGTGCCCCTCCCTCGGTCGTCTCGCTGTCGCTCGATTCGCCATGCAAGCATAGCTCCCACAAAGCAGTGCAATTAACCGCTCGAGCGCTGTATTCATCTTTGTGGGAGCCCATGCCCCTGGTTGGCTCTGCAACAGTGGAAGTCTTCGCGTTGCTTGGCTGCGCTACATTGGTGGAGCCGAAAGATCTGCCAGCAAGGCAGCCAGAAATCTGGCAGCCTGTCCGCCATTCAAGGCGCGGTGATCGAAGGTCAGGCTCAAGGGTAGCTGCACATCTTCAAACAACGCCCCATTGTTGATGCCCGGTTGGATGAAGCGTTTTCCCGCGCCGACAATGGCCACCTGTGGTGGTACCACTACCGGTGTGGCGAAGCGGCCGCCCAGGGTCCCAAAGTTGCTCAGGGTGAGGGTGGCACCTTGTAATTCTTTTGCGGGAATCTTGCGGTTCCTCACATCATGGCGGAGCCGGTCGAGCCCCTCTCGCAGATCATCTGGCTCGCGGTTTCCCACATCTCTCAGTACCGGAACAAACAGGCCGTCGGGGGTATCCACCGCGATACCCAGATCAATTTTTTCCACCACTCGCATGCTCAGGGTGCTGCCGTCGAACCAGGCATTAAGGGCGGGTTCTGCCTGACAACCCGCCACGATGGCCTGAATCAGTCTGAGGGTAATATCAGTGTGGGCTGCCCAGTGACGGATACTGGTTTGGTCAAACAGGCTGACAGGCACGACTTGCTGGCCTGCGCAGGCCATGGTTTTGGCCATGCTGCGAGCGACGCCTTTTAGCGGGGTGCTGTCGCCGTGGCTGTGTTTCAGGTTGGCGTTTTGCTGTACGTCCTCAAAGGTGATGGTGCCGTTGGGGCCGCTGCCTCGAAGTTGCTCCAGATTGACGCCCAGGTGCTGGGCCAGGGCGCGAATGGCAGGGGTCGCGCCGCCAAAATGGTGCCCTTCAGTCACCGCGCCGATGACAAAATGATCCTGATTGTCGCTGTCGTCCTGGCTTTCCAGGTTGCCCACCACCGTCTGACTGCCGGTGCCTTCATCACCGGCGAAGGCGAGCAGGGGTTCGCCGGTATGAATCAGGTCCCCATTGCGGACAAACAGCGATCCGATGATGCCGTCGCGGGGGGAAGGAATATCGACAATAGCCTTGGCGGTTTCCACGCTGAGCAACAGGTCATCCACCTTGACGCTGTCACCCTCGTTGACATGCCACTCGACGATTTCGGCTTCCTGCAAACCTTCGCCCAGATCGGGCAGAGTGAAATAGGGCATGGTTGGGCTCCCAGGGTTTTGCGTCAGACATCCGACGTCAGACGTCCGACCTTTTTCTCAGTACTCCATTTGCTGCTTGGCCGCCGCCACGATGCGCTCCACGCTGGGCATGTATTCCCTCTCCATGGCGAAATAGGGCATGGGGGTGTCGTAGCCGGTGACCCGCGTCACGGGCGCACGGAGTTGCATCAAGGCATCGCTGGCCAGGGTGGCGGCGATCTCGGCGCCAAACCCACCCGTAAAGGGCGCCTCATGGACGATAACGGCGCGCCCTGTCTTGCTGACACTGGCCACCAGCGTGTCCCGGTCCAGTGGGTTGAGTGTGGCGACATCAATGACTTCAGCCTTGATGCCGGCCTGTGCCAGGTGGTCGGCGGCGGCCAGGGTCTCATGGATCATGGCGCCCCAGCTGATCAGGGTGATGTCTTCGCCGGGACGCAGGGTGAAACAGCGATCCAGCGGCAGCGGGGCATCGTCAAGGTCGACGGGCAGTCGTTGCAGTCGATAAAGCCGTTTGGGTTCCAGAAACAGGACCGGGTCTGGGCAGCTAATGGCGGCACGCAGCAGGCCGTAGGCCCGGGAGGGGGAGGACGGAATGACCACGCGAAGCCCCGGTACATGAGCAAACAGGGCTTCAGTGCTTTCGCTGTGATGCTCGGGGGCGTGGATGCCACCGCCAAACGGCGCGCGGATCACCAGCGGGCAGCTCAGCCGTCCCCGTGTTCGGTGACGCAGCCGCGCTGCGTGGCTGATCAATTGTTCCAGGGCTGCGTAGATGAAGCCCATGAACTGGATCTCGGCCACGGGCTTCAGTCCCTGGCTGGCCATGCCAACACTGAGGCCAGCGATAAGATTCTCTGCCAGTGGGGTATCCATTACCCGACGCAAACCAAAATGCGCCTTGAGCCCCTCGGTGGCCCGAAAGACGCCGCCATTGGTGGCAATGTCCTCACCAAGCAGCACCACGCGGTGGTCGTCGCTCATGGCCTGGAACAGGGCCCGGTTGATGGCTTCCACCAAGTTCAGGGGGAGCGCATGTTGAGGGCGTTGCTGTGCATTATGCATGCGGATCTCCTTGCTGGCGGGACAGGGTTTGCCGTTGACGGCCAAGGCTCGCGGGCAAGGTGGCGTAGAGGTGGTCGAGCATGTCAGCGGGCACCTGCGGGGGGTGTTCCAGATAGGTTTTTACTGCGTCGTCCACGACGTCACGGCAGTGCTGCTGCCATTGCGTTTCCTGCTCTGCATCCCACTGTCTGGCGTTGACCAGCGCGTGCCTGAGTCGGGCGATAGGTTCGTGTTGCCAGGCGGTATGCAGTTCGCTCGCCTTGCGGTAACGGCTCGCATCGTCAGCAGTGGTGTGGTCGCTGAGGCGGTAGCTGATCGCCTCTACCAGGGTAGCGCCTTTGCCGTGGCGGGCTTTGTCGAGTGCATAGTCGAGTACCTCCAGCAGGGCGGGCAGGTCGTTGCCGTCGACCCGTATGCCCTCTATGCCGGCGGCCTCCGCCTTGTGAGCGATGGACCGGCTGGCGGTTTGGAGCTGGCCGGGAACCGAAATCGCCCATTGGTTGTTGTTGACCATGACCACCAGGGGTAATTGCCATACTCCCGCCACGTTGAGGGTTTCGTAGAAATCCCCGCGAGAGGTTCCGCCATCTCCACAGGTGGCCAGTACGGCGGCGTGTTCGTGCGTCAGCTTGGCCTTGGTTGCGATGCCGGCGGCCTGGGGCAGTTGGGTGGCGATCGGGACGCAGTTGGGCAGATCGCGGCTGGCGGGGGTGTCTGCCGGGAAGGCATTACCCCTTTCATCGCCGCCCCAATACTGAAGGATCTGGTAGAGCGGTACACCGCGCAGGTATTGGGTGGCATGGTCGCGGTAATAGGGGACGAAGTAATCCTCTCTTGCCAGTGCCATGCCGCCTGCGGTGGCGATGGCTTCGGCGCCCAGGCAGGAGGCATAGGTGCCTAACTGGCCAGTGCGCTGCAGGTTGACGGCCTTTTTGTCGAAGGTGCGGATCAACTGCATATTCCGGTAGCCCTCAGTCAGACGTTGCCAGTGGGGGCAGTCAGCCAGGGCGTCCAGCCGTTGATGGATCTGGTAGGGCTCAGGCATAAACATGGCGGGCCTCCGGGTAGGACTGGAGTGTTTCTGGCCGGGCATCGTGCAGGTGTTGCTCCGCCAACCGGTCTGCCATGGTGGCGGGTGCGACTTGCAGGCGCTGGGCGTCGTGCAAGATTCGGGTGAGGGTGCGGCCGATGGTCAGGACTTTTCGGCGAATCTGATCGACGGGGACCTGCTGGTGTCCCAGCGCCAGTGCGATCAGACCGCCAGCATTGTTCAGGTAGTCAGGGGTGTAGAGGATGTCCCGCTCCAGCAGCCGGAGGGCATCGCTCGGTGTGGCGAGCTGGTTGTTGGCGGCGCCAACAATCAGGGGGCTGTGCAGCCGTGAAATGGTATCGGCGTTGAGAATACCGCCCAGGGCGCAGGGCAGGAAAACATCGCAGGGGACATCGTAGATGTGGTCAGCGGGGACCCAGTCCGCGTGTAAACGGTCTGCCAGTTGACGGGCCCGCAGGGTATTCAGGTCGGCCAGAGTCAGCTTCGCCCCTGCACGGCCAAGCATCAGGGCAAGCTGGCTCCCCACATGGCCGAGCCCCTGAATCGCCAAGTGCAGGCCGCGCACCCCGTGACGCTGCAATCGGTGTTGAATGGCCGCATTGAGTGCGGCGAAGACACCCAGTGCCGTATAGGGCGAGGGGTCGATGCCATCGGCGGAGCACCCTCGTACGTGCGGTGTTACGTGGGCGACCTGATCGAGATCCTGGATCTCGGTGCCGGCATCGACAGCAGTGATATAGCGTCCCCCCAGTCGGTGGACGGCTTCGCCGAAGCTGCGATAGAGGGCAGCTCGGTCGTAGTGCGTTGGTGGTTCAATGATGACGGCTTTGCCGCCACCCAATGGCAACCCGGCCAGAGCGGCCTTGTAGCTCATCCCGCGGGCGAGGCGGCAGACATCGGCGATGGCAGAGGCTTCGTCAGGATAGGGGAGGCAGCGACAGCCACCAAGGGCAGGGCCCAGGCGGGTGGAGTGCAGGGCGATCAGCGCACGCAGACCGGTTACCGGATCCCGGAACTGATGGAGTTCGGCAACGTCGGTCTGTTCGAGGGTAACGAACATGACAACGCTCCTTTCCCGTCCGGGAGGGTAGCCCGTCAGGGAGTGACTTGTCTGGGCCGGGTAAGGCCCCTTGAAATGACTTTAGCGCGGGAAACGTTTGGGGGCCCGTCTGAATGCAGAGTTTCAGACAGGCGGTAGAATCGGTATTGGCCGTGAGCGGGTTTTGAAAGGGGCATGCCGCAAAGGGCAGTCCGTTAGCGGGTAACCCGAACTATCATGCCGAACATGGGGTGATCAAAGTAATACGCCTGAAAGCCGCTCAGCCGACGACTTTCACTGATGTCCACATAGATTCGCTCGCCTTCTACTTCGGTGTTGAACCACAGGCGCGGGTCCACGTGGACATAACGGCTTTCGCTGAAATGCAGGGTGCCTTCCAGTTCCGGGATATCCCCCTCCTTGGTGGGCAGGGTCTGACCGCCGCGCAGGTAGACGGGCTGTGTTTCCTGCTTGCTCCCGACTGGCTGGCGCCAGGTGGCATGGTAGAGCTCACGGTAGTTCCCGCTTTGTTCCATGCGTTCCATCATGAACTGCAACACGGCGCTGTCTTCACCCAGGAATTGCCACGCACCGCGGCCGACGGCATCGCTGTCGGCCTGCTCATTCAATTCTGGTGAGCCCAGGGTGACCGGTTGAGGTGCGTAGGCGGGTTGCCGGTTGGTGGGGAATATCTCGCTGCTGACCGGGTGATTCTGGGCAAACACCAGTACTTCGATGGTGTACCAGCCTTTGGCGAATGCCGGGCCGGTGAACAGGGACAACACAACCCACAGTAATGCGCGACGCATTCAATACTCCTTGTTTGCCTGAAGACAGGCATTGATTCCGGTGCCGACTATAACGGCTCAGCCAGACCAATTCACGATGCACTGGCCGGGCGGTGGCAAATTTGTGACGGGATTGAGCTACAAGCATCAAGCTGCAAGGCGCGGTTTGGGGTTGCCAAGTTTTGACGGGCTATACCCGCGACCAAGCGATGGTGCGCGGGGAAAGCCTTTAAGTCTAGCGGCCCAGCCGGATTCGCGTTGCAGCTTGTAGCTTGCTGTTCGCCCCTCAGTCCTTCTTGATGCTCTGCGCCGAGAGCCGTTTGAGCAGAGCGTCGACGACGTCGATCCGTTCCTCGGCGGTTTCACTGTCCTCTACAAACCGCAACATGTTGGCGCCTTCCAGCTTGAAACGGTTCGGGCCGGACTGCACCAGTTTAACGATGGTCAGCGGGTCCACCGGGGTCCGCTCTCCAAACTCCACCTTGCCGCCGCCGGCGTGAGCATCCAGGCGAATGATGCCGAGACGGTCAGCCTGTTGGCGCAGTTCGGTGACCGCAAACAGGTTTTTCACCGGCTCGGGCAACAGGCCGAAACGGTCGATCATTTCCACCTGCAGTTCTTTTAGCCCGTCGCGGGTCTTGCAGCCGGCGATGCGTTTGTAGAGCGTCAGTCGACTGAATACATCGGGCAGGTAATCTTCGGGAATCAGAGCCGGGATGCGCAGGTTGAGTTCCGGTCCGCCGCTGAGCGGTTTTTCCACATCCGGTTGCTCGCCGCGCTTGAGCGCTTCCACTGCTTGCTCCAGCATTTCCATGTAGAGGCTAAAGCCAATGGTTTCGATATTGCCGTGCTGTTCTTCGCCGAGCAGTTCACCAGCGCCACGGATTTCCAGATCCTGGCTGGCGAGCATGAAACCGGCACCCAGATCGGTGGCCTGTTCGATGGCTTCCAGACGCTTGAGGGCGTCCTTGGTCATCACCTTGGGGCTGGGGGTGATCAGGTAGGCATAGGCCTGGTGGTGGCTGCGGCCGACCCGGCCACGCAGCTGATGCAGCTGGGCCAGGCCCAACTTGTCGGCCCGGTCGATAATGATGGTGTTGGCACTGGGCACGTCGATGCCGGTTTCCACAATGGTGGTACACACCAGCACATTGAAGCGACGGTGGTAGAAGTCGCTCATCACCGCTTCCAGTTCCCGCTCGCGCATTTGTCCATGGGCAATGCCAACGCGGGCATCCGGCACCAGCTTGCGGATGTCTTCCGCCGTCTTCTCCATGGTGTCGATGTCGTTGTGCAGGTAGTACACCTGCCCACCGCGTAACAGCTCCCGGAGCAGGGCTTCCTTGATGGCGGTGTCATTGTGCTGTTGCACAAAGGTTTTCACCGACAGGCGTTTTTGTGGCGGCGTGGCGATGATGGAAATATCCCGCATGCCGCTCATGGCCATGTTCAGGGTGCGCGGAATGGGGGTAGCGGTGAGGGTAAGGATGTCGCATTCGGCGCGCATCTGTTTCAGGCGCTCTTTGTGGCGCACCCCAAAGCGGTGCTCTTCATCCACAATGATCAGCCCGAGATTGTCGAACGCTACGGTTTCCTGCAGCAGCTGGTGGGTGCCCACCAGAATATCGACTTTGCCTTCCTTCAGCCGTTGCAGTACCTGGGTTTTTTCCTTGGCACTGCGGAAACGGGACAGCACCTCGATATTCACCGGCCAGTCGGCAAAGCGGTCAGTAAAGGATTCGTAGTGTTGCTGGGCGAGCAGGGTGGTGGGCACCAGCACCGCCACCTGAGTCTGGTTTTCCACCGCGACGAAGGCGGCGCGCATGGCTACTTCGGTCTTGCCGAAGCCCACGTCGCCACAGACCAGTCGGTCCATGGGGTTGCTGGACTGCATGTCGGCGATCACCGAGGCGATGGCCGCTTGCTGATCCGGCGTTTCCTCGAAGGGGAAGCCGGCGCTGAAGCGCTCGTAGTCGTTCATGTCCACATCGAACTGCTTGCCTTCGCGTGCTTCTCGGCGGGCGTAGGTGTTGAGCAGTTCGGCGGCCACGTCGTGGATCTTCTCGGCGGCTTTCTGGCGCGCCTTGCTCCACTGCTCGGTACCGAGTCTATTCAGCGGTGCCGTGTCGCCACCGCCGTACCGGCTGATCAGGTGCAGGGATGACACCGGCACATACAGCTTGTCGCCGCCCTGGTATTCCAGCAACAGGAACTCGTGTTGCTGGCGGTCCACTTCCATGTGGGTCAGGCCCAGGTAGCGACCGACCCCGTGCTCAAGGTGCACCACCGGGGAGCCCACTGTGAGTTCACCCAGAGAGCGGAAGGCTTGCTCGGCGGCGCCGTCATCGCTGCTGGATTTGCGGCGTCGGCGTTGCAGTACCCGCTCGCCGTAGAGGTCGTTCTCGGTGACCACCAGCAGCTGGTGTTCCGGTGCATAAAAGCCGGCATCCAGCTCACCGCGGGTCAGGCTCCAGCGGGCGGGCTCGGCAATGAAGTCTGGCCAGTTGTCTTTCATCACTGGCTGGATGCGGATTTTCTGCATCAGCTCCAGCAGGGCTTCGCGGCGGCCGGCGGTTTCCGCACAGATCAGGATATGGGTGTCTGGATGGGCGTCAGAGAAGGTGTGCAGCAGGGCCAGGGGGTTGCTGGCGCGCACGTCGGCGGTCAGTGCCGGCATGGGTGCCACATCAAAGGCGATGGCATTGCTGTCGGCAGGCGCTGCGCTACTGGCCTGGCGGGCCCGTGGGTGACGCTTGAGGGCTGCGCCCAGCTCTTCCTGGCGAAGATACAGCTGCCAGGGGGTCATGATCGGGCGGTGAATGTCATGGCGGCGCGATTCATAGCGTTGTTCTACGTCGTCCCAGAAATGTTCAATGGCCGGTTGGCAATCGGCCATTTCGACCAGCTTTACGTCATCGGGCAGGTAATCGAACAGCGTGGCCATGTGTTCGAAGAACAAGGGCAAGTAATACTCCAGCCCCGGGGCGGCCAACCCGTCGGTGACATCCTGGTAAAGGGGCACGTGGCGGGTGTCCACATCGAAGGTGTCACGGAAGTTGCTGCGGAAACGGGCAATGCCTTCGGCACTGAGCGGGAATTCCGCCGCCGGTAACAGGGTGATGTCCTCGACCTTGCCGGTGGAGCGCTGGCTTTCGGCATCGAACAGGCGCAACGATTCAATTTCGTCATCAAACAGCTCGATGCGAAATGGCTGCTCGGCGCCCATGGGGTAGATATCCATGATGGCACCGCGCACCGCGAATTCGCCGTGCTCGTAGACGTTATCGCGCTGACGGTAGCCACACGCCACCAGCCGTTCGCGGGTGGCGTCCATATCAAATACGTCGCCGACCTTGAGCAGGAAACTGTTGCCAGTGATGTGAAGCGGCGGCGCCAGACGCTGCATCAGGGTATTGACCGGGACCACCAGGATGCCCTTGTGGGTGGTAGGCAGTTGGTGCAATACCCGGATCCGGTCGCTGACAATGTCCTGGTGGGGGCTGAAGTGGTCGTAGGGCAGGGTTTCCCAGTCCGGGAACAGCATCACCGGCGTGTTGCTGCCGGTCAGGTAAAAGCTGAGGGAGTCCGTCAGCTGCTGGGCGCGACTACTGTTGGGGGCCAGCACCACAAACAGGTGATCCTGGCTGCGCGCCAGTTCGGCCAGCACCGCGGCCATGCTGCCGGCAGTGAGCCCGGCCCAGTCTTTATAGTGCTCTCGTCCAGAGGGAAAAAGGTTGCTGTCGGGGAGTAACTTCATTCGGGCCCGGTTCCTGCCTTGGCTTGGGTTTCAGGCGGCGTATTGTAGCGGTGCGGCCGACATCCGGCCATTGCCATGGGCAGATGGAGGGGCGTGTCAACGGGTGAACCTGCACGGGTGCGGGGGTAACATGGTGGTACTGATTAGTTTGCGCTGAGGATTGGGTATGAATACAGCTGTCCGGGAGCTGATGGATCTGTTTGATCTGGAGCAACTCGAGAACAACCTCTTTCGTGGCCAGAGCCAGGCCAATGGCCAACGTAGTGTGTTTGGCGGGCTGGTGGCCGGGCAGGCTCTGTTGGCGGCGTCACGGACCGTGCCGGAAGAGCGCCCGGTGCACTCCCTGCATGCCTATTTCCTGCGGCCGGGGGATTTTAATGCGCCCATCGTCTACGACGTGGACCGGATTCGTGATGGCAAGAGTTTTACCACCCGGCGGGTGAATGCCATCCAGCATGGCCGACCGATCTTTTCGCTGGCGTCCTCGTATCAAGTAGTGGAGGAGGGGGCATCCCATCAGGCTGACATGCCTGAGGTGCCGGGCCCGGAGGGGCTGGAGAGTGACGAGGCGATTCGGATCAAGTTGGTGGAGCGTCTCCCGGAGCAGTATCGAAAGGACTTCCTTACCGAGCGACCGGTAGAATTTCGCCCGGTCACGCCGAAAGACCCCATTTCCCCCGACCCCAAAGCGCCGGTCAGGGAAGTCTGGTTCCGTGTCGTGGACAAGGTAGACGCCAATCCCATGACGCACCGGGCGTTGTTGGCCTATTGTTCGGATTTTGGCCTGATGGGCACAGCCATGCTGCCCCATGGCATGAATTTCTGGCAGCCCAATGTGCAGTGCGCAAGCATTGACCACGCCATGTGGTTCCACAATGACTTCAAAATTGATGAGTGGCTGCTGTATCGCAGTGACAGCCCCTTCGCCGGAGGTTCCCGCGGGATGAACTTTGGTTCCATCTACCGTCAGGATGGCACCCTGGTGGCGTCGGTGGCTCAGGAAGGGTTGATTCGATTGCACCGGTCTGACAGTCCGGCGGAATGAACCGGCTACTGCCATTACTGGAAGAGGTGCGCGCTTGCCGCCTGTGCGAGCCGCACTTGCCGCTGGGCCCGCGGCCGGTGGTGCAGGCAGGAGAGAGCGCCCGGTTATTGATTGTTGGCCAGGCGCCCGGTACCCGGGTACACGAGAGCGGGATTCCCTGGAATGATCCCTCCGGGGACCGGTTGCGGGATTGGTTGCAACTGGATAAAGCCGCCTTTTATGACGAGCGCCGCATCGCGATCATCCCTATGGGGTTTTGTTATCCCGGTCGGGGAAAGGGGGGCGATCTGCCGCCGCGTCCAGAATGTGCGCCGCAGTGGCATGAACTTTTGCTGGCGGAATTACCCGAGATCAGACTTACCCTGCTGGTGGGGCAGTACGCCCAGCGTTACTACCTGCCGGAGCGCGGCAAGTCGCTGACTGATAACGTACGGGAATACCGCCGGGCGCTAGCGCACGGTTACTTCCCGCTACCACACCCCAGCCCCCGTAATCGTCTGTGGTTGCGCCAGCGCCCCTGGTTCGAAGACGAAGTGGTGCCCGCATTGCAGGCCAAAGTGGCTCAGGCTCTGATGTAATGTTCATGCTGTCCCCGGTCTTTGAGCCCGGGTTTGCCATGCCGTCACAGCGGCCGCGCTTATACAGTCAGTCGCTTTGCTGTACCCGGGTGGATAAACCCCGCATTTGGCAGTATCATTCGCGCCCCAAACTCCACCGCTGGCTGACCGCTGAAACCGGGCATCTAGAGCCATTCCACGGTTTCCGTCACCTGAACCCAAACTGAGAGGGGCATCTCCGTGAGCAAACTGGAAGACCATTTCGGACGCTGGAAGAATCGCGAGGAAATCGCAGAAGCCATGATTCCCATGATTGGCCGCCTGCAGCGCGAAAAGAACGTCACCACCACCGTTTACAGCCGTTCCCTGGTCAACAAGTCTGTTATCCAGATCCTGAAGGCACACCGTTTCGTCAAGCAGATTGAAGATTCCGAGCTGTCTGTTGTTGACACTTTCCCGGTGCTTCAGGAAGTTGCCAAGCTCGACCTGGGCCCCTGCCGCATTGATATCGGCAAGTTGGCGGTAGAGTACAAAAAAGACAATCGCGGCCTGTCTATTGAAGAGTATGTGCGCGCAGAGCTGGCCGAAGCGACCAGCAACAAGGGCGGAATGCCTGAGCCCACCGATGTGGTGCTCTACGGCTTTGGCCGTATCGGCCGTATTCTGGCTCGTCTGCTGATCGAGAAAGTGGGGTCCGGTAACGGGCTGCGCCTGAAAGCGATCGTGGTGCGTGAATCTGGCAAGGGCGACCTGCAGAAGCGCGCCAGCTTGCTGCGTCGTGACTCCGTTCACGGCCCGTTCGCCGGTACCATCGCTGTCGACGAAGAAGAAAATGCCATCATCGCCAACGGCAATTTCATTAAGGTGATCTACTCCAACGATCCCAACACCATCGATTACACCCAGTACGGCATCAACAATGCCGTGGTGATCGACAACACCGGTAAGTGGCGTGATGTGGATGGTCTGTCCCAGCACCTGAACCGTCCGGGTGTGTCTCGCGTGATGCTGACGGCGCCAGGCAAAGGTGATATGAAAAACATTGTTCACGGCGTGAACAACAACATCATCGAAGACAGCGACAAGATCATCTCTGCGGCCAGCTGTACCACCAACGCCATCGTGCCGCCGCTCAAGGCAATCGAAGACAAGTTCGGTATCGAGTTTGGCCACGTTGAGACGGTGCATTCCTACACCAACGACCAGAACCTGCTCGATAACTTCCATAAGGGCCCCCGTCGTGGCCGTGCGGCTCCGTTGAACATGGTGCTCACCGAGACCGGTGCGGCGACCGCTGCTGCCAAGGCGCTGCCGTCCCTGAAGGGCAAGCTGACCGGTAACTCCATTCGCGTTCCTACCCCGAACGTCTCCATGGCGATCCTGAATCTGACTCTGGAGAAGGAAACCAGCCTGGAAGAGCTGAACGAATACCTGCGCTGGGTCAGCCTGCACTCTCCGCTGCAGCGCCAGGTGGATTTCGTGAGCAGTCCGGATGCGGTTTCTACCGACTTCGTGGGCTCCCGTCACGCCTCCGTGATCGATGCGGAAGCCACCATCGTTAACGGTCGTCACTGTGTGTTGTACGTGTGGTACGACAACGAATTCGGCTACAGCTGTCAGGTACTGCGTATCCTCCAGCAGATCTCCGGGGTCGAATTCCCGGCGTATCCGAAGGACTGATGACGTCAGTTTGAGAGAAAGCCCGCTCAGCGCGGGCTTTTTTTCGGCCAGAGAAAAGTGTCAGCATGGTGCATCAATATCGCACCTGCATGGTGCGATGCGACAAAAGTCGGCCTTCAAGCCTCTGGCGAATGGAGTGGCGCCTCTTTATAATATGCGCCGCCGGCTCCGGCCGGCTCCCAAGTGCAAATTCCGGATTTTGCGTGAATCCCCGGTAATTCCCTGAGTTCAGGGCATTTTCGGAGGGTTTGCCTCGACTTCAGCAACACGCAACGTGGGCGAGTAACTATGATTAAAATCAGGAAGGGCCTGGATCTGCCCATCACTGGTGCGCCGCGCCAGTCGATTGAGGAAGGTCACCAGGTTCGTTCTGTTGCCGTGCTCGGCGGTGACTACGTGGGC
This sequence comes from Alcanivoracaceae bacterium, assembly GCA_002706085.1. Lineage (GTDB taxonomy): Bacteria > Pseudomonadota > Gammaproteobacteria > Pseudomonadales > Alcanivoracaceae > Alcanivorax. The sequence continues at coordinate 34,697 of PAJO01000020.1, read as the reverse complement.
ATGAAACCCACCATGGAAGTGCGCGAAGGCGATATGGTCAAAAAAGGCCAGATCCTCTTCACGGACAAGAAGACCGACGGTGTGAAGTACACCGCTCCTGCCGCAGGCAAGGTGATCGCCATCAATCGCGGTCACAAACGCATTCTGCAATCCGTCGTGATTGAAGTGGCTGAACAGGAAGAGGACGTTTCCTTTACCGCCTACAGTGCCGACCAGCTTTCCAGTCTGGATCGTGCCGCGGTTCAGCAGCAGCTGGTGGACTCCGGTGAATGGACTTTGCTGCGTACTCGCCCCTTTGGCAAGGTGCCAGCGCTGGATTCTACCCCCAACTCCATTTTCGTTTCCGTTCTCGATACCAACCCCCTGGCGCAAGAGCCGGCGGTGGTCATCAAGGAAAACGAGCAGGCGTTCCGTGATGGCCTGTCTGTACTGAGCCGTCTCACCGATGGCCCGGTATGGGTTTGCCGCGGTCCCAAAACCGATCTGCCCAGTTTCGCTGGTGGCCAGGTGCGCGAAGAGACCTTCGCCGGTAAGCACCCGGCTGGCAATGTGGGAACCCAGATCCATTTCCTGGACCCGGTCGGCATGAACAAGACCGTCTGGTCTCTCGCCTACCAGGACGTGATCGCCATCGGCAAGCTGTTCACCGAAGGCAAGATCTATAGCGATCGCGTGGTTGCTCTGGCCGGCCCGCAGGCCAAGACGCCGCGTCTGCTGCGTACCCGAGTGGGTGCCAATGTGGAAGATTTCACCCAGGGTGAACTGAAAGACGGTGATAATCGCCTGATTTCCGGCTCTGTGTTCAGTGGACACAACGCTCGTGGCCCGCTGGCCTGGCTGAGCCGCTCCACCAATCAGCTGACGGCGCTGAAAGAAGGCCACGAACGTGAGCTGCTGGGTTACATCTCCCCCGGTACCAACCGTTTCTCGGTGATGAATATCTACCTGTCCAAGCTGATGCCGGGCAAGCGCTTCAACTTTACCACCACCACCAACGGTTCCGAGCGTGCCATGGTGCCAGTGGGGGCGTATGAAGAAGTGATGCCGCTGGATGTGCTGCCGACCCAGTTGTTGCGTGCCCTGATTGTCGGTGATGCCGACAGCGCGGTCGCACTGGGTGCTCTGGAGCTGCTGGAAGAAGACCTGGCCCTGTGCACCTTCGTGTGCCCGGGTAAATACGAGTACGGTCCGATCCTGCGCGACAACCTCACCACTATTGAAGCGGAGGGCTGAGCATGGGCCTGAGAAACTATCTGGACAAGAAAGTCGCTCCGCATTTCCATGAGGGCGGCAAGTACGAGAAGTTTTACACCTTCTACGAAATGTTCGACACCATGCTGTACAGCCCGGATTCAGTAACCCGGACTGCAGCTCACGTACGTGATGGTCTCGACCTCAAGCGCATCATGATGACGGTGTGGTTCTGCACCTTCCCGGCGATTCTGTTCGGGCTGTGGAATACCGGCTATCAAGCCAACCTGCAGATTGCCGAATTCGGTGCCGATCCGCTGGGCGGCTGGCGCAGTGATCTGGTGGCTGCCCTGACGGGTTTTGACCCTGCCAGCATCTGGGCCAATGTGCTGCATGGTGCGGTTTACTATGTGCCTATCCTGATTACCGTGTACCTGGGCGGGTTTATCTGGGAAGGCCTGTTCGCGTGGAAGCGCGGCCATGAGGTTAACGAAGGCTTCTTCGTTACCGGTATCCTGTTCACCCTGATTCTGCCGCCGTCCATTCCGTTGTGGCAGGTATTCCTGGGGATTTCCTTCGGTGTCGTGATTGGTAAGGAAGTGTTCGGTGGAACCGGCAAAAACTTCCTCAACCCGGCGCTGGTTGGCCGTGCCTTCCTGTACTTCGCTTACCCGGCGCAGATGTCCGGGGATACGGTCTGGACCGCGGTGGACAACTTCTCTGGTGCCACCTCCTTGTCCCTGGCTGCCTCTGGCCACCTGGACTACGCCGCTTCTCTGACCGGCAACGCCCTCACGGAAGGCGCCGCTGCGGCGACCGCCAGCCTGAGCTGGATGAACACCTTCCTGGGTAACATCCAGGGCAGTATCGGTGAAACGTCTACCCTGGCCATCCTGATTGGTGGTGCGGCCCTGCTGATGACCAAGATTGCCTCCTGGCGCATTGTGCTGGGTGTGTTTCTGGGCATGGTGGGTATGTCAGCCCTGTTCAATGTCATCGGTTCTGACTCCAACGCCATGTTCTCCATGCCGTGGTATTGGCATCTGAGCGTGGGTGGTTTCGCCTTCGGCATGATCTTCATGGCCACTGATCCGGTGTCTGCGTCCATGACCAACACGGGCAAATACATCTTCGGTGCCCTGATTGGTGTGATGACCGTCCTGATCCGGGTAATCAACCCGGCCTTCCCGGAAGGCATCATGCTGGCAATTCTGTTCGGTAACCTGTGTGCGCCGCTGATTGACTACTTTGTCACTCAGGCAAACATTCGCCGTCGTCTGCGTCGTACCGGGGGAGAAGCGTAATGGCTGGAAAAAACGAAAGCGTCAGCAAGACTCTGCTGGTTGCCTTCCTGGTGTGTGTGGTTTGCGGTGTGGTGGTTGCCACTGCAGCGGTAAGCCTGCGCCCGGTGCAGAACGAAAACAAACTGATCGACAAGCGGATGAACATCCTGCAGGCCGCAGGCATGTATGACCCGTCTCAGGATGTGAACGAGCAGTTCGCCACCATTGAGCGCAAGTTTGTTGATATCGACAGCGGTGACTATGTCGACATGCCGGAATCCTATGACCAGCGTAAAGCGGCCAAGGATCCGAAGCAGTCTGTACGCTTGAGCGGTGACGAAGATATCGCTGGTATCAAGAGCCAGGCCAAAGTGGCTGAGGTATATCTGGCCCGGGGCGATAACGGTGAACTGAGCCGTATCATCCTGCCGGTTCACGGTTACGGTCTGTGGTCGACCCTGTATGGTTTCCTGGCGCTGGAGCCGGACGCCAACACGGTTGCCGGGCTTGGGTTCTACGAGCACGGTGAGACCCCGGGGCTGGGTGGTGAAGTCGACAACCCCAAGTGGAAAGCCCTCTGGGAAGGCAAGAAACTCTATGACGGCCAGGGTGATGTGGAAATCCAGGTCATCAAGGGTACCGTGGAAGCAAACACCCCGGATGCTGAGTACAAGGTAGACGGCCTGGCCGGCGCAACCCTGACCAGCAAGGGTGTGAGCAACCTGCTTCAATTCTGGGTCGGACAAAACGGTTTTGGCCCATACCTGAAGCGCATGCAGCAAGGTGGCGGTGATGTGGCTGAGTCCACTGATGCCGTTGAATCCAGCGAGCAGCCGGAAGGAGACGCGTAATGGCGGAGAAAACCAAGGACATCCTGTTAGGTCCGATTTTCGACAACAACCCCATCGCGCTGCAGATCCTGGGTATCTGTTCCGCGCTGGCGGTTACCAGCAACCTGAGCACCACGGTCACCATGTGTATTGCGCTGACCGCGGTAACGGCATTTTCGAACTTCTTTGTGAGCTCGATCCGTAACTCGATTCCTTCCAGCATCCGGATCATCGTGCAGATGACCATTATTGCCTCGCTGGTAATCGTGGTGGACCAGTTCCTGAAAGCCTACGCCTACAGTATTTCCAAGCAGCTGTCGGTATTCGTGGGGCTGATCATCACCAACTGTATCGTGATGGGGCGTGCAGAAGCGTTTGCCATGAAGAACCCGCCGATTCCGTCCTTCCTGGATGGTGTGGGCAACGGTCTTGGCTATTCCGTGATCCTGCTGGGCCTGGGTTTCACCCGGGAACTGCTGGGCGCCGGCAGCCTGTTCGGTCACCAGATTCTGCCCAAGGTTTCCGAGGGTGGCTGGTACCTGACCAATGGCATGATGCTGTTGCCACCGAGTGCCTTCTTCCTGATCGGTCTGTTTATCTGGGCGATCCGCGCGTGGAAGCCGGCCCAGGTAGAGCAGGACGACTTCAAGATGAAGCCCAACACCCGTGTCAGCGACGCGTTTTAACGGAGACGAGGAATGTTTGAACATTATCTAAGCCTGTTCGTCCGCGCCGTCTTTGTTGAAAACATGGCGCTGGCCTTCTTCCTGGGTATGTGTACGTTTATCGCCGTATCCAAGAAAATTTCGACCGCAATTGGTCTGGGTGTGGCGGTAGTGGTGGTACTGACCATTACTGTGCCGGTTAACAATCTGCTGCTGACGTATCTGCTGAATGAAGGTGCGTTGTCCTGGACTGGTATTCCTGAGCTGGCAAGCCTGGATCTGCGTTTCCTCGGCCTGTTGAGCTACATCGGCGTGATCGCTGCTCTGGTACAGATCCTGGAAATGGCGCTGGACAAGTACGTACCCAGTCTCTACAACGCGCTGGGTATCTTCCTGCCGCTGATCACTGTGAACTGCGCCATCATGGGTGCGTCCCTGTTCATGGTTGAGCGTGACTACAACTTCGGTGAATCCGTCGTCTACGGTCTGGGTGCCGGTACGGGGTGGGCACTGGCGATCACCTTGCTGGCCGGGATCCGTGAAAAGCTCAAGTACAGTGATGTGCCTGATGGTCTGAAAGGTCTGGGTATTACCTTTATTACCGTGGGTCTGATGTCACTGGGCTTCATGTCATTTTCCGGCGTGCAGCTGTAAGGGAGGGGTTGAATCATGAGTGTTGAGATTATTCTCGGTGTCGTCATGTTCACCGCCATCGTGCTGGCGCTGGTGGCGGTGATTCTTGCTGCCCGCTCGCGTCTGGTGGCTACCGGTGATGTACATATCGATATCAATGGTGATGCAGAAAAAGGCATCGATGCTCCGGCTGGCGGCAAGCTGCTGGGCACCCTGGCAAACCAGGGAATCTTCCTGTCTTCCGCCTGTGGCGGCGGCGGTACCTGTGCACAGTGCAAGTGTCAGGTGATCGACGGCGGGGGGGACATTTTGCCCACCGAAGAAGGCCACTTCACCAAGGGTGAAATTCGCGATGGCTGGCGTCTGAGCTGCCAGGTCAACGTGAAGCAGGACATGAAGATTCAGGTGCCGGAAGAATTCTTCGGTGTGAAAAAGTGGGAATGCGAAGTTATCTCCAATAACAACGTGGCCACTTTCATCAAGGAACTGACCCTGAAGCTGCCGGAAGGCGAGAACGTGGATTTCCGGGCTGGTGGTTATGTACAGCTGGAAGCGCCGCCGTTCGATATCAATTTCTCTGATTTTGATATCGCAGAGGAATACCGGGGTGATTGGGAGCGTTTCAACTTCTTCGATCTGAACTGCAAGAACAACGAAGAAGTGATCCGTGCTTACTCCATGGCGAACTACCCGGAAGAGAAGGGCATTCTCAAGTTCAACATCCGGATTGCCACCCCGCCTCCGGGGTCCAAGGATATTTCGCCGGGTATCATGAGCTCGTTCGTGTTCAACCTGAAGCCGGGTGACAAGATCACTGTGTTCGGGCCCTTCGGTGAATTCTTCGCCAAGGACACCGACGCCGAGATGGTCTTTATCGGTGGTGGTGCGGGCATGGCGCCCATGCGCAGTCATATCTTCGACCAGCTCAAGCGTCTGAACTCCAAGCGCAAGATGAGCTTCTGGTACGGTGCCCGTAGTGTTCGCGAGTGCTTCTACAACGAAGAATATGACCAGCTGGCAGAAGAGAACGATAACTTCGACTGGCACTTGGCATTGTCTGACCCGCAACCGGAAGACAACTGGGAAGGCCTCACCGGGTTCATCCACAACGTACTGTACGAGCAGTACCTGAAGGATCACCCGGCACCGGAAGACTGCGAGTTCTACATGTGCGGTCCGCCGATGATGAACGCGTCGGTCATCAAGATGCTTGAAGACCTGGGCGTTGAGCCGGAAAACATCCTACTGGATGATTTCGGCGGCTGACCCCCAACGCCGGCCCTCAGGGCCGGCGTTTTTATTTGAGCTACAAGCTACAACGCGTGATAGGCACCAGGCTTTTTGCGACTCCGTGCCCGCGCGTAGAGCTTGAGCGCGGCTTGAAGGCTTGCAGAACACTATGGTCTATCGCGCGTTGTAGCTTGAAGCTTGTAGCTTGTCTCTGCCCCACTTATCGGAATGGAACCATGACCCGCATCTTTCCCCTGCTGGTGCTTTCCCTGACCCTGCTGCTGGCTGCCTGTGATGACAGCAAGAATCGTGTATCTGCACTCAGTGGTCCCACCATGGGCACGACCTGGAGTGTGAAATACACCGGGAGTCCCGATGAAAGCGTAGAAGCGCTGAAAGAAGATATCGAGGCCGCGTTGGAGCAGGTCAATGCCGAGATGAGCACCTACCGGCAGGATTCGGTGTTGAGCCGTTTTAACCAGGCTGAACCGGGCACCCTCATGGACTTGCCTGACGATACGGTAAAGGTGATCACGGCGGCGTTTTCGTTGTCCGAGATGACCGGTGGAGCGTATGACGTAACGGTGGGCCCGTTGGTGAATGTGTGGGGCTTTGGCCCTGATCCGGATCGCTTTTCCCCTCCGGATGCGCTTGAAATCGATGCGGCGAGAGCCAGGGTAGGGTGGCAGGCCCTGCTGCTTAGCGGCAATCAACTGCTACAGCCAGGCAACGTCTACGTGGATTTGTCTTCCATTGCCAAAGGGTTTGCAGTGGACAAGATTGCGGACCTGCTCTCAACCCACGGGGTAAACAACTATCTGGTGGAGGTTGGGGGCGAGCTGCGGGCTCAGGGGCACAAGCCGTATAACCAACCCTGGCGCGTGGCGGTGGAGCGGCCAATTCCCGGTGTCCGCGAAGTGGAGACCGTGGTGGCGCTGAAAGACCTGGCCGTAGCCACCAGCGGTGATTACCGGAATTTTTTCGAGTCTGATGGTAAACTGTACTCACACACCATTGATCCGCGCACCGGTTACCCGGTTGAGCATGCTCTGGCGTCGGTGTCCGTTCTGCATCCCAGCGCCATGATGGCGGATGGTCTGGCTACTGCCATGACCGTGCTGGGCCCAAAAGAGGGTCTGGCCTTTGCCAAGGCACATGAACTGGCGGTGTTCTTTATTGTCAGAACAGATAATGGTGTCGAAGAAGTGATGACCCCCGCTTTCAAAGCGATTCAAGAGGAGCGATAACATGTTGATGACCATTCTGGCGGCTGTTGTTTTCCTTGGCCTGCTGTTTGCGGGTATGGCTATTGGCGTGATCATGTCCAACAAGCCTCTGCAAGGCTCCTGTGGCGGGCTGGCCAATCTTGGCCTGAAAGAAGGCTGTGAAATTTGTGGCGGCGATCGCGGCAAGTGCGAAGAGAACACCCAGAAAGTGAACAGCGAAAAAGCCGCTGCGCTGGGCAAGGATGTCATGAAAATGTAGGTTGGTTTTTTGTTGGTGCGCCGCTGGCGGCGCGATAACAAACCGGCAAGAGCGAGATTGGCCACAGAGTACACAGCGATTACGCTCTTTCTTCCTTTTAGTGCCCCCTCTATCCCGTCATTGTTGAAACGGTTTTGATCGCGCCGCCAGCGACGCTCCTACGGAAAGGGGCGCGATCGAGCGGTTATTGCGAGCCTTATTGAAAGTCCCGTCGCTTAAGAAAAACCACTCTTCTTAGCCCCCCAGTACCACCGCGGTGCGCAGTTTGGCCTGACCGTATTTTCTCATTTGTTCGAATTTTTCCCTGGCGATGGGGACATGCTGGCAGTCCAGAGGCACCTGGTCTTCGCCCGGATCCGGATCGTGAATGTAGAAACATTCCTCGTCGCTGCCACTGATCGCCACCCAGTGGGGGGCCTTGCGGCCATCCAGGCGCCAGGTGCTGATCAGCACCAGAACAACCTTGCCCTGGGCGATGGCATTGTCCAGATCATGGGCAGTGAAATCCTGATAATGGACCGGAATCTGCTGTGCCTTGCAGCTACGGGCAAAATGCTCGTGCAGGGTGGTGATCACCTGCTTTTTGTCCGTATCACGTACCGAATCCACAAATAAGGGACCCTGCTGGTTGCACCAGACACTGGCGTTGAGGCCGCGCTTGTGGGCGGCGATTGCCAGCCCCATGGGGTGGCAGCCACCGTGGCCAGCGGTCATGTAAATGGTGGTGGCTTCACGCCATAACAACAGTTCCTCGGTGGTGTCTGCAGGCTGGTTGCGCAGGGCTGCAAGCGCCATCAAAAGACAAGCCGGGCCGCAGGTGAACGGGGTGCTTTGCTGCACCCAGGGCAAATGAATCTGCTCTGCGTTGGCTGGCTGGTAATGCAATCGCTTCTGGTATCGGAGGGCGTCTTGATGGTCCTCGTAATAATCCGGTGCCAGGCCAAACAGCCGGTAGCCACGTTTTTCATACAAGGCGATGGCTGCAGGGTTGTCCTTGCGCACTTCCAGTCGAAGGTAGAGTCGACGTTCCTGATGGGCATATTCTTCCGCAGCATCCATAAGCTGTTCCCCAAGGCGTTGGCCACGAAAGCCGGGATCCACGGCAATGGAATACAGACGCGCCAACCGGGTGCCGGGCTGGAGCAGAACCAGGGCATAGCCTCCCAGTTCCCCTTCGCGCTCTACTACCATCAGTCCGGCATGCTGGCGCTTTAACCATTTTCGGAAACTGCGGCGGGAGAGCCGATCGGAGGAAAAACAGCGTTGCTCCAGACGGGTAAGGGCGTCCAGATCGCTGGGTAGGGCAGGGCGTAGAGAGAAGGTGTTCATGGTCCTCGGAAGAACGGTGGTATTCGCCTGGGGCTTAGGGAACCTCTGAAAGACTGAGCACGCAAGGAGTTATTCAGAGGTTCCCTAGCATAAGGCACCTGTGGCACCCGCAACCAGCGGATTCTTGATGCGCGAAAAGGGTAATCGGCACAGCGGTTGCAACGTCATGTAAAAGCCCGTCATCCGGCGTTTGTAGAGTCTGGCAGGTGGCGATGGCTGTGGGCATACTGGAGGCAACCAAGGAGGCGTTGATGCAGCAGAAGGATCCGGTCCGTGGGCTGGTGTTATCCGGTGGGGGAGCCCGAGGGGCGTATCAGGTAGGCGTATTGTCGGCCATGGCAGACATGCTGGATCGCGGCGCCCCCAATCCTTTTCCGATCATCTGCGGCACCTCTGCGGGCGCGATCAATGCGTCTGCACTGGCTGCCAATGCGGGCAACTACCGTTCTGCCGTGCGGGGGCTGGAGCGGGTATGGTCGAATATTACTGCCGAGCAGGTTTACCGCACCGATTTGTATGCCTGTCTGCGGGGGATTTTGCGCTGGTTTTTTTCCGGGTTTACCACCGGGCGGACTCCCGAGCGCAGTGCCTTGCTGGACAACCTGCCGCTGCAACGGTTGTTAAGCCTGGTGGTCAATTTTCAACGCATTCAGGGCAACCTGGATCAAGGGCATCTGCGTGCACTGGCGATTACCGCCTCCAGTTATGCCACAGGAGAGTCCGTCAGTTTTTTTCAGGGCAAAGATGATCTGGCTGAATGGGTGCGTGCGCGTCGCAAGGGCAAGCGTTCCACCATTGGTGTCGAGCATCTGTTGGCATCGGCGGCGATCCCGATTCTGTTTCCTGCTGGCAAGGTTGATGGCGGTTATTACGGTGATGGAGCCTTGCGCCAGTTGGCACCGTTAAGCCCGGCCTTGCATTTGGGCGCTTCCCGGCTACTGGTGATTGGTGTCTCTGGCAATGTCAGTGCAGGGCACCAGCGCGTCCTGAGCGGCTATCCGTCCATGGCCCAGGTGCTGGGACACGTTCTTAACAGCGTGTTTGTCGATACCCTGGAAGGGGATGTGGAGCGGCTGGAGCGCATCAACAATACGGTCAGGGCGTTGGGAGAAAGAGCGCGCCGCAAGCACGGTATTGCCCTCAAGGAAGTGGATGTACTGAAGATCTACCCCTCGCGGCCGATCGATGAAATCGCTGCGGAACATATCGGGGAGCTGCCCAAGGGCCTGCGTTTCTTCTTGCGTGGGTCGGGGGCGACCCGTTCGCCGGGGGCCAGCGCTATGAGCTACCTGCTGTTCGAGCCCGGTTTCACCAACGCCTTGATTGAAATGGGCCGCAAGGATGCCTTGGCCCGCAAAGAGGAAATCCTGTCGTTCTTCAGTGACGAACCGCTTTACCGTCCGGAGCCTCAGTCGGAAACGGAAGACGAGGCGTAACGCTGCCGACTGCGGAAGTGGCTGACGAAACTGGTGGGGTAGTCGGTGATGATGCTGTCTACCTTGAGTTTGGCCAACCGCTCGGCTTCAGTCAGATCATTGACGGTCCACACCGACACTTTCAAACCTCGCCGGCGTGCCCGGCGCATCAACGCCGGGGTGACCAGGGAAAAGTGCGGAATCACCCAGCTACAGCCCAGGCCCTGGGCACGGCGGGTCGGTTGCAGATAGCGGTACTGGCAGACGTAGCCACGCTCGATATCCGGTGCCATGGTGCCGATCATGCGCAGAAAGCCGGTATGACTGGAGGTGATCACTACCCGTGATTGCAGTTGCTGGTCATGGACCATGTGGCTGAGGTGGTGGGCCAGTTGATGCAGCACGTGGCGGTCAGCGCCTTTCACTTCAAACTGAAACCGCATCTGCGGCCCGCACAGGTCGACCACTTCCTGCAATGAGGGAATGCCGGTGGGGCTATGCCAGCCGGGAGTGTTACGTCGAGCATCCATCACGCCCAGCTGCGCTCGCGTATATTGCCGCACGTTGCCGCGAACGCCTGTGGTTCGTGTGACATCGCTGTCATGTAGCACAATCAGTTGACCGTCAGAGGACAGCCGTACGTCCAGCTCCATCTCCGTGACACCGGCCTCGACGGCCACCTGAAAGCTGGCCAGGGTGTTTTCCGGGGCTTCGCCACGGGCGCCACGATGCCCGACGAGGGCGGGGTGCAGGTGGACAGGGGTTGCAGGAGGAGTCATGGCAATATTCATACGGGCATTGTTTGCGAGAAAGATGACAGCGCTGTGACCTGGACACAAGAGGGTAAGGTGTCATTTTTATGACTTATCGCAAGGCTAGCCTTGCGCAGTAGGTTACCGAGGAGCCAGTCGATTGAATAACGCCCTGTCCGTCATCAAACAATACCTGCGAGGTATTCCGGCCAGTGCCTTTCCTGATTACGGGATTGGCCGGCGAGGAGCATCGTTGCAACGGCTGTTGGTGATCGTGTTGTTCTGGCCGGTATTTCTGCTGGTGCAGTTGATCAATGGGGCGGGACTGCTGCTCGACTATGTACTGTTTCCGGACTTTCGCCGAGTTACGGTGCGCGAGCCTTTGTTTGTCGTGGGGGTGCCACGCAGTGGCACGACCTTTCTGCACCGGTTGTTGGCGCTGGATCAGCGTTTTACGACGACGGCATTATGGGAATTGCTGTTTGCTCCATCCATTACGCAACGTTATTTCTGGACTGCCCTAGCCTCACTGGATGCGAGAATCGGCAAACCGGCCGGGCGCCTGCTTCTGTGGCTGGAGCGACGTGTGTTGGGTAGCCTGGATGGTGTGCACAAGACCGGTCTGCTGGACCCGGAAGAAGACTACCTTGGACTGATTCCGGTGTGGGGCTGTTTTCTGATGGTGCTGGTGGTGCCATCTCCTTCCTTGTGGCGCCTGACGTTTCTGGACCGCGATGGCTCTCCCGCAGAAAAACGCCGGCTAATGGTGGCCTATCGCCGTTTTGTGCAGCGGCATTTGTATTTCCATGGCCAGGACAAGCAGTTGCTGTCGAAAAATCCTTCGTTTACTCCGTGGATGCAGACCCTGGCGGACGCCTTTCCTGACGCGCGCTTCATTGGCTGCCTGCGTAATCCGGATGCCTCCGTGCCCTCACAGATCAACTCGATTCTTATTGGAGCACGGCTTTTCGAGGGGCGTGACACCACCACTTACTGGCGAGACGGGTTCATGGCGATGCTGGATTATTACTATCGGCATCTGCTGGAGGTGCTCGACACCCTTCCTGAATCGCGACAGGGCTTGTCGGTCATGGAAGTGTTGGCAGATCGTCCTGCAGAGGTTGTTGCACAACTGTATGTTCGTTTCGGTTGGACCCTCGATCTGGCGTTCCGCGAACGTCTTGCGGAACAAGACCGCAAGGCAAAAGGCTATCGCAGCGGCCACCATTACGATCCGCAATCGCTGGGTGTCAGCCCAGAGGAGCTGAACGCGGTATTTGGTTGGGTCTACGACCGCTTCGGTTATTCACGGCCCGAGGCCTGAATGTCTTTGCGTGATCTGCCGTTGACTCATTGGCCGTCACATCTTGTCGCAAATTCCCGTTGGCTTTTTGTTGCTTGTCACAATTCGGAAATGGCCACTGGTAATACTCGCGGCCATGGATACCAAAACGCTTCGTGTACTGTTTGTGGTGGATGCGATCAAAGGCCGGAATGGCGTTGGTGCCTATTTCCAGGATCTGGTATCGCATCTTGAAGACCGTGTAGAGCGGGTGGAACTGGTGCAACCCTGTTTGCAGGATCCCCACCCCTGTCAAGGCGCATCCATGCCGATTCCCGGTGACCCGACCCAGCGTCTTTTCTTTCCCCGGATACGTGAGCTCAGTGCTCTGGTGTGGGAGATGAAGCCCCACGTCATCGTTATTCCCGGCCCCGGCATTTTCTCCATGATCGGCTACTGGATTGCCCGAAAATGGGGAATCCCTGTTTGCGTTACCTTCCAGACGGATTACAACCGACTGGTAGAACTCTATTGGGGCAAGCGACTGGCCAAGCTGGCCGGAGGCTTTCTGAACTGGATCAACCGAACGCTGTTTCAGGGAAGTGAAACGGCGGCGACGATCTGCGAATCCATGATTGCCCAAGCCAGAGAAGCCGGGGCGCGCAACCCGCAGCTTGTTGGTACGCCGCTGGCCAGAGAGTTTGTGCAGACACCGCTGCAACCTCTGGCTGATGACGTAAACAAAGTGTGCTATGTGGGGCGCCTCGCGGCAGAAAAAAATATCGAATCCTTCCTGGAGCTGGCTGCGGCGCGTCCGGATCTGGAATTTCATGTGGCAGGGGATGGTCCCTTGCGTGCCAAAGTGGATCAGGCCTGTGTCCGTCTGAGTAATCTTCACTGCCATGGCTGGTGCACTCGTGAGCAAGTGGTAGCGCTGGTGGACCAGTGTGAGGTGCTGGTGTTGCCGTCCTCGGTGGAGGCATTTGGCACCGTAGCCCTTGAAGCCATGGCCCGCCAGCGATTGGTGATTACCACGCCCGCTTGCGGGATCAATGAATGGCCGGCGCTGGCGCGTGGACTATGGGTTATGCAGCCGGACGAAACGTTGAGTGACACCCTTGATCGTCTGGCAAGCCTGACAAGCGATGAGCGCCAGGCCAAGGCGGCGAGCGCGCGTGAGGCCGCATTGGCCATGAATAACCATGCTATCGAACACTGGGGTAGCGTGCTTGCCCACTGTGCGACGCTGAAGCCCTGCGCCGCCAGCCTGCCGTCGCCGACACTGGCATTGTTACGCCGTTTGAGTAGCCACCATGCCTGACGCGCTGTCTGCATTGGTGAGCATCCATGATGTGATGCCGGAAACTCGAGAGCAGGTCACGGCCATGCTCTCGCGACTACAGCTGGCGCCCGAACACGTCACTTTGCTGGTGGTGCCGGGGCGAGACTGGTCCAGGGACGATATCGCCTGGTTGCGCGATTTGCAGCAGGCGGGCCATCCACTGGCCGGCCATGGCTGGTCTCACCGGTGCCAACCGCCAGTGTCTCTGTATCACCGGCTTCACAGTCTCTTGCTGTCACGGAGGGTGGCTGAGCATTTGTCCTTCAGCGCAGAGGGGATCGTGCGTCTGGTGCAAGATTGCCATGACTGGTTTGCCCTCCATCAGCTCACGCCTTCACGCCTTTACGTACCTCCGGCCTGGGCACTCGGAGCCCTGCCAGCAGGCGATTATTCGCGGTTACCGTTTCGGTATGTGGAAACCCTTTCCGGTGTGCTGGATACCGGCAGTGGCAAGACGCTGGCGCTGCCGCTGGTGGGCTTTGAAGCAGACCGGCCATGGCGAGCCTGGTTCTTGTCTTGCTTTAACCGATACTGTCTCGGCCGGGCGAAAGCGCAAGGGCGGCCTTTGCGCATCGGACTCCACCCCTACGATCTGGATTTGCTGCTGGCCAGGAGCATTGCGCCGATGCTGGAGCAGGTGACGGCGTTTCTGGATTATGACGATCTGCTGTCCGCCCGGCTGCCGCTAAAGTCCTCGAATCCGGTTCGTTGAGAACGTTTTGCTCTTCCTTGTTTACCCTCTGACCATTGTGGTCAAAGCCTGGTCAAAGATGTCATCGTGATAGCAGATTCGTGGTTTCTGCTGACGGCGTTTCGGGCTATTTTGTGACCACGGAGTCACGGATTATGAAACACAGAAATAATAGCAAGAACAACAATGGGACCGGGGCTATGAAGCGCAATTGCTCGATGTTCATTTTTGTACTGGCAGGCCTGCTGTGCTCGCCAGTGAGTCATGCTGAAAAAGATTACGACGATCTCAGCCGCGAAGAGATGAAGGCGATAGCCGACAAGGCTCAGAAAGGCAGTGAAGCTGAGGATGCGGATGGTTGGCAAAGCGAGAAAGTCGCCGTCGATGACAAGGTGATTTCCGGGCAGTGGAACAGCGTGCCGTTTCAGACCCGATTCTTCGATTATCCGCCAGAAAAGCTCAAGGAGGCCTGGCCGGTGTTGATGCGTGCCCTGCGTATCTCTTATCCGTCTGCCGAATACCTTGAGCGACGTATTGAGCACTTTCCACAATTGAAGGCCGAACTCGATCCGGAATTCGATGGCAATTACCAGCACTTGTCTGACGAAATCCTGGAAGCCTGGCGCTTCTTTTTCCGTGGGGATTTCCGTGCAGCCAAGGAGCATGGCTCGCGGCTGGGCGCTTACGGCAAGATCCCTGCGTACCTGGCCCAGAGCGTCTATGCGGTGTACCTGACCGACACGCGGGAAGAGAAACTGCAGCTGCTTCAGGATGTGGCGAACCAGATCACCGATTACCTGGACCTGATCAAAAGCCTGAAAGATGAGGAAGAATTTCAGGCTGACTACATGACCTTGCGGTTGGGTTACGCGCTTTCCATTGCCCGGATTGCAGAAGAGGCATCACCGGTGGAATCGCTGATGAACAATTACTTGTTCAAGGTATCCCGGGCCATTGATGACACGCTGGAAATTGAACCGAATCATCCGGTAGCGCTGGCCATGAATGCGGCCAAGGACGCCAACATCATCCGTTACGTGGGCAAGCTGTTTGGTCGCCTGACCTTCGGTGCACGCCTGAGCCGCGTAGAGGATTACTTTGAGCAAGCGTTCGAGCAGGCTGATGATCTGGCCATTGTCCATTACGAATACGCCAACTCGCTGATTTATATCAACCGTAATCGGGATATCTACCGGGCCATGGAAGAGTTCAATGTGGCGATCGGGATCCACCCCAAAAGCGCCATGGAGGCGCTGGATTCCATGTACGCATCCAAACGCCTGCGTGAGATCAAGGATTACTACCTGAACTTCCGCAAGAGTTATCGTTCGTTCGAGCGTGAGCGCCGCGAGTACATGCTGACCACGGATGAAAATCTCTACAGTGTGTTGAAGGCACCTTTCCTGGTGAGTGAGTACCTCAAACGCAAGGATGCCGGTACCGAGTTATCCATGTCGCACTGACAGGCTTTAACCGGGCGCGAGGCTCAGGTATAACGACCTGACTTCCTTTCGCCCGGATCCCTCATGACCGATACCGTCAATCACCTGCTTGCTGTCTTTTTCGCCTACTTCGCGATCATGAATCCTTTCGCCAACACGGCGGTGTTTCTTGGTCTAACAGGCGGCCTTGCTCAAGAGGAGAGGGTAGCGGTTGCCCGCCGGGCATTACTGATGACTTTTATCATCATTGTGGCCTTTGCCGTGCTCGGTAACGTGATCTTTCATTTCTTTGGTATCACGCTGCCCGCCTTGCGTATTGCCGGGGGTGTCCTGGTTTTCCTGATCGGTTATCAGATGCAGCAAGGGGAAAACTCCAGCCTGCACAAGCCTAGAAGCAGTCAAGGTAGTGGCGGTGATGATGTGGCGATTTCCCCGCTGGCGGTGCCAATTCTGGCGGGACCGGGCACCATTGCCACGACAGTGAGTTTTACGGCAAGTAATGCGGTGGTGAAGCCGCTAGGAACATTACTGGTCTTTGCCGTGCTTTGCTTGATGACTTTCGTGTGTTTTGTCTACAGCCACAAGGTCGTGGCCCTGCTCGGACAAAAAGGGCTGAGTGTCATGACCCGGTTGATGGGGTTGATCCTGGCGGTGATCGGGGTGCAAATGCTGATTGAAGGGGTTTACGGTGCGATTGACGCGTTCCCGGGTTAACCCGGGAACGTTGCGCTGGGCAATCAGTCCCTGAAACGCTTGGTCAGGTCGCCATAGGCATCCACGCGGCGATCACGCAGGTAAGGCCAGATACGGCGTACGGATTCGCTGCGTTGCAGATTCACCTCGGCGATCAGGATTTGCTCGCTGTCACTGTCTGCCTGGGCCAGATACTCACCCTGAGGACCACACACAAAGCTGTTGCCCCAGAACTGAATACCGCTGTCGTCCGCCGGACTCTGTTCAAAGCCTGTGCGGTTGGCCACCAATACCGGTAGCCCGTTGGCGACACCGTGGGCTCGCTGGATAGTGATCCATGCGTCCAGCTGGCGTTGTTGCTCTGCTGGTTCATCTGCGGGATCCCAACCGATGGCGGTGGGATACAACAGCAGGTCCGCCCCCGCGAGGGCCATTAGCCGTGCGGCCTCCGGATACCACTGGTCCCAGCACACCAGCAAGCCCAGTTTGCCGACACTGGTCTCGATGGGAGTGAAGCCGCTGCGGCCGTCGTTGAAGTCCGCATCCCCCGGGGTGAAATAGAATTTCTCATAGAAGCCGGGGTCATCCGGGATGTGCATCTTGCGATAGATGCCTGCCAGAGTGCCGTCCTTTTCCAGTACCACCGCGGTGTTGTGGTAGAGGCCGGCGGCACGTTTTTCGAACAGGCTGCCCACGATGACGATACCCAACTCTTTCGCCAGTGCGCCGAGGGCTTCGGTGCTCGGGCCGGGGATCGTCTCGGCCAGGTCAAACACGCTGGTGTCTTCGGTCTGACAGAAATACAGGCTGCGATGCAGCTCCTGCAGCAACACCAGCTCAGCGCCGGCGTTGGCCGCGTCACGGACCAGGGCCAGAGAATGCGCCAGGTTGGCGTTCAGGTCGGCGCAGTTCTTCTGTTGAATGACGGCTACACGCATGCTTCTTTCTCGCTGTCTTTCTTGCTGGTAAGAGGGCTCACAGGGCGCCACGGGGCAACTGCATGGTGACACAGTGCAGGCTGCCATGCTGCTCAATCAATACCCGACAGTTCACGGGGGTGACGACCCGGTCGCCTGCGACCGCCTGTAATGCTGTGATCGCTTCCTGATCGGTATCGCAGCCGTACACCGGCAACAAGACCTTGTCGTTAGTGATCAGGAAATTGGCATAGGTGGCGGGCAGCCGTTCTCCTTCCCGACTGTACTGCGGGGTAGGGAGCGGAAGCGCAACCAGTGTCAGGTTGTGCTGCCGGGCCAGGGTCTGGAGTTCCTGTTCCATGGCATGCAGCAACGGGTAATGGCTGTCACTGCTATCGCGACACTGCACATAGGCAAGGGTACGGGCATCCACGAATCTGGCCAGTGTATCCACATGGGCGTCGGTATCGTCGCCTTCCAGTTCACCGTGATCAAGCCACCAGATGTCGCTCACCCCCAATTCAGCCTTGAGGCGCTCGCACAGTTCTGCTTCAGACAGATCCGGGTTCCGGTTGGGGTTACGCAAACAGTGGCGGGTCGTCAGCAAATTACCCTTGCCATCGGTATCTACCGCTCCGCCTTCCAGAACAAGTGCCTGGGTATGCAATGGCAACTGCCAGGGCAGTGATGTATTCAGGGCATTGTCCTGCTCAGCATCAAATTTTCCGCCCCAGCCGGTGAAGGTGTAATCGAGTAATTCCACCTGGCCATCCTGCTCCACTGCAAGCGGGCCGAAATCGCGGGCCCAGGTGTCGTTGTAGTCGGCGATGATGAGGGTGAGCCGTTCACGGGCAATGCCTCGCTGGTCGACCAGGCGGGTGATACGGCTTTGCATGGCCTCGTTTCGGCACACCAGCAAGACATGCTGATGATCCAGCAGGGCGGCAAGGATATCCAGATAACACTGTTCGGCGTCAGCCAAGTGGTCTGCCCAGTCAGTATGCTGGTCGGGCCAAGCCAGGAGCACCCCCCATTGGGGGTGCCATTCAGGAAGAAATCGGCGCATGTCAGGGTGGGTCCGTCAGGGAAGCAACATGCGCGCGAGTGTGCTACTGGCGGGCACCCCAGTCAATATAGAAACCGCTGTCGTCAGCCGCTCCTGCTTCGTCGGCAGGTTTGGCCGCTTCGGCCTGGGCAGAGGTGTCCTGAGCGGCTTGCTCGGTGTCAGCCTGGGTGCTTTCAGCTGCGTCCTTGGCGGACTGTTTTGCAGCGCCGTTAGCTTCAGTGGCTTTCTGCTCGCTGTCCAGGGCCTTGGCTGTTGCCTGCTCGGGTGACGCTTCGCCAGCAATAATGATGCGGCCTGTCACCGGGTCGAAACGGAATTCGCCTTCATCGGGTGAGGCGGTGGCGGGCTCGCTGGGGGCTGGTGTCGGTGCAGGCTCGGGTTTGGGTTCCGCTTTGGGTGTCGGAGCAGGGGCTGGCTTGGACTCGGCGACCGGTGCCGTGGGGGCGGCGGCCTTGGCTTCAGGGGCCACCGGGGCTGCCTCTGGTGCGGACTTGGCTGGTGCCGGGGTTTCCTCGGGCTTGGGCTCGGCAGTGTCAGTTTGCCCGGCGGCGCCCGCAGGCACAAAGCGCCCGGATACCGGGTCGAAGGTCAACTCGCCGCTGTCGGCCGCAGGGGCCTGTTGGGTCGCCGGTTGTTGGGCGGCTGGGGCAGGGGCGGGTGCGGTCTGTGTTTCTTCAATGGGGGGCAGGCTGTCGACGGTCTGCGGACCGGAGACGATTGCAGGGGCCTGGCTGGCAGGGCGGTCCTGAACAGTGTGCAGGGTAATCCCGTTTTCAAAGTAGACGGTGAAGCCGTCGTAGTTCCAGCGGGTAATGGCTGGTGTGCCCACGGGGCCCTTGCTGGATAGCGGTGCGCCATGCTGGGCGCGAACCTGGGATTGGGGGGTGCCACGTTGGGGAACGTCTGCGGCCAAGGAGGCAGCGGGTAGCACCAGCGCTGCACTAGCCAGCAGCGACATTATTTTCGTTTTCATTATTTTCCCCCGGCGATAGGTATTTTCTTTCGATATTAGAAAGTTAGGCACGCTTATTCAACCATTTTGCCATCTAGCGGACGCAGACCCTGTTCACAAAGCGAGTCGCCGGGACGGCGGCTGATGTGATCGTAGTATTTGCCACCGGATTCGGGTTAAATGCGCTCCATGTTTAGACCTCTCTCATTTTATGTGGGGCTGCGCTATACCGGTGCTCGTGCCCGCAACAGTTTTATTTCGGTGATCACACTGATCTCGGCGTTGGGTTTGATGCTGGGTGTGGCGGTCCTGATTACCGTGCTTTCCGTCATGAACGGTTTTGACCGTGAGCTACAGACCCGCATTCTCGGCATGGTGACGCACTTGTCGGTGCATGGCCGTGAACCCGTGGACGACTGGCATCAACTGGCGCAACGGCTGGATCACCACAATGAAATCAAGGCGATCTCCCCCTTTGTGCAGCTGGAAGGGATGTTGACCCACCGTGGCGAGGTCGCGGGTGCGCTGATTAACGGTATTGAGCCGGAATCGGAGCGCAAGGTCTCCATCGTGGGGGACTACATGGAGCAGGGCGAACTGGAGTCCCTGGCGCCAGGTGAGTTCGGCATGGTGGTTGGCTACGGTCTGGCGCGGCGACTGGGACTCAGCATGGGCGACAAGGTGACCCTGGTGCTGCCGGAAGCCACCATTTCCCCGGCCGGTGTCATGCCGCGTTTCAAGCGATTTACCGTGACCGGTATCTTTCGGGTGCGAGCGGAGGTGGATTCGCTCTACGCCTACGTGAATGTTGACGATGCCGCCAAGCTGGCGCGTCAGGCGGGTACAGTGCAGGGGCTGCGTCTACGGCTGGATGACCTGTTTAGTGCGCCCTCGGTGGGTTGGAAGCTGCAGCGGGAGTTGGGGCCAGGCTATTACACCAGTGACTGGACTCGCACTCACGGCAACCTGTTCCAGGCCATCAAGATGGAAAAGACCATGATGACGTTGCTGCTCAGCTTCATCGTGGCGGTGGCTGCATTCAACATCATTTCCAGTCAGGTGATGCTGGTCACCGAGAAGCGAGGCAACATTGCCGTATTACGCACCCTGGGGGCGTCGCCAGGCACCATCATGCGTATTTTCATGGTGCAGGGCACCTTGATCGGGGTCGCCGGAACGCTACTGGGGACCGTGTTGGGTGTGTTGTTGGCCACGAATATCAGTAATCTGGCTGAATGGATCGAGACAACCTTCAATACGCGGCTGTTTGACGCCTATTTTGTGAATTACCTGCCGTCAGAGCTGCAGTGGAGCGATGTCATCACGATTGTTTCTATCGCGTTGTTCATCAGCTTTGCGGCAACCCTGTACCCCTCCTGGCGAGCCAGCCGGGTACAACCTGCGGAGGCCCTGCGCTATGAATGATTTCCGCAGCGAAGGCAGCACGGTGCTGCATGCCCAGTCTCTGGTGAAATGCTACCAGGAGGGCAATAACGAGCTTGAGGTCCTGCGCGGAGTGGAGCTGGTTGTTGAGCAGGGCGATATCCTTGCGATTATCGGTGCGTCCGGTTCCGGTAAATCCACGCTTCTG
This sequence comes from Alcanivoracaceae bacterium, assembly GCA_002706085.1. Lineage (GTDB taxonomy): Bacteria > Pseudomonadota > Gammaproteobacteria > Pseudomonadales > Alcanivoracaceae > Alcanivorax. Next base: position 13,908 of record PAJO01000020.1, on the reverse strand, counting down.
AATTTGCTGGGCGGCCTGGACGATGCCACCCGCGGCTCTGTGTCCATCGCCGGTAACGACCTGAGCCAGCTCAACGATCGTGCCACCGGCAAGTTGCGTAACCGCTACCTGGGCTTCGTCTATCAGTTCCATCATCTTTTGCCGGAGTTTACCGCGCTGGAGAACGTGGCCATGCCGTTATTGATTCGTGGTGACAAACCTGCCGCATGTCAGGAACGGGCGGCTGCCATGTTGGAGAAGGTGGGGCTGGGGCATCGCCTTCGCCACAAACCATCTGCATTGAGTGGCGGTGAACGTCAGCGGGTGGCCATTGCCCGGGCGCTGGTCACTGAGCCAGCTCTGGTCATGGCAGATGAGCCTACGGGTAATCTGGATGAGCGTACGGCGGAACAAGTGCAGGCGTTGATGCTGGAGCTGAACCGCTCGTTGGGTACCGCTTTCATGATCGTGACACATGACCGGGACTTCGCGAGCCGCTGTCCAAAGCAGTATGAGCTGCATGATGGGGTGTTGCGTCAGCTCTGACGCGGTTCCTCGGTTTCGTCTTTCTCTTTACTGTCATCTTCGTTGCGTTGTGCCGCTTGCTCCTTGCGGGCGGCACGACGCTGTGCCCGTGCTCGTGCACGGGCGCGCAGGTTCCAGCTGCGAATCACTGCCAGCCGCCAGGCCACCTTGACGGTCAGATAGGCAACCCCTCCAAATAACAACGCGCACAGCACAGAGCCGACCCAGAGCGGGATCAACTGCTCCACGAACCAGGCTACGGTGATGTCTTCACCACTGTGCGGCGGCATGCCCAGCAGCCAGGCGCCGATACGGTAGGTAAAGTAGAAAATGGGCACATAGGTGACCGGGTTGGAGATCCAGACCAGCATCACCGAGAGTGGCAAGTTGCAGTGAAAACGCACCGCAAGAAAGGCGGCCAGTCCCATTTGCAGAGGGATGGGTAGCAGCCCGGAAAAAATGCCGATGAAGGCGGCGCCGGCCAGGGAGCGGCGGTTGATATGCCATAGATTCGGATCTGCCAATACCTCGCCCAGAAAACGCAAGGATTTCTGTTCACGAAGCCGTTCGGGCTTGGGCAGGTATTTACGAAATATCCGTTTAGGCATGAACTCGCATCTGCTGGCCTGATCGGGCGTGTTGTGCCCGGAGTTTCCGGTCAGCTTGCCTGAACCTTGGGCGGCAGGCTATCCGACCTTTGTGGTGATCTGCATAGCGCATGTCTGGCAGAAATTGGGGTCAGAGGCTTACCCCGCTTTCCCCCGCGGCTGGCTATTATGCCCGCAACAACCACAAAGGCATACACCTGCCACGGGTATTTGCCACAGCGAAACGTGCTGAAGCACGAAATACACAGGGTGTGGTGCCAACCGGGGAGCAGCAATGGGGTGGTGGATAGCGGCTCTGGCCATGGTGGCGGGTTGCTGGCTTGGCGTGTTGTGGCCGCTGTGTGTGATCTTGTTTGCGGTGCTGTGCTGTCGCCGGTGGCGAGGATGGTTGCTGTTGCCGGGGTTGGCCTTCATGGCCGGAGTGATGCAGTTGCAGTGGGGAATTGGGCAGCAGTTGCCCGATGCCCTGGAAGGGGAGGTGCTACCGTTTGAGGCCCGGGTGGTCGCCTTGCCGCAAACGGTCCATGAATATCGCTTTGGACGCTGGCGTTGGCGTCAGGCCCTGCTACTGGAAGTCTCCGGCAACGACGCCTGGCCAGGCATTCACCGTGTGCGCGTGAACTATTATGACCCGCCGCAACCTGTGCGTGCGGGGGAGCGGGCCCGGATAGTGGTCAAGCTCAAGGCTGGGCGAGGGCAGTTTAATGCAACGGGTGCGGATCTGGCTCGCCGGGACCTGGCGCAGGGGATTCATGCGCGCGGTTCGATACGACAGTGGCATCGGTTGTCGCAGGGCCGCGGGTTTTTACGTTGGCGAGAGCAGTTGTCCGCCAGTCTTGCTGCTCGCTTGCAGAATTCACCGGTGGGAGCATCGGTGGTGCCTGCACTCATTGTCGGCGACCGTTCAAGACTGACCCCGCAGCAGTGGCAGGTCTTTCAGGCCACGGGGGCGGCCCATCTGCTGGCGATCTCCGGGCTGCATATTGCGCTGGTGGCCGGGTTGGCGGGCTGGCTCGGCCGCTGGTGCCTGATGCCGCTTTGCCAGCGGTTAGTGCCTGCTTTGCAGCGCTATACCTTGCAACAGCTGGCGTGGTGCCCGGCCATGCTGGCGGCGGTTGGCTATTCCGCGATGGCGGGTTTCAGTCTGCCGACCCTGAGGGCCGTGACCATGCTGGCCGTGGTGGCGATATCATCGTGTTTGCGACAGCCTTTCTCGTTATGGCGTAGCCTGGCAATGGCCCTGTGCGTCGTGCTGTTGGCGTTTCCCCTGGCTGCCTTGTCGGAAAGCTTGTGGTTGTCATTCGGTGCCGTGGCTGCCATTGGTTGGTTGGCCATGGGGCAGGGCAGTCGCCGGTTGATCGTGCTATTGCCTGCGGTCATGAGCGTGCTGGGCGCAGTCTTGTTCGAGCAGTGGTCACTGAGTGCGCCACTGGCGAATATCGTGTTGATTCCCCTGTATTCGTTTTTGGTGATTCCATTGGCCTTATGTGGCGCTCTGGCTGGCTGCAGCGTGTTGTTGCACGGGGCTGCCACGGGTATTGAGCTTTCCGCGTGGTTGATGGAGGAGTTGGCTGACACCGTGGTTTTGCCGGGGTTGCCCTTGCCTGGCGCATGGGCCGGGACTTGCCTGATGGTCGCAGTGGCGATGTTGATGATGCCCGGGTTGCCGTTCCCCCGGCGTTTGTTGCCGTTGTTCCTGATTCCATGGCTGGCCCAGCGCCCGGCGCCGTTACCCGCCGGTGAATGGGAACTGACTGTTTTCGATGTGGGGCAAGGGTTGGCGTTGGCGGTACGGACCCGTGAACATCTGCTGTTATACGACACCGGGGCATCCTGGCCGGGTGGCAGTATGGCAGCCAGTATCGTGGTGCCGTGGCTCAATCGTTTTGGCCTTGTCCCTGACCGGATTGTGGTCAGTCACGGGGACAATGATCACGCGGGAGGCTTGCGAGCCATCTTGCCAATGATGGCGGAGTCCCGGGCGGTGCTGAGTGGTGAACCCGAGCGGGTAGCCGGTAGCACCCCCTGTCACGCCGGGCAACAGTGGCTGTGGGACGGGGTGCGCTTTCGGGTGTTATGGCCGCGGCAGGGCGACGGTAATGCGCGTGGCAATGATGCGAGTTGTGTGCTGCGTATCGAAGGGCGAAGCCTGTCGTTGCTCTTGCCCGGTGATATTACCCGTGAGAGTGAGTACCCATTGCTGGGGCAGTGGCCACAGAGCGATCTGGTGGTGCTGGCCCATCATGGTAGTCGCTCCAGCACGTCGGCGGCCTTTCTGCGTGACACCTCACCACAGTGGGCGGTTGCCAGTGCCGGTTATCGCCATCATTTCGGCCATCCCCATGCGCAGGTGCTGGAACGTCTGCGGGCGTCGGGAGTCACAGTTCTGCGCACCGATGAGTCCGGCATGATTGTGTTTCGCCGGGGTGATGCCGATAATGTTCCGCTTATAACAAAATGGCGCCAATCTCATGCCCGGCCCTGGCACAAACCGGCCGGCTGGCGTTTCTGGTAACCCGACTGCGCCCAGATGGGCGACGTAGTGAGTGAGGGGAGAGAAAGGTGCAGGACCTTGTGCAGTCCGGGGGCTGGATGATGCTCCCGATCCTGATTTGTTCCGTGGTGGCACTGGCCATTGTCGTTGAGCGTTTCTGGACGTTACGGCCGAGCAAACTGGCGCCGGCGGATACCGTTCCGCAGGTGCAGACCCTGTTGAAGCGGGGCTTGCTCAATGAGGGCAATCTGATCAAGTTGCGCGACAGTTCACCGCTGGGACGTATTCTGGCGACGGGCCTGGCCAACGCCAAGCACGGCCGAGACATCATGAAGGAAAGCATTCAGGAAAGTGCGACCGGTGTGATTCACGAGCTGGAAAAATTTCTCAGTACGCTGGGGTCCATTGCGGCCATTACGCCTCTGCTGGGTTTGCTGGGGACGGTGATCGGCATGATCGATGTGTTTGCCGCGATCATGATTCACGGTACCGGTGATGCCGCACAACTGGCGGGCGGGATTTCCCAGGCCTTGCTGACTACCGCTGCCGGCCTGGTCGTGGCGATTCCGGCTATTTTCTTTCACCGCTTTTTTGTCCGCCGGGTGGAAGAAATTACCGTTGAGCTTGAGCAGAGCGCGGTACACGTAGTGGATCTGGTACACGGTGACCGCGAAGCCGAGCCAGGAGAAAAGGCGTGAAGTTCCCCCGTCCCAGCCAGGAAGAAATCAGCGTCAATCTGACACCTCTGATCGATGTGGTGTTTCTGCTGCTGATTTTCTTCATGGTTTCCACCACCTTTGATGACAAGACGCAGCTTGCGATCACCCTGCCACAGGCTGATGGAACGGCGCTGGCCCCGTCGCCAGATCAAGTGGAGGTGACGATCACCTCCACCGGAGATTATCTGGTCAACGGGGAAAAGTTGGCAGCCAGCGACAGCAGAAGCCTGCGGGTGGCCCTGCTACGACTTGGCCAGGACAAAACGGATCTGCCGCTGCAAATCTATGCGGATGCCAATGTGGCCTATCAGTCTGTTGTGCGCGTCTACGACGTGGCGGGGCAGCTGGGTTTTGTTAAGCTGTCGCTCACCACCCGCCAAACCCCTGACGAGGCACAATGAGTCAATCCTCTGTGGACGTGTGGCCGACCTACAAGCGGCTGCTTTCCTATGTTCGTCCTTACTGGTTCATGCTTGTCCTGAGTGTGATTGGCTACGCCATTTATGCGGGGACGCAAGCCGGTGCGGCCCAGCTGGCAGGGTATCTCGGCGAAACCATCGTCAATCCCACGGAATTTCGGGTGATGGTGGTGTCCATTGCGCCCCTGGTATTGGTGATATTCCAGGGGCTCGGTCAGTTCATGGGAAGTTACACGATGAACTGGGTCGCTCAACAAATCGTGTATGTGCTGCGCAACGATGTGTTCGGTCATGTTCTTAAGCTGCCCCAGTCGGAGTACCACAAGAATGCCTCAGGCCGGATCATGTCGAAGATCATCTTTGACGCCCAGCAGGTCACCAGTGCAGGCACCGATGCGATCATTGTGATCATTCGCGAAGGCTTGACCGTGATTGGGCTATTAGGCTTTTTGCTCTGGCAGAACTGGAAGCTCACTCTGATATTGGTTGCCGTCGCGCCGCTGATTGCCCTGGTCGTCAATGTGACCAGCAAGCGTTTCCGCAAGATCAGTCGACGAATCCAGGCGTCCATGTCCAATATCACGCATTTTCTGGGTGAGGCCATTGAGGGCAGCGGTGAGGTGAAAATCTTTGGTGGCCAGGAGCAGGAAGCCAACCGTTTTCATTCTGTCAGCCGCACATTTGCCAAACAGAATGTGAAGCTCAATGCCAGCAAGATTGCCAGTACCGTCATTGTGCAGTTGTTTGTGGCTGTCGGGATCGGCGCGATTACCTATCTCTATATCCACTTGATGGGTGACGCGCTGACGGTGGGTGGCTTCCTGTCTTACATTGCGGCGGCCGGGATGATCCAGAAACCTCTGAAACAGCTCACCGACGTGAATGTGAAGGTGCAGCGCGGGGTAACCGGTGCTGCCAGCCTGTTCGAGCTGCTTGATACACCTGAAGAAGTGGATCAGGGACTCTATGTGCCTGCTACCAAGGTGCGCGGTGATATCGAGTTTGACGGTGTGACCTTTGGTTACGAGCCCAAAACACCCGTAATACGAAATCTGTCCTTCCGCATTCGCGCCGGCGAAACCGTGGCGCTGGTGGGCCGTTCCGGTGCGGGAAAGAGTACCATCAGTGCCATGTTGCCCCGCTTTTTCGATCCGGATCAGGGGCGCATCCTGTTGGACGGTGTGCCACTGGATGAATACACCCTCGGAGAACTGCGCAACCAGATTGCCATGGTCAGCCAGCGGGTGGTGCTGTTTAACGACACTGTGCGTAACAACATTGCCTATGGCGAGTTGCGTGCGGCGGACGATGCGGCGATTGAAGCGGCTTCCCGTGATGCCCATGCCTGGCGTTTTATTGAACAACTCGAGCAGGGTTTGGACACCCGTCTGGGCCAGGATGGGGTGCAACTGTCCGGTGGACAACGCCAGCGTATCGCGATTGCCCGTGCATTGCTCAAGGATGCGCCAGTGCTGATTCTGGATGAAGCGACCAGCGCGCTGGATACTGAATCTGAACACCACATTCAGCAGGCGCTGGAGCGGGTCATGGCCGGGCGAACCACTCTGGTTATTGCCCACCGTCTTTCCACCATCGAGAAGGCCGACCGGATTCTGGTACTGGATCAGGGCCAGCTCATGGAGCAGGGTAGCCATGAGGAGTTGCTGGCGAAGAACGGTATCTATACCCAGCTTTATCGGATGGACTTTGCAGAAGAGTAATTCAGGGAACGAGGATTCAGGGGCAGATTGCCATGTCGGTGAGTGAGTGGATTCAGAAGGGCTGGTACAAGGGTAGCCCGTGGCTTGTGCCGTTGCGGCCCTTGTCCATGCTGGTGTCCATGGAAGCCGCGCGACGGCTGCGCCGGTTTCGCAAGGCGAAGCCCGTTCCGCCTGTGCCGGTGTTGGTGGTCGGCAATATTACTGTTGGCGGGACAGGCAAGACCCCGCTTGTTATCGCGCTGGTTCAGGCGGCAAAAGCCCGAGGGCTGACGGTGGTGGTCGTGTCGCGCGGCTACGGCGGCAAGACGAATCAGTACCCGGTGACGGTGGATGCCCAGAGTGCGGCACTGGACGTCGGGGACGAACCGGTCCTGATTGCTCGCCGCACCGGCGCTCCCGTCATTCTGGATCCTGATCGTCATAATGCGCTGCAGGTGGCCGTACGGGATCATCAGCCTGATCTGGTTATCAGTGATGATGGCTTGCAGCACTACGCCTTGCCTCGCAGTGTCGAGGTGGTGGTGGTGGACGGTCAGCGAGGCCTGGGTAATGGCCGGTGCTTGCCGGAAGGTCCGCTTCGTGAGCCTGCTTCGCGGCTCAAGGAGGTGGACTTTGTCATTAGCACCGGTGGTGGCTGGAGCGGTGCTCACCCGATGATCATGCGCCCGGATGGGGTTGAGAGTTTGCAGGGCGGGCACAGCCTGTCACCACAGGACTTTCTGCGTAGCCACCCCCAGGTTCATGCGGTTGCCGGTATCGGTAATCCCAAACGGTTCTTCAATCTGCTCAATATCCTGGGCCTGAATATTACCCCTCATGTGTTTGCGGACCATCACGCCTACCAACCGGCGGACCTGGCGTTCGCGGATGGCCTGCCTGTGCTGATGACCGAAAAAGATGCGGTCAAGTGCAAGGAGTTTGCCGAACCACATTGGTGGTTTCTGCCGGTGACGGCGAGCCTGCCGGAGGGCCTTCTTGAGCAGATTCTGGACCGGGCGCTGGGGAAAGATTAGGTACAAGCTACAATGCGGATCAGCTTGGGATTTTACCCTAGGCTTGAAGCTGCGAATAAGCGTTAGTCGCAGCTGGAGCATTTCAGAATCACCAGACCTGGCTTCGTGTTGTAGCTTGAAGCTTTTATAAAAGAGGTTGTTCATGCGTTTTTATGTGGTGGTGCCGGCCCGTTACGCCTCGACCCGTTTACCAGGGAAGCCGCTGGCGGATCTGGCAGGCAAGCCCATGGTTGCCCGGGTTGCAGAGCGTTGTCTGACCAGTCAGGCGGACAAGGTTTACGTGGCGACCGATGATCAGCGAATTGCGGATGCGCTGGAAGGCCAGGTGCCGGTCGTCATGACCCGAACAGATCACCCCTCAGGGACAGACAGGCTGCAGGAAGTTGTCCAGCAGTTGGGCCTGAGTGACGACGATATCATCGTCAATGTGCAGGGCGATGAACCGCTGATTCCTGCCGCAGTGATTGATCAGGTTGCGACCAATCTGGCCAGCCATCCGGATTGTCAGATGGCGACCCTCTGTGAGCCCATTGAGCTGGCAGATGATGTGTTTAACCCGAATGTGGTCAAGGTGGTGTTCGACAGCAACGGGCGGGCATTGTATTTCTCCCGTGCGCCGATTCCCTGGCATCGCGATGCCTTTGCACAAGGCGCCAGGGATATTCAGGGTGGCCAATGGTGGCGCCACATCGGCATCTATGCCTATCGGGTGAAATTCCTGCATCAATACGTCGCGTGGGAGCCGGCAACGCTGGAGCGGCTGGAGTCCCTGGAGCANCTNCGNGCNATGGCCAACGGNGTGGCCATTCATGTNGCNCCNTCNTGTGANNCGGTNCCCGGNGGCATTGANACNCCGGAAGACNTGCAACGNGTTCAGGCCNTGNTGGAGAAGGGCTNATGTCNGTTTCNGTGTTNTTTGTNTGCCTNGGNAATATNTGCCGCTCNCCNACGGCGGANGTGGTGTTNCGNCANTANGTNCGTGANGCNGGGNTGGAAGAGNAAATNCGTATTGATAGCGCAGGNACCGGNGATTGGCATATTGGNCGCGCACCGGATCCNCGTACCCAGGAGGCTGCGGCTCNTCGCGGTTATGACATGAGCAGCCTGCGGGCCCGGCAGGTCANNCCNGCCGANTTTTACGCGTTTGATGTGGTGTTGGCGATGGATAATGCCAATNTGGCGGACCTGGAAGCCATGCGCNCNTCNGATGCCANCGGNANTNTGGCCCGTTTNCTNGATTACGCNACCGACAGTGCAGAGCGAGAAGTGCCGGATCCTTATTATGGCGGTAACGATGGTTTCGATCAGGTATTGGACCTGGTTGAGGATGGAGCCCGGGGCCTGTTGGNATCGCTACAGGAGCGCTTGTGAGCGGGCTNGAACNCAACGCTGACCTGCGCGCACTCAATACCCTTGGGCTACCGGCCAAAGCCCACCATCTGGCGCGTCCCGCCACTCTGGATGCGCTCAGGCAATTGCTTGCCGAGCGAGATTTGTNCCAGCCGGTTTTCGTGATTGGTGAGGGCAGNAATCTGGTGATCGATGGGGATTTGCCGGGGCTGACNCTGTCGCTTGCGATTGATGGCATGGTCAAGGTCAAAGAAGACGACTCCCATGTCTGGGTAGCAGCGGGTGCCGGGGTCCACTGGGATGATCTGGTGGCCTGGACCGTAGNGCAGGGTTGGCAGGGGCTGGAAAACCTGTCTTTGATTCCTGGTACCACAGGGGCCGCCCCGTTTCAGAATATTGGCGCCTATGGTGTTGAGCTGTCGCAGGTGCTGGAGCAGGTCACGGTGATGGAAATCGCCTCTGGNAAGGTGCTGCATTTTTCTGCCGCTGAGTGTGAGTTTGCTTACCGCGACAGNCGTTTNAAAAGCCGTGATCGTGGCCGCTATATCATCACTGGTATCGAGTTGCGTTTGAACCGGCAGCCTCGCTGCAATATCGNCTATGCCCCGTTGCAGGCGTTTTTCGCGCAGCGGCCCGGGGNGGCGGTGACACCTGCTGCGGTACGAGAGCAGGTTATTGCTATCCGTAGTAGCAAACTTCCGGACCCGACGGTNCTGGCCAATGCCGGGAGTTTTTTCAAGAACCCGGTGGTGCNGGCGTCGCTGGCCGCGTCACTGCAGCAGCGTCATGAAAAGCTGGTGAGCTATCCTCAACCGGAAGGCGTGAAACTGGCGGCNGGCTGGTTGATTGAGCAAGCAGGTTGGAAAGGNCGGCGTCTGGGNCCGGTGGGTATGCACAGCGAGCAGGCGTTGGTGTTGGTTAATCATGGCGGNGCCACCTGTGACGATGTGACGGCGCTGGCTGAGGCCGTTTGCCGGGATGTGAAAGCCCNGTTTGGGGTTGAGCTGGAGCAGGANCCCGTGAGGATGCCGGGGCCGACCNCTAACCGCTGATTGCTGTTCCTGATATGCCATCACGCCGCGGGCCGCAAAAGCCACCCGCCTGAAACAACAACGCCCCGCAATGCGGGGCGTTGTTGTTTCAGGNGATCACCNTCAGGAATCTGATGGGGTGCTCTCCTTGTTGCCGCTGTTATTCGCATCGGCTTCGGCCTTGGCGGCGGCTTCGGCCTGTTGCTGACGACGGCGCGCGCGCGGGTCGTTGGAAGCCATGCCTTGCTCGGCGGCAGCCGGTTTGGTTTCTGCNGCCACCGGCTTCACTTCCACTGCACGGCTGGGAAGCTCATTGCCGGTAGGAGCCGGCTTGGGCTTCTCCGCCCGTGGACGGGGAGTGTGCTGGCTGGGCTTGTAGTCCGGCGAGCGTGGATCGTTGCTGGCACGCACCTTTTCCGTCTTCTCAGCCTTTACACCGCTTGCCTCATTTGCTGGCGTNGATTCCTCGGCTTTCGGGGAAGCNGCCGGGGTTTCACGGTTNTCGCTTTGTGGTGCCTGAGGCGCTGGCGCATCGGCAGGCTTCGGTGCGTCAGACGGTGCCGCTTCAGAGGNCGGCTTGGTGGNGGTAGCNTCAGCCTTGGGCGCGGCAGGTTTGGCGGGTTCTGCCGTTGTCTCGGGCTGTTGCTGTTGCGCGGGGGCAGCCTTCGGAGCCTGCTCTGCCTTGGCGTCAGNCGCCGGTGCCTGGGNTTTGGCGACAGGNGNCNGCTCCGGTTTGGCCGGGGCGGGTTTCTGNGCAGTCTCAGCAGCCTCCTTGGCGGCTGCAGGCGTCTGTTGCNGNTTNCTGGCGGGTTCCTGCTCGGGAACCAGCTTGGCAGGCGGGTGCCCTTCAGCCGGTGCAGCCGTGTCCTCGGCCTGNGCACGGGGGGNCTGCTTTTGCTCCGGGCGCGGCGCGGCTTTGCTGGCTACGGCGCTGTCGTTTGCCTGCTCGGCGGCCGCNGCATCACTCGCGGGGGCCGCGTCTTTTTTGGCCGGGCGCTGACGCTCGCGCAGGGGGCGGTCATCCTTGGCTTCGTTGCGACGCGGTGCCTTGGGGCCCTTGTCGTTATTGCCTTCGGATTTGCCGCTGTCCTGCTGCTTGTTGCGGTTACGTGGCTTATTGCCTTCGGCCTTGTTGTTGCCGCCCTTGTCGCCGCGGTTGTCGTTATTGCGGTTACTGCTGCGATTGCGGCCACGGCGCTCGTTGTTGCCACCGTTGTTGTCGTTACCGTTCTCGTTGTTACGGTTGTCCGCGGCGTTGCGTTTGTTGTCGGACTGACGATTGTCCTTTCGGTTGTCGTCCTTGTCCTGCTGCTTGTTGTTGCGGCCACGGTTGTTGCGGTTACCGCTGTCGTCACCGCTTTTGTTGCCACGGTTGCCGCCCTTGCCGCCATCATCCTGGCGATTGCGGTTGTCATTGCGGCCGCCACGGTTGTCGTTGCGGTTACGGGTGTTGCCACCCCGGTTACGGTTGTTTTGCTGGCCCTTGTTGCCCTTTTGCTGGGGCTTGCTGCTCTTGGGCTTTTTCTCCGGCTTGGGCTCGGCAGTGAAGACCTGCGCCAGCCAGGTGAAGAAACGTGCCAGCAGCCCAAGGTTCTGCACATTGGCAGAGGGGGCCGGGGCCGGGGCCGCGGGCTTCGGTGGCGGCGGGGCAGTATCCGGTGCCATCAATTTGACCGCAGGCTCCTGCGGCGGCTTGGCGGTGGCGTCCTGGGCATTGGGCACTTCACCGTCGTTGTTGTTTTCCAGCAGGTCCATTTCATGGCTCAGCTGGGTGACGACCTGATCGTCACGGATGCGTTCTACCTCGAAATGCGGGGTTTCCAGGTTCGGGTTGGGGATAATCACCACCCGAACCTTGTGGGCCTGCTCGATGGCGCGGAGCGGTTCGCGCTTCTCGTTGAGCAGGTAAGTAGCCACGGCGACAGGTACTTGGGCCTGGATTTCACCGGTGCGCTCTTTCATCACTTCTTCTTCGATGAGGCGCAGGATGCTCAGGGCAAGGGATTTCACATCACGGATGTGGCCCTGTCCATCACAACGGGGGCACACGATGCTGGAGGTCTCCCCCAGACTCGGACGCAGACGCTGGCGTGACAACTCGAGCAGGCCAAAGCGGGAGATGCGGCCAAGCTGGATGCGGGCGCGGTCGGCTTCCAGTGCATCGCGCATGCGGTTTTCCACGTCGCGCTGGTTGCGCGACGGCCCCATGTCGATGAAGTCCACCACGATCAGGCCACCGATATCGCGCAGACGCAGCTGGCGGGCGATTTCTTCCGCGGCTTCCAGGTTGGTCTGCAGGGCGGTTTCCTCGATATCCGCCCCTTTGGTGGCGCGGGAGGAGTTGATGTCGATGGATACCAGTGCCTCGGTGGGATCGATGACGATGGAGCCACCGGAGGGCAGCTTCACTTCCCGCTCAAAGGCGGTCTCGATCTGGGATTCGATCTGGAAGCGGGAAAACAACGGGGTTTCTTCGTTGTACAGCTTGATCTTGTGCTGGAAGTCCTGCATCACCTGTTGCACGAAGCCCTGGGCCTCGGCGAATACCTTCTCGGAGTCAATCAGCACTTCGCCGATGTCCTTGCGCAGGTAGTCGCGAATGGCGCGGATGATGACATTGGATTCCTGATAGATCAGGAAGGGCGCCTTGCGTTCTTCTGCCGCGGAATCAATGGAGCTCCACAGCTTGAGCAGGTAGTTAAGATCCCACTGGAGTTCCTCGGCGCTGCGGCCCAGGCCAGCAGTGCGCACGATGACACCCATTTCATCGGGGATGGTCAGGGCGCCCAGGGCCTCCTTGAGTTGAGCCCGCTCTTCGCCCTCAATACGGCGGGAAATGCCGCCAGCACGGGGGTTGTTGGGCATCAGCACCAGATAGCGGCCGGCCAGGCTGATAAAGGTGGTAAGGGCTGCGCCCTTGTTGCCGCGCTCTTCCTTGGAGACCTGGANAATGACTTCCTGGCCTTCCTTGATGACTTCCTTGATGTTGATGCGACCCTGAATNTCTTTGGGGTCTTTCTGGAAGTACTGGCGGGAGATTTCCTTGAGAGGCAGAAAACCGTGTCGCTCGGCGCCGAAGTCNACAAAGGCCGCTTCGAGAGAGGGTTCTACCCGGGTGATTTTGCCTTTGTAGATGTTGGCTTTTTTCTGAACCCGAGTCCGGTGTTCGATATCCAGGTCATACAGCCGTTGGCCATCGACCAGTGCCACCCGTACCTCTTCAGGGTGAGTGGCGTTNATTAGCATACGTTTCATGGTGCTACCACACGTTAGTGGTGGCACTGGGCAGGGCCGGGGGCAAACCGGTAGCAGACCAGGGGGAGGGCTGCAGGCAAGTCACGGGCAGGGCGCACGCAGGGCGTGGATCTTCGCTTTCCTGGGTGATCAGTGTGCCTGAGTCAGCGTCTCTCCGAGTTATTGGCAATGTTTAGTGCGTAACGGTCACTGGCAGTGTGGCCAGGCGGTTATACTTCTACGCGATTGCCGTGGCCTCGAGGTTGTATCTCACTCCCGGGCAGCACAACAATATGTAAACTCTTGTCTGTCTGTTTTCCAGGTCATTCGACCGGCGCTGCAGGCCACCATTGTTAATGTTCAGGGTCCATACCTTGGACGCTGTTTTAAATGGGTTACTCTGCAGCGTTGTACCCGGCACTGTTTACCTTGTGGGGACAGTGGCGGGTGGTAACGCTTTGCCAGACCTGATCGGGCGGGGCCCATGTCGTTCGCGGCTGTGCCGGAGCGGGCCACACGGCGAATGTTCGCTGCGCGTCGCCGTTGCCTTCTATTCAGGTCGACGCTTGACTATAGCAACAAAAGGCTAGGGGGATCAATCGGTTGTGGCAGTGAACAGTGAATAGTGAATAGTGAGCAGTCTCGGGTGGCGGAGCAGGTTCTGGCTGGCTGTGCCCGCGTCAGAGGGTTGTTGGGTTATGCTTGGCTTTGTCTTTATTTGTTTTAGCTATTAAGGAGCCTCTGAATAACTCCTTGCATGCTCAGCGTGACCTGGAGCGTGCAGCTGTTGTGTCTTGACTCGACGGTAAGGGTGG
>PAJO01000019.1 GCA_002706085.1 Alcanivoracaceae bacterium | reverse complement strand
GAGCGCACATCTGCTGCGCCTTGCCTCTAGGAAAGGGAGCCACCCTTACCGTCGAGTCAAGACACAACAGCTGCACGCTCCGGGTCACGCTGAGCATGCAAGGAGTTATTCAGAGGCTCCTGAGCAAGCGTTCCCCTATGCGTGCTATGCGCGGAACGCATAATTCCTTATATTCTTATAACCGGTATCGGATCAGCTTGCGGAGGCAAGGATGAAACTGCAGCAACTACGCTACATCTGGGAAGTCGCGCGCCATGATCTGAATGTGTCTGCCACCGCTGCTGCGCTCTACACCTCGCAGCCGGGTATCAGCAAGCAGATCCGCATGCTGGAAGACGAACTTGGGGTGGAGGTCTTTGCTCGCAGTGGCAAGCACCTGACCCATATCACTCCAGCCGGGCAGGCGATTCTGCGCATTGCCGGCGAAATCCTCCAGCAGACCGAATCCATTCGTCGTGTCGCCCAGGAATTCCGTGATGAGTCTCGCGGTGAGCTGAGTATCGCCACTACCCATACCCAGGCACGCTACGCCTTGCCGCCGGTGATCCATCAGTTCACCCGACTGTTCCCGGATGTCTCCCTGCATATGCATCAGGGTACGCCCATGCAGATTTCCGAGATGGCGGCCAATGGCAGTGTCGATTTCGCGATTGCCACGGAAGCCCTGGATCTTTTTTCAGACCTGATCATGATGCCGTGCTACCGCTGGAACCGTACGGTCGTCGTTCCCGAGGGGCACCCACTCACGAAGGTAACACCCCTGACCCTTGAAGCGCTGGCGGAATTCCCGATCGTGACCTATGTATTCGGCTTCACTGGCCGCAGCAAACTGGATGACGCCTTCACGGACAAGGGGCTGGAGCCCAAGGTGGTATTCACCGCCGCCGATGCCGATGTGATCAAGACCTACGTGCGCCTGGGGATGGGGGTAGGGATCATTGCCCACATGGCGGTGGACCCGGTTGAAGACAAGGGCCTTGTCGCGCTGGATGCCAGCCACCTGTTTGAATCCAGCACCACCCGAATCGGCTTCCGCAAGGGGACCTTCTTGCGGGGGTTCATGTACGACTTCCTCAAGGCATTTGCACCTCACCTCAGCCAGAACCTGGTAGAAGCCGCGATCAAGGCGAGTAACAGGGAAGAGCGTGAAGCCCTGTTTGCCGACATTGAGTTGCCCGTCCGCTAGAATCCGCTCGCCACGGGCCACAGCGTGCACTATGTGAAACCGCTTGATCCGGTTACTTTGTGCCTTATCTGTTGATGTGTCTTGCCCAATGAGTGTTCTGAGCAAGTGGGGCCTGTGCACTTTCAGCGCTCCCGTCCCCCGAGAATTCTGCCCCCCTGAAGCCTGTTGAGGGTTCTCCTCCGTGGACGCTGTGCTCTGAGTGGCAGCACCGGCCTTTATCTGGCGCCAATTGATTTCTAAAGGGCTCGCAGCTACATTGTGCGCGCCTGATCAACCCATAGGGGAAAACCGTGGAACTGCTCTGTCTGGACCTGGAAGGGGTGTTGATTCCTGAAATCTGGATCAACTTCGCCGAGAAAACCGGCATTGAGGAACTTCGTGCCACCACCCGGGACATCCCGGACTACGATGAACTGATGCAGATGCGTCTGCGCATTCTGGATGAGAAAGGCTATGGCCTGCCTGATATCCAGGAAGTCATTGATACCCTGGACCCATTAGAGGGCGCCAAGGAATTCGTTGATTGGGCCCGTGAGCACTTCCAGCTGATCATCCTGTCGGACACCTTCTACGAATTCGCCAAGCCGTTGATGAAGAAGCTGGGCTGGCCGACCCTGTTTTGCCACCGCCTGGAAGTCGATGAGAGCGGCAAAATCACTGATTACAAGCTGCGCCAGAAAGACCCCAAGCGCATGTCTATCAAGGCCTTCCATGGTCTGAATTACCACTGCATTGCCGCGGGCGATTCCTATAACGACACCACCATGTTGTCTGAAGCCGAGCAGGGCATTCTGTTCCATGCTCCGGACAACGTGATCGCCGAATTCCCGCAATTCCCGGCGGTACACAGCTACGAAGACCTGAAAAAAGAAATCGTCAAGGCCAGCCCGCGCGATATCCCGCTGTAGCGGGGTATTGTAGGAGCTTGCTTGCAAGCGAAGGTGGGCACCCTGGCACGACAGTTCACTGCTTCGCGTGCAAGCCGCTCCTGCAGCACTGCGGTCCCACAGTTTGACTTAGCGAAGTCCGAACCCCGCCAAGCTGGCAAGCCGGCGGGTTTCTCTGTTTAGGGGAGCAGGATTTAACCGCCGCATTTTGACTCTCGCAGACGCCTGCCTTGTAGGAGCCTGCTTGCAGGCGAATGTTGGCGCGGCAAGGGTTATTCGCTTGCCAGCAAGCTCCCACATAGAGAAAGCGTCTCCGCTTCCTCAGGACCTTCATGAAACTGTGGGACAGCAGTGGACCCCACAGTGGGTTCTCAGATTCGTTTAGGGGGCCGTGCTGTTGAGAGAGCTTGCTTGCAATCTAACGGGTGCCGCGATGCGAGTGAATCATTCTTTATAGCACGTTGGCATCACCGACCCAGATACAATCCCAATGCGGGTAATCTCTTACGCTCCGCACAATCCCGGCTCTCAGCGGGTTCGCTACAATATAGCGGGCTATCTGAACGAGACATTCCTCATTTCTGACCGCATGATCGTGGAATCCAGCCTGCCAGAGCGGCCCGGTTTGCCACCCTGTTTGTCGAAGATTGCGAGTGGTCTGAGACTTGACCCGTTGTACCACTCGCGACAGGTTGTCTTTCTTGCCAAGCTGGAAAAGCCAATGGATGTGATCGGGCATAACGACAAATGCACAGGTGCTGGTAAAACCCAGACTGTCGCTGTGCTGCATGGCCTTGATGGCTAGGCGAGCAAGGTCGAAGTTCTGAAATACGGGATGCCGCTCAGCGCATACGATTGTGACATGATAGTTAGTATTTGCCGCACTGTAACGGCCATGCCGCAGTGCGCTGCTTCGATAGCGTGTTTTCATTGCTTGAGCATGACAAGCGTTATCGATTATTTCGGCGGTACAAATCGGTAAATGATGTCAGTAATCTCGCCCGAAGAGTGTAGGTGATGACTTGCAAGGAGCAGGTTGGGGTAGCCCTTCGCGTGCAAGCACGCTCCCACAGTAGCCCTACAAAAAAGCCTCTTCCAGCGCCCCCATCAGTTTTGCGACCTTGAAGTAGCTCTCCTCATATTCGGCTTGCGGTTCCGAATCAAACACAATCCCCCCGCCGCCATGACAATAGAGTCTATCGCCGTTCGTTTGCAGGGTGCGGATCAGGATATTGCTATCCAGGTTGCCCTGATCATCCATCCAGAAGAAGCTGCCGCAATAAGCACCCCGCTCGAAAGGCTCAAGCTCATGAATAATTTCCATGGCGCGCTTTTTAGGCGCCCCCGTAATCGAGCCTCCAGGAAACGCTTGCCAGAGTGCCTCCAGCGGCGAGAGGCCGTCGAGCAATTCACCGTGCACCGTGCTGACAAGATGCTGCACATTACTGAATTGGCGTAGCTCGAACAGGGGCGAGGCACTGACCGAGCCTGGCTTGCAGCAGGCCCCCAGGTCATTACGAAGCAGATCAACGATCATCAGGTTTTCAGCCCTGTCCTTCGGGTTGGCCTGCAGCTCTTGGGCAAGGGCGTGATCTTCTTCAGGGGTTGCGCCCCTGGGCCGTGACCCCTTGATCGGCTCGCTGACCACCTTGCCCTGACGAATCGACAGAAAACGCTCCGGTGATACGCCAAATATCTGCTGATCGCCGGTATCAAAATAGCAGCTATGCGGGGCGGGGTGGGCGGCATCCAGTGCGAGCCAGGCCGAAAGGGGCGACCCGCTGAATGGAGCGGAAAAGCGCTGCGCCAGATTGACCTGATAACAGTCGCCGGCCTCAAGGTAGTGCCGAATTTTTGACAGGGCTTGAAGATAGTCGCTTTTCGGCTGATCCGGCTTGAAGGCCGCCTGCAGGCGGAAGTCTTGGCGAGCCACCTCCGATTCCGCCAATAACCTGGGAGCTTCCTTATATAGGTATAGCGTTACTGGCAGGGGGCTTGCCTGGTGGTTGTGTCGCCAATGGCCGCTTTCATAGGGTAGCAGGCCGCAGACAAAGCGATATTGTGTCCCAAGCTCTCGGTTTACCTGGGCCATGCAGGCTTGCATGTCACGCTCATTCGAGGCGATCAGCGTCAGATCGGGCTGGGGCAGGGCAAGTAGCTGGTCCCCGGAGCGGTAAAGGCAGCGTGTAATCATGTCACCGGTTCATTTTTGGGCAGCGCTAGTCTACCTGTTACCGAAAAGGGTGCCTATCCTGTTACTGCCAGTAACAGATGGTACGATTCTCGATGGTATGTTTAGGTTGAGATCCTTTGAGACATCCGTACCAAAGAAAGAATAATACTTAACTATCAATGAGATAGGCTTCCAGTGGGGCACCAAAAAGTTTTGTAACGGACGCATTGGCTTTTGTAACTGTTGTGTTAACGTAAATGCGTGCTCTGCGAGAACCGGGGCGCACTATAAGCATTACAACAACGTTGTGCACACGAGGAGAATAACAATGGGTTTCAAGAAACTTGCTCTTGCAGTCGCCGTAGCTGCCGCGCCCATGAGCGCCCTGGCACTTGAGCCGATGCAGGACGACGCACTGTCCAGCGTGACGGGTCAAGACGGTATTACCATTGGTCTGAATGCCAATATTGCGGCAAGCTTGATCGTTCATGATACAGATGGTATTGCTGGCTTCGCGAGTACATCCACTACGCAGACTTACACCTATACAACTACTGCAGGTACTGTTACTGGCACTAGCACCCCCCCCCGGGTAGTGCAACTTCAGTAACAACCAATACAAATGTGAACTCTATCACTGACACAAGCTACAACAACGCTGCAGCTCTGGTGATGGATGATTTTGCGTTGAATACAAACGGCGGCGAAATTACTCTGGAAATCGATGCTGGCGATAATGACGCGAATGGCGGTGCGCCAGTGTTGAATGTTAAAGTAGGTATTCCAACCGGCACCGTTATCACCCTGGGTGAAGTCGATATTGCTAACAGTAACCGCGACAATTCTGGTGGATGGGGGGTTGAAAGCACTGGCCGCGTAGATGGTGTGATCAACCTTGGCTCACTGACGCTTGGCGCGACTACTATGAATATCCAGCTCGCGAATGAACCGCAAGGTGACATGATTGCGTTGGCCACCACCATTGATTCTGGTATAACCCTCAACAACTTTGCGATCAATGACGCCAATAGTGGTGGTGGAATTGGTGTTGCCAGCTTGCAAGTTGTTGGTAATGGTGTAGCGACAGGTGACTTGGCTGTCGATGCAGGTATTAACGTGACCGGCACCGGCTTGACCGTGCGTGTTGACCAGCTTGGTTCTGCCACTGGTGCCGATGTCCGCATGACGGATGTTTCGCTGGGTGCGGCTGGCTCTGCAGCCCTCGGTGACATTGAGCTTGTTGGGCTGAACCTTAATGGCACGACTGTCCGTATCAGCGGTCATTAAGCTCTATTTATTAGAGGGGAAAAGCCCGGCTCTGCCGGGCTTTTTTCGTTATGTGACATTGTTTGTTTCGTGCTCTTGATATGTGCTTACAGGGAGGGGCGATGCTGGTAGAAAAATGGCTCACCAAGGCCGGCCAGGAAGAGAAAAAACACCGTTGGCAGTCGGCGGCTGGTTACTACCAGAAGGTGTTGGCCAAGGAGCCTCAAAATGTGCTCGCCGTTGACGGGTTGGGGAAGCTTCTGTTGCGTGCGAAGCACCTTGATAAGGCTGCCGCTCTGTATGCTCCGGTGTTTCAGCTAGGGAAATTAGACAATGACCAACAATGCGTCTATGCATCAGTATTGGTTGAGCAGAATAGGCTCCAGCTGGCGGCAGACGTTTATCAGAATGTGCTTGGTAATAATGAAAGTCATGAAGGGGCGTGGTTAGGCCTGGGCGAGGTGCTGGCTCGAGCAGGTGATCATGAGAGGGCTGCGCATGCGTTTAGGAAGTTGCTGGCTCTGGACAAGGGTAACGACTATCACGGCGCGCTTTTGGCGCGTGAGTTGATTAACTCGCATCAGTACGGTATCGCGCGGGCTGTTGTTAACAGGCTTGTTGAGCGAATGCCTGACAGTTTATCCATGAAATTTGCCTATTCTGAAGTGCTGGCCAAAATGGGGCAGGATAGGCTGGCCATTAATGTTCTGAAAAGCATTGACTTGAATGAATCCAATTTCGTTACGATTTTGGTTCGCTTGGTGCATTCTTATACCCATGTAGCGGACTCAGAAGGTGTTGAGTCTGCCCTCCAGCAGCTGGGTGACGCAATTCTCACGTTGCCTGTTGCTGAGCAGCATCAGCTAGAGCTGCTACGGTGCAAGAATTTGCTGCAGCAGGGGCGCCGTTCAGAAGCCAAAGTGGCCCTTTTTAGTCTAATGGAGCGCGATCGCACTCTCCCCGGCCCATGGTATCAGATAGCAGAATCCATGCCTGATGAGATCGATGATGCGCTTTTGGTTGAACTCCGGGAGTTGGTTGCAGGGGCATCAGATCCGCTTGTGAAAAGTTTTTTTTATTTTTCGTTGGCTATGGTGCTTGAAAAAAGGGGGAATAAAAAACAAGAGGTGGCTGCATATGAGGCGGCTAACGCCTTGGCTCACTCTTCTAAGCCGTATGATGGCAGTGTGGCCAGAGCTAATGTGGGGGCATGTATATCTGCATACGGCGACGCATGGTTTAGCAAGAACTGGATCGGCGATGAAGAGTTTCGTCCAGTCTTTATTCTTGGTATGCCTCGTTCTGGTACCACGCTGTTGGAGCAAGTGCTTGGGGCGCATGGACAGGTTGAGACTGCTGGAGAATCGACTGCGATGGAGTGCGCGGTGAATGAGAGAATGGAGGCTTTGGGCGAGGGTAATCGGGAGGTATATTTTCAAACTCACCTCAATCGGGAAGAATTCTGCACCCTTGCAAGGGCTTTTCGTAGGCTGATATGCGAGATTGCGGAGTCTGATTCGCCCTTTATCGTGGAAAAAGGAATGAATAATCCCCAAGATGCGGGGCTTCTTGGTGCGATGTTTCCCAATGCACGTTTTGTTTACATTAGTCGGCACCCTGTAGATATTGCTTGGGGTTGTTTCAAACAATACTTTGCAACCCAGAATTTTAGTTTTAGTTACGAGGGTATTGCGAACCAGTTTGCTTGTTTTACACAGTTGATAGAGCACTGGAGAAACACCCTCCCGCAGGGGCTCTATGAACTCAGATATGAAGACCTCGTTTCCGATATGCCTAAAACGGTTGCTGGGTTGCTTCAATATATTGGGCTTCCTTGGGATGATGCATGTCTCTCGTTCGATCAGCGCCAAAAATCCGTTGCTACAGCAAGCATGAGCCAGATTCGAAAGGGACTTTATACCTCCTCTGTAGGCCGTTGGCAGAGGTACGGTGATCTGTTCGCACCTATGATTGCTGAGCTTGAAGGCGCCGGAATTGATTTGGCTTATGGAGAATAGATGCAATTGGCTCCTGGGTATTGGCTGAAATGACGTCCTGCTGGGACTGAATGGGTGGTTGCCTGTATGGGGTGACCTAGTTAACATGTCTCCCGATATAAGACACAAACAATAACAATAACGCTGGATGCCAACAGATGCTGACTTCCATGCTGGGTGTGGCGCTGATCTACTTTGCCATCAATGAATCCGTAGTGGTCGAATCGCCAGAAAAGGGCGAGATCTACTATGAGCACCCAACCCAACCGGTCACCCTTCGCGAGCGCGATATCGTGGTCAAGCCGGTATCCGAGTTCCGTTACCATAACGTGGTGCGCCAGGCGTACGACTACTCCTGTGGATCCGCCGCGTTAACCACCGTGCTGAATCAATATCTGGGACGCCAGTTCCAGGAGCGGCAGATCATGGAGGGGCTCCTGCGTTTTGGGGAGACCGAGAAGATCGTCGAGCGGCGGGGGTTCTCCCTGCTGGACATGAAGCGTCTGGCGACGGCGTTGGGGCACCCCAGCGGGGGGTTCCGGGCGGAAATGGACGATATCAAGACGCTTGATCACCCGGCTATCGTGCCCATCGCCTATGGGGGCTTCAAACACTTTGTGGTGTTGAAGAAGTATCAGGATGGTCACGTTTTTGTGGCGGATCCTGCATTGGGGAATATCAGCTTCTCTGAGGCCAAGTTTCAGGAAGTCTGGGACCAGAATGTCTTGTTCATCGTGTTCCCTAACGGCTTTGAACCCCAGGATGGCCTGGAATTGACCGACTACGATTTGCGGCTTCTGGATGAGCGCACCATCAACCGTTGGGCATTTGAAGTGTTCCCGGTGTTTACTACCCCCATGGAAAACTGGGCGGACAAGGCAAGTACGCTTACCCGGGTTCAGATTACAGAAGATGATGGCACGACCCGTATTATCAACGTGCCCACGCGTACCTACTTCCATCAATAAGGCCTGCAGTGGCGAATAACAAACAGAATAAAGGAAGGCTTGCATGAAAATGATGTCTGGGAAGGTGGCAGTGGCTGCTGCACTCTTGTTGGCGCAGCATGTTGCCTGGGCGGCTGACAATGTCGACGAAGCCCGTGAAGCCCTGCAGACCCACGATGATGACGTCACCCAGGAGAAAAACCTGGAAGAGGTCTTCCAGGCGGCAGAGAAGCAGTATTCCTTGCTGCCCAGTGGCCAGATGTCACTGAATTTCTCTGCGAACTACAACTATTACCGTGATGACCGCATCGATATTGCCATCGACGAGAACTCAGGCAATATCAGCCGCTTCCGGATCGAACAGGATGCTCAGCACGCCTTTTCCTCTTCGCTCTCTTTTGATTACGGCATCTGGAATAACCTGACCTTCAATACCCGCCTGCCTGTGTCGTACAAATACGACACCCAGAAGGACGTTTCCCAGGCGGCGCTGGGGGATGTGTCTTTCGGCTTGCGTTACCAGCCATTTCCGGTGAAACCGGGTGCCATGAATACCACGTTGTACGCTACCCTGAGCACTCCCACCGGTGATAGCCCCTATGACATCAATGTCAATGAGGAGGTCTCCAGTGGCTCAGGGTATTACTCCGTAGGCGGGGGGGTCAGCGTCAGTAAGGTGATCGACCCTGTCGTGTTGTTCGGTTCCCTCGGTTATACCTATGCCGTTGATGCGACAGGGCTTAATCAGCGTCGTGGCAGTGCCAACCTGAGAGAGGTTCAGCCTGGCGATAGCCTGAATTTCTCTATGGGTCTGGCGTATGCGCTTTCCTACGAGGTATCGCTGAGCGCGAGTTACCAGCAATCTTATAACTTTACCTCAACGTTCGTTTTCGACACTTACTCTGCCGACTCTGAGGACTCCACCTCGAGTGTTGTTAACACGTCTTTGGGGCTTCGTACCTCCAGTAACCGCATCGTGAACCTGAGCTTTGGTTTTGGTCTCACGGAAGATTCCCCCGATGTGCTGCTTGGTATTTCGTTGCCGATTGATTTCTCTGGCCTGAAGCCCGGCGCCTGAGCCGATAATGCGCAGTAGGAAGGGGAAAGCCATGCAGAAAAAGAATAACAGGCTGAGCTGGCGCGTTGCTGGATTGCTGTTTGCCCTGTGGGGCGGGCAGGCTTCTGCGCAATTGGCCAACAATATTGCGGTAGACGTGCGCGCCATGAGTATGGGGCATGCGGTTACTGCAGATCCGCCGGGGATTATGGCCATCCACTTTAACCCGGCCGGGCTGGCCAAGCTGGACGGCCGCCGGATGGACCTGCAGTTTGTGGGGGCGGATTTCAGTCTGGAATCCGAGTTCTCCGCACCACCCGGGTATAACGTGTTCGGGTTTTCTGATGACCCGATTGTCTGTAATGATGCACCCAATGATGGTGTCGACTACTGTCGGGATTTCAAGACCGCTACCAGTAGTGTAGAGGGTATCTCCCTTTACCTGCCGTTTATCAATGATACCGTTGATTTGCCCCCCGGCCCGCTGATCGCTGGGCCTCTACCGGCGTTTTCCATCCGTCCTGCGGGCTCAAAGTTCACTTTTGGTACGGCGACCTATTTGCCGCTTGCTGCGGGCTTCTACCGTGATGAAGACGATGTGGGTAACTACATGGGTGAGCGGGTCGCACTGGAGCGAATCACTTACCTCTCTCCATCCGTGGGCTACCGTGTCAACGATGAGCTGTCGATTGGTGCGTCCATTGGTTTGAGCTTCCAGGCGATTTCCCTTGAGCAGGATTTCCGCGCGCCCAACGAATTGCTTGGCTTCGCCCGGGTGTTGGATGAAAGTATCTGTGCACCGTTTGAAGGTGAGTCCAATGTGGCGTTGGACCTGATCCTGTTTGGCATCTGTCGTCCGGAAGAAGGCTTGGGTCCGTTCAAGAATCTGGCATCCCTGGATGTGTCGATGGATCAGCGCTTCAGTCCATCCTATAACCTGGGCATTCTGTGGGAGCCCAATGATCGTTTTGCCTGGGGTGCGGTATGGCGCTCGCCAGCCAAGACCCATATGAAGGGTGACTATAAAATCACCTATTCCAATGCTGCCCGCGAAACCATTAATGGCATTGGTGGTTCTGCAACGGGTGCGTTGGCGTTGGCGGTATTAGGTATTCCGTCCTATGTTGGCGAAGAGGAAGTGGGGCGGGTGAGTATGGACCTGACCATGCCAGCGACGTTCCAGACCGGGATCAAGTTCAAGCCAACCGAGCGACTGCAATTCAACGTGGATGCGGTGTGGGCGGACTACAAACAGTGGGACGCCTTCAACATCGTGTTTGACAGAAGCTCTGCGGTATTGAGCCTGGCGCGCCTGTTTTCGCCCGGTTCGTCGCCAACTCGCCTGAGTTACCCGTTGAACTTCCAGTCCACCTGGAACCTCGCCTTTGGCGCAGCTTATGATCTGACCGGCCGTATTCAGCTGCGAGCAGGTTATGAGCCCCGGGCATCAGCCATCCCCGAAGAGCGTCGCAGCCCCATGGTGCCGATCAACGAGGCTCGCTATTACAGCCTGGGTCTGGGCTACAAATGGGATAAGGATACCGACATCGATCTGGGTATCGGGATGCTTCACAGCAAGGATGAAATTCCTGCGGATACCAGCTGTGCAGCCAACTGTACTGGCATCGATAATGTGGTTTATAACCCCTATGCTGGCCTGGATATCAAAACCGAAGCCAAAATCACCATTGTTGGCCTGGAATTCCGTACCAAGTTCTGATGCGCATTGCGGCTTTTGTTTTCGTACTGCTACTGCTCGCAGGCTGCCAAAGCCGCCCGGGGACGGGCGGCTTCTATGTCTATACTGACGCCCAGGGCAATCTGATCACGGTAAAACAACCTGATCAGGATGCGGCTCCGCAAGCCGAAGAGCAGGGCGCGCCTCCTGCTGATACAGCGGAAGCGGAGGATCGGGAAGTAGAACCCGTTGGTCCGACAGCCAGTGATTTCAGTCTGCAATCGGAAGAGAATATCGAGGACTATCGCCCAAGCGGCGAGGTTGATGAAGACTTGGCTGCGCGTGAAAACGAACGTTTTATCACCTATGTGGATGAAACTGGCCAGCTGGTCAGCCGCCCGTTGGATATGGGGGCGGCCCGTGAAGCAGCGAAAACGGCGCCAAAAGGCTACCAGTCCGTCGCCGCGGGCGGCTACCTGGAAACCTACCGTGCACTCCGGGCCGACTGCTGCCAGCACTTCCTGAATCAGGCCCGTGAACTGGAAACTGGCAAAGAGGTGTTGATCGAGTTTGGGCCAGACAGTCCCGTACTGAAATGGGAGGCCCCCTATCGCGCCATGGCATTCTCGTTTCCCGATGGCGCTGAGGGTGTTTCACTCATGGCGTTTATCCGTAAACAGGCCTATCTCGGCATTGAGTTGCTGTGGCTGGATGGGCAGGGTGTACCCGTCATGCTGGTGGACCAGCCGTTCAGCCGGCGTTACCCCGAAACCTGGTACCGCTATGGCTATTTGCAGGGAACCCTTGAAAAAGGGGAGGGTCAACACTATCTGGTTGTTTTCCTTCCCTATTTGCAAGGCCGTGATGGAACGGACGGCCTGAAACTGGTTACTGAAGGCGAGCTGGTTCTCACTGCGCAATGATCTGCAGCAGGCTTCGCCACGACACAATACAGGTAAGAACATATGCAACGCATTCTGGCATTGAGCGCTTTTGCGCTTCTCCTCGCGGGCTGTAATGGCGGCGAAGACTTCTCCGATGCGACAGTTCCCGGGTGTCCTGCTGGGGCGCCATGTCAAGAAACGTCCAGTGGTGATGTGCTCATAGAACTGACCGGCTTGCAGGTTGATAACCTGGGGTATGAGTGCGTTGGTACCAGCGTGGTCTTTTTTACCTCGGATCAGGAGCAAACCTCCACGGCGACCGATGGCAGCGCAAAAACCGTCCCGCCCTTTAATGCGCTGTGCCCTGCGGCGGCGACCTCGGCCCGCTTCTTTGTCGGTAATGGCTTGTTCGAGGGCTACAAATTCATTCTCGGGGAGATGGAAATACCGCAGGCGGCGCCTCTTGAGAAATACACGATTACCGGGGCAGATCTAGTGGAATCCCCGCGTCGGGTACCAACGAGCAACCCGACAGTGCGTAATGTGGCCGCGTTCCTTCAGGGGCTGGATTCGGACCTTGCCACACCGGATATCATCGAGATCCCGGATGAAGCGCATCAACTTGCCGATGAAATGGAAGGGGCTGAGCCTGCTGGATTCAGTCTTGCCAACTATGATGATTTCCGGGACGCCTGGAGCCAATATTTCACGGATGTGAGTGACGCAATGACGGGCTCTGTCGTCGGGATGTCCACAGACCCGAATATTCCGCTGCAAGAAGTGATCGTGGCTAATGCGTTGACTCGGGCGGGTAACTACCGGTTCGATACCTGTCGTGGTGCCTTTGCGGCGATTACCTGTGTCTCTGATATCAACAATGATGTGGTCTCTGTCAATTTCCCTGCGCGTAACAGCGGAGATGTGGCGATTCAGGAATGGCCCCTGATTCTCCCAACGGGGGAAATCCGAGGGCTGGGGCTGGCGATTCGTCAATCGGGTAGCGATACCCATCTTGAGCTGGTGGCCTTTTCCGAGGCAGCCAAAGTCGATGATGAGCTGTTGATCGAAAATCTGCAGTTGATGGGTGCAGAGCCCACAGGCTCGACGACCACCGCCGATGCTTCGGGGAAATTCCTCAACAAGATTCTGTATACCGGCACATTGCCAGATGCCGCGCCGAGTGGGTCGAAGACCGATGTAGAACAGGATTATGCCGGTGTCACCCTCGACGATAATGAGCAGGGTGGTGTGTCAGGTGAGTTAGTAGGTGCAGCGGTTGATCTGCCGTTGACCGCTGAGCTGTTTGCTGCCCCCCAGGTGGCACAGGATCAGGATATGGTCAGTGATTTGGCAGCCATGGGTCCGTTTACGGTCAGGCTGATGCGTGCTTGCCTCGACACGGATAGCGGATGCAGGGATATCCCGAACCCGGACATGGAGGTCGCGGGTGACAGTGCGGATAGCCCGAACTATCCGGCGACGATTAATGATTTTGACATTACCCAAGAGCTGCCCCGCGAAGACCGCCAAGGCGTGTTTGAATTCTGCCTCGATATCACCAGTAACGTTGGTCAGGCTGATCACGGCTTGGTGTTGGTTGGGGAAGGCGGGGCTTGCCCCGGAGTGGGGGTGACCTCTTGGCCGGTAGGTTTTGTTTCCCGTACTTTCCCGGATTCCGAGAGTGTTAACCTCACCATGCTGCTGGTGCCGGGGGCTGAGAATCGTGATGTGTCCCCGAATTTTGGGGTGACTATTCAGGGAAGGATTGATATGGGAGATCCTTCTGGTTGTAACCCCATGTTCAGAACGACGGATGAGCGCTTCGAAGCTGGTTTGCGGACGCGTTGGGTAGATGATTTTTACCCGTATGTGCTTGAGCAAGAATACCGCGAGGCGTCATCGGACGGATCATTGGGCACGGAGCAGCAAGCGGAACTGATTGTCAAAACCAGTGGTGCTGTCGAATTCTTCTCTGGTGCGGCAGGTGGAGCCTGCGATCCTGCTGTGCCCTGATCGAAACCATCAATCATTGTCAACAATGGCCCTTGAAACATCCTGTTTAGGGGCGTAGAGTCCAGCCCGGTTGTGAATATTGTCAACAATCGGGCTGTTTTATGTCTGCTGCTGCGCCAGAAAGTGCAAGAACGCTTGCGGATCGGGTTTTCGCCCGGTTGCAGGACGATATTGTGCGCGGCCAGATTCCTCCCGGGTCCAAGGTCAGTGAAACCGAACTGGCCGCCCGCTACGGTGTAAGCCGCGGCCCTCTCCGCGAAGCCATCCGCCGGCTCGAATCCCGCAAGCTCCTCGAGCGTGAAGTCCATGTGGGTACCCGCGTTGCCTCCCTCAGCTTTGATGACCTGATTGAGATTTACCACGTTCGCGAGGCCCTGGAAGGCATGGCCGCGCGGCTGGCTGCTGAATGCATGTCCGATGACGAGGTAAAAGGCTTGTTCGGGGTGCTGTCACAGCATGAGCAGCAGCAGGATCTGCGCGAAGACACCGCCTATTTTCAACGCGAAGGGGATCTGGATTTTCACTACCGCATTATTCAGGGCAGCCATAACGCCACCCTTAGCCAGATGTTGATTGGCGAGCTGTATCATCTGGTGCGTATGTACCGTTACCAGTTCAGTTCCGTGGCCAATCGTCCGCAAAAAGCCCTCAATGAACACCGCCGAATTGTCGAAGCCATTGAAGCCCGCGATGGCGAAATGGCCGAGCTGTTGATGCGCCGCCATATCAGCAGCGCCCGCAAGAATATTGAAACCCAATATGCCGCCCACAAGGCGGAAAACCTGAAAACGGACCAATAGGAGAACGCCATGTCAGCAAACCTGACCGCCGGCGCCCGCTTCCGCAAGGCTCTTGCAGAAGAGAAGCCCCTGCAGATCATGGGTACCATCAACGCCTATGCCGCCATGTTGGCAGAGCAGACCGGCTACCGTGCCATTTATCTGTCTGGTGGCGGTGTTGCCAATGCCAGCTATGGCATGCCGGATCTGGGTATGACCAGCATGAACGATGTGCTGGAAGACGTGCGCCGTATCTCCAGTGCGGTGGAAACCCCGCTGCTGGTGGATATCGATACCGGCTGGGGTGGGGCGTTCAATATCTCCCGCACCGTGAAAGAAATGATCAAGGCTGGCGCGGGTGCTGTGCACCTGGAAGACCAGGTTGCCCAGAAGCGTTGTGGCCACCGGCCGAACAAGGAAATCGTATCCCAGGCGGAAATGGTTGACCGCGTAAAGGCCGCCGTTGACGGCAAGACCGATGACGATTTCTTCATTATCGCCCGTACCGATGCGTTCCAGATGGAAGGTCTGGAGTCTGCGGTTGAGCGTGCCAAGGCCTGTATTGAAGCCGGTGCCGACGGCATCTTTGCCGAAGCCGTACATACCCTGGAAGACTACAAGGCCTTCAAGGAAGGCCTGGGCGATGTNCCNNTGCTCGCCAACATCACCGAATTCGGTGCCACGCCGCTGTTCACCCGTGAAGAGCTGGCTGAAGCCGGTGCCGACATGATCCTGTACCCGCTGAGCGCTTTCCGTGCCATGAACAAGGCCGCTTTGCAGGTGTACCAGAGCATCCGTGAAAACGGTCANCAGAAAGACGTGGTNGACATCATGCAGACACGTATGGAGCTGTACGATTTCCTCAACTACCACGATTACGAGCAGAAACTGGACGCCCTGTTTGCCCAGAAGAAGGGCTAAGGTCTTCCGTGCTGTNGGAGGCTGCTTCTTGCAGGCGAATCGATTTTCGCTTGCAAGCATACCCTAAAGGGCACAGAGAGCTCCCACAGCAGAGATTCAACATCGTAGGGCGGAAATGGGCGTTAGCCCATCTCCGCCAGAGACACAGCGGCAGAATTTCCGCCCTACGGTGGACAAATACATCGTTCCGAAAAGATTAACCAGGAGATGAACAATGGCAGAAGGCAAGAAACTCTCAGGCGCTGGCCTGCGTGGCCANGTGGCAGGTAAAACCGCNCTTTCTACTGTAGGTGTTTCCGGCTCCGGCCTGACCTACCGCGGTTACGACGTGAAAGACCTGGCTGAAAACTGCGAATTCGAAGAAGTGGCACACCTGATCCTGAAGGGCGCGCTGCCCACTCAGGCTGAACTGGATGCCTACAAGACCAAACTGAAAGGTCTGCGCAGCCTGCCGCAAGCACTGAAAGAAGTGCTGGAGCGCATCCCGGCTGACGCCCACCCGATGGACGTGATCCGTACCGGTTGTTCCATGCTGGGCAACCTGGAGCAGGAAGACACTACTGTAATGGGTGTGTTCCCGACTCAGGAAGAAGCCATCGACCGCATGCTGGCNTGCTTCCCGTCCATCATCTGCTACTGGTACCGTTTCAGCCACGATGGCGTGCGTGTTGAAGAAAACACTGACGACGATTCCATNGGCGCCCACTTCCTGCACATGCTGCGNGGCGANAAGCCNAACGAGCTGCATGAGCGCGTNATGAANGTGTCTCTGATCCTGTACGCAGAGCACGAATTCAACGCTTCCACGTTCACCGCTCGNGTGTGTGCTTCNACNCTGTCCGACATCCACAGCTGCATCACCGGTGCCATCGGCACCCTGCGTGGTCCGCTGCACGGTGGNGCNAACGAAGCTGCCATGGACATGATCGAGAAGTTCACTTCTGCCGATCACGCCGAGCAGGAAATGATGGGCATGCTGGAGCGNAAGGAAAAGATCATGGGCTTCGGTCACGCGATCTACAGCACNTCCGATCCGCGTAANGCCATCATCAAGGAATGGTCCGAGAAGCTGGCCGCCGACGTGGGNGACACCGTGCTGTACCCGGTTTCCGTACGTTGTGAAGAAGTCATGTGGCGCGAGAAGAANCTGTTCTGTAACGCTGANTTCTTCCACGCGTCTGCNTACCACTTCATGGGTATCCCGACCAAGCTGTTNACCCCGATCTTCGTGATGAGCCGCCTGACCGGTTGGGCTGGCCACGTGATGGAGCAGCGTGCNGACAACCGCATCATCCGTCCGAGTGCGGATTACACGGGTGAAGATCTGCGTTCTGTTACTCCGATCGCAGAGCGTGGCTAATCGCTTTTTAGCGTTTAGCTCTTTGTGGGAGCTTGCTTGCAANCGAAATCNTTCGTCTGCAAGCAGACTCCCACAGTTCCACCTACCCAGGCTCAATTTCCCCAAGCTCNTGTATAGAGTCCCCGACGAGAGTCCCAGGCTATGAACACTGATTATCGCAAGCAGCTTCCCGGCACCCAGCTGGACTACTTCGACACCCGCGCGGCTGTCGACGCCATCCAGCNTGGGGCCTATGANAAACTTCCGTTCACCTCGCGTATTCTTGCCGAGCAGCTGGTTCGCCGTTGTGCGCCAGAGGATCTGACGGATTCTCTCAAGCAGCTGATCGAACGCAAGCGCACCATGGATTTTCCGTGGTACCCCGCGCGCGTGGTGTGTCACGACATTCTGGGTCAGACCGCACTGGTCGATCTGGCCGGTCTGCGTGATGCCATCGCCGAAGCTGGCGGTGACCCCTCCAAAGTCAATCCGGNAGTACCGACCCAGCTGATCGTGGATCACTCGCTGGCCGTTGAGCACCCGGGTTTTGAAAAAGACGCTTTCCNGAAAAACCGTGACGTGGAAGAGCGGCGTAACGCGGACCGTTTCCACTTCATCAACTGGACCAAGACGGCGTTCGATAACGTCGATGTGATCCCGCCGGGTAACGGCATCATGCACCAGATCAACCTGGAGAAAATGTCTCCGGTGGTTCAGGTTCGCGACGGTGTGGCGTTCCCTGATACCTGTGTGGGCACNGATAGCCACACTCCCATGGTCGACGCCCTGGGCGTGATCTCCGTGGGTGTGGGNGGTCTGGAAGCCGAGAACGTNATGCTNGGCAACCCGTCCATGATGCGTCTGCCCGACATCGTCGGTGTGGAAATGACCGGCAAANTGAAGCCGGGCATCACCGGTACCGACCTGGTGCTGGCTCTGACCGAGTTCCTGCGTAAGGAGCGNGTGGTAGGCGCCTACCTGGAATTCTACGGTGAAGGCGCAGACAGCCTGTCCGTGGGTGACCGTGCCACCATCGCCAATATGACCCCGGAATACGGTGCCACCGCTGGCATGTTCTTCATCGATGGCCANNCCATCGATTACCTGAAGCTGACCGGCCGTGAAGACGAGCAGGTCGCCCTGGTAGAGACGTTCGCCAAGGAAACCGGCCTGTGGGCAGACAGCCTGAAAGGTGCCGAGTACGAGCGCGTCCTGCACTTCGATCTGTCCAAGGTGGAGCGTAACCTGGCTGGCCCGTCCAACCCGCACGCACTGCTGCCGGTATCCGAGCTGGGTAGCCGTGGTATTGCCAAAGAGTGGAAAGAGGAAGAAGGTCTGATGCCGGATGGCGCGGTGATCATCGCGGCCATTACCAGCTGTACCAACACCTCCAACCCGCGCAACATCATTGGTGCCGGCCTGCTGGCCCGTAACGCCAACAAGCTGGGCCTGGTCCGCAAGCCGTGGGTGAAAAGCTCTTTGGCCCCGGGCTCCAAGACCGTAAAAATGTACCTGGAAGAATCCGGTCTGCTGCCTGAGCTGCAGGAACTGGGCTTCGACGTGGTGGCCTTCGCCTGTACCACTTGTAACGGTATGTCCGGTGCGCTGGATCCGGTTATCCAGAAAGAAGTGATCGAGCGTGACCTGTATGCGACTGCGGTACTCTCTGGTAACCGTAACTTCGACGGCCGCATCCACCCCTACGCCAAGCAGGCGTTCCTGGCCTCTCCGCCGCTGGTGGTGGCTTATGCTATCGCTGGTACCATGCGCTTCGATATCGAAAAAGATGCGCTGGGCAAAGATCAGGACGGCAACCCGATCTACCTGAAGGACATCTGGCCTTCTGATGAAGAGATCGATGCCATCGTGAAGGCTGCGGTGAAGCCGGAACAGTTCCGCAAGACCTACATCCCCATGTTCGAGAAGAAGGGTGACGGTGAGCGCGCAGCCAGCCCGCTGTACGACTGGCGTCCGCAGTCCACCTACATCCGTCGTCCTCCGTATTGGGAAGGCAACATGGCGGGTCAGCGTGAGATGAAGGGCATGCGTCCGCTGGCGATCCTGCCAGACAACATCACCACCGATCACCTGTCTCCGTCCAACGCCATCCTGCTGGATAGCGCTGCCGGTGCGTACCTGGACAAGATGGGTCTGCCGCAGGAAGACTTTAACTCCTACGCCACCCACCGTGGTGATCACCTGACCGCCCAGCGTGCCACTCTCGCGAACCCGAAACTGTTCAACGAGATGTGCCTGGACGAAAACGGTGAAGTGATCCAGGGCTCCCTGGCCCGTGTTGAGCCGGAAGGCCAGCAGATGCGGATGTGGGAAGCGATTGAAACCTACATGGAGCGCAAGCAGCCGCTGATCATCGTGGCTGGCGCGGACTATGGTCAGGGTTCTTCCCGTGACTGGGCGGCCAAGGGCGTTGCCCTTGCCGGTGTGGAAGTGATTGCCGCTGAAGGTTTCGAGCGCATTCACCGTACCAACCTGATCGGCATGGGCGTCATGCCCCTGCAGTTCGAGGAAGGCACCACCCGCAAGACCCTGAAGCTGGACGGTACCGAGATCTACGACGTGGAAGGTGAACTGGCGCCGCGTACCACCATGACTTTGGTGATCACTCGCCAGAACGGTGACGTGGAACGTGTCCCGATGCTGTGTCGCCTGGATACCGCGGAAGAAGTGTCCGTGTACACCAACGGCGGCATCCTGCAGAAATTCGCCAAAGAGTTCATGGCGGAAGCGGGCTAAGGCGGTTCTTGCTGTGGGAGCTTGCCTGCAAGCGATTCTTCGCACTCAAGCAGGCTCCCGCACATTGCTTTTCCGTAGGAGTCTGCCCGCAGGCGGTCTTTTTCGTTTGCAGGCAGCCCTCTGTATATACAACCCCGTCGGTACCACCGCCGGGGTTTTTTTAAAGGAGCAACACCATGGCTCATGCACCTCAGATTAAAATCCCCGCTACCTACATGCGTGGCGGCACCAGCAAGGGCGTATTTTTCAGCCTGAAAGACCTGCCCGAAGTGGCTCAGGTGCCAGGAGAGGCCCGTGACAAGATCCTGCTGCGCGTGATTGGTAGCCCGGATCCCTACGGCAAGCAAACCGACGGTATGGGCGGCGCCACCTCCAGCACCAGCAAGACCGTGATCCTGGCTAAAAGTGATAAGGCCGATCACGACGTGGACTACCTGTTTGGCCAGGTCTCCATCGACAAGCCGTTCGTAGACTGGAGCGGCAACTGCGGCAACCTGACTGCGGCTGTGGGCTCCTTCGCCATCAGCAACGGCCTGGTCGCCGCCGACCGCATCCCGGAAAACGGTATTGCAGTTGTGCGCATCTGGCAGGTCAACATCGAAAAAACCATCGTTGCCCACGTACCGATCACCAATGGTGAGGTGCAGGAAACCGGCGACTTCGAGCTGGACGGCGTGACCTTCCCGGCGGCAGAAGTGCAGGTGGACTTCATGGACCCGGCAGACGGGGAGGGCGCCATGTTCCCCACCGGCAATGTGGTCGACGAGCTGGAAGTCCCCGGCGTGGGCACCTTCCCTGCCACCATGATCAATGCGGGTATTCCCACCGTTTTCGTGAACGCAGAAGATATCGGCTACACGGGTACCGAACTGCAGGGCGATATCAACGAAAACAAGGAAGCCCTGGCCATGTTCGAGACCATTCGAGCCTACGGCGCCAAGCGCATGGGCCTGATCGAGAACATCGAAGAAGCGGAAGCCCGCCAGCACACCCCGAAAGTGGCCTTCGTCTCCAAGCCGAAAGCCTATGCAGCCTCCAGCGGGAAGCAGATCGGGGAAGGGGATATCGACCTGCTGGTGCGCGCCCTGTCCATGGGCAAGCTGCACCACGCCATGATGGGCACCGCAGCCGTGGCCATCGCCAGCGCCTCAGCCGTCCCGGGCACCCTGGTGAACCTGGCTGCCGGCGGCGGCGAGCGTGACAGCGTCACCTTCGGTCACCCCTCCGGTACCCTGCGCGTTGGCGCCGGTGCCAAGCAAGTAGATGGCCAGTGGACCGCCACCAAAGCCAGCATGAGCCGCAGCGCCCGTGTCCTGATGGAAGGCAACGTCCGCATCCCCGGCGACTGCTTCTAAGCAACGCCAAAAGAACGGGTAGGGCGGAAATCGGCACCAGCCGATCTCCGCCATTGCTGCCTCACCTCCTGGTTATGTAGGAGCAGTGGTTCCACTGCGAAAGCTCACTCAAACCCTTCGCATGCAAGCACCCTCCCACAGTAATCTCCACTTTTGAGCCCAAAAGAAAAGGTTCATCGCAGATTTGAGGGAAGGTTACGCGGTCTGGTCTGACGCCCTAACTCCACTCGCCTGGCAATGGGATGTCAGGCTGGCAGTGCAGGAGCAACCTGGCAGCAGGTCAATGGCGCGGATGCAGGGGGCGAAAGCGTGAAGCTAGCGGTTTTCTGCCTTTCGCGTCAGACGTCCGACCTCAGACGTCTGGCCAGCCTGTTTTCCCGCTAATCCGTGAAGAACCAAAGAAAAGGGCGCTACCAATCAGCAAAGCCCAGTGAGAAGGTACTCTCTGTGCCCTGTGGGTATGCACGCGAAAGGGCTCCGACCATAACACTAACCTCGCCCCGATGCTTGCATACACACTCTCATCTTTATACTTTCTGGTTTATGATCGGTTATAGAAGCCGTAGCCGAACCCAAACCGCAGCAGGCCATTATGACCGCCACCATAGAAAGCATTCGCGACTACCTTCAGGGAGATCCTGATGTCTGCTTGGCTTATGTGTTCGGTTCAGTCGCAACGGGTATGGCGAACAAGGACAGTGACCTGGATGTGGCGATTCAGTTAAAGCAGGAATTATCACCGCAAAGAAAAGCCGCCATGATCAGTGAACTGGCATGTCTCACCGGACGCCCAGTGGATCTTATTGATCTGAAACAGGCAGGCGAGCCATTGTTGGGTGAAATACTCAGAAACGGCCGGCGCATAAAGGGCTCCCACAGCCAGCACGTAGAGCTGGTACAGCGGCACATCTACAACACCGAAGACTTTCTGCCGATAGTGCGCCGTTTGTTGTCTGAGCGGAGGCAGCAATGGACTCACTGATTGTCGAGCGAAAACTGGAATCTTTGCGGCGTTGCATTAAGCGGGTGGAACAAAAACGCCCGAATAATGTGGCCATTCTGGAAGCCGATCCGGACATTCAGGATATCCTGGTGTTAAATCTTAGCCGTGCAGTACAGCTATGTGTCGATATTGCGGCCCATGTACTGCTGGACTACGAGACCCTCCCGCCCAATACCATGGGTGAAACATTTGATCGCCTCGCGGATTTGAAGATCATTGAACCCGAACTGTGCGTTAGCCTGAAGCGATCTGTAGGTTTCAGGAACATGGCCGTGCATAACTATAGTGTGCTGGACTGGCACATCGTTTACGCCATCGCCACCCATCACCTTGAAGATTTCAGACGCTTCGCCGTCGCAGTTACCCCTCTGCTAGAGCGCTAAGCCCTACAGCAGGTTCGCCGCAAGGCGACGGCTTCTAAGCTGCCGCAGAAAGAACGGGTAGGGCGGAAATCGGCGAACGCCGATCTCCGCCATTCCTACCGCCTCCCCCTGGTTTTGTAGGAGCGGCGCTTGAGCCGCGAACCTGCGATGGAGCTTCCTCGCCAAGGCTCGAATTCGTCTCTCAAGCGAGGCTCCTACGATAGCGGCCTTTTTCCGATGAAGTTGCTGTACCGGACTAACGCTTAAACGAACAGCATTTCCCTCCCACTGGGCTTTGCTTGTTGGTAGTCGCCTTGGCTCAAGTGGCTGTTGCTGTGGGAGGCTGCTTGCAGGCGAAGAGCTGGCGGCCGTGCTCAGGCTGTGTCTCCAACGAAGCGCCTGAAAACGATTTATTTTACGCAGGGATAAACAACCCCAAATCTGTCGGCTAATGTCGCCAGCCGCTTGTCCAGTGTCCACAACCGGCAGCCAGGAGTGATCAGCGTAGAGGCAAGCAGGGCGATATCTACCAGGCCGCAACCCAGTCCATAGAGCGCCTCATGCTCAATAAAACGCATCACCTCATCGAGGCTTGCTTCATTGGCATGGCCAAGCAAAGACAAGTCGGAAAGCGTGCGATCTCGTGGCGCAGGCGGTGTGCCGCAAGCAATTTCGGCAAGGATAAATGAGTGGGTCAACACTTGGTCATTTGAAAGCAACCTGGAGAGTGCTTCGTTGGTATGTTTGAAGTGTGCAACCCAAACTGAGGTGTCAACCAAAACGCTCATGCATCGTCACTACGTTCAATACGAGAATGACGGCGAGGGATGTCTTGCATATCAGGCGCAGTCCCGCCTAACGACGCCAAGCGTTTCGCGGCTTGAACCCGCACATAAGTCCGCATGGCTTCTCGAAACAGATCCGCCTTACCCACATCCGGTCCTGCCATCGCCAGGGCCTGTTGATAAAGTTCGTCTTCAATCGTCACGGTAGTACGCATTGAAATATCCTGATTGCATCATTGTTGGTGATAATGTGCATCAATTTGTGCGTCATCACAAGTGGCCCCAGGGCGGGAATCGCCGAGCGCCGATCTCCGTCATTCCTGCCGCCCCTCCCGGTTTGCAGGAGCTGTGGTTCCACTGCGAAAAGCCCACTCAAACCCTTCGCCTGCAATCAGCCTCCCACTGGGCTTTGCTGGCTGGTAGTGCCTTGATTCAGGTGGGTGTTGCTGTGGGAGGCTGCTTGCAGGCGAAATCACCAGGGGCCACTGGGTAAACTATTACGCCGCATAAACCAGGTTGCTATGGGGCGTGCCCCTTGATGCTTAGCTGCTTGGCACGCCCATCCCACAATCCGCCCCACCTGCCGGAATTCGCTAGCACCCCAGTAAACAGGGTCTATGCTGTCTAGCGACATCAGTAAACACCCCAAACAAATACATTCCGGCGGCATCTGTGCATATCGGTAACAAGCGCCGGCTCATCCGTTGAGTACATATATGCACAAAATGCACTGCAACAAGGGCCCATTCCATAACTCAATGATTTAAAGGGGTTTTTCAGTTAATCCTATTGTATAGGTATTGTTAACATGTGTTGCTGGCCGTGTTGTACCTGTGTAATCTTGTCATTAAAGATGACAAAAACTGCCAGGAAGACACTTTTTCTGCCAGTAATATAACAACAACATCGAGGTCACCGTGCGTCGCAACCTTTCTTCTACCAACCTGTTGTTGGCAGCGACCCTTGCGCTAGGGGTTGGCCAAGTTCAGGCTCTCACAGAGCTGACAGACGAATCTATGTCTGGGGTTACGGGGGAAGGTATAGCGTTTCTTCCTGAAAATCTTCAAGTGATGATGTCAGAGCCTGATGTCAACCAAGCTGGGGCACTGACCAATCGTGGACTGGATACGGGCTACATCCGCCTTATTCCTGTTGGCCCCCTCACAGACGTAGCAACGAACGACCCGATATATGGCTCCTATACCGGAAAAGGTGATGTTTTCCTCTACGGTCTGGGCATCTCGAAAGCTGATGGTAATAGCAATTCGAGGCTAGGTGACCCCATCGCTAGCTGGGGCACTCCAGGGAATCCGTGGTTGGTTAAGGTGCAGAGCGAATCTGACGTGCAGGATTTCAGTACCACCAACACTACGGGGAACACCGTTTCCTATTTGAACCTGGAAGCACCGCTGTATCAGCCAGGGGTGGATGGCACGGCTGGTGCGGATGCCTACAACCTGAAGTTCGCCTGGTGGGCGGATATCTTTAACCGTGACCCTGGTGTGGCAGAGAGCCTGGCTTCCACAGGAACACAATTTGACGTAGGCGGTGCTGGCCGCGCCAATCGCCTGCGGCTGCAAGCCATTTGGGATGGCCTCAGTGTCAATGGCAGCCATGTGCGGCTTTTCCAGACCCTGGGTGGCGCCACCAATAGCGGTGGCATGAGCACTTTCTACAATAATACGCTTGGTGCGGCAGTGCTGGTGAGAATGAACAGCGGCGTTTCTACCGGGCTCAAAGCAACCATAACAGACAGCATTTCCAGTACGCCCTCAGTAGGTAACTGGACCACCGTTCATGGCGGTTGGAACAGTACGTTGTCATCATCAACGGCAGGCGGTGACTGCGGAAACGGCGGAACCGGAGATTACAACGAAACTCCCAGCGGTTGCCGCTACATGGTGCAGAACAGGATATCTTCAGACGGCAAACAGCGGAACATAACCTGGACAGCGCCAACCACGGGCAGCGTGTTTCGGATTAGCACTCGCGAGTCGGCTGCCTCGCCGCAAGGTTTGTTAGCATCCCCGGCTATTGGTGGCGGCTCTGCGCCAACATTTTCTGCAGACGAGGGCCTGTATTTGTATGCCCCGAATATCAACCTGCCCATCGGTTCCGTGGCCCAGCCGTTAATCGCAGGCGTGGCCCCTGACGGCCGTAACATTACTTTTGAATTAACCCGCATCCCAAATAAGCCTGAGACCTACAACGCCATTTATGGTGGCGGCAATTGCAATGTACATCAATGTGATCCAGGTGCCACCCATGGCAGCATCACCATTGGATCGACCAACTATGACTCCGCCACCAACTCGATGACGGCCTATACCGGTGACGGTGCAGTAGGCGTTTCATTTGGGGCGCTGGGAAATAATAGCGTGCAAACCACGTCGTCCGCCGGTGCGGTTGAGGTTCGGTATGCGCAGCGGGCGGAGTACACAACACAATGGGTGCAAGAAAGGTATTGTGGGTACATCTCAGGCTGTTCTGTAGAAACAACGGGCAACTTATACCAATGGCGCTACTATGATTCGTCTGGTGCTCCTGTGGTGTATTGGAACAACACTGCAGCACCTGCTGATGCCCCAACCTGTTCCCCTGGCTTTCTGAGTTCCTGTACTAGATACAGCGGAACCACTCCCATGTTCGGCTCGACCGCAAACCGCTCCTGGACCCCGTCATGCGTCAATAGCGGCGCCTGTGGCGGCTGGCAGACGGCCAGTAACAGCGAGGTTAATGCACTGATCGGTGCTGCGAACGGGGTAACTGGCGTCACCGCACCGGCATCGGCGCCGGACCCTGACTATGCCAACCCCAGTCCACTCAACAACCTGGGCTCCGTCGTCATCGACGGCATCCTAATCCAGCACATGAAATTCACCACCACGGGCCTGTGAGATATCTATGACTAAAAATATCTTCGCTATCTTATGTGCTCTTCCCATGCTGGTGCGGGCTGATTTACAGCCATTAGAAGAGGGCTATATGAGTTCCGTCACCGCCCAGGGTGGGGCAGAAATCTCGTGGTTGCTGCAACTTAACCAATCGGCCTATATTGATGCCTCCAGCGGCGATGCTCCGCTTTTTCAATGTGACAATAATAACTATGTGTATTGCCGTTTAGGGATTCAGATTGCCAATCGCAGTGTTGATGGCTCGGGCAATCATGTTTACGACAACGATACTGATGCGCGCAAGCAATGGCTGGTGTTCAAAAAGATTCAGGGAACGATTAATTTGCAGTACCTGCAGCTCACCGGTAAGGATCTGGATATTGGCTCAAACAAAAAAGCCGCCATTCATTTAACCTTTGATCCTGATCGGCCCGTTTTATTTCGCAATGTTGGCTTCGAAGCCTTGGCCATTGAAGAGGATGACGGTCCGGATGCCGGCCCCGGAGGTACTGACACACCCGGATTTTTGCTTCCTGCGGCAACCTATAACACGACCAATGCTCCTGGCTCCGTTTTTGATCATGGACGTGAGCTCGGTTTTACTGGCCTGAACATCAACGCCAACCTGGTGCTGAATGGTTCTGTCAATATGTTCAGCTGCGATGCGAGCCATCCGAGGTGCTGAAAATGAAAATAATCCATTTTACTTCGTGCGTGGTGTCGTTTGGTTATGCAATATCAGCACAGGCGATGCAGCCATTAAATGATGTGTCGCTAAGTCAGGTGTCCGGCCAGGATGGCATTGTTATTGATTCCTCCTTTAGTGAGGCCAGTGTGGATCGCTTGTATCTGGAAGACGGCGCTGGTGTAGGGAATGCTGCTGATCAAACCATGCGTGTATGGACTAACGGTGCGACCCTGAGCGGTGATGATATGGGCATGATGCTCAAGATCGATACCGGAAGTAATGCTGGTAGCACCGGGCTGGATCTGGAGCTAACCGCTAGCCTGGGTACGTTGCGCACGGAGACAACTCAGATTTGCATGGGGGCTATTGCACCGGGAAATGCGGGTGCGAACTGTGGAAGTTCGCTTGGTGCCCTTACTGTGCAGACCGCATCCCCGTTTCATGCACACCTGAAAACAACAAACGGGTTGTTCAATGAGGATGCTCCCGCAACCCTTTCGGCAGGCTTGGAAAATACCAACATCTTCATCACCCAGTACGATGGCAGCCAGTTTAACCAGGGGATCATCAAGGATTTTAACTTCAGTTTTAATGGCGAGGGCTACATATTTGTTGATCCCGCTCGTGGTCTTGTGATGGAAACGCGGGACCCAGCCAATGCGCTGGAAATGGTCCGTGTTGCCGATCTGAATAATCCAGATAAAACGCTGCCGGGGCTTAATCTGGAGTTGATGTACAAGAGTAATGTGGCAGACCCCAGCGGCGACCCATCTCCGGTTTATAGTACATCTGGTGCGGCAGGTGTTATCAGAGGCGGGATATCCGGTGCGGTAACCGATGCCAGCCTAACGTTTCGCGGTGTCAATGATAGCGCTGGCGCTATCATGGGTAATAGTTATTCCCTCGGAGCAGGTGCAGGCAGCGCGGGCTCTGCTTCTGTTCTTGGTAGTCGTGGCCTTTACCTGAATTTCCAGGGGGCGTTCCTGCGTAGCGGTGATAACCCTGTGGTGTTGGAGCTGGCTCACGCTGGCAATAATGCTTACGGTATCGGGTTTGGCAACTTGTCGCCTTTGCTGGTGCGTACGGATGTTACCGGGAGTAATCCTGCTCTTAATACGGGGCTGGCTTATTTGAACTCGGGTGATATCTATTTCAACCTGATTAATACCCAGTCATTGCTCCTGCCTGAAAACACGGTCTTGAATGCCACTAAGGTCGGCGGTAGCTTCCTTACTACTGCCGCGGATTATCAACATCGTGTTCATAATGAATCCAGTAATCCCCATGCGATAGGTGTAGCGGTTCGTGGGATGGATTTCCAGGCAGTTGCCCGCGATAGTTATTTCATCGTGAGCAATGATGTGACCAATGCTGCAGATATACCATCCTCATCTGGCAGTTGGGGTATCGGTTTACCATTTCACAATCTAGATGCCAATGTGGCGCTGTACGGCTTGAATATCGGTGGCGAGGAACGTATTGGTACAGCTTTTGCGTTGAACACTCAGGGCGTGAGTGCGGATGGCAGTAAAACAACCTCAATTTTGCTTATTGACGGTGAGCCTAACCCTAATGACAGCGGCAATCCGACCAACTATTACATGGGGTTGCGCAATATCGATATGTTTATGGCTGGCTATGGTTCTCTCGGCTTTTCTAATGGTCAAATCGGAATCCAGATTGACGATTTTGATCTGGCCATCGCTTCCCAATTTGCCGCCGGTTACTTGCCGGGTTCCAAGTTTCGATCTGGAACAGATGTTTATGCCCCAGTGGACGGCTTTACCAGTAGTGATGGCGTTCTTTTCGGCATCAATCTCAAGCTGGCGGGGAGCGGTAACGTGAATCTGGTGCCCGCACCAGCCAGCAGCACCCTGGCGACCAATTACACCCGCTTTGCAGGGGATCTAACTCTGACCAGTGGCGCCATTCAGCTTGTTGAACCTGTTGATGGTACAACCCTGGGGCTGGACAACATGACAGGAAAAATCGGCTTTGATAACTATATTCGTTTTCAAAAAGATAGCGTGGATTTTCATGCTGAATTGG
Source organism: Alcanivoracaceae bacterium (assembly GCA_002706085.1). Lineage (GTDB taxonomy): Bacteria > Pseudomonadota > Gammaproteobacteria > Pseudomonadales > Alcanivoracaceae > Alcanivorax. The sequence goes on along the minus strand of PAJO01000019.1, from coordinate 8,973 downwards.
CCTTGAATCCCGAGCAGACTTCAGCCGGTGTTGTGCGCTTTTCTAATGTGAATCTCTACCCAGATAGTAATGCCGCTGCACAGCGGCTTGGTGAAATCGCCATTAGCGGTGGTAATCTGGTTAGCAATTTGAATATAAAACCGTTCTGAACAATTAGGGCGTGTTATGAATTGGCGAAATATTAAAGAGGCTGTTGCCGTGAAGAATAATAATTCTGTATTGCTGCTGTTTTGCTGCCTGCTTGCCAGCCCCGCAGCTTCCGCGTCAGTGGATACGAAAATGCCAGGGATGCAGTCGCTCAGTGACGATGAATTGTCGGAGATGACTGGGCAGGCACTATTCAACCTCGCTTATCTTGCACCTGGTGAGGCGAAAGATGCTAATGGCGCTCTTATTTCCTCTTCATCGAATCAAAATATAGGTTTTTATAATATTGGTATGGAGGCGGAACTAGAGCTTAATGCCAATATCAAAAACCTGCAGCTCGGTTGTGGCGGAGTCAACAACAGTGTAAGACCTGCTGCCTGCGATATTGACATTAAGAATTTATCTCTAAGTGGCATTCCATCCGGTTTTATTGGCAGCGGCTCACAAGAAGGTTCGCCAGATTATTCAGGGGATGGTGGACGAGCAGCCACCAGTGCTTTGTTAACCAACCCTTTCGTCGAGTTTGCGATCAAAAATCCTAATTCCGCTACCATGAGAGAGATTGTCGGTGCCCGCTTTGGGGCGGCGGAGATTCTCGGTATGCTGAGTGCAGGTGTTTTAAATGGGACAGCCCCCATACCTGGTGACGGTATTCAGTCGCTGAGTGGCTATATGAGGGTCGCCGCAACTACGGGCGAAGTTTATACCCAGGCAACAACTTTCGGAAGCAATAGTGTTGGCTGTGTTCCTTTATCGGGTGTTCCGGGCTGTCAATCCCTTGGCGGTAAAGTAAAAACCTTGCTCGGTAATCGCTATTTCAGAAGCCTGCCAACTGATGGTCAAACTACAGGTATTTCTGTGCCCAGCCTGAATGTTGGGTTCGACTTGCCTTCATTTGCGGTAACCGGTAAGCGCTTGACCCAAGCACTGGCGACAAATGTGAGTGCGACTATTCCATGGTTCCCTATTGCCGACGCTGGGTCATGCCCTGCGGCATATGCAGCAGAATGTGCGGCGGCAAATGCACAACTTATTCCAGGCACCTTTAACGATGATATCTTACGTGTTCTCCTAACTGAGGATGGTAATTCTACGACTTGGTCTGGTGACGGGATCCTTTTCGATGCCGTTACCCATGCCCGCTTCAAGATGGCTCCAGGCTCGGCCATCACTGATCTAAACCTTGATATTACCTTCAAGCAATCGTTAAGCATGTTTCACAACATCCCGCTAACAGGCAGTGGCGGGTACCTTTCCTTGCAGGGGCAGGATGTTCATTGGCCCGGCGCGAATGTCGATGATATCGCGCAGCAGGGCTGGTGGATGTCATTTCAGGAACCGATCGATTTAGGCTATTTGCAAGCTCAGCAACAGGTGGATGTCAGTGATGTGCTTCCTCAGCTAGCTGACGCCGTTACTACTAGTCTGCTCGCAGGTGATCGCATTGATGTTAGCAGTTTGGGTGATTCTATTGACGCGCTGACTAATGCTGTTTTGGAAAAGCGATTGGTGGTTCCACTGACCGGACAAACCGCATACCTGACCTTGGAAAACCAGCAGTTAAAAAGCCAGCATGTAGTTGCCAACTGCTGGGGTTCCAGCACCTTCTGTTAAATGTGGAGCATGATCATGAATATAAGCTGTGCCATGTCCATGATCTTTAGTGCGGTCTTGGTTTTGCCCGCTTATGGGCTGGCGATGGAGCTTTTGGCCGATGAATCCTTGTCGAAAGTAAATGGCCAGGATGGCATCAGCGTGGGAGTGCAGTTACCAAATGCTGCGTTGAAGTTCAGCCAGTTAAGCTTGCTTGACTCCAATGGCGTTGCTGGTGGTAGTCATGTGGGGGGGCTGGATTACACCAGCCCTGGAGCTTGGCTTTACGCACCCAAAAGCTATGATGCTAACGGCGCAATACAGTTTTTTGCCGATGGAAATTTTTCGACTGCAAGCAGCCAACCTATTACTGTCAATATCGATGCGGGTACTGGTGCGGCTGGAGCGACTCTGAATGTGGCCCTTGCCATGCCTGCCGATATGCAGGGATTGAGGATAAATCCTTTTTCACTTTATCTGTGGGATAGTCCGGGCAACATTTTTAATCCAGCTCGTCCGACGCTGCAAACTGGGGTGACGGAAGTGCTTCGCTCCGGGACCATCAATATGCTGTTTAGCTCTAACCCAATCATGAATTTTCAGCTTGGCTCAGAGCCTCAGGGACATATGATGTCTTTAAGCGCCGGGACGCTGTCTTGTATTAGTAATGTTGACTCGCTTTGTGGCCCTATCTCTGCGGCGAGCGAGGATAAAATCAGCCTCCTTTCTGATAATGTCTCTACCGATAGCGAGATAAGTCTGGATTTTCTATTTGATGCTAGAGCTTATGGCGGTTTTGGTTTGGCTGGTATGTATGCTGACATTGAATCTACGGGGCTGGTTTTGGGGCGTGAGGGTACTACGACAAAGTTTGATATTCACCTGCTTAATGTCGATTTTGGTACTGTGGGCACCGCAATCCCAGGAGGACCTGCTAATGGTCAGGCCATAAGCCGTATGGGAGCTGAGGGTGTGACCATTACCGATCTTCAGACGCGCATTCACGGAATCTGATTTTTTATGATCGGTTAGGGGCCTGCTACCTCAATTTCTCCGCCTATGAAGGTCGAGGCCCCCATTTCCCATTTCGGGAGAGGGCAGGCCTGCCTCCGGGTTTGTAGGGGGAGGGCAGCACTGTGAAAAGCCCACCCCAAACCCTTCGTCTGCAAGCAGCCTCCCACAGTAATTTCCACCTGCTGTCGTTACAGTTCGCGTGGCAGGTTTATCATTCCCCAATGGTGTTGATCTTGCTGTGGGAGGTTGCTTGCAAGCGAAGCTTTTCCCAACCTCGCCAAAAAACTTCGCGTGCAAGCACGCTCCCACAAAAAATCACCCATTTTTCTCATCCTGAGCGTTGGTTCCACTACAAATACCCAAGGGAAGTGTCTGGATCCGCCATTCCACGGAGATCTAAACGGCCGGAGCTATCGAAATACCCCCATACGCAACCCAAACGGCTTTAATAACTTCTCAGCTGTGGCGAGAGTGGGGTTGGCCTGCTGGTTTTCGATGGAATGGACAACCCGTACCGATACGCCGGTCAGTCTGCTCATTTCTTCTAATGTGAGTAGCAGCTCTTTTCTGGTTCGGGCGATGACTTCAGCCAGGGGCAGGCCGGGGTGTTCGGCAATGAATTGATAGAGTGACTCTCTGCGGGCTATTTGCTCTTGGGGGGAGAGCTCAGTGTGGCGTTTATCCATGATTTATAGCTCTCTGAGTGTATTCAGGACGCCTTGTGTCAGCCGCTCGGTGCGAGCGATTAGGTTGGTCGGCAGGCCCAGCTTGTGCATTTCTTCTACCAGTGTGGTGAGCGGTAGAGCCAGTTCCTTGATGCTTTGTGTAAGGCCGGAAGCAGGGAGGCCGCTGGCCAGGGCTGCCTGAGCGATGACGCTGCCCCATTCTGGTTGGCCATTGTCATCCTGCTCCCAGCGGGTAGTTCGGGCTATCCCGTCTGGGTGAAGGTACATGGGGGCGAAGTCGTACAAGGGTGTGAGGGCAATGCGGTTATCTACTGTGCGGCTGATCGCCGTGTTACGGGCGTGGTTGTCCTTGTTCCCAAGGATGATATTGGCGATGTCTCGCTTTAGATATTCAGCAATTTCCTTCTCTGGCTCGGTGCATACGGCAGCCAACGCCTTGCAGACTTCATTGTGGGTCATGCGCAGCCCAAAACCGGCCTTCTGGCAGAGTGATGCAACACTTTCCTGGGCAAGTCGAATCACCTTGCCATTGGTGCTGTGGCGGTCAAAGCGAGGGATGAACAGGGCGCCATTGTGCGTTTCCAGCTGGCCATGAACGCGCAAGCCCAGATGTTCCGCCAGCGTCATGTAGTGGCTCTCACATTCCAGAATCAGTTTCAGGTCGCTTTGGTGGTGACGCTCAAATTTGACCAGCCAGTGTTTGCGGGCGCGCTCATCGGGCAGGGTGTGGTCCAGATACAGCAAGCCATCATCCGCTTCCGTCAGCAAGACCTTGGGCCATTCTCCCTGAACACCGGATGAGCCAGCCACAAAAAGGCCGTGTCCGGCCAGATATTCAATAAACTCTTCGTGCCGGTTGGCAACATCTTGATAACGAAAGCCAGTTGCAGGCGTGTTGATGGTGTCGAGATATTCCGCTGCCTCCTTGATTCTAAGGTTGCCGATGGGATTACCGGCACCCGCTAACAGTAGCGGCCAGTCGGCAGAAAAGGTGGCGGTTTCTGGCAAGCCCAATTGGCGGAGCAATTCCTGCCGGCCAAAACCTTGGGGTAACAGGTCCAGCAAGAACGGTGGCCAGCTATCGTGTATGAGGAGGTCCATGCTCACTGGCCAGCGGACTGTGCAGGCGTGAGCGTCCTGACGACCTTGAAAACCAAGGACATGGTCGAGTGTATAACCCGAGTGGGTGGCCGCCCGCCAGCCTTGCTGCTGATCGCCGGTAAGTGTGACGGTGGCGGCGTCCTGCCACTGGTTGGCATGGAATAGCTGAATAGTGCAATAATTGCTCATTTATGCACTTTAATACAAGAGTGATGCGGTTGGTAGATATTGTTTTTGCTTTACAGGTAAAAAGTGTGGGTGTGGCGTGCACGAAAAGCGAATTTGTCCTCGGGGCCAGGTCTCCCATTTCCCATTCTGAGGAGGGGGCGGGTAGGGTTGCCACCCGTTTGTAGGGACGATGGTTGCAGTGCGAAGCGGCTACCCAAATCACTGCTGTCCCACAGTTTGACTTAGCGAAGTCCGAAACCCGCCAGGCTGGCAAGCCGGCGGGTTTCTCTGTTTAGGGGAACAGGATTTAACCGCCGCATTTTAACTATCGCAGATGGCTGTCTCGTGGGAGATTCTATGGTGCCCTGCAAAGCTCTTTTAGCTGTTGCAGGGCACCATAGAATCTCCTACACGGTACCTATCACTGAAGACGTCGCTTCAGTCCCTTCATCGCCAATACCCGCGTACTGATCTCTTCGATAGATAGCTCTGTGGCATCCAGATAGGGGATGTTGTGCTTGTTGTACATGGCTTCCAGGGCGCGCAGTTCCATGTCGCATTGGCGCAGAGAGGCGTATTTGCTGTTTGACTTGCGTTCACTGCGAATCGCGCTAAGGCGCTCGGCGTTGATAGTCAGGCCGAACAGCTTCGTTTTGTGTTCCTGGAGCGCCTTGGGGAGCCGCAGGTCATCGAAGTCGTCTTCAGTGAGCGGGTAGTTGGCAGCGAATAGACCAAATTGGAGAGCCAGATAAAGGCTGGTGGGCGTTTTGCCGGAACGGGAGACGCCGATGAGGATGATGTCGGCCTGGTCGTAGTGCCGCGTCCGGGCGCCATCATCGTTGTCTAGCGCAAAGTGGACGGCATTGATCCGAATGCGGTAGGAGTCGGCATCGCGGATGGCGTGACTCTGGTTGATCTTGTGATTGGAGCGAACGCCCAGCTCTTCTTCCAGCGGGTTCAGGAAAGCGCCGAACAGATCCAGCACCATGCCTTTGCAGCTGTGCAGAATCTCGCGATGTTCATTGTTGACCAGAGTAGAGAAGACCACCGGTTTTACCCCGTCTTCCTGACAGGCCTTGTTGATACGCTCTATGGCCTCTCGTGTTTGCTGGTCGGATTGCACAAAGGGGAGGGTGACCTGAACGAATTCAATATCGCCAAATTGGCTGAGCATACTGTGGCCAAGGGTTTCGGCCGTAATGCCTGTGCCGTCGGAGAGGTAAAAGGCTGTACGTTTCATGATAAGTGCCATGTCTGATCCCGCATGAGAGTGCTGGCCATAGGGCTGGCTTTGCGATCATGGGCACGACGGTCCCTGATCGTCCCTGAGGAAAATTGTCTAGCAGGCACCTGTGAGAGCCATCATTGGCCCTGCAGGGGTGCCTAAGTCATTGTTTTGTCGTAGCAGTCTAGTGACTCCACGCCGGGCTTTCCACTGCCATGACCGTAAAGCAGGCTGAATGACACGAATTGGCCGTTGTCCGGACCACGCGTTGCCACTACACTGCGCGCCGATAGCCCAAAGCATGAATTATCCGTGCATTTTCAATGGGATAGTGGCGTTGAAAACTGGGTGGCAGCGAATTGGCCATATAAATGCCGAAAGTCGCGCCCCTTTTTGTCACTTGGGCGGGCAAACCGTGATGGTTTTGAGTAGAATGTCGGCTCGATTCGACCCGGCATTGCCAGTGGATACTACCGGTAACACGTATTTAAGGAGACAACCTTGGCGGAATATGTAGTCTGGTTTCAGGATCTGGGGAAAGACGACGTAGAACACGTTGGTGGCAAAAATGCCTCCCTGGGTGAAATGATCAGCAATCTGTCGGCAGCGGGTGTCTCCGTGCCTGGCGGGTTTGCCACTACCGCTGAAGCCTTCCGTGAGTTCCTCGAGCACAACAACCTGACCCAAAAGATCAACGAAGCGCTGAGCGCTCTTGATGTTGAGGATGTGGTTGCACTGGCCAAGACCGGTGAAGAAATCCGACAGTGGGTGATTGATGCGCCGTTCCAGCCTGCGTTGGACAAGGCCATCCGTGAAGCTTACGAGCAGATCGGCGAGGGCAATGCCGACCTGCCAGTGGCGGTCCGTTCTTCCGCTACCGCTGAGGATTTGCCGGATGCCTCGTTTGCCGGCCAACAGGAAACCTTCCTGAATATCCGTGGTATCGACAGTGTCATGGTCGCTGTGAAAGAGGTCTTTGCCTCCCTGTTTAATGATCGTGCCATCAGCTACCGGGTGCATCAGGGTTTTGACCACAAGCTGGTTGCCCTGTCCGCGGGTGTGCAGCGCATGGTGCGTTCCGAGACGGGCGCCGCAGGCGTGATGTTCTCTCTTGATACCGAATCCGGTTTCAAGGACGTGGTGTTCATTACCGCGTCTTACGGCCTGGGTGAAATGGTCGTGCAGGGTGCAGTAAACCCTGACGAATTCTACGTTCACAAGCAGACACTGCAGAATAACAAGCCTGCCATCCTGCGCCGTAACCTGGGCAGCAAGATGCAGAAGATGATTTACGGCGCCGAGGCCACTGCTGGCAAGTCAGTCCAGATTGTGGATGTGGATCGTGATGACCGCATGAAGTTCTGTCTGACCGACGAGCACATCGAGAACCTGTCCCGTCAGGCGATCGAAATCGAGAAACACTACGGCATGCCCATGGACATCGAGTGGGCGCTGGATGGTGATGACGGCAAACTGTACATCGTTCAGGCCCGTCCCGAGACGGTGAAGAGCCGTTCTGACGCCAACGTCATGGAACGTTACCTGCTCAAGCAGACCGGTAAGGTTCTGGTAGAAGGCCGCTCCATTGGCCAGCGTATCGGTGCCGGTACGGTCCGCATCGTTACCAGCGTCAAGGAAATGGACAAAGTGCAGCCGGGTGACGTGCTGGTGACCGACATGACGGATCCGGATTGGGAGCCGGTCATGAAGCGTGCGGCGGCCATCGTTACCAACCGTGGTGGCCGGACCTGTCACGCAGCCATTATTGCCCGTGAGCTGGGTGTGCCTGCCATCGTAGGGTGTGGCGATGCCACGGAACTGCTGTCTGATGGCATGGAAGTTACCGCGTCCTGTGCTGAGGGCGACACCGGCAAGATCTATGAAGGCAAGCTGGAATTTGACGTACAGCGTAATTCCATCGAATCCATGCCGAAGCTGCCGTTCAAGATCATGATGAACGTCGGCAACCCGGATCGTGCTTTCGATTTCGCGGGGCTGCCGAATCAGGGCGTTGGGCTTGCCCGTCTGGAGTTCATCATCAACCGCATGATTGGCGTCCACCCGAAGGCGTTGTTGAACTACGACAGCATGCCGAATGACATCAAGCAGAACATCGACAAGCGTATTGCCGGCTACGGCGATCCGGTCGATTTCTACGTTGAGAAACTGGTGGAAGGCGTGTCGACCCTGGCTGCGGCGTTCTACCCCGAGAAAGTCATTGTTCGTCTGTCTGACTTCAAGTCCAACGAATACGCCAACCTGATCGGTGGCAAGCACTACGAGCCGGAAGAAGAAAACCCGATGCTGGGCTTCCGCGGTGCGAGCCGCTACATCAGTGAGAACTTCCGCGACTGCTTCGAGCTCGAATGCCGGGCCATGAAGAAAGTCCGCGATGTGATGGGCTTTACCAATGTTGAGTTGATGGTGCCGTTCGTTCGTACCACTGGCGAAGCCGAACAGGTGATCGAGCTTCTCGGCAAGAACGGCCTGAAGCGTGGTGAAAATGATCTGCGTGTCATCATGATGTGCGAGCTGCCCACCAATGCGTTGTTGGCTGATGAGTTCTTGGAGAACTTTGACGGCTTCTCTATCGGTTCCAACGACCTCACCCAGCTGACGTTGGGTCTGGACCGCGACTCCGGTATCGTCAGCCACCTGTTTGATGAGCGCGATCCTGCAGTGAAGAAGCTGCTGAAGATGGCCATTGATGCGTGTAACGCGCAGGGTAAATACATCGGGATCTGTGGTCAGGGCCCCTCGGACCATCCTGACCTGGCGAAATGGCTGATGGAGCAGGGTATCTCCTCTGTATCCCTGAACCCGGATTCAGTGCTGGATACCTGGTTCTTCCTGGCGGGTAAGCACGGCGAGTAAATCGCACGGCTTGACCTGTCTGGTGCTTCATCGCACAGTAAAAAGCCCGCGCAAGCGGGCTTTTTTATGGTTCTGTACAGATTTGAGGGGAAAGCCCGATTGACGCCTGCCGGCTTGTCGTAGGAGCGTCGCTCGCGGCGCGATTGCCCATGTTGATCCCGGGAT
>PAJO01000018.1 GCA_002706085.1 Alcanivoracaceae bacterium | reverse complement strand
TGTTCACTGTTCACTGTTCACTGTTCACTGTTCACTGTTCACTGTTCACTGTTCACTGTTCACTGTTCACTGTTCACTGTTCACTGTTCACTTGCTTGCGCCATAACGCTGCCAGCAATGAGCCTGACAGGTTGTGCCAGACACTGAACAACGCGCCGGGTAAGGCGGCCAGTGGCGTGAAGTGTTTGACGGCCAATGCCACGCCGAGACCGGAGTTCTGCATACCCACTTCGATGGCCAGGGTACGGGCAGTGACCTTGTCCTGACGAAGCAGGCGGGCGATGCCATAGCCCCCCGCCAGCCCCAGGGCATTGTGCAAGGCGACGGCAACAAAGACGGCGATGCCGGCCTCGGCCATCCGCGACTGGTTCAATGCCACGATGATGCCGATGACCACCACGATGGCGATGACGGAGAGCAGCGGAAAGAGCTCTCTTGCGGTAGCCAGTTGGCGTGGAAAAAACGTATTGAGGGCGCTGCCTGCGACCACCGGGATGACCACGATCTGGAGCAGTGACACCAGCATTCCTTCCACTGGCACCGGAATGCGCTCACCCAAATAGCACCAGGTGAGCAAGGGGGTGGCAATCACGGCAATCAGGGTGGATACCAGGGTGATGGAAACGGATAACGCCACATTCGCCCGCGCCAGATAAGCGATCACATTGGAGGCGGTGCCGCCAGGACAGGCTCCGACCACCACCAGTCCGATCAGCAATTCCTGGGGGAGCTGCAAGGCTCGCCCTATTGTCCAGGCCAGCAAGGGCATCAGGCTGTATTGCAGTGCGACTCCAAGGGCAATTACGCCGGGGCGTTTAAAGACCTGCCGAAAATCATCCCAGCGTAACGTCAGTCCCATGCCGAACATGATCAGCATTAGCAGGGGGACAATGGCCGGCTTGCCTGCGACCAGCCACTGCGGTTGCCACCAGGCCAGCAGGGAAAACACTAATGCCCAAAGGGGGAAGAGTTGGGTGAGTCGCTGGATCATGGGTGTCCAAATCCTTAAAGAAAGCTACAAGCCGCAAGCTACAACGCGGATAAGTCTAAAGGTAACGACAAGACTGTGCCCGCGCACGAAACCCTGTGCGCGGGCACAGCCCCAAAAACAAGTATGCCTGTCTCGCGCCTTGTAGCTTGAAGCTTGTCGCTTGCAGCTATGCTTACAACGCCAACGTCAGCAAAAACGGTAACGTCAAAAATGCCATCAATGTGGAGAATACCACCATGGCGGCCACTTCTTCGGCACCCCGTTGGTAGGCCTTGGCCAGCAGGTAGTTGAACACAGCCACAGGCATGGTGGACTCGATCAGCACCACCCCGCGAAGAGCCCCTTCCAGAGCCAGCGCTTCCGCCACCGCGAACCCGACAGCAAACCCGATCAACAAGCGCAGTGCGGCAAATGCGGCGCCTTTGCCTGCATGGTGTACTTTCAGTTGCGATAACGAGACCCCCAGTGTGATCAGCATTAACGGGATGGTCAGGTCACCGATCAGTGAGACGGTGTTGTACAGCCACTGCGGTAATGTCAGCTCGAAGCCCACCATGGCCACGGCCAGGAATACCGAGACAAGAATCGGGTGGCGGAACAGTTTTACGGATAGGCCCTGGCCGCTGACGATGGCAAGTCCGAGGGAAAAGTGCGCTACCGAATAGAGCATCATCCAGGCCAGCGACAAGGCCAGCCCCGCCTCACCAAATGCCAGCATGCAAAGGGGAATGCCCATGTTGCCCGTATTGGCAAACGTCAGAGAGGGCAGGAAGACCCGGAAGGATTGCCCGCTCAGGCGAATGGCCAGAGCGGACAGCGCCAGTGTCAGCGCCAGCACCAGTAACGCCAGCCCGCCGACTTCGGTGAGCGCCGCCATGTCCAGGTCCGTTTTTCCCAGTGTGGCGACAATCAGGCAGGGGGTCGTGACCGTGGTGACCAGTGAGGTCACCATGCGGGTATCAAAGGGTTTGCCCGCCCGGGCCCACAGGTAGCCCAGCGCGGCACAAAACAGCACAGGGGCAATAATCGACCAGAGCGTGGCCAGCATGGTCAGCAATCCACAGACAAGACAGGGACTGCGCAGTGTGAAAGCGGATCACGCCGATGTCTATCCCTGAACCACCGGCGGACAGGTTTCAGGTGTTTCGCTATCCACCTTACGGTTTACTGGTGCCCTCAGACGGTCAGATAATTCTTGATCAGGGTATCGTCCAGTTCTTTCATCTCGCCCTCTGCAACTTTGCTGCCGCGGTCAAGAATGGCAAAGCGATCGGCGGTGGCGCGGGCAAAGTGCAGTTTCTGCTCGACCAGCAGCACGGTAAGACCTTCTTCCTTGTTGAGCGTCTTGATGACCCGACCAATCATGTCGACGATGTTGGGCTGGATCCCCTCGGTAGGTTCATCCAGGATCAGCAGTTTCGGATCCAGGGCCAGCGCTCTGCCGATAGCCAGCTGTTGTTGCTGGCCGCCAGACAGGTCTCCGCCACGACGGTTACGCATTTCATGCAGCACCGGGAACAGTTCATAAATCCGGTCAGGGATTTTCTTGCTGCGATCCGTGCGTGCCTGCAGTCCGGTTTCCAGGTTCTCTTCCACCGTCAGCAATGGAAAAATTTCCCGCCCCTGAGGAACATAACCGATCCCGGCTCGGGCGCGCTCTTCGGCTGCCAGACGGGCGAAATCTTCACCATCAAATTCAATGCTGCCGCTTTTCACCGGCAACAAGCCCATGATGGTTTTCAGTAGCGTGGTCTTGCCCACCCCGTTACGGCCCATCACACACAGGCACTCGCCCTGGGTGAGGCCAAGGTCCAGATCCCAGAGGGTATGGGATTCGCCGTAGTATTGGTTGACGTTGTTCAATTTCAACACGGTTTTTACTCCGTAAAAAGCGACGAGCTATGAGCTTTTAGCCAACAGGAAAACCAAGATGAATGAATGGTTTTCTCGCAGCTGGAAGCTCATGGCTTGAAGCTGAATTTATTCACCCAGATAAACTTCAATCACCTTCGGATCGTTCTGTACCTGATCCATGGTGCCCTCTGCCAGTACGCTGCCCTGATGCAACACGGTAACGGTGCTGGCGATGGAGCGGATGAATTCCATGTCGTGTTCGACCACCACCACGGAATGCTTGCCTGCCAGGCTTTGCAGCAACTCCCCGGTGCGCTCCACTTCCTGGCGGGTCATGCCGGCAATGGGCTCGTCGACCAGTAGCAATTGGGGTTTCTGCATCAGTACCATGCCGATTTCCAGCCACTGCTTCTGGCCATGGGACAGCAGGCCGGCCACCTTGTGGCGGTCGTCCAGCAGGCCGACCTGGGCCAGGGTTTCCTCGATCCAGCTTTTCTGCTCGCCGCTCATGCGGGTGAACAGGGAGTGCCAGGTTCCCTTGGCATCGTTCATGGCCAGTTCCAGATTTTCAAACGCGGTGTGCTCCGGGAACACGGTGGGTTTCTGGAACTTGCGACCGATGCCGGCGGTGGCGATTTCGGTTTCGCTCAGCCGGGTCAGGTCCAGGGTCTGGCCAAAGAAGCAGGTGCCGCTGTCGGGCCGGGTCTTGCCGGTGATCACATCCATCATGGTGGACTTGCCGGCGCCGTTCGGGCCGATAATACAACGCAGTTCGCCGGTCTTGATGTACATCGTCAGGTCATTGAGCGCCTTGAAGCCATCAAAGCTGACAGTGATATCTTCCAGATACAGAATGTTTTTGCCGGCCCCGGAATCCAGCTGGCCCGGTGCCACTGCGCGGGTACCCTGGCGCATGAAGTCGAACACCTGATCGCGGCGAAAGGTTTCCCGCAGATTGTCCAGTGCACTCATGAGTGTTCTCCTTGTGCCGCTGGCGTGTCATCAGTGTCGCCGGTTTTAACAAAACGTTTTCGCAGACGCTCCCAGTGCTGGCTCACCAGGCCGACAATGCCCTGGGGCAGGAACACGGTCACCGCCACGAACAAGCCACCGAGGGCGAACAGCCAGGCTTCAGGCATGACGCCGGTGAAGACGGTCTTGCCGTAGTTCACCAGAATGGCACCGATCACTGCGCCATACAGCGTGGCGCGACCACCCACGGCAACCCATACCACCAGCTCAATGGAATTGAGCGGTGAGAATTCGCCGGGGTTGATGATGCCGACCTGGGGGACATACAGCGCACCGGCAAGGCCGGCCAGAATGGCGCTGACCGTGAACACCCAGAGTTTGTAGTGTTCGGTACGGTAGCCGACAAAACGTGCGCGGGATTCGGCATCACGCACGGCCAGAACAACGCGACCAAGCTTGCTGCCGGTAATCCAGCGGCACAGCACAAAGGCGCTGGCCAGGGCTACAGCGGTGGCTATCAACAGGCCAACGCGGGTGGCGTCTGACTGTAGTGAAAAGCCGAGCAGATCCTTGAAGTCGGTGAGACCGTTGTTGCCACCAAACCCGAGCTCGTTACGGAAGAACGCGAGCATCAGGGCGTAGGTCAGTGCCTGGGTGATGATCGACAGGTAGACACCGGTGACCCGCGAGCGGAAGGCCAGCCAGCCGAACACGAAAGCCAGCAGCCCGGGGACCAGCAGAATCATCAGGGCTGCAAACCAGAACTGGTCGAACCCGTGCCAGTACCAGGGTAACTCCTGCCAGTTGAGGAATACCATGAAGTCTGGCAACTCCGGGTTGCCATACACGCCACGGTCGCCAATCTGGCGCATCAGGTACATGCCCATGGCGTAGCCTCCCAGCGCAAAGAAGGCGCCATGCCCCAGGCTGAGAATGCCGCAGTAACCCCACACCAGATCCAGCGCCAGGGCCAGCAGGGCATAGCACAGGTACTTGCCAAGCAGCGTGACCGTGTAGGCACTCACATGCAGTGCCGAATCCGGTGGGAAGATCTGGTTGAGCAGGGTCACCAGCAGGGTGGCGCCAAACAGCACACCCATGAAGGTGCGGGCGGTGCGATCACTGAGTGCACCTTTGAACGTTGAGTCTCTCATGTTATTCCTCCGCTGCCCGGCCACGTTGCGGGAAGAGTCCGCGGGGTTTGCGCTGGATAAACAGGATGATGAAGATCAGCACAATGATTTTTGCCAGTACGGCACCGGCCATGGGTTCCAGCAGCTTGTTGGCGATACCGAGTCCAAAGGCGGCGGTGAGGGTGCCCCACAGATTGCCGACACCACCAAACACCACCACCATGAACGAATCGATGATGTAGCTCTGACCCAGGTTGGGCCCCACATTGGTGAGCTGGGCCAGGGCGACCCCGGCCACCCCGGCGATGCCGGAACCCAGACCAAAGGTGAGGGCGTTGACCCGCTCGCTGCGGATACCCAGTGCCCGCGCCGTGGTGCGGTTCTGGCTGACGGCACGCACCTGCAGGCCCAGACGGGTGCGCTTGAGCAGCGTCAGCAGCGCCAGGAAGACGGCCAGGGCAAAGAAGATGATGTAAAGACGGTTGTAAGTCAGCGAGAACACCGGGTTGATTTCCAGTGCGCCACTCATCCATTCCGGGGTAATCACGGTGCGGTTGAGAGGCGAGAAAATCACCCGCACGGCCTGTTGCAGGATCAGGCTGACACCAAAGGTCGCCAGCAGGGTTTCCAGCGGGCGGCCGTAAAGGAAACGGATGACAAAGCGTTCGATCAGAATCCCTGTCAACGCAGAGACCAGAAATGCTGCCGGGATGGCAATCAACAGTGACCATTCGTGGCTGTTGGGCAGCAGTTGCTGCACCACGTAGGTGGTGTAGGCGCCGAGCATGATCAGTTCGCCGTGGGCCATGTTAATCACGCCCATCACCCCGAAGGTGATGGCCAGGCCGATGGCCGCCAGCAGGAGTACCGAGCCGAGGCTCAGGCCGAAGAACACTGTGTCAGCGGTCTGGAACGTGCTGATGCGGGCATCGATCTTTTTCAGGGCCTGTTCCAGTGCGCGGGTTTCTGACGCGTTGTCGGTAACGCTCAGGCGGCTGTTGAGACTGTTCTTCACTTCTGGATGCAGGTTCCCGGACAGGGCATCGATGGCATTCAGGCGTGCGGTCAGGTCGTCGCTTTGCAGGGCGGCAATGTTGAGAGCGGTCTCAATTTGATCGAGTACCCGCTGGCTGGATTCCTGCTCCCGGCGCTCACCAAGGGCAGTGAGCATTTCCGGGTCATCATTGCCGATCAGCTGGCCAGCGGCCTGATAGCGAACATCACTGTCCGGGTCGTTCAGACCGGACAGGGCCAGCTGGTTGTTGATCACGGTACGCAGGCGATTGTTGATTACCACCGGGCGCGCCGCCCGGCTGTCCACGTGCCCCACTACCTCTTCGGTCGTCGGGTCGCGCAGTTCCCACTGGCCGTCCTGTTTTTCCCCCAGGGCGATGGTGTCGTCCTTGCGGTTGTGGACCAGCTCCCGGTTCATCAGTGCATTCAGCAGTGGAATGACTCGCGGATTGTTCTGGTTGGCCAGCTGACGGATGGCCGCTTCTTTATCGTCGAAGCTGCGGCTGGTCAACTGATCGAGAATCTCGTTGATGGTGGGTGGTGCGACGACGCGGTTCGACTCGTCGGCGTCCATCATGTCGGTGCCTGAGTTCAGGCCTTGCTCGGTCTGGGGTGGCACTGTTGTGTCTTGCAGCGCCTGTTCTGCCCAGCTCACACAGGTCAACAACATGACAAGCATGGCGACCAGCGTTTGGCTGAAACGGTAACCCATGACGGCCTCCTTACAGAGCGTCAGATTTGCGTTAAATAAAAAGCGTACTTTTTTATAAGGTGGCACCGGGAGTGACCCCGGTGCCGTTTTCTTTTGTGGTGTTACTCGGCAGCAGCGCCGCCACAGCTCTTGGTTTTGGTGTTGTAGTTGCCGCACTTGACTGGTGCGGTCCAGTCGGAGATCAGGTCCTTGGAGCCCGGCAGGTAGTCAGACCAGGCATCACCTTTCACCAGACCGTCGGTTTCCCAGACCACAGCGAACTGGCCGTCATCCTGGATTTCACCGATCAGTACCGGCTTGGACAAATGGTGGTTGGCGTTCATCACGGCCATGCCGCCGGTCAGGTTCGGGGTCTCGATGCCGATCATGGCGTCAGCCACTTTGTCGGTATCGGTGGACTTGGCTTTCTCTACCGCTTTCACCCACATGTTGAAACCAATGTAGGTCGCTTCCATGGGGTCGTTGGTGACGCGCTTGTCGTCGCCAGTGAAGGCATGCCACTGCTCGATGAACTTCTCGTTGCTGTCGTTGTAAACGCTCTGGAAGTAGTTCCAGGCGGCCAGGTGACCTACCAGCGGGCCAGTGTCGATGCCGGACAGCTCTTCTTCACCCACGGAGAAGGCGACTACCGGGATGTCTTCTGCGCTAACGCCCTGGTTGCCCAGCTCTTTGTAGAACGGCACGTTGGCATCACCGTTGATGGTGGAAACCACAGCGGTCTTCTTGCCTTGGCTGCCGAAGCTCTTGATGTCGCTGACGATGGACTGCCAGTCGGAATGACCGAACGGGGTGTAGTTGATCATGATGTCGTCGGCGGCTACCCCTTTGGCCTTCAGGTAGGCTTCGAGGATCTTGTTGGTGGTACGCGGGTAAACGTAGTCAGTACCGGCCAGCACGAAGCGTTTCACGCCCAGATCATTGATCAGGTAGTCCACTGCCGGGATGGCCTGCTGGTTCGGCGCTGCACCGGTGTAGAACACATTCTTGGAGGATTCTTCGCCTTCATACTGAACCGGGTAGAACAGCAGCCCGTTCAGTTCTTCGACCACCGGCAGGACCGATTTACGGGACACCGAGGTCCAGCAGCCGAAGATCACATCCACGCCTTCCTTGGTGATCAGCTCGCGGGTCTTTTCTGCGAACAGCGGCCAGTTGGAAGCCGGGTCAACCACTACGGGCTCCAGCTTCTTGCCCATCACACCACCTTTCTTGTTCTGCTCTTCGATCATCATCAGAACGGTGTCTTTCAATGTGGATTCACTGATCGCCATGGTGCCGGACAGGGAGTGAAGTACCCCGACCTTGATGGTGTCGGCAGCCATCACCGCGCCACTGTAGACAATGGCCGAGGAGGCGATAACGCCGGCGGCCAGTTTTTTCATGGATTGTGAAAAACTCATGGTGTTTCCCCTTGCGTTTGAAGTTGGTTTATCCATTTCCTGTAGTCCCCGGACCGAGTCGATCCAAGCAAAGCAACCTTCACTCGTCATGAGCGATGGTGGTATCCCCCCGAGGTACGCTGTTGTTGTCGACCGCCTGCAACTGACTGCGTGCATTGGCCTCGTGCAGCATGTGCACGGTGATTTTTCGTACTTCGTTTCGGGATTCTTCGATGTGGGCACGCAGTAGCATCTGCGCTTGCTCCACCCGGCGGTGCAGGATCGCATCCAGCACTGCCGCATGTTCTTCATAGGTGGCTTCCACGCGTGGTGGCTTGGTGAAATCCAGCCGCCGGATAATGCGTAGCCGCTCGGTCAGATCCTGGTGAATGCGCGCCATTTCCTGGTTACCTGCGGCTTCCACCAGTTGTTCATGAAAACGCTCGTCCATGCCGCTGACGGTGGGGCCGTGATCGAGCCGGTCGGCCGGGTCCACGCACCACAGGTTGACCAGTTCATCGAGGGTGTTCTGTTCCTGTTGCTCGCAGAGTTTGCGCACCGCTGCGCATTCAAGAATGGTGCGCACGTCATAGAGCTCTTCGAAGTATTTGAAGTCGAAGGGTTTGACCTGCCAGCCGCTGCGGTACAACACATCCACGTAGGATTCCCGTTGCAGCCGGAACAGGGCTTCACGCACCGGGGTGCGGGAGGCGCCCATCCGCTCAGCAACTTCGTTTTCACTGAACCGGTCGCCGGGCATCAGGCGAAAATCAAAAATGTCCTGCTTGAGTTGCAGGTAGATGCGCTCAGCCAGGTTTTCGCTTTTACGGGCGGTGCGTGCGTTCATCATGGCCTCCTCAGGCAACCGCCTCGGTATCGATCACCAGTACTGGATCGCCGGCATTGATGATGGCGCCGGGCTGGCAATGCAGGCCGGTAACCTTGCCGCTGGCATTGGCGAGGATTTCGAATTCCATCTTCATCGCTTCCACCACCACCACCGGTTGCCCTTCGGTGACCTGGGCTCCTTCGTCCACCAGCAGCTTCCAGACATTGCCGCTGATTTCCGCGCTGATCAGGTGCCCGTTGACTTCGCCAATGTCCGTTTTGCTACCGAGCATGGCGGAGGCGATGGCGGCGTCTTCGTTCTGCCAGCGCGCCACTTCCTCACGGTAGGCGGCATCCCGTTGCTCGGTGAAGCGGGCAATGCTGTCGGCATTGTCGGCGAGGAACTGGCGATGTTCGGCAAGACTGAAGGGTTCTTCGGTGATGTCGATCTGCAGATGCCCATGGCGGAAAGCGTCTCGCATTTCGTCGAGTTGCGCTTCGCTGACCGGGTAATAACGGACCTGATCAAAGAACTTGAGCAGCCAGGGTTCGTCGTTGGCGAATTGCGGATTTTTCAGGTGTTTGTTCCAGATCGGCAGGGTGCGGCCCACCAGCTGGTAACCACCCGGGGAGTCCATGCCGTAGATGCACATGTACACCCCGCCGATGCCCACGGTGCCTTCGGCGGTGTAGGTGCGTGCCGGGTTGTACTTGGAGGTCATCAGACGATGGCGTGGATCAATGGGCACGGCACAGGGGGCGCCCAGATACACGTCGCCCAGCCCCATCACCAGATAGCTGGCGTTGAACAGGGTGTCGCGAACCTGATCGATGGAATCGAGACCGTTGATACGACGAATGAATTCCACATTGTTGGGCAGCCAGGGCGCTTCGCTGCGAATGGTTTCCTGATAGCGGGTCACCGCATCCAGGGTGGCGCTGTCTTCGAATGCCATGGGCAGGTGCAACACCCGCGAGGTGACCACCATGTCATCCATGCTGCCGAGGCGGTTTTCCCGCTCCAGCAAGGTGTTGACCAGGTCTCTCTGGGTGATCAGGCGGGAGTCGTAATGCACCTGCAGGCTGCGCACCCCCGGGGACAATTCCAGGATGCCTGACACCGGTGTCGCCTTGAGGTTTTCCATCAGGGCGTGGACACGCATGCGCAGGGCCAGATCGAGCACGTTGTCGCCGTATTCGATCAGGATGTACTTGTCGCCGGCTTGCCGATAGACAATGCGAGGCGCATCCCCGTCGGCGTCTTGTTCCGCCAGCATGGTGTGCGAGGTAAAGGCATGGTCTTCGGAGCTCACCTGGGGATGAATCACCGGGATGCAGCCAAGGTTGTCGATGGAGGCATCCTGGGCTTCCTCCATGGCTCTGGCTTCGGCAAAGCTGATGGGCGAAAAGCGAATGCTGTCGCCGGGTTTCAGCTGGCCCACTTTCCACAGTTCGGCCTTGGCAATGGTGACCGGACAGACAAACCCGCCGAGGCTGGGGCCATCCTTGGTAAGAATGACGGGGAAATCCCCGGTGAAGTTAATGGAGCCGATGGCGTATTCGTTGTCGTGGACATTGGAGGGATGCAGCCCGGCCTCACCACCGTCAGTCCGGGTCCAGCTGGGCTTGGGGCCGACCAGGCGAATGCCGAGGCGATTGGAGTTGTAGTGCACCTGCCAGTCTGCAGCAAAGAACTCGTCGATGGCGTCTTGGGTAAAAAAGTCGGGGGCACCGTGGGGGCCGTAGAGTACCTTGATGTCCCACTGCTGCGGGTAGTCCGGAATCAGTGAGACTTCCGCACCGTGAGGCTCGGCCACTGGCGCCGGGGTGGGGCAACCTGCGAGCCGAGGTTGGCAGATGGAGAGGACGTCTCCCTTGCGCAGGGTGCGTCCTCCGTGGCCGCCAAACTGACCCAGGACAAAGGTGGATTTGCTGCCGAGATAATCGGGTACATCAATGCCGTTGCGAATGGCGATGTAGCTGCGGCAGCCAGAGGTGACCTTGCCGGTGGTCAGGGTTTGCCCGGCGTTGACCGTGATTGGCTGCCACAGGGCAACGGGCTGGCCGTCCAGTTGGGCCTCGCAGTCTGCGCCGGTCAGGGCAATCACGGTGTCACAATGAAAGGTCAGTGAGGGGCCGCACAGGGTCGCTTCCAGTCCTGCTGCGGAGGGATGGTTGCCGACGATGCGGTTGGCCAGCCGAAAAGCAAAATCGTCCATGGGGCCGGAAGGCGGAACGCCGATATCCCAGTAGCCGTCACGGCCGGGGTAATCCTGCACCGTGGTGTAGGTGCCGGGGTCCTCAATTTCGAACGCGGTCGGGGCGTAGTGGAAGGTTTCCAGGTAACGGGTGGAGACCTTGCCGGCGATCACGTTTTCGTCGCGCAGGATCTGGCGCAGGTAATCCAGGTTGGTGGCGATACCGGACAGTCGGGTGTGTGCCAGTGCATCCTGCATTTTAGCCAGTGCATCAGTGCGGTCGGCACCGTGCACGATTACCTTGGCAATCATCGGGTCGTAGTGCGGGCTGACCACGGTGCCGGTGTCGACCCAGCCGTCCAGTCGAATGTTGTCCGGGAAAAAGACTTCGGTCAGTTCACCGGGGCTGGGCTGGAAATCTTTCAGGGCGTCTTCTGCGTAGATACGCACTTCCATGGAGGCGCCCTGGCTGATGTAGCTTTCGTTTAGCGGGGGGCGTTGGCCGCCCGCCAGTTCCACCATCCACTGCACCAGGTCCACGTTGAAGACGGATTCGGTGACGCCATGCTCCACCTGCAAGCGGGTGTTCACTTCCAGGAAATAGAATTCGTCGCGCTCGTCGTCATAGATGTATTCCACGGTGCCCGCGGAGCGATACTTAACGGACTGACCGAGTCGTACGGCGCTGGCATGAAGTTTTTCGCGGGTGGCCTGGGGAAGATTGGGGGCGGGGGTTTCTTCTACCACTTTCTGGTTGCGCCGTTGCAGGGAGCACTCGCGTTCCCCCAGCGCCAACACGGTGCCTTCGCCGTCGCCAAAAATCTGTACTTCCACATGGCGCGCCCGGGCCACAAAGCGCTCGATGAATACCCCGCTATCGGAGAAAAAACTTTCGCCAAGGCGTTTCACGGATTCATAGGCGCAGACCAGTTCGGCCTCGTTGTTGCACCGTGACAGACCGATACCGCCGCCGCCGGCGGTGCTCTTCAGCATGACCGGGTAGCCGATATCGCTGGCCGCCTGTCTGGCCTCATCCAGGCTTTGCAGCAGGTCGGTGCCGGGGGCCAGAGGCACTCCGGCTTTTTCTGCCAGGGCACGGGCTTCATGCTTGAGCCCGAAGTTGCGAAGCTGGGCCGGGGTCGGGCCGGCGAACGCGATGCCGTTGGCTTCACAGGCTTCGGCGAACTCGGCATTTTCTGACAGGAAGCCGTAGCCGGGGATGATCGCATCGGCACCAGTATCGAGGGCCGCTTTCAGAATCAGGTCGGTTTTCAGGTAGCTCTCTGCGGCGGTTTGACCGCCCAGCGCCACCGCTTCATCGGCGGCGCTGACGTGCTGACTGTTGCGGTCCGCGTCGGAATAGACGGCTACGGAGGCAATGCCCATCTGCTTCAGGGTACGGCAAATTCGTACGGCGATTTCACCCCGATTGGCGATCAGCACTTTCTTCAACATCAAAGAGCTCCCTCTTGTTTCAGTTTGGCAATGTAGTTTCTCCAGCCTCCCAGCGCGGTAATGTCGGTGGCGTCATCGATGGCCCACGGTTCACAGATAAAGCCTTTTACCCAGCGGCCATCGACGGTTTCCAGGCTGCCAATGCCGAGCGGTGCCGGTATCAGCCCGACAAAACTGCCGAAGTGTTCGACGGGCATTTGCCACAGTTCGATGGGAATGCTGTCGCCGCCGTCTTTCGGGTTACGGATCAGCCCGGGTTTGGGGGGCACGGTGTTGGCCAGGGCATACAGCCGGTAGCGGGGTGCGGTATGGGTGGCTTCCAGCAGCACGGCGTTGCGTTCGGTGAGCTGGCTGTTAAGGGGCATGCCGGTGAGATGGGCACCGACCACTGCCACAGTAATGAAATCACTGCCGTCATTGTTGGCGGCGCGGTGGGCGGGGGCGGGTAATGCCTGACCGGTAGCGCCGGCTTGCCAGGGCTGATGTTGCTGCCAGCGGCGGCCGAATTCTGCCAGGGCATGGTCCTGCCAGGCGTCGCCAACGAGAGTCACGCCGGCGGGCAGACCGTCAGCCCGGAATCCACCGGGCAGGGCCAGCGCGCACAGGTCCAGTAGATTCACAAAATTGGTCCAGGTGCCAAGCTGGCTGTTCAGGGTAATGGGGTCATCACTGACTGCTGCCCGGGTATAGATGCCCGGTGTGGTCGGCAGCAGCAGGGCATCTACCTGGGACAGCAAGGCGTCGGCTTCGCGTTTCAGTTCGGCCAGCTGGTATTGGGCCCGGAAGCTGTCGGCAGCCTTCAGGTCGGCGGCGGGCTCAAGGATGTTGCGGATCACAGGCAGGACGGCGTCTGGCTGAGTCTGCAGCAGTGACTCTGTGACGGTGAAGCGTTCAGCCACCCACGGCCCCTGGTAAAGCAGCGCTGCCGCATCTTCCAGCACCATGGTATCCAGCGGCACCAGATCGGCTATGGCCTGAATACTTTCCAGCTGTTGTTCCCACAGGGCTTTGGCCTGCGCGTCACCGAACCAGGGCAAGACGTTGGGAATGCCCAGTTTCGGCCGCGCCGGCAATCCGCTGGCTTGCCGTGCCGGAGCTGGACGGCTGTAGGCATCGTGTTCATCGAATTGCCCGGCAATCTCGTAGATGGTCTGCGCGTCATCCACATTCAGGGCAAAGACGCTCACGCAATCGAGTGTCCGGCAGGCGGGAACAACCCCTTTGGTGCTGATGGCGCCACGGGTGGGTTTTAGCCCCACCGTATTGGTGAACGATGCCGGGACGCGGCCAGAACCGGCGGTGTCAGTACCCAGGGCGAAAGGCACCAGTCCCAGGCTCACGGCTGTGCCGGAGCCGGAACTGGAGCCGCCACTGACATAATCCGGGTTGAACGGATTGGGGACTTCACCATAGGGCGAGCGGACGCCCACCAGGCCGGTGGCGAACTGGTCCAGATTGGTCTTGCCTACCACGATGGCGCCAGCTTCGCGCAGCAGGCGCACAACGGTGGCGTCTTCTTCGGGGGTGTAGGCATACGCGGGACAGGCTGCGGTAGTCGGGATGCCCGCCACATCAATATTGTCTTTCACCGCAAAGGGAATGCCATACAGGGGCAGGGAGGGATCGGTGAGGGCGCCAGCCTGGGCAACCAGGGAAGACTCGTCCAGCAGATGAATCCACAGGGCTCGCTCGCTGTCATGTAGATGCGTCGCCAGTTGTTTCATGGCCTGCACCGGGGTGAGGTCCCCGCTGCGGTAGGCCGCCTGCCATTGTTGAAGAGTCCAGCCGATCATTTCGTTAGCACACCTGTTTGTATACAAGTTGGTATGCGTTCTTGTGCAAGGCGGGTGCCAGATATGTTCGTCAGCGGTAATTGACTGTTTTTACAATAATTAATGGAGCCGGGATTGAGCGGGGCGGTGGCCTCTGCCGATACTGGGTGCGCCAACATGAAGCGGCTGCGCTGAATCGGTGCAGCCTGGGTGGGCCGGCGTCTGGCATCAGCAATACCGATGGCAGGGACAGCAAGGATCTATTTCCGCAACGTTGGCGGCTTTGCCATTGTGGTCACGGGCTATTCACTGATTTCCCCGGTGGAGGAAAGCGATGTCACAACGAGCGTTGGTGGTAGAGGGCGGTGCCATGCGCGGCATTTTTGCGGCGGGGGTGCTGGATGCGTTTCTGGAAAAGGATTACCGGGATTTCGATTTTGCAGTGGGGGTGTCGGCAGGCTCCACTAACCTGATCGGGTACCTTGCCGGTGACCTGGGGCGCAGCCGAAGAATCATTACCGATCATGCCTGCCGTCCCGATTTCATCAACTGGCAGCGTTTCATGAGTGGTGGGCATCTGTGTGATGTGCACTGGCTGTGGCATCAGTCTCGCCTCGAAGTGCCCTTGCATCTGGAGCAGCACTGGCAGGGCCGGGTGCCTTTGTGGGTGGTGACCACATCGGTGGAAGATGGCGCCCCCCGCTATTTCCAGGCCAGCCCCGACAACCTGGACGACATCATGACTGCGTCCTGTTCCATCCCCTTTGCCTATCGGGCGTTTCCGGAAGTGGCCGGGCAGCCCATGACCGATGGCGGTCTGGCGGATTCCATTCCGGTGCAATGGGCCTACGAGCAAGGGGCGCGGGATATTACGGTCGTGCTGTCCCGGCATCAGGGATATCGCAAGAAACCCAGCGCATTGACGCCGCTGATCAAACCCTGGGTAAAAGATATGCCTGCCCTGTACGACGCCATGGTCAAGCGCACCGACGTTTACAATGCCTCGCTGGCGTTTATTGCCAACCCACCGGCGGACTGCCGGCTCACTGTGATTGCACCGGATGAACATTTCCCGGTGAACCGTCTGACCACCAACCGTCGCAAGCTTGAGGTGGGGTATCAGCAAGGGCATTGGGCAGGGCAGCAGGCGTTGGGGGTGGAAGCCAAAGCAGCTTCGAGCTTTTAGGTCGGCAAGCTTCAAGCTACAAGCTGCAACACGGGCAGGTTTGGCATGTGTCTGAAAACATTGAGGCCGCGTTCAATGGTTTGGGCGCGGCCTGAGAAGTTGGAATGAATCAGGGTATTTATGCCGCGTTGCAGCTTGCAGCTTGAGGCTTGTAACTCAGTCGTCTTTTTCTTCGCAGTGCCACACCCACGCATCGAGCTCGATGTGTTCGATACCGCGGAACTTGCTGTCCATCATGAACTCGCGACGGTCTTTTACTACGCCACGGTTCCCGTCGGCTTTTTTGATCGCCTTGCGCAGTTTTTTCTTCACGTTGTTATCGATCCAGGCGTCGCTGAAGAGCATGCCTTGCATCTTGCTACCGGAAGAGACCGACACCTCGCCCTTTTCTTCGCAGCCTTGGGGGGCTTCCCGAAGAATCAGGATGTCATCAGCTTGGGCTGACAGACTAATGAGAGCGAGAAGGGCAATCAGGGTAAGGCGCATGGGGTTATTCCGTTGTTGTTATGGCTGGCAGGCTACGTGGGCTTTGGCCACATTTTCCTGCAAGTGTTTTGGGTTGATGGTGCCGGCAATGATACTGCTGACACCTGTGGTGCCAAGGATCAGGTTCAGGCTTTCCTGTACCGGGTCCGCAATATTGTCATCCAGATGGCCACTGGCAAAGGCTTTCTTGATAAGGATGCCTTTCTGGTCGGCGGCGGCCTGCTCAATCACCGGAACCTCGTCGTGATGGGTCAGGTTGTAGGTGACCATGGCTATATCGGCATGCTGCAGGGCGGCGAGGCCGCCATCCACGGTTTTGGTGGACATGCCGGAGGCACGTATCAGGCCAGCTTTCTTGAGATCGTTGAGGGCATCCAGAGTGCCTTGCTCGATGATGGCCAGGTCATTGCCATCGGAATGTACCAGCACACAATCGAGATAATCGGTTTTCAATCGCGTCAGGCTGCGTTCCACTGAGCGGCGAACATGCTCGGGGGAAAAATCAAAATGGCTGGCGCCGCTGTCGTTATCAAATTCCTCGCCCACTTTGGTGACGATGATCCATTCCTGTCGGTGGCTCATGAGCTGGCCGAGTCGCTGTTCGCTGTGGCCATAGGCGGGGGCGGTGTCGATCAGGTTGATACCCAGATCGCGGGCCTGGGCCAGCAGTTCGACGACGGCGCGATCATCGGGGATGGTGAAGCCGGTGGGGTATTTCACGCCCTTGTCGCGGCCAATTTTTACCGTACCCAGTCCCAGGGCGCTGACGGTCAAACCGGTGTTGCCCAGCGGGCGCATGAAAGACATGAAAGCTCCTTAGCGGCAAGCTACAAGCTTCAAGCTGCAAGGCGCGGTTTAGGTCATCTGATCTGGCTGGCCGTGCCCGCGACCGCTATAAGCAACAAGCGCGGAGCATTAACCTTTCAGATCCAGAGAACACAGCCTCGTGTTGTAGCTTGAAGCTTGTAGCTTGCTACTGAATGTTTAAAAACACCTATGCCAGTACGGCACGCCCATGGGCGCCTGTTTCAGTTCCGCTGGCAGCGTCATTGGTTCGCACGGTTGCAGGCCATGCTCTTCCACCAGCGCCATGACTCTGTCACCCAGATCCGGGGCCAGGGTCAGTTTGGTGGGCCAGCTGATGATCAGGTTCCGGTCGCGGCGAGCATAGGCGTTGTCTGGTTTTACCCGATTTTCCTGTTTGGGCTCGGCGCGGACGACATCCAGGGTGGCCAGCTCGGCGTTGCTGAAGTCCAGCCAGGGGAACAGCTTGTCCAGTTCCGCGCGGCCGGCGGCCCGTTGTTCCTGATCGCTTCGGTCTACACCCTGTTCGGCCAGCTCACCGCCCAGATACCACACCACCTTGCCGTCCGGACAGTCGTGGCTGGTGACGGTAAGCACCGGCTTGTTGCTGGTGCCGACACAGTGGGCGTAGAGGCGATGGCCCAGATCGTGTTTGACCAGCAGCATTTTCAGCGGCCGCAGTTGGCTGTGTTCCTGTTCCAGCAGGTGCGCCTTGTGTGCTTGGGCCAGTAATGCCGGGTTGCCATTGCCGGCGGCCAGCACGCACAGGCCGGGTTCAATGCGTACGCCGTTGACGGTGGCGCTGGCCAGGCCGTTGTCATTCCATTCCAGCGTGTCCCGGGCTGGGTCGTAGGCGAGCAGGCGCTGGCGGACAGGCGCACTGAGGGTGTCGATCAGCGATTCGGTATTGATGACCAGGTCATCCAGCTTGTAGACATTGCCCTTGAAGGCGTTGTCGGCGAGGGCGGAGGGGAAGTCTGCCCGTTTCAGTTTGTCGATGCGGCCGCGCAGCATCTTGCTGGCAAAGAAGTTGGTCATCCGCGATGCCACCGAGCCGCTGGACCACATGTGCTGGGTCTCGCTGAGTACGGTCAGGTTGCGCAGGTCTACCGGGTCGTCACCGGCCATGGCCGAGCGCCAACGGTCAGGCATGGCGGCAATGGATTCTGACTCGCTGGACAGGCTGCCGCCTAGCGCATACTTGAGGCCACCGTGAATGATGCCCTGGCTGGCGAGAGTCTGGTCACCGCCGAGGGTGCCGCTTTCCAGCAGCAGGCATTGATAGCCAGCGGCGTTAAGCCGATTGATCAGCCACAGACCGGCGATGCCACCACCAAATACAAGGATATCGGGTTTCAGCGTGTTGTCGCTCATGGAACACCATCGTTGAATAGTGCGGCTATGCTAGCATAGACGAGTCGGACGTCAGACGTCCGACCTTCGACCGCCGACACAAGAAGCCCTATGCGAACCTTTTATTCCTTTCTCTGGTGCGTGCTGCTGCCTTTCCTGTTTCTGCGACTCTGGTTGCGCGGGCGCAAGGCGCCGGCGTACCGGCTGCGCTGGAAAGAACGAATGGCCTGGGGGTATCGGCCGGGCACCCTGCAGCGCTCGTTGTGGGTTCATGCGGTGTCCGTGGGGGAAACCCTGGCGGCGGCGCCGTTGATCGAGCGGTTGCTGGCCGATCACCCGGACACCCCGCTACTGGTCACTACAACGACGCCAACTGGGTCGGAGCGGGTGACGGCCCTGTTCGGTGACCGGGTGACCCATGTTTATTGCCCCTGGGAACTGCCTTGCGCCCTGAAGCGCTTTTTCCGGGCCTTTGATCCCCGGCTGGTGGTGGTGCTGGAAACCGAGCTCTGGCCCAATCTTTGTGCCGAGGCAAAGCGGCATGGCGCCAGCTTGATGCTGATGAACGGGCGTTTGTCTGAAAACAGTTTTCGCGGCTACCGCAAGCTGCCGAAGTTGGTGCGGCCGATGATGGCACAGTTTGATGTGCTGGCCGTGCAGACGCAGGTGGAGGCCGAGCGTTATATGGCGTTGGGGGCCAGGCCGGAGCGAGTCCATGCCATTGGCAGTGTGAAGTTCGACATGACCCTGGATGTGCCGGTGCGTCAAAAAGCGGCGGCACTGCGGGCCGAGATTGGCGCGCGGCCGGTGTGGATCGCCGCCAGTACGCATCCCGGTGAAGATGAGCAGGTGCTGGCGGCCCACCGCGATGTCATGGCCCGCCATGATGATGCGTTGCTGGTGCTGGTACCGCGTCACCCTGAGCGCTTTGATGATGTAGCATCGCTGGTGCGACAGCAGCAGATGACGGTGGCCCGGCGTAGCGCCGCTGAACCGTCTGCGCAGGCACAGGTGTATCTGGCGGATACCATGGGGGAGTTGCTGATGTTGTTTGGCGCCGCCGATCTGGCCTTTGTGGGGGGCTCTTTGGTACCGGTGGGCGGGCACAACCTGCTGGAACCGGCGGCCTGGCAAAAACCGGTACTCACCGGCCCGCACCTGCATAACTTTACCGCCATCTCGCAGCTGCTTGACGAGGCCGGTGGGCTTTCGGTGGTGAACGATGCCGGCGCACTGGCAACGACCCTGCTGGCACTGTTTGACGATGCGGCGCGGTGCCGGGCGCAAGGTGAGGCGGCGGCGGCAGTGGTTGAGGCTAATCGTGGGGCGTTGGAACGGGGGCTGGGTTTGATTAGTGAGCAGCTGGGCGGGAATCAGTTAATCGGTTAATGATGAATAATTAATAGCGAAAAAAGAACGTCAAAAGCAAAGAGGCCGCACCCATGGTCTGGGCGCGGCCTCTTTGCTTCTGAGGTTCAGTTATTAACTATTCATTATTCATTGCTCGCCGCATTCTCTTCCATCATTTCCTCGCTCTTGCCTTCCAGATCCGGTTGGTAAAGGTTCAGGGTCGCGGTGGGCGACAGCCACTGGTTGATGCCGGCCAGGTCTGCTTGCTGCAGGTCGCCAGTGGTGGATTTGAGGGTCAGGGAATTGAGGATGTAATCGTAGCGGGCGTTGGCGTAATCACGCTCGGCGGCAAACAGGGCACGCTGGGCGTTGAGCACGTCAACCACGTTACGGGTGCCCACTTCATAGCCGGACTGGGTGGCATCCAGGGCGGCGCGGGTGGAGCGGATGGCCTGGGCCCGGGCTTTTACGCGCAGCGCATCGGATTCCACCGTACGGTAGGCGCTGCGGGTCTGCTGGGTAATATCGCGAACCGCCTGTTGATACTGGTAATCGGCCGCATCGGCGCGCAGGTAGGCTTCCTTGCGACGGCTGTTCAGGCCTCCGCCCTGAAACAGCGGCATGCTTACCTCGATACCAATCTGCTTGGTCTCGGTGTCGTACAGGTACAGGGAATTGCTTGATGAACCCGATGTGGCGGGCGCATCATCCGGCGAAAGGTGGGAGTGCTGGTATTGGCCAACCAGCTGGACCTGGGGCAGCATGGTGCCCAATTGACGCTTGGCGGTATGTTCGGTGAGTTCGGTGTTGTAGCGGGCTGCCAGCACATTGGGGTTGGTGCTCTGGGCCTTGTCGATCCAGTCGCTCATGTCGGCAGGCTGGGGCCCCCCCATGGGGAGCTCGTCCTGCAGTTCGGCGAGGGTTTGCCATTGCTGGCCGGTCAGGGTTTCCAGCTGGTCGCGGGCAATCTCGTACTGCTGGCGGGCGACGATCAGGTTGACCTGGGTCAGGTCATAGGTGGCCTGCGCTTCTTCCACATCCGTGGCGGGCACCAGGCCCACATCAAAGCGTTCCTGGGTTTGTTCCAGTTGCCGGCCAATGGCTTTCTCCTCGGCCTTGGCAGAGACCCAGGTATCCCAGGCACGCAGTACCCCGAAATAGCCCTGGGCGACACGCAAAACAAAATCCTGGCGGGCCTGCTCAAAATTGGCCTGGGCAATATTGGTGCTGGACTTGGCTTCCTTGTAGCCATACCAGGCGTCCACCCGAAACAGGGGCTGGGTCAGGGTGAAGGTGCTGACTTCACTGCCGTAATTTTGCTCGAAGTTGATATCTTCGTAGGTTGTTTCGTTGTCATAGCGCCCGTAGCTGGCAGAGACACTGGGAAAAAGAGCGGCACGGCCTTGTACCAGCAATTGCTGGTCGGCGTCCCAGGTCATACGGGCGGCACGCCAGGTTCCATCGTAGGACCAGGCGGAGTTGGCCACTTCCACCAGGTCGGCGGCATTGGCTGAACCGGCCAGGGAGGCCAGTAGAAGGACAAGGGGCTTACTGGGGTTGCGCTTCATGCTGGTGCACTCTTTCCTGTTTCGAATAGTGAATTATCATACTGGCAAGTACAGAAAATTGACACTGCTTTCCCGACGCCAGTTTCGCGGTTGTTTGGCTTGTGTTCGCTGGCGTATAGTGTCCGCCAATCCCTGTTTTTCCTGTTTCTGGAGGCCGACGTGCCAGACGACCAGCGTGCCATTGCCGCTAATGCCATTGACGAATCCTGCCAGCCTATCGCCGGTTCCCGAAAGATTTATGTCACCGGCTCGCGCCCGGATATCCGCGTTCCCATGCGTGAAATCCGTCAGGATCCGACCCCGCTGGCCGAGGGAAAGTTTGAGAATAACCCGCCGCTGTCGGTTTACGATACCTCCGGGCCCTACACCGACCCGCAGGTCACCATTGATGTTCGCAAGGGGCTGGAACCAATCAGGTTGAACTGGATTCAAGAGCGCAATGATACCGAGGAATTGCCGGGCTTGACCAGCGATTACGGCCGCAAGCGAGCGGCGGACCTGAAAACCGCGGGCCTGCGCTTTGAGCATGTGCGCCGGCCGCTGCGAGCCAGGGCCGGGTGCAATGTGTCCCAGATGCACTATGCCCGCCAGGGCATTGTGACCCCGGAGATGGAGTTTATTGCCATTCGCGAGAACCAGCGGCTGCAGGCACACCGGGATGCCGGGTTGCCCTGTGAGCAGCATCCGGGGCAAAGCTTCGGTGCGGCCATTCCGGCAGAAATCACCCCCGAGTTCGTGCGTGACGAGGTGGCCCGCGGCCGGGCGGTGATTCCTCTCAATATTAACCACCCGGAAATTGAACCGATGATCATCGGTCGTAATTTCCTTACCAAGATCAATGCCAATATCGGCAACTCTGCGGTGACCTCTTCCATCGAAGAGGAGGTGTCGAAGATGACCTGGGCCACCCGTTGGGGGGGCGATACGGTGATGGACCTGTCCACCGGTGACAACATTCACGAAACCCGTGAGTGGATTCTGCGTAACTCGCCGGTGCCGATTGGAACCGTGCCGATTTATCAGGCGCTGGAAAAGGTCAACGGCATTGCCGAAGACCTGACCTGGGAGATTTTCCGCGACACCCTGATCGAACAGGCCGAGCAGGGCGTGAGTTACTTTACTATTCATGCCGGTGTGTTGCTGCGTTACGTACCGATGACGGCCAACCGCGTCACCGGCATCGTTTCACGGGGGGGCTCGATCATGGCCAAGTGGTGCCTGGCGCACCACAAGGAGAACTTCCTCTATACCCATTTCGAAGATATCTGCGAGATCATGAAGGCTTACGATGTGACCTTCAGCCTTGGCGATGGCTTGCGTCCGGGGTCCATTGCTGACGCCAACGATGAGGCCCAGTTCAGTGAGCTGCGCACCCTGGGTGAATTGACCAAGATCGCCTGGCAGCACGATGTGCAGGTAATGATTGAAGGCCCCGGCCATGTGCCGATGCATATGATCAAGGCCAATATGGATGAGCAGCTGGCGCACTGTGGTGAAGCGCCGTTCTACACCCTGGGCCCGCTGACGCTGGATATTTCCCCGGGCTACGATCATATTTCCAGTGCCATCGGCGCGGCCATGATTGGCTGGTATGGCACGGCCATGCTTTGCTACGTCACCCCCAAGGAGCATTTGGGGCTTCCCAATCGGGAAGATGTGAAGGAAGGCATTATCGCCTACAAGATTGCCGCCCACGCCGCGGACCTGGCCAAAGGGCATCCGGGGGCGCAGGTGCGTGACAATGCCTTGTCCAAGGCCCGTTTTGAATTCCGCTGGGAAGACCAGTTCAATCTGGGGCTGGACCCGGACCGGGCACGCGCCTTCCACGATGAAACCCTGCCCAAGCAGGCCCACAAGGTGGCGCATTTCTGCTCCATGTGTGGCCCCAAGTTCTGTTCCATGAAAATCAGCCAGGAAGTCCGTGAGACCTATGGCGATGGTAACGTCCAGGTGCAGCAGGCCGATGCACAGGCAGGTATGGAAGAGATGTCGCGGGAATTTCGGGAAAAGGGCAGCGCCCTCTACCACAAAGCCAATGACTGATATCAAGCCGCCATTTGGCCAGCACGACGTGGAAATCCTGCAGCGGGAAACCCCGTTCCAGGGTTTCTTCCGTGTTGATGCCCTGACTCTGCGCCACCGTCATTACCAGGGTGGCTGGGGTAACCCGGTACGGCGGGAATTGTTTATTCGCCCGCCCGCCGCAGCGGTGCTGCCCTATGACCCGGTGCGGGGCGAAATCCTGCTGGTGGAGCAGTTCCGGGTCGGTGCCCTGCAGTGGCGCTCTTCGCCCTGGTGCCTGGAGCTGATTGCCGGCATTGCCGACAAGGATGGCGAAACGGCTGAAGCGCTGATTCGTCGTGAAGCAGTGGAAGAAGCCGGTCTCAGCCTGGCCGAAATGGAAACGGTGGCCCGCTATATGCCAAGCCCCGGTGGAACCAATGAGCGCCTGCATGTGTTTGTGGGCAAGGCCGACCTGGCCGGCGCGGGGGGCATCTTTGGTTGTGCCGATGAAGGTGAAGATATTCGTGCACTGACCCTTGATGCGGATCAAATTCCTGACCTGCTGACCTCAGGGCAAGTGGATAATGCCGCCAGCCTGATCGCCCTGCAGTGGCTGTTGCTGCATCGTGCCGAGCTGGACGCACGCTGGAGTGGCGAGTGACTCGCCGTGATCGTTACCGGCTGGATTTCCGTGCACTGATGACCCAGTGCGAAGAAAATTATGCGCGCATGCTGCCGTTGATGCAGGCAATGGGGGAGCGCGACACGCTGGCAGTGGAGCTGGGCCATGAGCAACAGCCCCATACGCTGCAGATGAAGGTGCTGGAGCGCTCCCCTTATACCACCACGGTGCGACTTGAGGATCAGGAGTTGCTGGATGTGTTGCCGGCATCACGGCTCACGGTTCGGCTTTATCACGATGCCCGTCTCGCCGAAGTCACCGAAGCGCGCCCCTTTCGGCGCGTTAGTGCCCGCTATGCTTACCCTAATCGTCATATGCATCAGCGAGATGAAAAGGCGCAGTGGAATCGCTTTCTGGCAGACTGGTTACGGCATGTGCATGACCAGGGCCGTGATAGTGGCCAGAGTTGGCGCGCGCGGGTGACGGGGCAGTAGCGAGCACAACCGTGCAAATTTGGCAAGTCGCCAGCGTTACCAAAACCGTTGATTGTGGAGAAATGGTAACCAATTCCGGGTCTTGAACCTGACTTCTGGCAAAGCTCTCTCTTCTTGGTTATAAGGACGCAAGAGCAGGTAAATGCTCTGGCATGGCGTTGGGGACGCCTGCAGGCACGTTTTCCTGACAGGGAAATAACAAGGACACGGTGAAGGGAGCGGGGATTTGACGCAGCAGTTGCAGCCCCTACGGGTAGTGCAGTTATCCGACTGTCATTTGTTTGCCGACACAGAAGGCAAACTGCTGGGCCTGAATACCCAGTTCAGCCTGGACAGGGTGCTTGATTTGATTCGCCGTGAGCAGCCGGACCCGGATCTGATTCTTGCCACTGGCGATCTTTCCCAGGATGCCTCCTTCGAATCCTATGTGCGCCTTGACCAGGCTCTGGCAGGGTTTGGCGTGCCGGTCTATTGGCTTGAAGGAAATCACGACAAGCCCGCCCCGATGCTCAACGCACTGGATGCCCAGCGTGACCGCATGAGCCCCTGTGTTCTGGAGGTGGGCAGCTGGACCATCGTGATGCTCGATTCCACCATTCCCGGTGAAGTGCCTGGCGAGTTGTTTGACGAAGATCTGAAGTTTCTGGACCAGGCCCTGGGCAATGCCCGCGGCGCGAATCTGATGGTCTGTCTGCATCATCACCCGGTGCCAATGGGCTGTGCCTGGCTGGACACCCAGGTGGTGGGCAGCGCCAGCCAGTTTTTTGATGTCATTGATCGCCACCCGAAAGTGCGGGCCATCATCTGGGGCCATGTGCATCAGGAATACGAAAGCGAACGCAACGGGGTACGCATGCTTGCGGTACCCAGCACCTGTGTACAGTTCAAGCCGGGCAGTGATGATTTTGCCGTGGATGACCGCAACCCCGGCTATCGCTGGCTGGATTTGCACCCGGACGGCCGTATCGACACCGGCGTTAGCCGTGTGCAAGGCATTACCTTCGAGGTGGATTTTACGGTCAAGGGCTACTGAAAGACCGTTAACAGTGAATAGTTAATCCTTGCGCGTGTGGCGCAGGTGCGTACAGCCAGGCTGGAGGCCGCGCTCAGATTCCGGGTGTGGCCTTGTGCGTTTAAGGACAAAGAAAAGAATAAAAACTTGACAGGGTATGTCGGTCGGGCAGCCTTGTTCACTGTTCACTGTTCACTGTTCACTGTTCACTGTTCACTGTTTCGGTTGCGATGCCATGGCCCCAGAAACCTCTCTGCTCTACATTCACGGCTTCAACAGTTCTCCCGCTTCGCACAAGGCGGGGCTGTTGCGTCAGGTGTTCGATCGCGCAGGGTGCCCTGACCGGTTGATTGTGCCAACATTGCCTCCGTCGCCGCGCCTGGCGATGGCAGAACTGGATGCCGCCATTGCCGGTGCCGGGCCGGTAGCCTTGCTGGGGTCGTCGCTGGGCGGTTTCTATGCCACCTGGCTGGCCGAGCACCACGATCTCAAGGCGGCACACATCAATCCGGCGGTGCGTCCGTGGCGACTACTGGACAAATACACAGGTATCCAGCATAACTATCACACCGGAGAGGCCGACCAGTTCAATCCGGCCTGGCTGGATGAATTACGCCGCTATGAAGTGGCGGACATCAGCAAGCCAGACAACCAGCTGTTGCTGACCCAGACCGGGGATGAAACCCTCAACTGGGAAGATGGCTGGGACTATTATGGCGACTGCCACCGCTATTGTGGCTTGGGTGGCAGTCACGCCTTTGATAACTTTGATGCCTTCATACCGCTGATTCTGCGGTTTTGTGGTGTGAGTCTGACGTCGCAAGGCTGACGTCTGACGACAAATTGTTTGTCAGTCGTCCGGCGTCCAACGTCAGGCGTCCGACCCTGAATCCAAGATACTTTATGACCAACAACTATACGTCCGAGAATATTGAAGTACTGTCGGGCCTGGAGCCGGTGCGCAAGCGTCCCGGCATGTACACCGACACCACCCGCCCCAACCACCTGGCCCAGGAAGTGATCGACAACTCGGTCGATGAAGCGCTGGCGGGCCATGCCAAATCCATCAAGGTCACCCTGTTTAAGGATGGCGGTGTGGAAGTGGAAGATGATGGCCGCGGGATGCCGGTGGACCTGCACCCGGTGCAGAAGAAACCGGGGGTGGAGGTGATCCTTTCCACCCTGCATGCGGGCGGCAAGTTTTCCAACAACAACTACCAGTTCAGTGGTGGTTTGCACGGTGTGGGTGTGTCGGTGGTGAATGCCCTGTCCACCAAGCTGGAAGTGCTGGTCAAACGTGACGGGCAGCTGCACCGCATCGAGTTTGGCGATGGCGAAAAGCGCAGCGAACTGGAAGTGGTGGACACGGTGGGCAAGCGCAACACCGGTACCATTCTGCGCTTCTGGCCTGACCCGTCCTATTTCGATTCCCCGAAAATTTCCGTTTCGCGGCTCAAGCACCTGCTGCGGGCCAAGGCGGTATTGTGCCCGGGCCTGAAGGTCATTCTGGAAAATCAGGCCAGCGGAGAAACCGAGACCTGGCAGTTTGAAGACGGCTTGATTGAATACCTGCTGGAATCGGCTACCGGCTGGGAGCGGGTGCCGGAAGAGCCCTTCAACGGCGCCATGAGTGCCGAGACCGAGGCGGTAGACTGGGCTGTCATGTGGTTGCCGGAAGGCGGCGAGCTGGTGCAGGAGTCTTACGTCAACCTGATTCCCACCGCCCAGGGCGGCACCCACGTGAACGGCCTGCGCTCCGGTCTGCTGGAGGCCATGCGGGAGTTCTGTGAGTTCCGCAACCTGTTGCCCCGTGGGGTGAAGCTGACCCCGGAAGACATCTGGGACCGGGCCGCCTACGTGCTCAGCGTCAAGATGCAGGATCCGCAGTTCGCCGGCCAGACCAAGGAGCGGCTGAGCTCACGGCAGACGGCGGCGTTTGTGTCTGGCGTGGTGAAGGATGCCTTTTCCCTGTGGTTGAACCAGCACACCGACGAAGCCGAAAAACTGGCCGACCTGTGTATCAACAATGCCCAGAAACGGTTGCGGGCGGCCAAGAAAGTCACGCGAAAAAAAGTCACCAGCGGACCGGCATTGCCCGGCAAGCTGGCCGACTGTACCAGCGATGATCCGTCCCAGAGTGAAATCTTTCTGGTGGAAGGGGATTCTGCCGGGGGTAGTGCCAAGCAGGCCCGTGACCGGGTTTATCAGGCGATCATGCCCCTGCGGGGCAAGATCATGAACACCTGGGAAGTGGACTCCGGTGAAGTGCTGGGCAGTCAGGAAATCCATGATATTGCGGTGGCACTGGGGATCGAGCCGGGCAGTGATGATCTCAGTGGCTTGCGCTATGGCAAGGTCTGCATTCTTGCCGATGCGGACTCTGACGGTTTGCACATCGCGACCCTGATCTGCGCCTTGTTCCTGCGGCATTTCCCCGCGCTGGTGAAAAACGGTCATGTGTTTGTGGCCATGCCGCCGCTGTACCGCATCGATGTGGGCAAGGACGTCTACTACGCCCTGGACAAGGACGAACGCGAAGGGGTGCTCGATCGCATCAAGGCCGAGAAGAAGCGAGGCAAGGTCAACGTCACCCGATTCAAGGGGCTGGGCGAAATGAACCCGCTGCAATTGCGTGAAACCACCATGGCCCGCGACACCCGCCGTCTGGTGCGCCTGTCCATCAGTGGCGACGATGATACCCACCAGTTGATGGACATGTTGCTGAGCAAGAAGCGCGCCTCGGATCGCAAGATCTGGCTGGAAGAAAAGGGGAATCTGGCTGAAGTGTAGCGCTGCGCTGCGGCGGGTTGGACGTCTGAGGTCGGACGTCTGACGCAAGGGAATAATCGGTTTTGTCGTCCGACTTCAGACGTCCGACGTCAGACTAAAGTGAGTATAGCGAGCAAAAATGGCTGACGAATTTGAAAGTTTTCCCCTGAGGGAATACACCGAAAAAGCGTACCTGGATTATTCCATGTACGTGATTCTCGANCGGGCCCTGCCGAATATNGGTGACGGCCTGAAACCGGTGCAGCGTCGAATCGTGTACGCGATGAGTGAGCTGGGCCTGAAGAATACCGCCAAGTACAAGAAGTCCGCCCGTACCGTGGGNGANGTNCTGGGTAAGTATCACCCCCATGGNGACTCGGCCTGTTACGAGGCCATGGTATTGATGGCGCAGCCGTTCAGTTACCGCTATCCGTTGGTGGATGGTCAGGGTAACTGGGGCAGCGCGGATGATCCGAAGTCCTTNGCGGCCATGCGTTATACCGAATCCAAGTTGGCGCCCTATGCCGAGGTGCTACTGGCGGAGCTGGGGCAGGGCACGGTGGAATGGGTGCCGAACTTCGATGGCACCATGGATGAGCCGAAGCTNCTGCCGGCACGNCTGCCCAATGTGCTGCTCAATGGCACCACCGGTATTGCGGTGGGCATGAGCACAGACATTCCGCCCCATAACCTGCGTGANGTNGCCAACGCCTGTATCCATCTGCTGAAAGATCCCGGCGCCTCGCTGGATGATTTGATGGAGCATATNACCGGGCCGGATTTCCCCACCGAGGCGGAAATCATTACCCCGATCAACGACATCATCCGCATGTACGCCGANGGNAAGGGNTCGCTGAAACAGCGTGCCGTTTACGAGCGTGAGGATGGCGATATCGTGGTCACGGCGCTGCCGTATCAGGTNTCCGGCGCCAAGGTGCTGGAGCAGATCGCCGACCAGATGAACAAGAAAAAGCTGCCCATGGTCAGCGACCTGCGTGATGAATCCGATCACGAGAATCCGACCCGGCTGGTGATTACACCCAAATCCAACCGGGTGGATATNGAGCAGCTNATGGGGCACCTGTTTGCTACCACGGATCTGGAAAAGAACTACCGGGTTAACCTGAACATGATCGGCATTGATGGCCGGCCACAGGTGAAGAGCCTGGANACCATTCTCAACGAGTGGTTGCAGTTCCGCATGGTCACGGTGCGCCGTCGCTTGCAGCACCGCCTCGACAAGGTGCTCGAACGNCTGCATATCCTGGAAGGCTTGTTGGTCGCATTCCTCAATATTGATGAAGTGATCCACATCATTCGTACCGAAGATGCGCCCAAGCCGGTGCTGATGGAGCGCTTCGGGATTTCCGACCGCCAGGCCGAAGCNATCCTCGAACTGAAATTGCGCCACCTGGCCAAACTCGAGGAAATGAAGATTCGTGGCGAGCAGGATGAGCTCAACGAAGANCGTGANACCCTGGAAGCCACGCTCGGCTCCACGGCCCGNATGAAGAAACTGGTGGCGAAAGAGCTGAAGGAAGACGCNGAGAAATACGGGGATGACCGTCGNTCGCCGCTGGTGGANCGCAGTGCNGCTTCCGCGCTGGATGAAACCGATCTGGTCAGTGCNGATCCGGTGACNGTGGTGCTGTCTGAAAAAGGCTGGGTGCGTGCNGCCAAGGGGCATGATGTGGATGTGGAAGGCCTCAGCTACAAGGCCGGCGACAAATACCGCGCCAGTGCCCGGGGCAAGTCGAATCAGNCGGTGTGCTTTATCGACAGTACCGGGCGCAGTTATTCCCTNCCTGCACATACCCTGCCCAGCGCCCGAGGNCAGGGCGAGCCGTTGTCCGGNCGGGTCAGTCCNCCCTCGGGGGCCATTTTCATGGCCGCCGTCATGGGCAAGGAAAAGGATGCCTTCCTGATGAGCACCGATGCCGGCTACGGCTTTGTGGTGCGCTATACCGATCTGCTCGCTAACAAGAAGGCGGGCAAGGCCGCGCTGAGCGTGCCCAAGGGGGCCANGGTGCTGGTACCGCAGGCGGTGGGCAGTGTCAGCGATGACCTTATCGCNCTGGTGTCCAACGAAGGGCGTTTGTTGGTCTTCCCGGTCAAGGAGCTGCCGGAAATGGCGCGCGGTAAAGGCAACAAGATGATGTCGATNCCGTCTGCNCGGGTGGCGGCACGGGAAGAGTTTGTGCAAGACGTGCAGGTGNTGGGGCCGNAGGATTCGTTAACCATNTTTGCTGGTAAACGCCACCTGACGCTGAAGGCATCTGACCTGGAGCATTACTACGGTGAACGGGGCCGCCGGGGTGCCAAGCTGCCACGNGGTTTCCAGAACGTGGACAGCATGGCNGTTGAGAGAAAGGGCGNTTAAANAGCAGGGACTGAGGGAACAGNAATGGTACGGGGCGTNATTACAGTGTTGTTGTTGCTGATCAATACCCTGGTATTGATCGGCCCCATGATGGTGGTGGCGCTNCTGAAGTTGCTGTTGCCGGTNGCNGCCCTGCGGCGNGCCTGCTCGGTNATGGTGATGACCATTGCCGANACCTGGGCGGAAATCTGCAAGGCGATCTTTGCCTTGATGACNCCGACACAATGGGATATCCGCGGGGTGGCAGCGTTNCGCCAGGACACCTCCTACCTGGTGGTCAGTAATCACCAGTCNTGGGTCGATATTCCGGCNTTGGTGCAGGCGTTNAATCGCAAGACNCCGTATTTCAAGTTCTTCCTNAAGAANGANNTGATCTGGGTNCCGTTTCTGGGCTTGGCGTTCTGGGCNCTGGATTANCCNTTCATGAANCGCTACAGCAAGGCNGTGCTGGNNAANCATCCNGANCTCAAGGGCAANGANCTGGAGATTACCCGNCNNGCCTGTGAAAAGTTTCAGGGCATCCCGGTNACGGTGGTGAANTTNCTGGAAGGNACCCGTTTNACACCGAGCCAAACAGGATCGCCAGCAGTCACCCTATACGCATCTTCTCAAGCCAAAGGCTGGGGGCGTGGCGTTTGTGCTGGCGGCGCTGGGCGATAACCTGGATGCGTTACTGGATGTGACCATCGCCTACCCGCAGGGAACCCCGCCCGGTTTCTGGGCGCTACTAAGTGGCAAGATGAATCGCGTGGTGGTGGACGTGCAGACCCGCCCGTTGGAACCGGCCCTGTGGCGCAGCGATTACCAGGAAGATGCCGAGTTTCGTGCCGAGCTGCAGCAGTGGGTCAGCGAATTGTGGGCGGCGAAAGATCTGCATCTGCAAGAACTGAAGCGAGAGCTTGGCTGATGTAGGGAGCCTCTGAATAACGCCTTACGTGCTCAGTCTTTCAGGCTGGTTCGCCCCCTCTATGGGTCAAAAGGTAAAGAGGGGCGCGTTTTTGAAGGTGTATGTCCATCCATCGGCTCTTCACCTTCGAAGGAAGCGCAACAACGAGTGCGGGCCAGCCCGAAAGACCCGAAGGGCGCGACCTGAAGCGCCCATCTGCTGCGCCTTGCCTCTAGGAAAGGGAACCACCCTTACCGTCGAGGCAAGGCACAACAGCTGCACGCTTCAGGTCACGCTGAGCATGCAAGGCGTTATTCAGAGGCTCCCTAGAAATTCAGTGTCAGCGCAACATAGGGGCCGCCAAATTTCAGGTTTACGGCCTGGGTTGGCGAGTCTTCATCCAGCTTGATGAACATCTGGCTGAAGCCGACTTCCAGTCCCAACAAAAAATCCGATCGCCAGCCGGCCCGCAGAATAAAATCGCCGACCTGATCTTCATCAAGGTAGATGCCATTGACCTCGGCACCCAGGTACGCGTTATCGGATAACAACGGGAACGGGAAATGCGCTGCCAGATGCACCACCGGAAGGGTGTCATCAATGCTGCGTACGGCACTGGTGTTGGCGGAAAGCAGTTCGAGCTCACCGTTAAGGTCCCTGGCGGCCAGACCGGCATCCAGTCGGCTGCCGTTCTCCTGGGGGAAGGCGAAGTAGAGTGTGGCATCGGCGATCTTCATATCCAGATCGCTGCGAATGCTGTCGCCGGCATTGAAGCTGTTGCCGGCAAATTGCACTGGCCGAGCGAGGGCGGTGGGGGAATTGTCGCGCAGACCCAGATAGCGAAGCCGGACATTGGGTAACCAGCGGACATCATGCTCCAGTTTCAGGAAGGCGCCATTCTGTTTGGCGTGGTTGAACTGCAGATCGTTGTCCAGATCCAGTTCGTCACCATCGCTGATGGTGCCTTCCAGTTCGCTGTTCCAGTTGTAACCGCCCCCTGACAGTTGCACGCCGTCGGCGAAGGTGGGTGTGCTGGCGATCAGGCCTGCTGTGGCAAGGGCCATCCATGTTTTCATCGTTCAGTGCCTTACGCAGGATCAGAAACCGATAGAGAGAGCCAGGTAGGGGCCGCCCATTTCCAGATTGGTGTCCAGTTTGCTGACGTCTTCCAGGTCAAGCTGCAGGTGGCTATAACCCACTTCGATGCCGAGCAGGTAATCAGAACGCCAGCCGACCCGCGCATTGAAATCGCTGAGCCCCGAGCTTTCGTATTCGATGGCGTTGATCTCGCCGCCCACATAGACCCCCGGGACAGGAAGGTTGGCTCTGGCCCCGACATGCAGCATGGGAACAATTTCATCGATATCGATTCGGGCATCGGCGTTCAGGCTGTTGAGGTGCAGGTAGCCTTCCATCCGGCGTACAGTCAGACCCACGTCCAGCTTCAGGGCAGTATCCACTGGTGTGTAGTAAAAGGTCCCGTCGAGCATCTCCAGATCGAAATCGGTATCGACGCGGGTTTGTGCCGTATAGGTTTCGCCATTGAACTCGAAGGAACGCTGGATGCGGTTGCTGGCGGTGTCGGAGAGGTCCATGTAGCGGACCCGGAAGTTGGGGATGACCGGTACGGCATGCTCAATGCCCAGATAGATCACGCTCTGATCCGCTTCGGTGAAGCCCAGATCATCCTGTACATCAATATTGGCCCCGCCGGAAGAGAAGGTGCCTTCCAGTTCGCTGTCCCAGGTGTAACCTCCCCCATAGAGAGTGAGTCCCGGTGCCGCATACAGGGCAGAGGAGCTGAGCAGGGCGGCGCTGGCAAGGAGGGTACGTTTCATGAGCAATCCCGTCGGCAAGGTATGTCCATGAAGTGTAGCGCACTGATGATGGCGGGCGCCAAGGGCAGGGGTATTCTGCTAGAATCGCTTCACGAAATTGTGTTTAACGGGCCTCTGGCCCTGGAGTTCACACTGCCATGTTTCTTGACGAAATGCCCGGTCAGTTCCGTTATCCCGCTCCGGAGGACAAGGAAGATGAGGCCTTGCTGGCGGACATCCAGCGCAAGGGGTGGCACCATTTTGCCGTGCCCGGCGGTGATGGTCAGCCAGGCTATACCTTTAGCGTGGGCCATTTCCTGAACCTGAACCACCCTGAGCTGATCGTGGTGGGGCTCAAGGACGCGTTGGCCAGCCGCTTGCTCGACAGTGCTGCAGTACGTATCCGTGGTCTGAACAAGCCGTACCAGCCCTACCGGTTGTACAATGATATCGCCGATGGGCTTGAGGTCATGTTCCTGCCGGTGGCGTTTCCGCATTACAAGGAATACCTGGGCTTTGCCAACTGGTTCTACCAAAGTCTGCCGGCGCCTTATCCTGCCTTGCAGATGGTCTGGCCAGACCCGAAAGGGGTATTCCCATGGCAGCCCGGCTATGACGCCCGTTTCCGGCGCGCCCAGCCCCTGCTTGGGTCGGCCCCGGCGACGCCCCTGGCCCGGCCTTAGCCCCATGGTGGAGATTTCCTTTCGGAAATTTCCACCCTACGATATACCTGTTACCGATATGTGAGAGGTCTGAATGAGCTCCCTGCAGGAACAATTGATGAAGGCCGGCCTGTCGGACCAAAAAAAGGCGCGCCGGGCCAAGCAGCAGAAACGTGAAGTGGCCAACAAGGTCAAGCGTGGCGAGATCGAACAGGACGATGCCGCCGAGCGGGTGCGTCGTCAGCAGGCGGAAAAAGCCGAAGCCGATCGCCAGCGCGAAGCAGAACGCAAGGCCGAGCGTGAGCGCAAGGAAATTGCTGCCCAGATCAAGCAAATGATTGAGCAAAGTCGCCTCGACCGTAACGGTGCCGAGGTGGCCTATCAGTTCGTGCAGGACAAGAAGATCAAGAAAACCTGGGTTACGTCAAAACAGCAGCAACAGCTGGAGCGCGGTCAGATTGCCATTGTCGAACTGGGTGAGGGCGTTGAGCTGGTCCCCACGGTGGTGGCTGAAAAGATCCGCCAGCGTGATGAGGCCCCCATTCTGGTGCTCAATGAGCGCGGTGCGCAGGACGTGGATGAGGATGATCCCTATAAGGATTTCCCCATTCCCGATGATCTGATGTGGTGATGAAAAGCGGCAAGCTTCAAGCTACAGCACAGGTGGGTACGGTGTTGTCTCGAATGCACTGCCCGCGATGTCGGCCCTGATGAAATCCTGGCCTTTACTCTCCGACAATCGGACTCTCTTATGACGGCTTCTTCTTCCCTGACGCTGGGGCGTCGGTATTCTCTGGAAGTGATTCGGGCGGTGCGTAATGGCCTGTTACTGGACGGTGGTCCGTTGGGCGATGTGTTGCTGCCGACCCGGGAAGCCGGTGACCTGCAACCCGGTGACAGCGTGTTGGTCACGCTTTACAACGATGGACAGGGCAGCACCATGGCGTCGGTAAAAGCGCCCAAGGTACAACGGGGCGAGGTTGCCAGTCTGGGCGTGGTCTCCACCAGCAAGTTAGGCGCCTTTCTGGATTGGGGGATGCCCAAGGATCTGTTGTTGCCTTTTGCTGAACAGACCGCTCCCTTGCGGCCCGGAGGTCGGGCGCTGGTCATGGTGACCACCGATCGGGAAGGGCGGTTGTTGGCCAGTGCCAAACTGG
The DNA here is from genome assembly GCA_002706085.1 of Alcanivoracaceae bacterium. GTDB lineage: Bacteria > Pseudomonadota > Gammaproteobacteria > Pseudomonadales > Alcanivoracaceae > Alcanivorax. Next base: position 12,172 of record PAJO01000018.1, on the reverse strand, counting down.
ATCGTTTCCTGAAAGATACCTGCAACGAATTCCAGCAAGGTGACGAGGTGGCCCTGATTGCCGGGCGGGAGACCGATCTGGGCTGGAAGATGGTCGTCAATCATCGCTATTGGGGCATGATTGCCCGCAAGGAATTACGCGCGCCGCTCAAGCCTGGCCAGCGGGTCACCGGCTATGTGCAGCGTCTGCGCGAAGACGGCAAACTCAGCCTGTCCCTGAATGCGCCGGGTGCTGCCAAGAGTGATGCCCTGAGCGAGCAGATTCTGGCGGCACTGGAAAACGCCGGTGGCGAATTGCCGTTGGGTGACAAGAGTGCGCCGGACGCGATCTTCGATGCCTTCCGCTGCAGCAAGAATGCCTTCAAGCAAGCCATTGGTGGGCTCTACAAGGCGCGCAAGATCGTTATCGAGAAAGACCGTATCCGCAAAGCCTGATAAACCTTCCTGCTCGGGGAATCCCCATGCTGCTGACCCTGTACCTGATCGGTATCACTGCTGAAGCCATGACCGGGGCGTTGGCGGCGGGGCGATTGCGCATGGATTTGTTCGGGGTGGTGATGATTGCCACCGTCACCGCGTTTGGGGGCGGCTCTATCCGTGACCTCTTGTTGGGGCATTACCCGCTGACCTGGGTTGCCCACCCGGAATATCTGTTGCTAACGACCTCGGCGGCGTTGCTGACCATCTGGATTGCCCCGCTCATGTCCCGCCTGCGCATGCTGTTTCTGATGCTGGATGCCCTCGGACTGGTGGCGTTCACGATTATTGGTGTGAAAGTGGCACAAAGCATGGGGCTGGGTATGCCGGTGGCGGTGCTGGCGGGGCTGATTACCGGCATCTTTGGCGGGGTGATTCGTGACCTGCTGTGCAACCGTGTTCCGCTGGTGTTTCAGAAGGAACTGTATGCGGTGGTGTCGCTGGGGTCGGCTTGCCTGTTTCTGGTGTTGCAACAGATGGCTTGGCCGGCCTGGCTGATCACGCTGTTGACGCTGGCCGCTGGATTTACGGTCCGCATGCTGGCGATCCGTTATCAGTGGCACCTGCCGCGTTTTGAGTACAACGTCCCCGAGAAATAACCGTTACTGCCAGACCAGTGTCAGCGTTTCCTTGCTGGCAAAGCGCAGCAAGTGGCTGTCGATCACGGATTGCAGTTTCTCCACATTGTCTTCTCCCGCCTGACAGTGCAGATGCAGGGCCTCTGGTTGGGCGTCCAGCTCACAGGTGCCGAAAGGGAAGCGGATAATGCCACGGCTATCATCGAATTCCGTGTCGACTTTGTGGCTGAAGTGCCGACAGAGTTTTTTCAGGTACAGGCTGGCATGGGCGGTGGGGGCGTAGCCATGTCGATGTGTCATGGTGGTTCCTTTAATGGTTGATTGTGTCAACTATATTTGCGATTAAAGTTGATAAAGTCAACCAGTTTTGTGTGCAAAGACAAGAGAAGGGGGGGGGGCCATGCAGGAATCCATGAGTCAGGCGTTGGGGGAAGTCTTTACGGATATCCTCAATCGCCTTCGTGGTGAGATGCGTGAGGGGCTGGCGGACCTGCCCCTGAGCCTGGGGCCGCCGGACATTGGCTTGCTGGGCTTTCTTGCACGCTACCCGGGCAGTACCGCCCGCGAACTATGTGATTACCTGGGCCGCGACAAGGCGCAGATGGCTCGCAAGCTTAAGCAGCTGGAAGGTGCCGGCCTGCTGGGCAAGGAAGCGGATGCCCATGATCGCCGGCGGACCCATCTGTTCCTGACCCCGGAAGGGGAAGGAGTGGCGAAACGGGGGCAGCAGGTTCGCCAGCAGGCTTTCGCCAGTTTGCTGGTGGGGCTGGATGCGCGGGAGCAGGAGCAGCTCCTGGCGTTGCTGATGAAAGCCGCAGGCAAAACGGACATAAAGTGATGGCCGTCCTGTAGGCGGCTGGGTAAGGTGTCGGGATGCCGGGGTTATCCCGGCAAGTTGATGATCAATGGAAATGATTGACCGGGAGTGGTTATGAACAAGATGCGTGTTGGGTTGCTGGCGGTGTCGCTGGGTATGGTGATGAGTGCGCCGGTGCAGGCGTTCGATTTCAAGAAAATGACAGACTCTGCCAATGAGGCGGTGAACAGCGCTTCGCAAAAAGCGAATTCTTCCATCAGTGAGGCCAGCGATGCGGCCAACAGTGGCATGGCCATTACTGGTGAAGCCCAGGCTCTGGTGGACTCGCTGACCAAGGATCTGGGAGTGACTCAGCAGCAAGCCGCGGGAGGTGCCGGCGCGCTCTTGGCCATGGCCCAGAACAACCTGTCAGCCGATCAGTTCGGCGGTATTCTGGACAAGGTACCGGGGCTCGATTCCCTGCTGGGTGGTGGCAGCGGTGTGGCGTCCTCCATGCTGGGCAACATTTCCTCGTTGCAGGGTGTCGCGAAGGTGTTTTCGTCGCTGGGTCTGAGCCCGGAAATGATCTCCCAGTTTGCGCCGAAAATTCTCGGCTTCCTGGGCAATGAAGGGGTGGGCAGCACGGCGCTGAACGCTCTGAAAGGCCTGTGGGGCACCGGCGCGTCCTGATGCTTTGCCCGCTCGCTCTGCACTCCGGCAGAGTGAGCGGTCTGGGCGGGTTGTTGTTTTGCCCGCCTTCTTCCTCCCTCTCCTGTCCCGCGCCTCTTGGCTGACCTGCGTTTATGCAGGTGCCTTATCGTTGCGCAAATCGCAGCAGCTGCCGATGACACATGGCCGGGGTTTGCCCGCTCCAACGCTTGAAGGAGCGACGGAAGTTGGTGCTGTCGGTGAAATTCAGTCGTGCGCACACCTGATCCGGGCCCTGGCCATGAAAGGCAAGCCAGTGTACGGCCTGGTGCAGTCGGGCTTCATCCAGCAGTTGCTGGTAGTGACTGGAAAAACCTTTCAGGCGTCGTTTCAGGGTCGCGGGGCTGCACTCCAGCCATTCGGCGCTTTCCTGCAGTGACGGCGGCTGGTGAATGTGTTCCAGCAAGTGCAGGTAGAGCCCGTGACGCAGACTGAGAGTGCCTGGTAGCGAGGCGATTTCCTGTTGGCACTGCTGCAGGGCTGCCTGCCTGGCGGTGGCCGAGTGGTTGGGCCAGGGGCGCTCCAGATACTCCAGGGGCAGCAGCATGGCGTCTATCTGTGAGGCAAAGTGCAGTGGGCCGCTCAGATGAACCTGGTACTGCTCGGGGTAATCGGGGCAGTCATGCCGGAACAGAAATTGCCAGGGCAGACGTTCGCCGCTAAGCCAGCGGGTGACCGAGGCGACGCCGGTCATGGCGGCTTCGACGATGAATCGCCAATGCGGGCCGCTGCCAGCACAGTCGAGCCACTGCAGGCAGAGATGTTGCTCGCTGAGTGACAATCGAGCCCCTGCAAGCGGCTGAATCAGCACGCCGAAATCACAGAACACCTGCAGCGCCTGGGCCAGATTACCGGCATTGGCGAGCAGGGTGCTGGCGGCACCATAATGGCCGGGGAACAGGCGCTGGCCATAGCGAAAGCTGAGTTCCGGATCGGCCAGGCTGCGGCGACTGTTGTGAATGAGCTGAAGAAAATCATGGCTGCTGAGCTGCGCCTCCCCCTGCACGATTTGTTCACGGAACAGGCCGGTATGACGTAGCAGTACATTGCTGTCGATGGCCTGATCCGCTGCCAGATCCAGCAGTACGGCAGCCTGCCCGTGGGCAGGAATAAAGCGCTGGTCATGCAGGAAAAAAACCATCTCAGGCGACTCGGGACGGGCTGTGCAGGTTGCGATTGGCGCGCTCGATCAGGCTGTCGGCATCCTCGTCATGGGCCACAGCAAGACCGGCCATGATGGCCACGGGGTGGGTGATGCCGCGCTGGGTCTTGAACGCAAAATGGCGAACCGCCTGTTCCAGTTCCCGGGTCAAGGACTCGGCTTCCTGGCGCCCCGTACGCGGTAGCACAACGGCGAAACGGTCACCGGCGTAACGGCACAGCAGATCCTGCTGGCGCAGGTTGAGCAGCAGCACTTCGGCCACTTCCCTTAACAGCCGGTCACTGTCGTGGGGGCCGAGGAGTCGGCGGCTATGGTCGAAGCAGTGCAGATCCAGCATGACCAATGACAGGGGTTGGTCCTGTTTGAGCAGTTCCATGGCCAATTGCTCGCGCAGGTAGCGTGGTCCGGAAAGTGGTGTCAGGCCATCGAGGCTGCGATGCTCCCGAAACACCCGCTCCCGTTTCTGCAGCTGGGCGGATATTGCCTGCTGTTCCCGGTGCCAGTGGTAGATCCCCAGTGTCAGCAGCAGCATGCCCAGAGGCATGGCGCCAGATTCCAGCCAGTGGTCCCACATCACGGCAGACGGTAACTGGATGAACTCATCCATCAGGTCCTGCCAGTAGGCCAGGAAAAGGGTACTCAGGCCTGTCACCAGCAAGCGGGTGACTCGACCGGTCGGGCGGCTGTTGAGAATCAGCCCAATCCACAGCAGGGCAAGCAGCGCGGCTCCCCCTTCCCCCGCGATGTCCAGCCAAACCAGTTCCGATACCGTTTTCAGATCGCCACTGGCCAGGTTGGCCAGCACCACCAGGTTCGCCATGACCAGCAGGGCAATCAGGGAACCTCGATGCAGGCTGAGTCGCTGTTTCACATGCATTCTCCTTTCTGACTGCCGCAGCAATACGGGAGGGAGGTTGCAGTTTGATGAAAACCCTGTGGTGAGCGCGAGGGGTCGAATTGGCTCAGGGCAATGATGAATGCTCCCGGCTTTTCAGCGTTGTGACCGGCTCGGGTGAGTACAGGCCTGTCCTGGAGGGGGTCACAACAGCTCAAATTGACCGAAATACACCGCGAAAACCGGCTCTTGTGGTAAGGCTGTAACCGAACTGACATAGGGGCTGCCTAACGTGCCGGGCATTGCCAATTTCACAGGGCGTTGCCCGGGGGACACCCATGTCATCTAACACGTTTAAACCGCCTGTGGCGCGGACTCTATTGGCCACGGCGATTGCCGTGGTGTGTGGCCAGCTTCACGCACAAAGCGGGGAGCCCAACGAGATCGAAACGGTGCGCGTTATCGGTCAGGCGGCCAGTACCGACCGGGCGCTCAGTGAGCAGCGTGCGGCCGATAATATTGAAAGCAGGGTGCGGGCAGATGATATCGGGGACTTCCCGGACAACAACGTGTCCGAGTCCCTGCAGCGGATGCCGGGTGTCTCTATTGAACGGGATCAGGGTGAGGGGCGTTTTGTTCGGGTGCGTGGTGTGGCCCCGGATCTTAATGCGGTCAACGTCAATGGCATTCAAGTGCCGGCGCCCGAGGCCGGACGCCGCGCCGTGGCGCTGGATGTGATCCCTGCAGATTTGCTGGAGTCCCTGACCGTGGTCAAGACCCTGACCCCGGACATGGACGGCAACTCGCTGGGGGGCACGGTGGAGGTTGAGACACTGTCAGCGTTTGACCGCGATGGCCTGTTTTATTCCGTCAGTGGCGCAGGCAGTTACGACGAGCACACCGATCAGACCAGTCCAGAATTCGCCGTGGCAGCCAGCAACCAGTTTTCACTGGGCGGCGGGGAAAAGAATCTTGGTGTGGCCGGTGCCGTGAGCTGGGGTAAACGCGATTTCGGGTCTGACAACGTGGAAACGGGCGGCGCCTGGGATTTTGATGACAACAATGCCCTGGAAGAATTCGAGCAGCGCGATTACATGATTACCCGCGAGCGGCTGGGTATGGCGCTGAACATCGATTACCTGCTCAGTGATGACACCAGCCTGTACCTGCGCACTTTGCGCAGTGAATTCCGGGATGAAGAAATTCGTCAGGCTAATGTTTTCGCCTTTGACTCTGCCCAGCAACCGGGGCAGACCGGCGTTACCGAAGTGGAAAAAGAACTGAAGGACCGTGAAGAAACCCAGGATATTTCGTCTTTCGTTCTCGGTGGACAGCACGTATCCGGGGAATGGACCACGGATTTTCGTGCAGGTTACAGCACGGCGCAGGAAGACGAGCCACGCCATGCGGACAGCACCGTGTTCGTGGCGGACTTCACCGATGGGGGCTATCAGGGCCACCGCAAGCCTTCAGCGCTGTATCCCACGGGTTTCTATGACGACAGCAACTTCGATCTGGATGAGATTGAAGTGACGGAAGGCAAAACAACGGATGAGCAGGTCGATGTGGCGCTGGACTTTACCCGTGACCTGTACTGGAACGATAACCCGGCATCGATCAAGTTCGGCACCAAAGCCAGCCAGCGCACCAAAGACAGCGATGTGAATGTCTGGACCTATGGTCCCAGTGCCAGTCTGGCGGATCATGCCACCGATGTGGATTACGAGCTCGGCAACTTTGGTTCGGGCATTGATCCGGATTCCATTGACGGTTTGATTGCCGGCCCCGGTCAGTACGAAGATATCGCGTCGGCTATTGAAGACTACGAGATGTCGGAAGATCGTCAGGCGGCGTATCTGATGGGCACCGTGGATATTCAGCAACTGCGTATTCTTGCCGGTGTACGTTATGAGCGACTGGACTTCGAGGCGGACGGTTTCGGCGATGACAATGGCACCATCACCGCCAGTCATTACGACAACGATGAAGATCACTGGCTGCCGGCGTTGCACCTGCGCTATCAGCTGACCAACGATACGCTGGTGCGTTCTGCCTTTACCCGCAGTGTTGTGAGGCCCACCTTTGAGCAGCTTTCTCCCGGGTTTGAAATTGATGGCAGTGAGGCCAGCTTTGGCAACCCGGCATTGAAATCACTGGAATCCAATAACCTGGATCTGGGCATCGAGCATTACATGGGCCGTGCTGGTGTGGTGTCGGCGTTTGCGTTCTACAAGGACATCAAGAACTTTGCCTACCTGACAGACAAGGGGGGCACGCCGGGTTACACCGCTTTTGATGATGCGGAGACCTTCGAGAATGGCAATGATGCGAGCCTCTACGGCATTGAGCTGGCCTACTCCAAACAGTTCAGCGAGTTACCTGCGCCCTTCAACGGCCTGCTGATGGGGGCGAATGCCACCTTGGTGGATTCCTCCGCCGAAATTGAAAGTTACGATGAAGGTAGCGGTACCACCTTCCGTCGTGACATCGCCTTGCCCAGTCAGTCCGATGTCACCGGTAACCTGATGGTCGGGTATGAAACCCAAAAGCTGAGCTTGCGTCTGGCGGCCAATTACACCGGCAAGTTCCTTCAGGAGGTCAGTGATCCGATGGACAAGCGCTATGACATCTACACGGATGATCACATCCAGCTGGACTTCAACGGGTATTACTTCCTGACCGATAACCTGCAGCTGACATTTGAAGCGATCAACATCAATGATGAACCTTTCTATGCCTACACCGGGAAGGAAAAGTTCAACGCACAATACGAAGAGTATGGCCCCACGTTCAAGCTGGGTCTTGCACTGAAAAGCCTTTAATCAGGCGGGCCGGGGGCGTGTTTCCCGGTCCTTTTTTTGTCTGAAGGATGCATATGATGAATATCAAACCATGGGCTTTCGCATTGCTGGTGGTGATGGCGGGCTGCCAGGTGGAGCGCCCGGCCGCTCCCTCTTTGGCAGAGAAAGACTGGCAAAAAGAAACCTCACTGGGGCAGCCAAAAGGACTCTGGGTACAGGATGACCATGTGGTGACCGTGGATGCCAACGGCAATCTGGTCAGCGGTCAGCTCACCCTGGCCGAGGGGCAGTTTGAAGGCGTTGAAGGCCGTGTGGGTGACAAGGGCGTTGTGCAACTGGTGACGGTGGATACCGCCAGCAATGAGGCGGTGCTGTTCACCCGGCATCAGGGGCAGTGGCAGCTGGCCCAGAGAGTGCCGGCCCCCGAGTATGAAATCACCGGGTTCTGTCTGTATCAGGATAGCCAGTCGTTACTGTCGGTGTACCTGCTGGATGAGCGCGGCGGCGCTGACCAGTGGTTGCTGGGGGCGGCGGACAAGGCGTTGCCCGTGCGTCATCTGGTGTTGCCCCCGGGGGCGGAAAGTTGTGCCGTGGATGATGACAGCGCCAGCCTGTATGTAGCGGAAGAGTCTGTCGGTCTGTGGCGCTATCACGCGGACCCGGAGCGGGATGCCGAGCGTCAGTTGCTGGATCGCCTGGCTCCCCACGGCAACATTGCCGAAAACGCCAGTGCGGTGGCCGTGCTGCCCGGTGGGGTGGCACTGGTAGACAAGGAGGCTGGCGCGGTCAATCTGTACCTGACCGATGGCCGTCTGCAACAACGTTTCGCTGTCCCTGTGCTGGACGAGCCGGAGACCCTGGTAGTGACGCAGCAAGGGGAGCGTCTTGCCCTGTATGCCGTGGATGATGGTGACAAGGGCGTGCAAAGCGTGATGCTGTCCTGGCCCCATGCCGCACAACTCGGCATCACCATGCCGGTAGTGTTGCCCACAGCAGAAACCGATAGTGTCGAGCGCTATGGTGATGCCGCCGATGACCCGGCCATCTGGGTGCACCCGACGTCGCCCGCTGACAGTCTGATTCTTGGCACAGACAAGAAGGCGGGTTTGTATGTGTACGATTTGCAGGGCCGCACCCGTCAGTTTCTGGAAGTCGGCAGACTGAACAATGTGGACCTGCGTTACGGTATCGATGTGGCCGGGCGGCGCTGGGACATTGCCGTTGCCACTAATCGTGATCACAACAGCCTGCATCTTTTCCTGATCGATCCGGCCAGTGGAAAGGTGCAGGAAGCGGGTCAGATCGCCACCGGCATGAAGGACATTTATGGCATCTGCCTGTATCAGGACAATCAGCGGTTGTATGCCTTTGCAAATGACAAGAGTGGTGTGATCGAGCAGTGGCAGTTGCTGGGAGGGGACAGCATCACCGGTAAACGCGTGCGCGAACTGAAGGTGGCAAGCCAGCCGGAAGGGTGTGTGGCCGATGAGCAACAACAACGCCTGTTTGTGGGTGAAGAAGATCGCGCGGTGTGGGTCTTCGCTGCCGGCGCAGATCAGCCGGTGACCGCCACCGAGGTCAAGGCTGCCGGTGAGGTGCTGGTTGACGATATTGAAGGCCTGGCCCTGTATCAGACCGATGACAGGAACTGGCTGGTGGTCTCCAGTCAGGGAGATAACAGCTATGTCATTCTGGAAGCAGACAGCCCGTATGCGGTGGTCGGTAAATTCCGTATCGGCATGAACGCGCAAGCAGGCATTGATGGTGCCTCGGAAACCGATGGCCTGGACGTGACCTCTGTGGATCTGGGCGGCGACTACGAGCGCGGCCTGCTGGTCGTCCAGGACGGCCGCAACCGCCTCCCGGATGCCCCGCAGAACTACAAGATCGTGGCGTGGAAGGATGTGGAGGCGTTGCTCGAAAAGCCTTGAGTCTTGAGCTATGAGCTATGAGGGGCAAGCTACAAGCTGCAACGCGGGGCGGATTGTGGTGGTGATGTTGAACGCTTCAGCCGCGCTGAAACCTTTGGCGCGGGCAGGGCCTGGCAAAACCTGCAGGCCCCATCCGCGACTCATAGCTATAAGCTCATAGCTCATAGCTGCTCTAGCTATTACTCCCAGCCCGCCAGTACCAGTTTGCCGATGGTGCTGCCGGACTCCAGCCGGCGGTGGGCTTCTTTCAGATTGTTGGCGTTGATGGGGCCAAGGCCTTCGCTCACGGTAGTCTGAATGACGCCCTTGTCGACCAGTGTCGCCAGCTCGGCGAGACGGTCACCCTGCTGCTGCATCCTCCGGCCAAACAGCGGCCGGGTGAACATGAACTCCCAGCTAAAGCGGGCACTCTTCGGTTTCAGGGGGTTCAGATCCAGGGGGCCGCGGGCATCGACGATGGCACAGATGCCGCCCAGGGGGGCCACCGCCTGACAGGCCGCCTGCCAGTAATCATCCAGATTCTGGGTCACGAAGATGCCATCCATCTGGCCATCGCTGACGGCATCCAGTTGCGGTTGTAGCGGTTGACGGTAATCCACCAGATGATGGGCGCCCATGGCGTCGCACCAATTGGCGGACTGCTCCCTGCCGGCAGTGGCAATGACCGTCAGGCCAAAATAGCGGGCTGCCAGTTGAATGGCGATGGAGCCGACGCCCCCGGCCCCGCCAATGATCAGCAAGGTCTTGCCCTGACACTCGCCAGGGCGGAAGCCCAGCTGGTCTTCCAGAGCCTCCCAGGCGGTCAGCGCCGTCAGTGGCAAGGCGGCGGCTTCCTGCATGCCAAGGCTGTCCGGTTTGCGGCTGACCAGTCGCTCGTCGACACACTGGTATTGGGCATTGCTGCCTTGCCGTTGCGCGCTGCCGGCATACCAGACCCGGTCGCCTGCCTTGAAGTTTTCCACCTCGCTACCCACCGCCTCGACGATGCCGGCTGCATCAAAACCCAATACCCGGTAACCGGGCTGTTCCAGCGGCCGTTGCCGTAATTTGGTATCAATAGGATTAACGGAAATGGCCTGAACCGAGACCAGCAGGTCTCTGGGGCCCGGGGAAGGCAGGTCCAGCTGGATGTCTTCCAGAGCGTGAATGTCGTCGATGGCGCGGGGCTGATTGAATCCAATGGCTTTCATTGACTGCCTCTGAGGGGTAACCGAAACACACAAGAATTTGGCACAAGATGCCGTGCAGACTATGCCACAGTATAACGGTGTCTGCCGTTGGACCTTTGGCAGTGTTGGGAGAGCAGGAGTTCAGATGAATTTTGAAGAATACAGGGCGTTTGATGCCATGGGGCTGGCCGAGTTGATCCAGAAAGGCGAGGTCACGCCCGCAGAGTTGCTGGAAGTGGCCATTGCGCGCGCGGAAGCCGTGAACCCGCAATTGAATGGCTTGATTATTCCCCTCTATGACATGGCCCGGGAGCGTGCGGGGACGACATTAAGCGGCCCGCTGGCAGGGGTGCCCATGTTGGTGAAAGACCTGTTTCAGGAAATCGGCGGCGCTCCCTGCTATCAGGGTAACAAGGCCCGCAAGGCCAGAGACATTAAGGCCGACGTGGATTCCACCCTGGTGGCGCGCTGGAAACAGGCCGGGCTGGTGCCCTTTGGTCGAACCAACACGCCAGAGTTTGGCGCCAAGGGAATTACCGAGCCGGACTCCTTCGGCCCGGCACGCAATCCCTGGAACCCGGACCATACCCCGGGGGGCTCTTCCGGCGGGTCCGCGGCCATGGTGGCGGCTGGCGTGGTGCCGGTGGCTGGTGCCAACGATGGCGGAGGCAGTATCCGTATTCCGGCGGCCTGTTGCGGGCTGTTCGGCTTGAAGCCCGGGCGTGGACGGACTCCGTGGGGGCCGCATTTCACAGAGGCCATGCACGGCATTGCGGTCAACCATGTGTTGACTCGCTCGGTGCGCGACAGTGCCTTGCTGCTGGATATCGCGCAGGGTGATGAGCGTGGCAGTCTGTTCCGGATCGCTCCTCCTGAGCAGGCCTATGCGCTGTCTGCGGCCAGCCGCCCGGGCAAGCTGCGCATCGGGTTTTCCACCCGTTCCCCACTGGGAACGGAGGTCAGCCCGGAAGCGGTGCGGGCAGTGGAAAACACCGTGGCGTTGCTGCGTGATCTGGGCCATGAGGTGGAAGAGGCCGAGCCGCAGATGGATGCCCGCCAGATGTGCATGGACTGGCTCAGCGTCTGGTTTGGGCAGTGCGCGGCGGAAGTGGACGAGGTGAAAGAACTCACCGGTTGTGGCGATGAGGGATTCGAGCTGGACACGCTGGCCATCGCCGCCTTTGGTCGTGCCACTCCGGCCCACGAATACGTGAAATGCCAGACCCGCTGGCAGGGCTACATGATTGCGCTGGATGCGTTTCTGGCGCGCTATGACTTCTGGCTGACGCCAACGCTGGCATTGCCGCCCGCCGAGATTGGTGCCATGGCCACGCCTCCGTGGCAACAGGCCGCGCTGAAGATGGTGCTGAAAGTGGGGGCGGAAAAGCTGCTCATGAAGAGCGGCATGATTGAGCAGATGGCGCTGGAAAACTTCAAGTACATGCCTTTCACCCAGTTCGCCAACGTGACTGGCGTGCCAGCCATGTCGGTGCCGCTGCACTGGACCGAGGCAGGCCTGCCGTTGGGCTCGCAATTTGTTGGCGGCCACGGCGATGAAGGCAAGTTGCTGGCGTTAGCGGCTCAGCTGGAAGAGGCGGCACCCTGGTTTAACAAGGTGCCGATGTAGCCTGATGTAGTTCCCCCGCTTTAGTGGACACCTTCTCCTAACCAGAGGAGGTGGCAAGTGCCCCGATACAACAACCCGCGAAAGACCTG
>PAJO01000017.1 GCA_002706085.1 Alcanivoracaceae bacterium | reverse complement strand
GCACATCTGCTGCGCCTTGCCTCTAGGAAAGGGAACCACCCTTACCGTCGAGACAAGACACAACAGCTGCACGCTTCAGGTCACGCTGAGCATGCAAGGAGTATTCAGTGGCTCCTTAAAGGCAGGCGCGACACGTGAGACGCGAATGGGGCGCCAGATCAAATTCGTCACAGAGGCTGAGAAAAGCTTTTCTCGATGCACCCTGTGATCTCTGTGATAAAAACCTGCTTCGTATTCTGTGGCCTGACAGGCTCTCCTACAGGTGTGCGGTTATGCCGGTACGATCACCAGACTCAACCATTCGGCGATCAGAGCAGGTTTTTCCTGGCCTTCAATTTCCACCTGCACACCATGGCGCAGTTGCCACTCGTTATCTGAGCGACGTTTCACTTCCATCAGGGTGAACTGGCCACGCACCTTGCTGCCCTCGCGGACCGGGTTCATGAAGCGCACTTTGTCGAACCCGTAATTGATGCCCATCACCTGGCCCTCAATGGCGGGGAGAACATCCATGGCCATGGCCGACAGCAGTGACAGGGAGAGAAACCCGTGGGCAATGGTGGCGCCAAAGGGGCTTTCCTTTGCCGCGCGCGCGGGATCGGTGTGAATCCATTGCGGATCTTCCGTCAGATCGGCAAAGCCATCGATGCGCTGCTGATCCACGGTGCGCCAGGTGGATTGACCCAGGCTTTCACCGATTCGGGTTTGCAGGTCCTCGATCCGGACTGTCTCTCTGCTCATTGTGCTCTCCCTGATTGTGCTTGTGACATGGCACAAACGCATAATTTCAGAATTATATTTTGAAAACGGCAGTATGCAGGGCGGCGTAAATGACCGTAAAGGGTGAAAAGCGGCATGAAGGGCGAGATTTCCGACACCGGGCGCGTCAAGGTCAATGGTGGTGGGTGGGGGCTGTGCCAAACTTCAAGAAAACAACCGGGGCCCGGCCGGGATGCTGGCGGCCCATTAGAGGATACAGAGGACCGAGGACCCATGGCGGATCAAAGCGAAGCACTGGCCTGTGAACCCCGTAATGCCATTCTGGACGCGGCGGCCTTGTGTTTTATGGAGCGAGGATTCAACGCAACCAGTATTGATGATATTGCCCGCCGACTATCGGCCACCAAGGGCATGGTCTATCACTACTTTGGTTCCAAGGCAGAGCTGTTTTTCGAGATTCACCATCGCGCCATGGACGCGCTGTTCGCCGAGGTGGAACCGGTGGCCGAGCAGTCCTTGCCTGCACCGCAACGTTTCACGGAAATGGCGCGTCGCTATGTGCGTACCCTGATCGAGACCCAGCCCTATCAGCGGGCGGTGTCCGAGGCGGTGCAAATGGTGCTGCGCAACAGCACTACCGAAGACCAGCGCAGCCAGCTCACCAGGCTCCAGGAGCGTCGCAACCGCTGCGAAGCCCTGTTCATGACTGTCCTTGAAGAAGGTATGGCCGAAGGCACCATGTGTGCCTTGCGCCCACGGGTGTCCATCAAGCCAGTGTTTGGCGCCATGAACTCGGTGATTAACTGGTATCACCATCGCGATGGCGAAACCGAAGAAGAGATCCAGGCGTTGGTTGACGAAGTGGTGGGCGTGGCGCTGCGGGGAATCATTAAAGGCAATTAATAATTAATAGTGAATAATGAATAGCTGCGCGTGAAGCGCTGTACCGAACTAAAAGCAATGAGGCCGCGCCCAACATTGGGCGCGGCCTCTTGCGTATTATCCACTGCAGAATGGCTCGCGCCATTGTTAATTATTCACTATTAATTATTAATTGCCTTTTACGAATCCCGCAAAGATCGCCCGCGTTTCCTCGCTGAACATCCTGTCTGCAAACATCACGCTTTCTTTTTCGATCTGCGCCTTGAGGGCATCGTGACCGTGGCGCATGAGTTGTTTGGTCATGGCCATGGCGGTGGGAGATTTGCTGGCCAGTTTTTGGGCCAGTGCCATGGCGTCGGCTTCCAGGGCATCGGGCTGGGTGCGGTAGGCAATCAGTCCGCAGCGTTCGGCGTCTTCGGNGCTCAGGGTATCGCCTGCCATTAGCAGGCGGGCCGCGTTCTGGCGACCGATCAGCATGGGGAGCAGCAGACTTGAAGAGGCCTCAGGTACCAGNCCCAGGTCGATNAAGGCGGTTTTGAAGCGCGCGTTATCGGCGGCGATGACCAGATCACAATGCATCAGCAGGGTNGTGCCAATACCGGTGGCATTGCCNTGNACGGCCACCACNGTGGGTTTGTCCAGGGCCATGAGGGCATGGACAAGGATCATGGCCGGGCTGAGTTTGCCCNCCTCACGGCTGGNGGGATCGGCATTGAGGAAATCACNGATGTCGTTNCCCGCGCACCAGGCGCGNCCCTTGCCGCTAAACAGCAGGGCGCGCACCGCCGTATTNCCGGCGGCATGCTCTACCGCCCGGGTCAGATCCTCATACATGGCCTTGGTCAGGGCATTGAGCTTGTCGGCACGGTCCAGAGTCAGGTGCAAGACCCCGTCCTGTAGCTGAGCGNTGANGTGNCGGCTTTCCAGACCGATCTGCTGTTCCATTTNCTGTGGGGGGGTTGCCATTGGGCCTCCGGTTTAATCCGTGGTCATAACATTCGAGAGANAATCAAAATAACGAAATAGTGTTCCAAATAAAACATCANTGCNTATGCATGAGACTTATTGGTCGGGATTCAAAATATCAATTTCACTAACTATGCTGGCTCCTCTAGGCTGGGTCTCTGCCTGAATTTGCCCAAGGAGACCGGCATGGCCCAGTTTTACCTTGTTCGTCACGGACAAGCGTCGTTCGGTAGCGATAACTACGATCAGCTTTCCCCGCTGGGGCACCAACAGGCCCGTTGGCTGGGGGAGTACTTTGCCGAGCGTGATATGGGCTTTGATGCACTGATTACTGGCGATCTGGTTCGGCATCAGGAAACCGGTGCCGGGATTTGCGAGGGGCTTGGNGTGCAGTTGCCCGTGGATATTCAGCCGGGCCTGAACGAATTCGATTTCCACTCCATTGTCGATGCCTACCTGGCTCAGCACCCCGATCAGGCGCCGCCGGAAGGGGCGTCAGCGGCGGCCTTCTACAAGGCGCTGAAAACAGCCATGACCCACTGGCGCGATGACTCACTGACCGGTGACCTGCCGGAAACCTGGCAGATGTTTGCCGACCGGGTCGCNGCCGCANGGGCACATATTCAGTCGCACTACAGTGAGCGGGACAGGGTNGTGATTGTCAGTTCCGGTGGTGCCATGGCCATGTTCATGAAACAGGTANTGCAAGCCGCCGACGAAACAGTGGTGGAGCTGAACCTGCAAATTCGCAATACCAGCGTGGCTCACGGGTTCTTCAACCGTAAGGTGGTTCGCCTGGCCGGTTTCAACAATGTGCCGCATCTGGATCGCACAGANCGTCTGGATGCCATTACCTATTTTTGATCGCAGCAGGGGCCGCTCAGAAGCAGCANAAGACTGCACCCGGCGGCCACGATATAACCAAGGGAGAGCTTCATGGAATTTCAGTACAGTGAAAAAACCCGGGATCTGATTACCCGTGTCCGTCATTTCATCGACACCGAAATCCGCCCGGTGGAAGAGCTGTTTCACGAGCAACTGGACAAGAGCCCGTGGGAAACCCCGCCGGTGATGGAAGAGCTGAAAGCCAAGGCCCGGGAGCAGGGGTTGTGGAACCTGTTNCTGCCGAAAGAGTACGGTGAATACAGCGCCGGGCTGAGCAATCTGGAATATGCACCGCTGGCCGAAGAAATGGGCCGCAGCCGTATTGCCTCGGAAGCGTTTAACTGTGCGGCGCCTGATACCGGCAATATGGAAGTACTGGCCAAGTACGGTAACGATGCCCAGAAAAAGCAATGGCTGGAGCCGTTGCTGGAAGGCAAGATCCGCAGTGCCTTTGCCATGACCGAGCCGGAAGTGGCGTCTTCCGATGCTACCAATATTGAGACGCGTATCGAGCGCGATGGTGACGACTACGTTATCAATGGCCGCAAGTTCTACATCAGCGGGGCCATGCGCAAGACCTGCGAGATCATGATCGTGATGGGCAANACCGACCCGGATAACCCCAACCGTCATGAGCAGCAGTCCCAGATTCTGGTCCCCACCAACACCCCGGGCGTGAAGATCGTGCGTCCCATGAAGGTGTTTGGTTACGATGATGCGCCGGAAGGGCACGCAGAAGTGATTTTCGACAACGTGCGCGTACCCAGGGAAAACATGATCCTGGGTGAGGGCCGTGGCTTCGAGATCGCCCAGGGCCGCCTGGGGCCGGGCCGGATTCACCACTGCATGCGTTTGATTGGTGCCGCACAGGANGCCTTCGAGCTGATGGCCAAGCGCGTGAACCAGCGCGTGGTCTTCGGCCAGCCCATGAGCAAGCAGGGCTCTGTACGCGAAGATCTGGCNAAATCCTGGTGTGAAATCGAGCAGGCTCGCCTGCTGACGCTGAAAGCAGCGGCCACCATGGACAACGAAGGTAACAAAGTCGCCAAGGATTTGATCGCTATGATCAAGGTGGTGGCGCCCAATATGGCGTTAAATGTCATCGATCGGGCGATCCAGGTCCACGGTGCGGTGGGCTTGAGCCAGGATACCCCGCTGGTCAACTTCTTCAGTTATGCACGTACCCTGCGTCTGGCCGATGGGCCGGATCAGGTGCACATGATGCAGCTGGGCCGCAATCTGGCCAAACGTTTCGCCTGAGACGAGGGCGCTTGCCCGGTGTGATCCGTCACACCGGGCTTTGCCATTTGCGCAGCACAGACAGAACAACAGGAGAGCTCCATGTCCCAGGTGGATACGCTGGATACCGAAAAACTGGCCCGTTACCTCGAACAGCATATTGACGGCTTCAAGGGCCCGATCCAGGCCGACAAGTTCGAGGGGGGGCAGTCCAACCCCACCTTCAAGATTACTTCCCCCTCCGGTGCCTATGTGCTGCGTCGCCAGCCGCCGGGCAAGCTGCTCAAGTCTGCCCACGCTGTCGATCGCGAGTACCGTGTCATGGCGGCGCTGAAAGACACCGATGTGCCTGTCCCTACGGTGCTCCACTTGTGTGAAGACCGTGACGTCATCGGCTCCATGTTCTACGTGATGGAGTTTTGTGAAGGTCGCATCCTGTGGGGCGCGGCGCTTCCGGAAGCGGGCGACGGCGATGCCGGTAATGCCTTGCGTGCGACCATGTACGACGAGATGAACCGTGTCCTGGCTGCGATGCACAGTGTGGATCTGGAGGCCGTCGGCTTGAGCGATTACGGCAAGCCTGGCAGCTATTTCGAGCGTCAGCTGGGTCGCTGGAGCAAGCAGTATGAAGCCTCAAAGCTGGAAGAGATTCCAGCCATGGATGAGCTCATTGCCTGGCTGGAAAAACACCTGCCGGAAGACGATGGGCAGGTGGCGCTGGTGCACGGGGACTTCCGTCTCGACAACATGATGTGGCACCCCTCCGAGCCTAAAGTGATTGCGGTGCTGGACTGGGAGCTGTCGACACTGGGCCACCCGCTGGCGGATCTGGCGTACCAGTGTATGGGGATGCGTATGCCCCAGCGTGGCGCCAAGATGGCCGGCATGCAGGGGGTAGACCGCAAGGCACTGGGTATTCCTACCGAGCAGGAGTACGTCGACATGTACTGCCAGCGTCGGGGTATCGACAAAATCGACAATTGGGAATTCTATCTGGCCTTCAGTTTCTTCCGCCTCGCGGCCATTTGTCAGGGTGTCGCCAAGCGGGCGGTGGATGGCAATGCTTCCAGTAAGGAAGCGTCACAGGTCGGTGCGCTGGTGAAACCGCTGGCCGAAATGGCGGTGGACATTATTCACAACGGCGCCTGAGAAAAGGCGCCCATAAGGGCGCCGTGGGTCGCAACACTGGCGGCACGCTGAAGACTGCAGACAGATCATAAAAGTGCTCAAAGAAGCGCAGGGGACGTGGTGGTGGAGATGCCGGGCACACGGCACAGACGAAAAACCGCGTTGCCATCTGTTGTTCAGGGCGTGCCGCTTTTCATTTCAACCGGGAGAGAAGTATGAGTAGCAACCTGTTTAACCTTGAGGGCAAGATTGCCCTGGTCACTGGTGCCAGCCGTGGTATTGGCGAAGAAATTGCCAGGCTGCTGGCCGAGCAGGGGGCACATGTCATTGTGTCCAGTCGCAAGATCGATGACTGTCAGGTGGTCGCCGATGCCATCAAGGCGGGGGGGGGCAAGGCGGAGGCCTATGCCTGTCACGTGGGTGAGCTGGCACAGATTCAGGCCATCTTTTCCCATATCCGTGAGGTGCACGGCAAGCTGGATATTCTGGTCAACAATGCGGCGGCCAATCCTTTCTTCGGGCATATCCTGGATACCCCGGTCGATGCCTTCGACAAGACTGTGGATGTGAACCTGCGTGGTTACTTCTACATGTCCGTGGAAGGGGCCAGGCTGATGCGCGAACACGGTGGTGGTGCCATCGTGAACACAGCCTCGATCAATGGCATCAGCCCCGGCGACATGCAGGGTGTGTATTCCATTTCGAAAGCGGCGGTGATCAGCATGACCAAGTCTTTTGCCCAGGAATGTGCCCAGTTCAACGTTCGCGTCAACGCGCTGTTGCCGGGCCTGACCAAGACCAAATTTGCCGGTGCCCTGTTCACCAACGACGACATTTATCAGACCGCCATTTCCCAGATTCCCATGCGTCGCCATGCGGAGCCAAAAGAAATGGCCGGTACCGTGCTGTATCTGGTGTCCGATGCCAGCAGCTACGTGACGGGTGAATGTGTGGTGGTTGATGGTGGGTTCACTATCTGAGTTATCAGTTATGAGCTATCAGCTGTGAGCTATGAGCTACAAGCTAAGAGCTAAGAGCTAAGAGCTAAGAACTGACAGCTGACAGCTCATGGCTCATGGCTCATGGCTCATAGCTGATGGCTGATAGCTGCCGTTTGGAGAACATAATGGATCCGATTCTCGATTTTACCGGCAAGACTGTCTTGATCACTGGCGCGGCCAGCGGCTTTGGCAAGTTGCTGGCGCAGGAGCTGGGCAAGCGCGGCGCGGCGCTGGTGCTGGGTGACATCAACATGGATGCCCTGAATGCCCAGGCAGATGCCCTGGCCGGGCAAGGCGTGAAAGTGGCAGCGCTGCGTTGTGATGTTTCCCGCGAAGCCGACTGCAAGGCCATGGTCGATACCGCGCTGGCCCAGTTCGGTCACCTGGATATGGCGGTGAACAATGCCGGCATCGCCCACGGTTTTATTCCCTTTGATCAGCTCACCGAAGAAGTGCTGGATCAGCAGGTCAGCGTCAACGTCAAAGGCGTGATGTACGGCATGAAACACCAGATCGCGGCCATGAAGGAAAACGGGGGCAGTATCGTCAACGTGAGCTCCATGGCGGGCCTCGGTGGGGCACCCAAGATTGGTGCCTACTCAGCGGCCAAGCATGCGGTGATCGGCCTGACCCGCACTGCAGCGGTGGAATTTGCCAAGCGCAACATCCGCGTGAATGCGGTGTGCCCCTTCTACACCCATACGCCCATGGTGGACGAAGGCAACCTGTCCGAGAACAAGGATACGGTGCATGCCATGTTGGCGGCGGGTTGCCCCATGAAGCGTCTCGGCCAGCCGGAAGAAATTGTCACGGTAATGCTGATGATGTTGTCGCCGGCGAACAGCTACATGAATGGCCAGGCGATTGCCGTGGATGGCGGGGTGTCAGCGTTCTGATCGTTGTTCCGGGTTCCTGTCCCGGCCGTATGCGCCGGGGTGGGAGCGTTTGAGTTCTACCAGTTCAGGGTGACGCCAGCGTAGTAACCCAGACCCGGACCGGGTTCGAAGTAGCCACGCTCGCTAACCGGTCGGTCGCTGTTGGCGTTGATTCGCAGGTTGCTGTAATACCCGCGGTCGAGCAGGTTGTTAATGCCCGCAAACAGACTCCACCGTTGTTTCCCCAGGCGCCATTGCTTGCCGCCTTTCAGATTGATCAGCAGCTCACTTCCCACTCGGGTGACATTGGTATTTTCGGCATAGCGATGCGAGCTGAATATCCCTTCCAGAGCGGCAAACAGGCCGCTTTCGTTTTGCCAGTAGGCTTCGGCGTAGAGATGATGCTCTGGTAAGCCGGGTAGCCGTTTCCCGCTCACATCGGCCTGTTGCTGGTTGTCCTGAAACTCCACAAAACGAAAATCGGACCAGGTCCATGACAGCGCCAGCGTGAGCTGGTCGGTAGTGGCATGCTCCAGAGACAGCTCAACACCATCACGGCGGGTTTTGCCCGCATTTTGGTAGAAGGTGCGCCCATTCAGATCGTAGGGGGTGATTTCATTGTCAACGTCTACCCGAAACAGGGCGGCCTCCAGGTAGAGCCGGTCCAGCAAGCTGCTGCGTACGCCAAGCTCCATGTTTACGGCGGTCTGTGAGGTGAGCGCTGGATTAAAGCCGCCCGCACCGGAGGGATTGGCCAGTTCGGTGAAGGTCGGGCTTTCAAACGCGGTGCCGGTGTTGGCGTAAAGGGTGTGGTGGCGTGAAAGCTGCCAGGCTAGGCCAGCGCTGTAGCTGGTTTCGTCAAACGCCCGTTCGCCACTGTTATCGCCGTCACCCAACAGGTGATCGTCGATGGTCATGCGTAACCGGTCAGTTCGGGCCCCAACGGTGAGCATCAGGTTGTCGGTCACATGGCTGTCCAGCTGCATGAAAACCCCGCTGGCCGTGGCGTACTGATCCTCATCAGCGGTGACCGAGGTAATCGCCCCGTTGGCATTGACCGCCTGGCGCCCCCGGGCATCTTGTTGGCGGTCTGCATCCAGTCCGACCAGAAGTCGGTGAGGCCGATCCCGCACAGTGAAGGGCAGGGTGGCATCCANGCGGGCGCCGTAGAAAAGACGGTGGTAATCNATCAGGCTGCTGCCAGGAAACGGAAGTTGCTGTTGAAAGTCCCGCTGGCTGACAAACAGCCGGGCGTTGATCACCGCATTGCCCAGGGCGTCATCGCGATAGTGCAGGCCAAGACGCTGCTGATCGACCGTCTGGCCNGCGTCCAGCNTGTTCGAAAAGCGGGTGGCCATGTGACGGTCCTGATGAGCCTGTTGGCGGGTGAGNCCACCCGGGTCGTTGGCATAGGGCGTATCCATGGCCGTCAGNAAAACGGTGAGAGCACGATCCTCGTCAGGTTGCCAACCGGCTTGTGCTGTTAACTGATACTTGCGTACCTCGCTCTGCTCTCGGTGGCCCGCATANTCCAGTGCTGTCAGGNTGAAGGCNTGGTGGNTTCGCTGATGNTGACTACTGGCCTGAACGTTGGCCTGGCGCAGGGCATCATTGCCGCCGATCACTGTGGCACTGGCGGATTCTGTTACTGGCTGGGCCGCGGTGCGGATATCCACCACGCCACCGGTAGCATTGCCGTACAGCAGACTGCTGGGGCCTCGAAGTATGGTGAGTTGTTCCACCGCGAAGAGATCAATGCNGTCCAGCTGCGACTGACCGTCTGGCAGTGTCTCCGGGAACCCATCCACGTTCACCCGCAGTCCGCGTACCCCGAACGGCGAGCGAGCACCGAAGCCCCGGGANGATAGGCGCAGGCCCTGGGCAAAATTGTAGCGGTTCTGCAGATACAGCCCGGGCACCCGGTTAAGGCTTTCATCCAGTTGCAGGCGAGGTTGGGCTTGCTGCCGCCGATCCGCCTCTATCACTGTGATGGCGGCAGGGGTATCGGCCAGAGGGCGTTCCATGCGGGTGCTGGTGACGGACACCGGTTCCAGTATCGGTGTTTCGTTCCCTTCAGCCTGGGACGCCAGCACCAGCAGCGCGAAAAAAGACGGAGATTTCATGTACAGCATTCCATGGTGGGTAATGTTGTACAGGACACGCGAGTCAAAGAAAACGGTAACGTTCGGCGGGCGTTGCTCTCTCAAACGTTAGCGGCCCTCTCCCGCTTGCGGGAGAGGGCGACAGTGAGAGGGAAAGGGNNGGATGACGGATGTCCGTCGTCAGTGAAGCTTTTTACGCGTCTTCTTGCGCTGGCTGGCCTGCTCATGTTGTTCGGTCAGCATGCCGTCCTTGCCAAAGAGGCGCTCACGCCANTCGTCCAGCAACGCATCGGTATCGTGCTGGGATGGGTGGAAACCCGGCTTGAAGAAATCCAGGTATTGCGGCCAGAGCTTGGTAAACAGGCCTTTGCGCCCAAACAGGAATTTTAGCCCTTTCCANTTGTTGCGCAGGTCCAGCAATTTGCCNTCGGAGGCCAGCATCTGCGCCTGAAAAATCCCGATGACGGCAAAGAAAACAACGGTCACCGGAATCATGGTGCCGGCCCGCAGCAAGTAGTTGCCGCTGACTTTTTCATACACATCGTAGGCAACCGTCTTGTGCTCGTTTTCTTCCAGCGCATGCCACAGCCACAGTTTCAGTGTCTCCGGGTCGGCCAGTTCGCGGTGGGACTCATCGCGCAGCAGCTGCTCGGCGATGATGGCGGTGTAATGTTCCAGGCTCACGGTGGCAGACAGCTGGAAAATCTTGGGGGTGAATTTTTTGACCCCTCCCAGCAATTTGCCCANGGTCTTGTCCAGCTTTTCGGTGGGATAGCCGAATTTCTGGCCCAGTTCGTTCCAGGCTTCGTGCTCCTTGCTGTGCATGGCTTCCTGACCGATAAAGCCGGCCACCTGCGCTTTAAGCGTCGGATCAGTAATGTCCTTGCGGTAGTGCCGAACGGCCTGCACAAAGAAATCTTCCCCTTCCGGGAAGAGGGTGGACAGGGTGATCCAGAATGCGCTCAGGAACGGGTCGTCCGCATAGAAATAGCGTTTGGCGGTGGTGGCATCAAACTCAAAGTCCAGCCGACGTGGGGGGATGTTCACGGTGGCGCCCAATGGTACCTTTTCTGCGGTCTTGGTCTGGGTCTTGTTGATGCTGTCGGAAGCTGTTGTTGTCATAAATCCTCCTGGTCCCGGTCTGTCTGACCGTTATATGTCACACTGTGACATTGATCAATGTAANGATGATCAGGGGTGGACGCGGAGGGGTAAATGGCACTTCGGCGCCCGGGGGAGGGCGCCAGTGCCAGTACACAAAACAAGGGGTTTTGTGTCCGTTAATGACTGACCGATGGGCTCAGGAGTCAGCCGGGCAGGAACAGTGACTTGATTTCCAGGAACTCATCGAACCCGAAACGTCCCCATTCGCGGCCGATCCCGGATTGCTTGTAGCCACCAAAGGCGGCCTGGAAATCCGGGCCGGCGCCGTTCAGGTGCACATTGCCCGTACGCAGGCGATTGGCAATCTGCCGGGCCTGNTCGTTATCCCCGAACACATAGCCNGACAGGCCGTAATCGGTGTCGTTGGCGATGGCGACGGCTTCTTCAAGGTCCTGGTACGGGATCATGGTCAGTACCGGGCCGAAGATTTCCTCGCGAGCGATGGTCATCTGGTTGTTGGCACGGCTGAACACCGTGGGCTGGACAAAGTAGCCGGTGTCCAGGNCCTCGGGCATGGCGGTGCCTCCGCATACCAGGGTGGCGCCTTCCTCGATGCCTTTCTCGATCAGTGCCTTTACCCGCTGATGCTGGCGGCCATTGGCGATTGGTCCCATGACGGTGGCGTTGTCGGCCGGGTTGCCTACGGCAATGCTGGCACAGACGCGGGCGGCAATCTGTTCTGCTGCGTCGAGCTGGTCGGCGGGAACCANCATGCGTGACGGCGCATTACAGCTTTGGCCGGTGTTGTTCATCATTGCCCGCACCCCGTGGGTCACGGCCTGTTCCAGATCACAACCGGGCAACAGGATGTTGGCGGATTTGCCGCCCAGTTCCAGTGACACTCGTTTGATGGTGTCGGCGGCTTCCTTGCTCACCGAGGCGCCAGCCCGGGTNGAGCCTGTCAGCGAGACCACATCAATGCGCGGGTCGGACGAGAGCTGCGGACCGACTTTGGCGCCATCGCCGTACACCATGTTGAACACGCCNGCAGGCAGNCCAATCTCGTCGATCANTTGCCCCAGCAGGTTGGCGGACAGAGCCGCGAATTCACTGGGCTTGAGTACCACTGTNCAGCCCACGGCGAGGGCCGGAGCCAGCTTGCACATGATCTGGTTCATGGGCCAGTTCCANGGCGTGATCAGTGCACAGACACCTGCGGGCTCGTGACGAATCACCGAGCCGCCCTGGGTTTCCTCAAAGGGGAAGTCGCGGGCGATTTCGATGGCGTTGTTGAGGTGTGCCATACCAGCGGGGGCCTGGGCCTTGCTGGCCAGTCCGATGGGGGCGCCCATCTCTCGGCTGATGGCGTCGGCAATTTCGGGCAGGCGTTGTTGGTACAGCGCCAGCAGCTTTTCCAGGTACTCGAGTCGGGTGGCCAGCGGCGTTTCACTCCAGCCAGTAAAGGCGGCAGTGGCCGCGGCGATGGCGCTNTCGATGTCTGCCGCTTCGCCAAGCGGAATCTGTGCTTCAGGTTGTTCCGTGGCGGGGTTGATCACGGCGTGAGTCTGGCAGNCGGAAGAAGGGGTGACCCAGCGACCATTGATATAGAACTGTTGCAGCGTATCCATGGAAACGTCCTTTGATCGGTTAGCGTGTCCAGTGTAGGTGACTGAATGGCTCATGCCCACAATAATGAAATGATATTTTGAAATATTGACCGGCGCTGGCCTGACATGACATGGTTAGAGCCTGAGCCATTGTGGGTCAAAGGCAACAGGGCCGCCATGGCAAGGCTTATGCATGAAAAACGTGTTTTGTTATATTGGCGCCCCTTGGGAGCCTCTGGATAACTCCTTGCGTGCTCAGTCTTTCAGGCTGGCTCACAATCTAGGCGCGGTTTTGAAGGTGTATGTCCATCCANCGAGAAAGCGCAACAACGAGTGTGGGCCAGCCTGGAAGACCCGAAGGGCGCTCCAGGTCACGCTGAGCATGCAAGGAGTTATTCAGAGGCTCCCTAAGCCTAATACACAACTATAAAAGGTATCGATGGCCCGCACGGAAGACGGGACCGACGAACCGGCACACTCCCGAAGCCTGAAGGAATGACAAGAATGCGTAGAGCGGTCGCAGAAGTGGGAAGTAACGACAAGGATCGAAATTTTGTCACAGCGTTGGCCCGGGGGCTGGATATCCTGCGCTGTTTCGGACCTTCCGATGAATATCTTGGCAATGCGGAGCTGGCCAAACGGACCAGTATTCCGCGGCCGACGGTGTCGCGAATGACAGCGACCCTGACTCAGCTGGGCTACCTGCGTTATGTCCCGCAGCTGGAAAAGTACCGGCTGGGGCCGGGGGTGCTCGATCTCGGGTATCGCTATCTGGCCAGCGAAGGGGTGCGCGATCTGGCGCGTCCCTATATGCAGGAGCTGGCCGATGCCACCGATTGCATGGTGGCGATTGGTGCCCCGGACGGCGCGCAGGTGACTTACATCCAGGTGTGCCAGGGTAATGGTCCTCTGGTGCTGCGTCTGGATATTGGTTCACGGGTCCCGATGGCCACATCGGCACTGGGGCGAGCCTTTCTGGCGGCCACTCCGGCGTCAGAGCGGGAAATGTATTACGAACAGATTCGCAGCCAGGATCCGGCAAACTGGCCGGCCATAGAACGCAGCCTGCAAGAGGCCTACAAGGAATACGAGGAGTTTGGCTTCTGTACTTCCGATGGCGAATGGAACCGGGATGTGAGTGGCGTGGCTGTGCCGCTGATTCTGGATGGGGGTGCCCAGGTGGTGCCTTTCAATTGTGGTGGCTCTTCGCTGCGGTTGAGCCGCCGTACCCTGATCGAAAATCTGGGCCCGCGCCTGAAAGATGTGGTGGGGCAGGTGGCGCAGATGGTTCAGGGGCGTAGCCAGGCCTGATACACCAATAGAAGGATTGCCGATGGATGCTGTTTCTCCGCACAACGGAGTTTTCCTGGATGCTGCCAATGCCCGTTTTTCCACGGGCTTTCCCGCCGAAGTCGGTTTTCACTTTCTCGAATGGCAGGAAGGCCGGGCGGTGTTGGGTCTCAATATTGATGCCCGACATCTCAATCTGGCCAATGTCATTCATGGTGGGGTGCTGGCGACACTGATGGATGTGGCGGGGGCCTGTGCGGGGACATGGAACGCGGACCCTCACAGCATTCGCAAGGCCGTCACCTTGTCCATGACGACCACCTTTACCGGCCAGGCCAGCGACGGGCTGATTCGTTGCATCGGTACCCGGCGCGCAGGGGGCTCGCGCATCTATAACAGCACCATGGAAGTGTTTGACGAACACGACAATCTGCTCGCCATGGGCGAGGCGACTTTCCGGCTTCGCAGTACCTGATTTGGACAGGNNGNGNGNTNCANNCCGCGCCCTTCGGGTCTTCCAGGCTGGCCCACACTCGTTGTTGCGCTTTCTCGATGGATGGACATACACCTTCAAAANCGCGCCTAGATTGTGAGCCAGCCTGAAAGACTGAGCATGCAAGGAGTTATTNAGAGGCTCCCTAGCGGCCTGCCACCAGATGGGTGGCTTGTTGTGCTTCCCAGCCACCGCCCAGTGCCCGATACAGATCGGTTTCATTGCTCAGTTGCTGGCGCTGCAGGCTGACCCGTTGCTGGCGGGCGGACAGCAGGGTGCGCTGGGCATCCAGAACCGCCAGATAATCNTCGGCACCTTGTTCATANCGNTGTTGTGCCAGTGTCAGGGTTTGNCGAGTGGCTTCCACCAGCGCCTGCTGTGCNTGTGCCTGACGGCTCAGACTGTCTCGGGCTTCCAATGCATCCGCCACTTCCTGAAATGCCACCTGCACCGCTTTTTCATAGCTCGCCACNGCCTGGTCACGGCGCACCCAGGCAAGATCCAGGTTGGCCTTGTTGCTGCCACCGGTGAAGATCGGCAGGGAAATGGCGGGGCTGAATGACCAGGCTTTGGAGCCGCTCTCGAACAGCCCGGACAGCTCGCTGCTCATGGAGCCGTAGGCGCCGGTCAGNGTGATGCTCGGGAAGAACGCGGCACGTGCCGCACCAATGTTGGCATCGGCGGCGCGCAGTTGATGTTCTGCCTNACGAATATCCGGCCGCTGGGNNAGCAGGTCCGATGACAGACCCGAGGGCACCGGTGCCACCAGATCCAGCGCGTCGTCGCTGAGCGACACCGGNTGCAGCTCGGGCAGNGGGCCGCCTACCAGCACGGCAAGGGCGTTGTAGTCCTGNCTGACCTGCCGCTCGAAGCTGGCCTGATTGGCGAGGGCGCCCTGCAGGGCGATCTGCGCCTGACGGACATCCAGCTCGGTGCCGAGCCCGCCTTCATAACGGCGCTGGATCAGATCCAGTGAGGATTGCTGGGCGACCACGGTTTCGCGACTGATCGCCAGATTCTGCTGGTCTGCCATCAGGGTCAGATAGCTTTGCGCGACCTGGGCGACCAGCGCCAGGTGGCTGCTGCGCTGGGTTTCTTCGCTGGCCAGATAGTTTTCCAGGGCGGCGTCCTTGAGGCTGCGCACACGGCCGAAGAGATCCAGTTCCCAGGCGGTTACCCCCACTTGCGCACCGTATTGGCTGCTAAGGGTGGACTGACCGGTGCTGGACAGGTCGCCGGGGAGGCGCTGGCGGGTACCAGTGCCCTCTGCCGTGACTGACGGGAACAGGTCGGCACGCTGGATCTGGTATTGGGCACGCAGGGCGGCCACGTCCAGTGTCGCCAGCCGCAGGTCCCGGTTGTTTTCCAGAGCGGTACGTATCAGCTGTTGCAACTCTTCCGACCGATACAGGTTTTCCCAGCCGGGCAGGGTGAGTTTACTGGCCGGCTGACTGTCGCCCAACTGGGCGGCGACCGGGGANTCCGGGGCGTCATAGCTGGGGGCGAGGGTGCAGCCACCCAGCATCAGCCCGCCCAAAAGGGCGAGCGTCAGCGGGGAACGTTGCATTTAGGTCTCCGACGTTTTGCTCTTGCCNTTGAGCGGCACGCCNGACAGCTTGCGTACCGCCACATAGAACAGCGGGATAAAGAAGATCGCCAACACGGTGGCGGTGAGCATGCCACCGAACACGCCGGTNCCGATGGCGTTACGGGCGCCCGCGCCAGCACCGGTGCTGATCATCAGCGGGGTGACGCCGAGCATGAAGGCCAGTGAGGTCATCAGGATCGGGCGCAGCCGCATGCGGACNGCTTCCAGTGTTGCCTTGAGCAGGTGTTCGCCTTTCTGTTCCAGTTCCAGGGCAAATTCTGCAATCAGGATCGCGTTTTTCGCCGATAGCCCGATAGTGGTCAGCAGGCCCACCTGGAAGAACACATCGTTGTCCAGCCCGCGGAAGGTGGCGGCCAGAACCGCACCCAGTACCCCCAGCGGAACCACCAGCATCACCGCAAACGGGATCGACCAGCTTTCATAGAGGGCGGCGAGACACAGNAACACCACCAGCAGCGACAGGGNGTAAAGTGCTGGTGCCTGATCGCCGGACTGGCGTTCCTGATAGGACAGGCCGGTCCATTCAAACCCAAAGCCNGCAGGCAGCTTGGCGGCCAGTTCTTCCATNGCGTCCATGGCGTCACCNGTACTGTAGCCGGGGGCCGCGTTCCCCTGGATGTTCACCGAAGACACCCCGTTGTAGCGTTCCAGCTTGGGCGAGCCGTAGGTCCAGTGCCCGGTGGCAAAGGCCGAGAACGGCACCATTTCCCCCTGGGCATTGCGCACGAACCAGTCGTTGATGTTTTCCGGCAGCATCCGGTANGGCGCATCAGCCTGTACGTACACCCGTTTTACCCGGCCACGGTCGACGAAGTTGTTGACGTAGCTTGAGCCCCAGGCAATTTGCAGGGTGTTGTTGATGTCACTGATCGACAGGCCCAGGGCCTTGGCTTTCTGTTGGTCGATATCGATCTGGTACTGCGGGCTGTCTTCCAGACCATTGGGCCGTACGGCGGNCAGNCGCGGGTCCTGGCTCGCCATNCCGAGCANCATGTTGCGNGCNTTGATCAGGGCTTCGTGGCCCTGGCCGGATTGATCNAGCAGCTGGAAGTCGAAGCCACTGGCATTGCCCAGCGCCGGAATTGACGGNGGACTGAGGGCGAACATCATGGCTTCACGAATGGTAGAGAAGTAGCCCATGGCGCGCCCNACNACATCATTGGCGCCGTCCACCGACAGATCCCGCTCGGACCAGTCTTTCAGGTTAACGAACGCCATGCCGGCGTTCTGGCCGCGGCCNGTGAAGCTGAAGCCCGCCACAGTGAACAGACCATCCACCGCATCGGATTCTTCGGTGAGGTAGTAGTTCTCCATTTTCTTGAGCACGTCTACGGTCTGCTCCTGGGTGGAGCCNGCNGGCAAGGTCACCAGCGTGAACAGGATCCCCTGGTCTTCTTCCGGCAGGAAGCTGGACGGCATGCGCATGAAGCTGAAGCCCAATACCCCGACGATGACCACGTAGATAAACAGGTAGCGACCACGACGACCGAGGATCTTCTCCACGCTGCCNTGATAGGAGCGGCTGCTCTTGTCAAAGCTGCGGTTAAACCAGCCGAAGAANCCCTTGTTGGTCTGGTGCTCCCCGTCCTTGGCCTTGAGCATGGTGGCACACAGGGCCGGGGTCAGGATCATGGCTACCAGTACCGACAGCACCATGGCAGACACGATGGTGATGGAGAACTGGCGATAGATGGCACCGGTGGAACCGGGGAAGAAGGCCATGGGAATAAAGACCGCCGATAGCACCAGGGCAATCCCCACCAGCGCGCCGGTGATCTGGCCCATGGATTTGCGGGTGGCTTCCTTGGGCGGCAAGCCGTCCTCGTGCATCACCCGTTCCACGTTTTCCACCACCACGATGGCATCGTCCACCAGCAAACCAATGGCCAGCACCATGCCGAACATGGTCAGGGTATTGATGGAGAAACCGAAGGCGGCCAATACNGCGAAGGTGCCCAGCAATACCACCGGCACNGCCAGAGTGGGAATCAGGGTGGCACGGAAGTTCTGCAGGAACAGGTACATCACCAGGAAAACCAGGATGATGGCTTCGAACAGGGTGTGGACCACTTCCTCGATGGAGATGCTCACGAAGGGAGTGGTGTCGTAGGGGAACACCATCTGCATCTTGTCGGGGAAGAACGGCTCCAGCTCTGCCAGACGGGCGCGCAGCGCTTCGGCGGTATCCAGCGCGTTGGCNCCGGTGGCCAGGTTAATCGCCAGGCCGGCGGCGGGTTGGCCNTTGTATCGCCCGGCGATGTCATAGCTTTGTGCCGCCAGTTCCACGCGTGCCACATCTTCAAGGAACACCTGGGAGCCATCCGGGTTCACCTTGAGCAGAATGTTGCGAAACTCTTCGGTATCTTCCAGGCGAGTCTGGGCGATGATGGTGGCGTTGAGCTGTTGTCCTTCCACGGCAGGCGCCCCCCCCAGCTGACCACTGGCCACCTGGTTGTTCTGCACCTGGATGGTCTGGGTCACATCCTGAGGGGTCAGGTCGTACTTGTTCAGCTTGTTCGGGTCCAGCCAGATACGCATGGCATAGGGTGAACCGAACAGCTGGATCTGGCCGACGCCGGCAACCCGGCTGATCGGGTCCTGAACGTTGGAAGCCACATAGTCGGCCAGGTCGGCACGGGTCAGGCTGCCGTCCTCGGAGGTGAAACCCACTACCATCAGGAATGAGTCGGAGGACTTGGTTACCTGCATCCCTTGTTGCTGCACTTCCTGCGGCAGCAATGGGGTGGCCAGTTGCAGCTTGTTCTGTACCTGAACCTGGGCGATGTCCGGGTCGGTACCGGGGGCGAATGTCAGGCTGATCTGGGCATTCCCGAATGAGTCACTGCTGGAACTCATATACATCAGGTTGTCGATGCCGTTCATTTGCTGCTCGATCACCTGGGTGACCGAGTCTTCCACGGTTTTTGCCGATGCACCGGGGTAGTTACCCGAGATGGAGACCTCGGGTGGTGCGACGGTGGGGTACTGCTCAATGGGCAGGGTGTAAATCGCCAGCGCACCGGCCATCATCATGATGATGGCGATCACCCAGGCGAAAATCGGTCGGTCGATAAAGAATCTGGCCATGAAAATCCCGCTTGTGGTTAGGCTGCGTTATTACTGTGCTGCGTTTTGATCCCCGCCGTTGGCGGGGGCCTGGGGTGCGGCATCTTGCTGGGCGTCCGCCTGCTCGGTATTGACCGGATTCACCGGCATGCCGGGCTGGATCATCTGCAGTCCATCAATCGCCAGACGGTCGCCATCGTTGAGACCGCGGGAAATCAGCCACTGACTTTTCACCGCACGCTCCGTTTCCACTTTCACTTTCTGCACGGTGTTGTTGCTGTCGATGACCATGGCAAAGGCTTGCCCGGTGGGGTCGCGGGTGATGCCCTTTTGCGGTACCAGAATGGCATTTTCGCGCTGGCCTTCCGGCAGGCGGCCACGCACAAACATGCCGGGTAGCAGCTCGCCGTCCGGGTTGGGGAACAGGGCACGCAGGGTGACAGAACCGGTGCTTTCATCCACGGCATACTCGGAAAACTGCAAGGCGCCGGGTTTGTTGTAGGCAGAGCCGTCTTCCAGAATCAGGGTGATACGCGCTTCATCGTCGCTCACTTGCTGCAGTTCACCGGCCTGCATGGCCTGACGAAGCTGGCGCAGCTCATTACTGGACTGGGTCAGGTCCACATAGATCGGATCCAGCTGACGAATGGTGGCCAGCGCCTGGGCCTGGTTGGCGGTGACCAGGGCACCGGCGGTGACACTGGAGCGACCAATGCGGCCACTGATGGGCGCCTTGATGATGGCGTAATCCAGGTTGATCTGGGCACTTTGCAGGTTGGCGCGGGCTGCTGCCACAGCGGCCTTGTTTTCATCCAGCTGGGCCTGGGCTTCGTCGTACTCCTGCTGGCTTACCGCTTTGTAATCCAGCAATTTCTTGAAGCGCTTGGCGCGCAGGTCGTTGGACTTCAGCGTGGCCTGGGCGCGGGACAGTTCCGCTCTGGCGGTGGCCACCGCAGCCTGATAGGTGCGCGAGTCGATTTTATACAGCGGTTGGCCGGCTTCCACTTGCTGACCTTCGTCAAACAGGCGCTTTTCAATCACACCGCTGACCTGGGGCCGCACTTCGGCAATCTGGTGTGCAGTGGTCCGCCCGGGCAGTTCCCGGTTCAGGGTAATGGTCTTGGCTTTTACCGTGACAAAACCCACTTCGGGGGCTTGCTGTTGTTGTTGACCAGGCTGGCCGGCATCGCCGCAGCCGCTTAGCTGCAGGG
>PAJO01000016.1 GCA_002706085.1 Alcanivoracaceae bacterium | reverse complement strand
CCCACTGGCGGCGATGCTCATAATCCTGACCAGAATAGTGATCCTTGCCACACAAAAAGGCCCGCCGCACACAGCGGCAGATACAGTGATAGTAAGACGTGGAATCCAGCGATACCTGGCTATAACGCGCTCGGGTCATGACAAGCCTCCTTGCTTATCCATCACCCAACACTACTGACTACGCAAACCAACCTACATCAGAGAACAACCACAAACACCGTAAGACATCCCCCAATTCATGCGTGTCCTCGATTACTCTGTACTGTCCACCAGCTCCAGATAATCCATCAGTCGGAAGCGACACACCGTCTCGTCATCCTCTACCTCGGCATTACTGGCGTGAACCATGGGAAGAAGGGCTGGCCGTTGCTTGTTGTCGCCATCACCTTGGCTGATGGCTTCTGAGCGCTGCTGAATCGAGGTGTAATCGGACTCCTCAGGGGTTTCTTCCATAGCCGCCCGCACTGGGTTCAGATCCACATAAGCCATGCACTGCAGCACCGCCTTCTCATCCAGCAAGGCCTGGCACTTGTAGCGGCTTTCCCAGAACCTGCCTTTGCAACAATCTTCCTCATTGGCCTTACGGGCCAGATACTCATTCAGACACTTCATGAACCAGCCAAGGTCATACAGGCGCTCTCGCCAGGTCTGCACGATTTCTTCAGCCTTCAGATCTTGTGCCGCTTCAGTCTCACCCTTGAGCCAACGCTTAACGATCAAGGGCCCGTTGAATAGCTGCATCCACCGCTCTGCCACTTCCTGATCAGACCAACCCAAGGCTTTCTTCTGGTTAATACGAAGGACTGCATGGTAGTGATTGGACATCACCGCATAGGCACACAGATCAATGGCAAACACCTCACCAAGAACAGCAAGACGATCCACCACCCATTGGCGGCGATGCTCATAATCCTGTCCAGAATAGTGATCCTGGCCACACAGAAAGGCCCGCCGCACACAACGGCAGATACAGTGATAGTAAGACGTGGAATCCAGCGATACCTGGCTATAACGCGCTCGGGTCATGACAAGCCTCCTTGCTTATCCTTCACCCAACACTACTGACTACCCGAACCCATCAATATCGGTCAACAACCACGAACCGTGTAAGACATTCCCCAATTTATGTGTGTCCCCGATTACGTACGAGCCTTACTCTGCCGCAATGCCTCTGCGTCCCTAGCGAGCTTTTCAGTGAGTTCGTCCAGGGATTTGAGTCGGTTGGCGCGCTCACTGTGTTCGGCGGCTTTGAAATTGGCATCAAACTTTTTTTGATAGGTCGCTGCCATAGCTTTGGCTTGCTGCAGCTCTGCGGCACTCATATCCGGCTGGAGCATTTCCATACGTCGTTTCGATGAGCTGTCGCCATTGAGAATCAGGTAGGCATAACCCTTTACCGGATCACACAGATCACCCAGAGCCTTCTTGCTTCGTGCATCCATACAGCTCATAAAAATCCCCAGAAATTTGGCGGCACGCAGGGCGTTTTCTCGGCTGTTTACGGCGTCGTAATTGTCTTTGGCAACGAAGAGGCGCACCGAATCTTCCAGCATGCTCAGGCCACGCTCCGGGTCGTGCGGGTAACCATAGCGCGCGTGCGTCAGGTTGATACCGACAGAGACTTTAGCCTGGATATCGTATTCGGCCAGCATGATATTGTAATGCCGTTGCTGATCGGTACTGTCCCCGGCCAGTTCCTTTATGGCGCCGGTAAAACCATTATCGGCAGAGAGCCGCAGGTATTGGTTTGCCTTGGAGTCATTGCCTTCCTTATACAGATGGTAAAGCACCCAGCCTGCGGTACTGCTGCCATCATGTGCCCGGTCTTTTAGATAAGAAATCAATTCCTTTGAGTCGGCAAACTCTTCCAAATAATAGACAGAGGTACGCTCGGTAAAATAATTTCCGGAGGTACCCGATATTCCAGGATTCTGATGGTATTCCGATTTATTTCGGTCGCCGACCAACAGGACGTAGTAAGCGGCCTTTAATAGCTCTTCACTGCTACCGGTTTGCTCGGCACTTTGTGAATAATACTGTGCCAGCAATTTTTCCTGCTCTTCGTTGCCTTCCACCACCTTGAGCAGGTCCTCGGCACTTTCCCAAACTCCTTGATCGCGGTAGTAATTGAGCGTGATTTGCAGCGCTGTCGTGTGGCCGTTTCTAGCGGCAATCTCATACCACTGATACCCCCTGGCCCGATCCTGCTCCGGGTTTTGTGGGCAGCGCGGCCTGTTGGGATACATCAACGAACCGCTGAGGCCGTGATAGTAACGCTCGGCCACAAACCAGGCAGACTGGGGGTAACCTTCATGGCCAAGCTGCTCCAGCTCCGCCAGTGCGCGCGATCGGTCGCGCTTCATCCGCTTCTCCACACCAAAATAGCGCATTACCGCGTTGCGGTGTCGGGTGGCGTAGTCGTTTTTCGCGGGGTTTTCGTCGCAATGTCCAGTCAGACAGTAGAAGCCGGCCTCCTTAATATCAGGCTTGCCGCAATCACTGGATGGTGGCCCCGCATGCGCCGTGAAGGTAGCTAACAATAAGGCAGAAAACAGATATCTGGATTTAAAAGACATATCACTCCCGGCCTGAGCCCGTGGGCGCCCAAGCATGAACCTTTTCAGAAATAGCCACTATACATGCATGATCCTGAAGGATTGATCCGATTGCCGCATCCCCTAAATTGGGGGTATCCCTTCCCATTAGCTCCTCCCCTTGCATCCCGGGACCTGAACCCGAACCCCTTCCTCAAAATGAGATCCCTATCAACACCTCTTCTTTCCAGCCGCTGATAGAGTTAATCCATCTCGGCTCCATTTGAATTTATGCCTCAACGACTGCTGGCTCTATTCCCAAAATCAAATGCCCTGGAGATTCTCGCGCCATGTTCAGGTTAACCGTTCTGTATTCCGCATTCATTCTACTCTCCATTATCTCACCACTTCTTATCGCTGAGTCCCGATCGGTAGAGCGAGCCGACAAGCCTGTACTCACACCAACTATCAAACAACCGAACACAGGCAGAATCCGTCCTGAAACAAGCACCTCTGTGACCGATCTGGCCGGCAACCATAGTGCAGCTTACACCTCCATCTCCGGAGGAAGATCATTCCCCAATTTATGGGTGTCCCCGATTACGCCGGCCAAAATATTGACCCAGAATGAATGACTGGTGGTCCCTAACACAGCCGACTAAACCAGCACTCCCAAATCAGAGAACAACAACAATCCCTGTAAGACATCCTCCAATTCATGCGTGTCCCCGATTACGCATTCTTTTATTCAATTCGGCCATATAAACATCTAAAAAAGCTTCAAATGGACTTTGCTTTAGTGGCTCCCCGCATAGTCCTCTTAAATATTCGATGGAGACCAACACACTAAAGTACAACCTTACCACCCTCTTCTTTTTTATATTTTTTATCGGGAACAATTTTGCACCTTCATACCCAAAAATTGACTCAATAATATTTACAAACTTAATCCAGGCGCGCCTTGTCTTTTTCTCTGGCATCTCTGCATGGGCATATTTATTTCTTACAGTTCTGAATGTATCCATGGCGTCCCATAGCCGACGATTTCGCTTAGAAAATTTCCTAGCCTCTAAGATCAATTCATAAAAGCTTCTATTTGAACAAGCTACGCCATTCCCATCCAAATATTTTTTTAGCTCTTTCTCTAGCAAAATCTGCCCGCGCATAAAAAACTCGTAATCATTAAATTTGTCATCGGGGGCAGGCAATGATCTTACGATCCCAATCACATCAACATCAGTTATTGCAGGCATTTTTTACCTATTATCTAATATGGAGCTCGCCAATTCATGCGCATCCTCTGATTAATCGCTAATCGAAAGATTTTAGACTTTTATTTGACTCACCATATTCCTCACCCACCATGTATTCTTCTGTCTTTAAGTTTTCATCAATATTTTTTGTCGCGAATATCAATTGAAATTCAGCGTTATAAACAGATAGCGCTTCAGCCACTACCCTCTGAAAATTCTTGGACCTATCATCCTCCATCCCTCCATTTTCAATTCCATCAAGAACCAAGAATCGTGGCAGGCGTACATATTCCTTTTCAAGTGAAGCCATTAGAAGAGCGACATGAAATGCGTTATTTAATAGTACAGTACCACTCTCTGAAAATGCATTTTTACCATTAACAGACACCCTATTTTCCGCAAAATCAAACTCCGCATACTCTGCATTCTTGAATTCTTTTTCCGCTCCATTATCTTCTCTGAGTAATGCACAAAGCTTTTCAGATATCAGGGCTTTAATCTCCGGCTCACGCTTAATTCTTTGATTTCCGATTAATTCAATTTTATCTTTCAGCCTATTCACTTCCGTTTGCACTGTGCCTCTTGCAGATCGAAGCTCTATTAATGATTGATGCAATTCAGAAATTTTATCTAGCGTTTTTATCTTTTCTTCAAGCTCACCTGTTTTTCGGTATAGTTCAAAGACCACCTTTTCTTTACTAGAATCAATTGAACTCATCGTCGCAGACACTTTACTTATTTGTTTCCGCAAAGAAGATCTTAACTCCTTCCTCTTATTCGTAAGTTCAGAAATTTTCTTCTTTTTCTTATCAAGGATTTTTTCAGACTCACGTAATTGAATTTCGATTTCGTTCTTCATCCTTAGAAGACTATTTGAGTTACCACTTGAATCCTTGGGTGAACCACATAATCCGCAGCAGTCTTTAGGTTTTTCTTCAAGAGGCTTATGACAGCTTGGGCACGACGAAAACTTAAACCCATCGATTAAATCGCCGACTTTTATGGAATCTATCAGTGCACATTTCTTATCGATTAACTCTGATATAAACTCCTCAGAATCTAACATGTTGTAATTCATCTGTTGGATTTCAGTTTCCACTTCTAGCAGCTTGCTACGAAGTGAAATGCTATCTTTTGCCGAAAATTCTGTTTCTTTTTTCTCTGATGCGTATGAAATCAATGACTCTTCTTTGGCCTTGATAATATCAACGTTTATTGAAGAAATTTCCTTTAAGATATTTTCCTTCTGCTCTTCAATGGTCCCTACGCCCTCACCAAAAGATGTTTTCCCAACAACGGACTGAATTGCTTGAAGTTTGGCAATAATCTTCTGTAACTTCTTCTCTTCTTCAACAAGTTTTATCTTGGCTTCATAAAGCTCATTGTCATATAACCCCAATATATATTTCCCTATAGACTCTCTTTTGAAAGCCGAATCAAAGGGCTCATTGTTAAATATGGAACCAGAAGTATTTGATTGATCTGCATAAATAAGTCTATATATTTGATGCAACGTCACATTATTATTATTTGCATCTGCTTTTGCTTCAGGCAAACCAAGCATGTCAAACATCTGTTGGGAAAAGCTGGGCTTACTTCCGATTGAATAAGGGTAGTTAAACCAACTTGAGAGAGGAGAAGCTAGCGCTGTATCCATTTCCTCAAAACAAAAATCCATGGATTGCTTATTTGATCCATTGTTTTTACGTCTGATGGTAACGGGGTGACCATTAATTCTTAGCTGTACATAAATGCAGTCGCACAGGCCTGCTTCGTCCTTCCAGTTTGGAATTTCATACCCCAGTCCATACATCAAAAGCTGAATGACGGAGGTCTTTCCCGATCCATTTTTTCCAAACAGCACATTCACGCCATGATGAAAAACCTCATCAAAAGCAATTAGAGAACCTCTTTTTACATAAACTCTCTCAACCTTCAATGTTGGTTCAATTAACATCGTATTTATAATCCATTAACCCTGTTATTTTTTTCAAACCTTCAGAACCGGCAACTGAAATCGAAGCTAAATTTTCCACGATAAAATCAATCGCCTGGCTTGATATGCTATTTTCTTTTGACACGGCCAAATTCTTTAACCCTTCTGGAATACTAGATTGTCGAACACGATATTCCGACGATTCATTTTCAATTTGCAAAACCTCCATATCAATAAGCCGCTCAATAACAACACAATGCATCTCCCTCATAGCACTGAAGAGACTCATAGGTTCAAAGTGTTGGTATCTATTTATATAACTTTTAAATTTCTTTTTATCCGGAAACATGCCTCTTTGCACCGAAAGCTTCTGGATATGCCCGGGATTTGCTATTAAGAAATCAAACAATCTAAGGGCCTCGCTTTCAACAGCCTCTGGCTTCCAATACATCAATAATGCGGTCATTCTCAGCAATGCGTGGTTTGCATCCAACGCTTTGTTATATAAAAGCATTACTCCCACTCCAAGTGGCAATTTCCTGTCAGGAAATAGACCATACCATTGATCTGACGATTAAATATCTCCAGAACGTTTTCGCCAAGGTGGGCCTGTATTTCTTGTTCTAATTGCGTCCTGAAGAGCAGCTTTAGCTGAGTTTCTTCTTCTATACTAAGCAGATTGTTTTTTATATTTGCATTAAAGATAGACTCAACTTCGGCGAGCAAATATGTGATAATTTTTTGAGCCGAATTGTAATGCTGATTACGAACAATTAATTTGCTAACCTCCTCCTTTAGCTCTTCTCCAGTTTCAACCAAATAACCAAATCCAGCATCTTCAAGCTTTTCCTTTAAGTCTCGAATATCGTATTTTTCATTACTGTAATGGGTTAACTCATCAATAATTAAACTTGTCACCTTTTGATTCGATTTTTCTTCAACATACTTTTTAGAGAGTAAATCCATTTGTGTTGGAGATGGTAAGATGTTTGTAATCTTATCCCGTCCAATTACATCTCTACCTGCAGTTACATTCCTGATCCAACTTAACATTTACTTTTGAACCTTATCTCTGCCCACAACGTCACCTCCAGCTTTTATATTTTTAAAAGTGCTTTTATTTCCACCTTTAAATCTGATAACAACTCTTATCCCAAGCCCCAATACAGCTAGAACAGCGACAATTATCAGGCCGATTGTTAATAAATCATTCACATCGCCACCTTTTGTAATTTACTAACATGAGAGTGAGGCTTTGGCTTTTGTTGTGCATGCTTGATGCACTTGACTAACGCTGAAAGCAAAGCCTGGTGTTGTTTAGCCCCCCCCCCCCAACGAACTAAATTCACTTTATATCAGAAAGTTATCATTTTCTGTAAGCCATCTCTTACAAACCCCAACCCCCCATGCCTACCAACCCACCAATGAAATCATTACGCAATCACCACCCACAAAAAAGCCCGGCAACGCCGGGCTCAACTATTCACTGTTAACTATTAATTATTAACTAACAGCCGCCTTCTCCGAATGACTCCTCAACATCCCCTCCTCCACAATAAACCCAATAATCTTCTCCAACCCCTCCACATCATTCCTCAGATTCGAAAACGCCCAGGGCTTCTCCCCGCGCATCCGGTTGGTATCCGATTCCATAATCCCCAGATCCGCCCCCACCAGATCGGCCAGATCGATCTTGTTGATCACCAGCAGATCCGACTTGGTGATACCCGGCCCGCCCTTGCGGGGGATCTTCTCGCCGGAGGCCACATCGATCACGTAGATGGTCAGGTCCGCCAGCTCCGGTGAGAAGGTGGCGCTGAGGTTGTCGCCGCCGCTTTCCACGAACACCACGTCCAGGTTGCCAAATTTGCGCGCCAGGTTTTCTACTGCGGCCAGGTTCATGGAGGCATCTTCGCGGATGGCGGTGTGGGGGCAGCCGCCGGTTTCCACGCCGACGATGCGTTCCGGCTCCAGGGCTTCGGCTTCGGTGAGGATGCGCTGGTCTTCCTTGGTGTAGATGTCGTTGGTGACTACGGCGATGTGGTAGTCGTCACGCATGGCTTTGCAGAGTTTTTCCAGCAGGGCGGTTTTGCCGGAGCCGACCGGGCCGCCGATGCCGACGCGCAGGGGGGATTTATGTTCGGTTGTCATGGTTGTCTCCGTTGTTCTTGCCTGTCTGGTGTTGGGTTATCGCGTGCAGGCACGCTCCCACATTCGTTATGTGTGTGGGTATCGCTTGCGGCATACCCTGAAGGGCACAGCGAGCTCCCACAGTGTTCTTTGCCGGTTTCGGTGCCAGTGTCATGACCGGAACAGGCGGCAGTATTGGGTTTCGTGGAGGCTGCTGGCGATGGCCATGGCGGGGGCCGAGGAGCCGATGTCGTCGTCGTCCACGGTCATGGCCTGCTTTGTGATGGCCGCCAGTTGGTCGCTGAAGCGGTACAGCACCCGCTGGCCATCGCTTTGGCCCAGGGGGATGAGTTTCACCGCGACGATGACCATGTTTTCCAGCCAGCTCCACAGGTAACCGTTAAGGGCCTGTTCCAGATCCACGTGCCAGCGGGCGCAGGCCAGGGCGAAGCCGGCCAGTTGGGTCTGGGCCAGGGCCTCGCGCCATTCCGGCTGTTGTAACTCGGGCCAGCCTGCGGCGTCTGGCAGTTTGTCCAGCACCATGGTGAGGGCCTGGCCGCGCTGGCATTCTTCCGCGCGCAGCTCGCTGGTTTCCCGCCAGGCCAGCAGGGTGTCGGCCCAGTGGCTGAAGGCCTCCACATCCTGCTGTTGGCTGGCGTGGTAGAGCCTTGCCAGTATTGGCAGCTCCAGCGCGCCGACGCTGCTTTCCAGCAGGCCATCGAGCCACACGTAGACGTCGTCCGCATCCTTGATCCAGCCACACTCCACCGCCCATTCCATGCCTTGCGAATAGGTGAAGGCACCGATGGGCAGCGACGGGCTGATCAGTTGCTGCAGGCGGAAGAAGGCGCTGTTGCTCATGATGCGCGGCTCATCGTTTAGCCCGCCAGCAGCATCAGGCCAAGGGCTGCGCCGGCAGCCAGTACGGCCCGCAGGGCCGGGGCGATTTTCTGGATCTGTTGGCCCAGCGGCAGGCCCGCCAGCATCAGCAGTACGGAGCTGACCAGGAAGCCGGCGCCAAAGCCAGCCAGGCTACCGGTCATTTCCACCCCGTGGGCCCAGCCGTGGGCGCCCAGCAGGATCGCCACCGCGCAGGCGGCTTTGCCACGTACGCTGGCCGGGAACGCCAGGGCCGCGGCGAACAGCAGGGCCGAACCGGTGATCAAGGCTTCCATGGCCACGTGGCCACCGAGGGCAATCCCCCCAGCGAAACCGGCCGCCAGGCTAATGCCGGCAGCAGCGAAGCCCAGTTGTTTTTCCTTGAGGGTGGTACCGGCCAGCAAGGCACCGAACAGCACCAGGGCGACCAGGTGATCCATGCCGGTGACGGGATGGGTGAGGCCCGCCATCAGGCCGCCGTGTACATGGGCGCCTTCGCCGGTGTGGGCAATGGCGGCGGCTGGCAGGGCGACTGTGGCCAGGGTGAGGGCCGCGGTGGAGGCCTTGCGAGTCAGGTGTTTCATGGTGTGCTCCTTTCGTGACGACGCCCCGGGGCATCGCGTTAGCTCAATGGCTGTGTTCGTGTGAGTGATCGTGGCTGTGGTCGTGATCATGTGAATGGCTATGGCCATGTCCGTGCCCGTGCGAATGACCGTGGTGGCCACCGCCCTGTTGGTAGGCGCCGGCTTCCGGTTCGAACGGTGCCTGCTCTACGTTGACGGTGACGCTACTGTCGGCACCGGGGAGCTGGCGCACCATGTCGTCGAGCACGTGGTCGTGCTGGTAGCGCACGAAGCCGGTTTCGATTTGCAGGGGCACGTGCCGGTTGCCCAGGTGGTAGGCCACCTTGGCGAGCATCAGGGCATCGTTGCACTGGATGGTGGAGACGGTTTCATCGGCGGCGATGACTTTGACCAGAATGCCGTCGGCATTGGTCAGCACATCGCCGCCGCGCAGCAGGGTGCCGCGCTCGAGAAACAGGCCCACCGGTTCGCCGCTTTCCAGCAGGGCTTTCTGGCGGCTCTTGATGCGCGCATCGATGGGCAGGCTGAGGGTTTTCAGCGTGCTGTCATCGAGCCCTTCCAGGGCGGTCTCATTCAGTTTTTTTGTCAGTTCGATCATGGTGTTCTCAATGTCTTAACGCGCGCTGTCAGAACAAGAAGTAGCGCTGGGCCATGGGCAGGACGTCCGCCGGTTCACAGGTGAGCAGCTCGCCATCGGCACGCACCTGATAGGTTTGCGGGTCCACTTCCAGGTTGGGCTGCCAGTCGTTGAGCAGCATGTCTTTCTTTTTCACGGTGCGGCAGCCTTTCACCACGCCGATGCGGTTGGCCAGTTTCAGTTGCTCGGGGATGCCGGCATCCATGGCCGCCTGGGAGATGAAGGTCATGGTGGTGGCCTGGCGGGCCTTGCCGTAGGCGCCGAACATGGGGCGGTAATGCACCGGCTGCGGTGTCGGAATGGAGGCGTTGGGATCGCCCATCTTGGCCATGGCCACCATGCCGCCCTTGATGATCAGGTTGGGTTTGACGCCGAAGAAAGCCGGGCTCCACAGCACCAGATCTGCCAGCTTACCCACTTCCACCGAGCCGATTTCGTGGGCCATGCCGTGGGCGATGGCCGGGTTGATGGTGTACTTGGCCACGTAGCGTTTGACACGAAAGTTGTCGTGCTCGGCGGGATCGCCCTTGAGGGCACCGCGCTGCACTTTCATCTTGTGGGCGGTTTGCCAGGTTCGCATGACCACTTCACCGACGCGGCCCATGGCCTGGGAGTCCGAGGCGATCATGGAGAAGGCACCGAGGTCGTGAAGGATGTCTTCGGCGGCGATGGTTTCGCGGCGGATGCGCGATTCGGCGAAGGCCACGTCTTCGGGGATGCTCGGGTCCAGGTGGTGACAGACCATGAGCATGTCCAGATGCTCATCGGCGGTGTTCACGGTGTAGGGGCGGGTGGGGTTGGTGGAGGATGGCAGCACATTGGCCAGCCCCGCCGCACGGATGATGTCCGGTGCGTGGCCACCGCCCGCCCCTTCGGTGTGATAGGTGTGGATGGTGCGATCCTTGAACGCGGCGATGGTGTCTTCCACGAAGCCGGATTCGTTCAGGGTGTCGGTGTGGATCGCCACCTGGGTGTCGGTGTCGTCGGCCACGGTGAGGCAGGTGTCGATGGCCTGGGGGGTGGTGCCCCAGTCTTCGTGCAGTTTCAGGCCGAT
Organism: Alcanivoracaceae bacterium; assembly: GCA_002706085.1. Classification (GTDB taxonomy): domain Bacteria; phylum Pseudomonadota; class Gammaproteobacteria; order Pseudomonadales; family Alcanivoracaceae; genus Alcanivorax. The sequence continues at coordinate 10,302 of PAJO01000016.1, read as the reverse complement.
GCCGCCGGCGGCGATCTGTTCGGTGAGGGATTCCGGCAGGCTGGCGTTGCCCTTGCCGAGAAAGCCCAGATTCATGGGGAACGAATCCGCTGCTTCCAGCATGCGCGCCATGTTCCAGGGGCCGGGGGTAACCGTAGTGGCGTTGGTGCCGGTGGTGGGGCCGGTGCCGCCACCGATCATGGTGGTGACGCCGGAGGCCAGCGCCTCGTCGATCTGCTGCGGGCAGATAAAGTGAATGTGGGAATCGATGCCGCCGGCGGTGACGATGCTGCCCTCGCCTGCCACCACATCGGTGCCGGGGCCGACGATGATATCCACGTCGGGCTGCACATCCGGGTTACCGGCCTTGCCGATGGCGGCGATGCGCCCGGCCTTGATGCCGATGTCCGCTTTGACGATGCCCCAGTGATCGATGATCAGGGCATTGGTGATGACCAGATCCATGACTTTGGCAGAGGGATGTTGAGACTGGCCCATGCCATCGCGGATGACCTTGCCGCCGCCGAATTTCACTTCGTCGCCGTAGACGGTGTAGTCCTTTTCCACCTGGATCCACAGATCGGTATCGGCGAGGCGCAGGCGGTCGCCGGTGGTGGGGCCGAACATTTCCGCGTAGGCCTGTCTGGACATTGTTGCCACGGTGGTTCTCCTGTTTTTTGATGGGCTGGTTTAACCACCCCATTCAGACATTATTTCCCGTCTCTGCTGGTTCGACTGTGGGAGGCTGCCGGCAGGCGATGGCGGTAAATCGCTTGCAGGCAAGCTCCCACAGAAAACCCCCAGCCTTATAACGAGCCCATCACCTTGCCCTGGAAGCCGTAGACTTTTCTTTCGCCGGCGTAGGCCACCAGTTCCACGGTGCGGCTCTGGCCGGGTTCGATGCGCACCGCGGTGCCGGCGGGGATGTTGAGCCGGAAGCCCTTGGTTTTTTCGCGATCAAACTGCAGCGCGTTGTTCACTTCGTAGAAGTGGTAATGGGAGCCCACCTGGATGGGGCGGTCGCCGGTGTTGGCCACTTCCACGGTGACGGTTTCACGGCCGGGATTGATCTCGATGTCGCCGTCCTGCACTTTCATTTCGCCGGGAATCATGGGTGCACTCCTTTACACAATCGGGTCGTGAACGGTGACCAGCTTGGTGCCGTCCGGGAAGGTGGCTTCCACCTGCACTTCGTGAATCATTTCCGGCACGCCTTCCATCACGTCATCGCGCTTGAGCAGGGTGCGGCCTTCGCCCATGAGCTGTGCCACGGTCTTGCCGTCGCGGGCGCCTTCCATGATGGCGGCGGTGATAAAAGCCACCGACTCGGGGTAGTTGAGCTTGAGACCGCGGGCCATGCGCCGCTCCGCCAGCAGGGCGGCGGTGAAGATCAGCAGCTTGTCTTTTTCTCTGGGTGTCAGTTCCATGATTTTGCCTTTTCGCCTTTTCCGTTCACCGTCAGGTATTCCAGATGCGCGGGATTGCCGCCGGTTTGTTCAGCAGGGCCTGGCGTAATAACTGCCAGACCGGAATCATCAGGGCCTGGATTTTTTCGCAGCGGGTGCCGAGCACACGCATCACCAGAATGTCGTCGATCAAGGTTAGGCCACAGGGCATCTCGCCGGTGTTGCCTGCAATGATGTCGCGGGCCTGTTCCAGCAGGGCCTCGTTGCAACCTGTGGCCACAAACAAAGCCTGCATGGGAAAGTTACGCAGCCCGGATGACGCATTGAGGTGGCGCGGCTGATCCACCTTGAGGCGCTCGATCAGCAGCGGCCTGCCGTCGCGATTAATGCGAAAGCGCGCATCGATATTGCCCTGCTCGAAGATCTCGCTGTTCACCGGCCGCCCCAGGCAGGAGATTTCCCAGCCCATGAAGCGGGCATCGCCATGCAGATCAATGGTGGTGCCCATGTGCACCTTGGCGCCGGGGAAGAAGATGTTTTCCTGGGGAAACCATTCCAGAGTGCCACCGGGGGCCACGGTTAGGGCCTGGCTGACGCGGGCAGTATCGCCGGCACTGAGATAGAACTTGGTGGCACCGGGGGTGGTGAACAGGCCATGGGCCTGCGTGCCGGCAGTGATGTCGATCTCCAGACCATCGCCACCGACTACCCCACCGGGGGGATGCAGCAAGTAGATGTGGGCGGTGCCGCCTTCCGGGTAGAAGGGGCGCTGAACGCGCAGCGGCCCATAATGGTGCAGACCAGTCATGACTGTCTTGGCGCCTTGCCCCGTAATGGCGCACTCCAGCTGCATCTGCAGCCGGGCCTTCCACCCCTTGCCATGAGCTGGTGTCTTGGGATGTCGCCGTTGTGTCGGTGCCGGTTCCTGTACGGTCACGAGCCAGACCTCTTCCTGCCGGTTGCCATGCACCAACTTTATGCAGCAACCGTGCCATACAAGGTGGTATACAAGTTTGTCCGGGGATCGGCACGGTTTTGCAGGAGCGGTGGTGCCACCGCGAAAGAGAGCCGCGCCGCGGCTATCGCGCCGCGAGCGACGCTCCTACAGGGGAGGTGTAGAAAGTGGTGTGCAACAAAAAGCCCGGCTATTGCCGGGCTTTCGCTGTTAACTGTTCACTATTAACTGTTAACTGCCGTTTATTCCACTGTCACCGACTTGGCCAGATTCCTTGGCTGGTCCACATCGGTGCCGCGCAACACGGCGACGTGGTAGCTGAGCAATTGCAGCGGCACGGTGTAGACGATGGGGGCGATGGTTTCCGGGACGGCGGGCATGTTGAGTACGTGGATGCCTTCCCCTTCTTTCACGTGGGCGTTCTTGTCGGCGAACACATATAGCTCACCGCCACGGGCGCGCACTTCCTGCAGGTTGGATTTCAGTTTTTCCAGCAGTTCGTCGTTAGGTGCCACGGACACCACTGGCATTTCACTGTCGACCAGCGCCAGCGGACCATGCTTGAGCTCACCGGCGGCGTAGGCTTCTGCGTGGATGTAGGAAATTTCCTTGAGCTTGAGCGCACCTTCCAGTGCCACCGGGAATTGCACACCACGGCCCAGGAACAGCGCGTGATGTTTTTCCACGAAGTGCTCGGACAGTTTTTCGATGGGCTTATCCAGTGCGGCGGCCTGTTCGATCAGGTTCGGCAGCTGGCGCATTTCTGCCAGTACCGTTTCGATTTCGCTGTCGGCCAGACCCTTCTGGCGGCCCAGGGCCAATACCAGCATCAGCAGGCCGGCCAGCTGGGTGGTGAACGCCTTGGTGGACGCCACGCCAATTTCCGGGCCGGCTTTGGTGAGGAATACCAGCTCGGATTCGCGCACCAGTGAGGAGCTGTCCACGTTACAGATGGCCAGCCGGCCCACGTAGTTGGGAGACTGGGTATCGCGCAGGGCAGCCAGGGTGTCGGCGGTTTCGCCACTCTGGGAAATGGTCACGAACAGGGTGCCTTCCGGCACCACATGTTTGCGGTAGCGGAATTCACTGGCCACTTCTACCTGGCAGGGGATGCCGGCAATGTCTTCGAGCCAGTAACGGGCCACCATACCTGCGTGGTAACTGGTGCCACAGGCCACGATCTGGACGGTTTTTACCTTGTCGAAAATGGCCGGGGCTTTTTCACCAAAGGCGTTGATCAACGTTGCCGGTGATTCGATACGGTCTTCCAGGGTTTTCTGGATGGCCGCCGGCTGCTCGAAGATTTCCTTCTGCATGTAGTGGCGGTATTCGCCCTTTTCCGCATCTTCGTGGGTGCCGTCGAATTCGTGGGGCTCACGGGTGACCGGGTTACCGTTGGCATCAACGATGCGCACACCGTCGATGGTCAGCTCTGCCTGATCGCCTTCTTCCAGAAAGATAAAGCGGTTGGTGACGGGCAACAGGGCCAGCTGGTCGGAGGCGATGTAGTTTTCATCAATGCCGAGGCCGATCACCAGCGGGCTGCCGGAACGGACGGTAACCAGCTTGTCCGGTTGCGCCTTGTGAATCACACCCAGGGCGTAGGCGCCGTCGAGTTTCTTTGTCACTTGCTGCACGGCGGTGAACAGGTCCACGCCAGTTTGCAGGGTCTGGTCGATGAGGTGAACAATCACTTCGGTATCGGTCTGCGACTGGAACACATACCCGGCCGCTTCCAGTTCGTCTTTCAGTTCCTGAAAGTTTTCGATGATGCCGTTATGGACCAGCGCCAGATCGTTGCCAGACATGTGCGGGTGGGCATTGGCTTCAGAGGGTTTACCGTGAGTCGCCCAGCGGGTGTGGGCGATACCGGTGAAACCGCTGGCCGCCTGTTCATTAACCGCATCTTCCAGCCCGGCCACCTTGCCCTGCCGACGTACCCGGGTAATCCCGCTGTCGTTGAGCAGCGCGACACCGGCACTGTCATAGCCCCGGTATTCCAGGCGCTTGAGTCCGGTGATCAGGATGTTGCCTACGTTACGCTGGGCGATGGCACCGACGATTCCACACATGTGTTATTTCCCTAACATTCTTTTCATGGAGTGGCGATTGTGTCGTCGCCGCTCTATCGCCATGCAAGCATGGCTCCTACAGACGCTTTTTAGCCTTTGGTTGGGCGCTTCCAGTTGGCCACATTCCGTTGCTGACCACGGGCCACGGCAAGGCCGTTGTCGTCCACGTCCTTGGTGACGGTACTGCCCGCACCAACGGTTGCGTTTTCGCCGATGGTCACCGGGGCCACCAGTGACGAGTTGGAGCCGATGAAGGCACCATCTTTCATCACGGTCTGGAATTTGTTCACACCATCATAATTGCAGGTAATGGTGCCTGCTCCAACATTCACGCCCTTGCCAATTTGGCTGTCGCCGATGTAGGTCAGGTGATTCACTTTGGAGCCTTCGCCCACATAGGACTTCTTGGTCTCTACAAAGTTGCCGATCCTGGCTTTGTCCGCCAGTTCGGTGCCAGGACGCAGGCGTGCGTAGGGCCCCACCGTGCAGTGGTCGCCCACTACCGCACCATCAATCAGGCTGTTGGCTTCGATGGCTGTACCCGCACCAATATTGGCGTCGCGGATGATGCAGTTGGGGCCAATGGTGACGCCCTCTTCGATGGTGACATCGCCTTCCAGTATCACGTTCACATCGATAATGACGTCACTGGCGATTTGTACGCTGCCACGGATATCCAGCCTGGCGGGATCACGGAGGGTGACCCCATCACGCATCAGCGATTCAGCCTGTGCCCGCTGAAAAATACGCTCGAGACGGGCTAGCTGGACACGGTCGTTGACCCCATCGACTTCCCATGCGGACTCAGGTTGCAGGGTTTCCACATTCAGGCCGGACTGCACCGCCATGGCGATGACATCGGTCAGGTAATATTCGCCCTGGGCATTGTTGCTGGACAGCTTTGGCAGGCAATCTGCCAGGAAGCTGCGGGTACAGGCGAGGATGCCGGTGTTGATCTCCTGGATACCCAGTTCGGCATCGGAGGCATCTTTCTGCTCGACGATACGCTGGACGTTGTTCTGACCGTCACGGACGATGCGGCCATAGCCGCTGGGGTCATCCAGGGTCAGGGTCATCAGTGCCAGCGTCTTGTCATCCACACAGGCGACAAATTCCTTGAGGGTTTCCGGGCGAATCAGGGGGACATCTCCATACAGCACCAGGACGATATCCTCGCTGACCAAGGGCATCGCCTGGGCGACAGCATGGCCCGTTCCGAGCTGTTCTGCCTGTTCCGCCCACTGCAGATTATCGCCCTTTACGGTTTGTTGTACCTGGTCTCCGCCATGGCCGTAAACCACCACCGTATTGGCGACTTCCAGGCTGGCTGCAGCATCTACCACATGCTGAACCATGGCCTTGCCGGCCACTTGGTGAAGCACTTTTGGCAAGGCGCTCTTCATGCGAGTGCCTTTGCCTGCTGCCAGAACGACTACCGCTAGACTCATTACCCTGTCCTTATTGCTGTTGGCTTGCACGAACCTGTCCTGGCCCGTTTTACCACAGAAACAAAAAAGGGTAGCACTCGGCTACCCTTTCTGTGTTGAAGATTTGCAAAAAAGTGCGGCTTACCGCGCCTTTTTCTTCAACTGTTGAATTGCACGCAACTGGGCAACAGCCTCGGCCAGTGTAGCAGCGGCACGGGAGTAATCCATTTCGGAGTTCTTCCCTTCCAGCGCTTCTTTGGCACGCTGTTTTGCCTGCTCGGCGGCGGCTTCGTCCATGTTGTCGGCACGCTCTGCCGTATCAGCCAGTACGGTGACCAGCTTCGGCTGCACTTCCAGGAAGCCGCCAGATACGTAGAACACTTCTTCTTCACCATTCTGCTTCTTCACCCGTACCGGGCCCGGCTTGAGCCGGGTCAGCAGCGGGGCGTGGCCTGGCATGATACCGAGGTCGCCTTCCACACCGGAAGCTACCACGATCTCTACCAGGCCGGAGAACAGCTGGCGTTCTGCACTAACAATGTCGCAATGCACGGTCATCGCCATTTGTTGTCTCCCGGTGAAGGTTACTTGCTACGCTTGTTGTAGGCTTCTACCACTTCGTCGATAGAACCCTTCATGTAGAAGTCCTGCTCCGGAATGTGGTCGTAGTCACCGTTCAGGATACCCTTGAAACCTGCCAGGGTGTCTTTCAGGGAAACGTACTTGCCGGGAGAACCGGTAAATACTTCCGCCACGAAGAACGGCTGGGACAGGAAACGCTCGATCTTACGGGCGCGGGATACCACCTGCTTGTCATCTTCAGACAGCTCGTCCATACCCAGAATCGCGATGATGTCTTTCAGCTCTTTAAAGCGCTGCAGCACCATCTGAACGCCACGAGCGATGTCGTAGTGTTCCTGACCGATAACCAGCGGATCCAGCTGACGAGAGGTGGAATCCAGCGGGTCGATCGCCGGGTAGATACCTTTGGACGCGATGTCACGGCTCAGGGATACAGTGGAATCCAGGTGAGCAAAGGTGGTCGCCGGAGACGGGTCAGTCAAGTCATCCGCAGGTACGTATACGGCCTGTACGGAGGTGATGGAACCTACCTTGGTGGAGGTAATACGTTCCTGCAGAACGCCCATCTCTTCCGCCAGAGTCGGCTGGTAACCTACCGCAGAAGGCATACGACCCAGCAGAGCGGATACTTCGGTACCGGCCAGNGTGTAACGGTAGATGTTATCNACGAAGAACAGTACGTCACGACCTTCGTCACGGAACTTCTCGGCCATGGTCAGACCNGTCAGCGCTACACGCAGACGGTTACCNGGCGGCTCGTTCATCTGACCGTAAACCAGCGATACTTTATCCAGTACGTTGGAGTCCTTCATTTCGTGGTAGAAGTCGTTACCCTCACGAGTACGCTCACCCACACCCGCAAACACGGAGAAACCGGAGTGCTCGATCGCGATGTTCCGGATCAGCTCCATCATGTTTACGGTTTTACCTACACCCGCACCACCGAACAGACCAACCTTACCGCCTTTCGCGAAGGGGCAAACCAGGTCGATTACCTTGATGCCGGTTTCCAGCAGTTCGTTGGTAGCTGCCTGCTCAGCGTAAGTAGGAGCCGCACGGTGAATAGACATGCGCTCTTCTTCACCGATAGGACCGGCTTCGTCGATCGGGCGACCCAGCACGTCCATGATACGGCCCAGGGTCTTGGTGCCTACCGGTACCTGAATCGGCTCACCAGTGTCGGTCACGGTGATACCACGCTTCAGACCTTCGGTGGAGCCCATGGCGATGGTACGGACTACGCCGTCGCCCAGCTGCTGCTGAACTTCCAGCGTGGTTTCAGTACCGTCCACGGTGAGGGCGTCATATACCTTCGGTACGTTTTCGCGCGGGAATTCCACGTCGATCACAGCACCGATGATCTGAACAATACGACCGCTACTCATGCTTGCATCCTCTTAACTTGCGTTTTTGCCGGGTCTATCAGTTTAGACCGCAGCAGCACCACCAACGATTTCGGAGATTTCCTGCGTAATTGCAGCCTGGCGTGCCTTGTTGTACACCAACTGCAGATCACGAATGATGTCACCGGCATTATCGCTGGCCGCTTTCATCGCGATCATACGCGCTGCCTGCTCACAGGCATTGTTTTCAACCACACCCTGNTAGACCTGNGATTCGATGAACCGCACCAGCAGTTCGTCGAGCAGCTCTTTCGGGGCAGGCTCGTAAATGTAGTCCCAGTGNCGCTTCANNTCTTCNTCTTCNCCNGCTTCNAGCGGCAGAAGCTGAATNTTNNTNGGCGCNTGGGTCATGGTGTTCACGAANTCGTTGTACACGATGTACAGACGGTCGATGGCACCATTGTCATAGGCNTCCAGCATNACCTTGATGGANCCGATCAGNTCGTTCAGGTGAGGNNTNTCACCCAGACCGTTCACGGTNGCTTCCACATTGCCGCCNACGCTNTTGAAGAAAGANACACCTTTGGNACCCACTACGCAGTACTGGGCNTTGGCGCCTTTTTCTTTCCACTCTTGCGCGCTTTTGACGACATTCTTGAGCAGGTTNACGTTGAGGCCACCGCAGAGACCCCGGTCGGAGGTCACTACGATGTAGCCAACGTTTTTGACTTCCCGCTCTTGCAGGTAGCTGTGCCGGTATTCCAGATCGGCATTGGCCAGATGGGCAACCACCTGACGCATNCGGCTGGCGTANGGCTTGGAAGCCGCCATACGCTCTTGTGCCTTACGCATCTTGGAAGCTGCCACCATTTCCATTGCACGGGTAATCTTCTTCGTGCTCTGGACGCTGGCAATCTTGCCTTTGATCTCTTTACCGCTGGCCATAGGAAGTACCTTTTATCAGCGAATTACCAGGTCTGGGTGGCTTTGAACTGATCGAGAGATTCCTTGATCTCACCCTCGATGTCGCCGTTGTAGTCACCCTTCTCGTTGATCTTGTCCATCAACGCTTTCTTTTCGCTGTTCATGTAGTCCAGCATGGCCGTTTCGAAGGAACCGATTTTCTCGATTTCGATACCTTTCAGGTAACCTTCGTTAGCGGCGTACAGAACAACACCCATCTCAGCAACGCTCAGCGGGCTGTACTGCTTCTGCTTCATCAGCTCGGTAACGGCCTGACCATGTTCCAGCTGCTCACGAGTGGAATCATCCAGGTCGGAAGCGAACTGGGCGAAGGCNGCCAGTTCACGGTACTGAGCCAGNGCCAGACGGATACCACCGCCGAGCTTNTTNACGATCTTGGTCTGGGCTGCACCACCTACACGGGATACAGACACACCGGCGTTCATGGCCGGACGTACGCCGGAGTTGAACAGGTCGGTTTCCAGGAAGATCTGACCATCGGTGATGGAGATCACGTTGGTCGGTACGAATGCAGATACGTCACCACCCTGGGTTTCGATGATCGGCAGGGCGGTCAGAGAACCGGTTTTGCCTTTCACTTCACCGTTGGTGAACTTCTCTACGTATTCTTCGNTNACCTTGGCGGCGCGCTCCAGCAGACGGGAGTGCAGGTAGAACACGTCACCAGGATANGCTTCACGGCCCGGCGGACGACGCAGCAGCAGGGAGATCTGACGATACGCCCAGGCTTGCTTGGTCAGGTCATCGTATACGATCAGGGCATCTTCACCGCGGTCGCGGAAGTATTCGCCCATGGCGCANCCGGCAAACGGNGCCAGGAACTGCATGGAAGCCGGATCGGAAGCNGAAGCGGCAACGATGATGGTGTGATCCATNGCACCGTGCTCTTCCAGCTTGCGTACCACGTTGGCNATGGTGGACTGCTTCTGGCCAACCGCAACGTAGATACACTTAACGCCAGTGCCCTTCTGGGCAATGATGGNNTCGACGGCTACCGCGGTCTTACCGATCTGACGGTCNCCAATGATCAGCTCACGCTGACCACGACCGATCGGCACCATGGAGTCGATNGCCTTGTAGCCAGTCTGAACCGGCTCGTTAACNTCNTTACGCCAGATAACGCCNGGNGCNACCTTTTCTACCGCGTCNGNNGCNGAAGCGTTGATCGGGCCTTTGCCNTCGATCGGGTTACCCAGGGCGTCNACNACNCGACCCAGCAGCTCCGGACCNACCGGAACTTCCAGGATGCGGCCNGTACAACGTACCTTCTGNCCTTCGGCCAGGCNCAGGTANTCNCCCAGTACCACGGCNCCAACNGAATCCTGCTCNAGGTTAAGGGCCATGCCNTAGATGCCGCCCTCAAACTCGATCATCTCACCGAACATGACATCGGCAAGACCGTGAATACGCACGATACCATCGGATACGGAAACCACCGTACCTTCGTTACGTGCTTCGGTGGAGGTATCAAGTTTCGCGATGCGCGACTTGATAATCTCGCTGATTTCGGACGGGTTGAGTTGCTGCATCTCTAATCCCTCAAACTCAAGAGTT
>PAJO01000015.1 GCA_002706085.1 Alcanivoracaceae bacterium | reverse complement strand
TCAGTAGAATGGCATGCGCCCGACGACGGAGAGCGCGCTTCTCGCCATGGTGATAGGCGGAGGTCAGCGTCTGTTGTTCAGGTTCAGTGAGAGGGGCAACGAAGCGTTTTTCCATGGTTCTGTCCGTGTCAGAAATCCTGGCATGGATATTACACGAAAACTTTAGATCAGGTACTTAGCACGACAGCACAGATGTCGTGCTATAGGGGGGCTTCTAACCCAATTCAATACATAGAGTCTGAGCAGATTAGTCGCCAGCGACTAATCCGCATATTGATCAAAAACCATATATCCTGATGCAATAATGCAACGCCCTCATCGTCACCCGTATAGCAGAGCCAAGCCCTTGACCTCGAATACATGGCCTCCGACTGTAGCTGCTAGCGTTACTCTTCTCTTTCAAAGATTTATATAATTATCGGTGCCGAATTCACCCATTAGTCTCTACATATTTAGCCGATCTTTAGTACCGGCTTGACGGTAGTGCCATTTTTGGAGTCTTCGAAGGCTTGGTTAATCTGATCCGCTGGGTAGAGCGTGACCAGCTTATCGAAAGGAAAGCGACCTTCTTTGTAATAGGCAACCAACTGAGGGATGAACACCCGTGGTACCGAATCGCCCTCAATCACACCAATCAGGGACTTTCCTTCCGCCATCAAGTCGTGGTGAACATCTAACGTAACCTCTGGGGTGACACCGACAATTGCCGAGACACCTAAAGGACGCAGAGCCTGTAGTGACTGACGTACCACGAGTGGCACACCGGTTGTTTCCACAGCGTACTCACTGCCATTACCGGTAATCTCTCGCACGCGCTCAATAGTTTGTTCCTGCTTGCCATTAACGGTGTGAGTTGCGCCCAGTTCGCGAGCGAGCGCCAAGCGACTTTCGTTTACGTCCACCGCAATGATGCGCTGACAGCCAATGATCTTAGCTGCCATGACCGCGGAAAGGCCCACCGCGCCACAGCCATACACCACAATCGAGCTACCAAATTCAGGTTTCAGACGGTTAAGCACTGTCCCCGCCCCCGTCTGAATACCGCAACCCAATGGGCCGAGCATCGCTAACTCGACCTCCCGATCGACCTTCACTGCGTTACGCGCGCTTACCACGGCGTGGGTAGCAAACGAAGATTGGCCGAAGAAAGTTGCCAGTGCCTCGTTATCCCGCTGCAGCCGATGGCTGCCATCGTCCATGGCACCCCCGAAATTGAGTTCGTTGAATGTACCGCAAACGGTTGGATGCCCGGTCAAACAGTGATCACACTCTCCACAGTGTGCAAACGACAGCACCACATGGTCGCCAATTTCCAGACCCGTCACACCTGCACCGAGCGCCTCGACGACGCCAGCTCCTTCGTGCCCCAGCACAATAGGAAACGGCGCAATCCCCAAGTCACGGGCCACCGCATCAGTGTGACACACGCCAGTCGCAACGATACGTACGCGGATCTCGCCGTTAGCCGGGTCAGTCAAGTCCACGTTTTGCCACTGAAAATCGTCACCCTGCTTTACCGTAACCGCTGCTTTAATTTGCATGACTCTTCTCCCTTCGTGCTCCCGCCCGAAATGAACGGGAGCAGCTCAAATCAAAAAAACTTAGTCAACTGTAGGCGGAGAGTATTCCCATCGCTCTCCAAACCTTTTAGACCACCGGCCTGCGTGTCGTACTCATGATAATAGGCCCCTTTGAGTATCACACCGGCGGTGGCCCACAGATAGCCTGCTTCAGCCCCAATTGCATGGCGCTCCGCCTTGTCTGTGGTTGGCGCCTCCTCATCGGCTTCTAGTTGCCAGGCGTTATAGCCGACCAAGCCCAGCTCAAGACCGTTGTTCAAACGATGGCCGAGCCCCACTCCACCAGCCAACTGTCTCCGGGAGTGACGCCGGTATCGTCTTGTTTGGTCTTGATCTCATATCGCGACAGGGCCGAGATGTTCCAACGTTTCTCCTCGTCAAAGTGCCACATGCCGCCCAAGGTAAGCATGGTAGTGCCGTATCCTTTGCCCACCGAAGCTGGGTTATCGGCATCAAAGTCAGCAGTGTCGAACCAGTGGCCGCCAGCGAAGGTAATATCCCATTGGGAACCGTGCCAACCGAGAATTATTGGGCCGACAAATAGATCACCGATGCCGTCATCGTCGAAGCGGCTCCCCCCGGCAACATCCAGATCAAACTCGATATCCAGCATGGGAATAATCGTCTCCATGCCGTAATCGGCACCTAGAACCGTCTTATCTGTCATCCATATAAATCGGTGGGCTAGTGCGCTGACCGTGCCGCTATTGTTCCCCGGCACGGATGAGCCGGAACCGTCATTGAAGCTGTCGACCTCATAATGAACCAGGTAGCCTCGATAATAGAGTCCTTGGGGCGGTGCCGCCGCTGCGCCCAAGCCCTCGATGCCGAGTGAGTAGTGGCCGTTAACGGCTAGTGCCGAAGACGCTGCGGCACTAGCACTGAGTGCCGCCAGGAAGATGGAGGTCGTTTTTTTCATGGCTTGTTGTCTCTTTTATCAGCCAACGAGTCACCCTCCCGAGTCGGGTGACAAGCGTTGTTATACGGGTAAAAGGGGTGTCTTCTGGGGAGTTAAAAAGGATAACGGCGCGGCGTTTGCTGCACGCTGATCCAGTGGTCGGTAGTAAACTCCTCGATTGCCCAATCACCATTGAAACGACCAAGGCCCGAGTTCTTCTCACCACCGAAGGGCACATGAGCCTCATCGTTAACTGGCATATCGTTGATATGAGTCATGCCTGCCTTGATGCCCTGGGCAAAGCGCATTCCGCGCTCGATATCACCACTGAAAACGCTGCTGGAGAGGCCGTACTCAGTGCCATTAGCCAGTTCTAGTGCGTGAGCCTCGTCCCGGGCTTTCTGAATACCGACCAACGGACCGAAGATCTCCTCACGACTGATTTCCATATCCGGGGTGACATCACTGAATACATGCGGTGGGATCAACTGGCCATTAATCTCGCCCTCTACCAAAACGGTAGCGCCTTCACGCTTGGCAGTAGCAATCTTCTCTTCCAGCCCTTCACGCTGCTTGACGTTGATAACAGGCCCAACGACCGTAGCCATATCGTTGGGATCACCCACTTGCAGTCCTTTCACCTTGGTGACAAAGCGCTCGACAAAGTCGTCATAGACGCTTTCATCAACGATGATGCGGTTGACCGCCATGCAGATTTGTCCTTGGTGGAGAAATTTACCCATCGCCGCGGCGTTAACTGCCTGATCAAGGTCTGCGTCATCCAACACTACGAAGGGGCTATTGCCACCAAGCTCCAGCGCCACCTTCTTAATATGTTCACCGCCGCTGGCGATTCGCCCGATACCGCGGCCTACCTGGGTCGAGCCCGTGAAAGAGATCATACGGGGTACGCGGTGTTCGACGAAAGCATCCCCGATTTCGCTGCCAGCACCGACCACCACACTGAGTAGGCCGGCGGGCAGACCAGCCTCCTCGAAGATCTTCGCTAGCAGTAGTCCGCCAGTAACCGGCGTATCGCTAGCTGGCTTAACCACTACCGCATTGCCCAGCGCCAGCGCGGGGGCGATGGAACGCTGAGAAAGATGTAACGGAAAATTCCATGGGCTGATAACCCCCACCACGCCAAGAGGCTTGCGGTAGATACGGTTTTCCTTACCTGGCACGTTGGAGGACATCGTCATACCGTGGACACGCCCCGGCATACTGGCAGCTTCTCGGGAGATACCGCGAGCCGCCCCCCACTCAATGTTTGCTTTTAGACGTGTGCTGCCTGATTCACGAATCAACCAGTCAATAATTTCTTCTTTACGCGCATCGAAGATCGCTACCACACGCTGCAATAACTCAGCTCGCTCAGCAGGTGGCGTCGCCGCCCACTCGGTTTGGGCTTGTTCTGCCGTCGTGAATGCGGCATCCAAATCATCGCGATTGGCTAAGCGCGTCGTCAGCAGTACGCGGTTATCGTAAGGGTTGAGAACTTCGGTGGTACGCTCGCTACTGCCCTCGCGCCATTTACCACCGATTAGCTGAAGATAAAAATCGCTATAAGTGCCGCTCATTTTGTTGCTCCTTTGAATGCTCAGAGTCGTTACTACTGGTCGCAACCAACCTCATTTATAGATATCGAGATCTTCGGAAAGCACGAATTCCCCATCGTAATAATTGGCCATTTCATTGGTCAGCTGTTCGTCGCTCTGGCCAAAAAATAATGGGTGATTCATTACTAGTAACTCGGGGGCTATATGGCGACCTATCTCGGCTAGCTGTTGCGTACTGGTATGAGCGTGGTACAGATAGTTTTGCCAATCTTGCGGGAGCTGACTTACGCCTTGCTCACTCATCACTTCATGAATCAAAATATCGGCACCATCGAAGTACTGGTAAAGCTCCTCTTCATGCCGAGTATCTCCACTGATCACCACCGTTTTTTCGGGTGTTTCCACGCGATAGCCAAAGGCCATGCCATCTGCCCAACTTCCGTGATGAACGTTAAAGGCGGTAATGGTCACCTTGTCATCTTGGTGCACGACCTGAGTGTCGCTGATCTCACTCACTTCAACTGTGAAACCATCTTCGCTAGCAGGTTGGGTACCGTGCAGCCGATGTTCGATATCGTCCAAATACGCTTCAAGAATATTTGTGGTCATCGCCTTCGTACCCTGGGGACCAACTACCTTCAGCGGTTCGCTACGGCCCATAATCCATGGACGAAGCATCAGCTCGGGCATACCCATCACATGGTCAGAGTCGAGGTGGGTGAGAAACACCTTGTTCATCGCTCCGTAAACCGAATTGTTGTCGAAGTAGATATCCTCAGGCATGAAGTCCTCACCGGAAAGGGCATCGAAGTTCCTCACGAAGCCTGGACCGGCATCAAACAGATACATCTCCTTATCCACCACAATGAGTATCGATTGGCCTGCCCGCTCATGTTTCAAAACCGGAGTTCCTGTACCGAGCATCACCACTGTCGTATTGCTTTTATCACCAGGGGCATTTGCGTTTAGGTGACTTTCATCCCCATTATTGGCTAGCGCGCCACTCAGTGCTTGGATAACCAGTAAGCCTGTCAAGGTTATGGTCATCATTGGCTTAAACTTGAAATTGGGCTTCATCTGTTCCCACCTTCTTGTATCGTTATTTTCTATGGCCCGTACCTAAAATTGAGAAAGACTCAATTCAAGCGGCGGAAGTTGATGGAACTTGGAACATAACTGGCTTCCGCGAACTCAAGTCTACTGACGGATACCCGATTTACCTGGCGATAAGATGCCATTGGGATCCAGTGCATTCTTCAGAGCGGTATGCACATTGCGCAGCGGCTCGCCGAACGTTCCGGCTACTTGCTCCATGAACTCAGTGTTAGTGCGGTAGAGGCCATAGCCCCGCTTGGCGAACTCATCAATCAACTCTGCAAAACAGTCATGAGCGCGTTGAGTCTCTTCTGGATCTTCACGGTTGTAGAGCAAATCGATGACATGGTGCATATCGCGCCAGCCGACAATGTACTCGGCTACGTAGTCAAAGCCATACTTGCCGAGAATTTTTTGAGCTAACTCAGTCTGATCCTTAGTCTCACTACCCTTGGCCTGTGACACCGGGGCAAACCACATAGAACCGCCGCCACCGCGCCAGTTGTACAGCCCAAACTCCTGCAGATTCATGTCGCCCTTCATCAACGCCGAGCGATACTCGAAGCCGCCACCACGCTGTTCGGCTTCATCGCCATACATGATTTTAGCTTTGCCGCTGGCCCCAAATGCTTGCTCGACGATATTCCAGTTGACCTCGATCTGCTCGGGTGTGCCGTAGAGCGCCGCGTAGACGTTCCACTCGCCAATGCCTTCATCTTGCTTGATCCGCTCTATGGCTTCCCTTGGTATGGATTCTTTACCATCGTAATAGTGCTTGCGTACCACATGGGTACCTGCGTCCCACAGGGTATGCACAATCACTACTGCGTTAGGAATGATTTGAGAGATACGCAGTGGTCGCAGCACATCAACGATCTCAGCGATATCTTCGGGATCCTGATACTGGATCAAGAAAGGTCGATAAGCCGGTGGTTCGGGCATCAGCCACAATCCCATCTTAGTCACGACACCATAGTTGGATTGGGTGAAGAGACCATCGATATAGGGACCATAGCCCCACTTGAATACCTGCCATGAACTGGAATTCTCAATTCCGCCCATGCCGGTGCGAATCATCTCACCATTGGCCAGCACCACTTCCATGCCGCACTGAAACATGAAGTGCTCGCCGTAAGGGGTGTAGCCCACACCACGATCAAGGGTATTGCCAACTGGCCCAGCAATCGCCGACGGTGCGGGCGGATCTAACCAAAGCTTGTAGCCTTTCTCTTGGATATAGTCGTAGAGCTGCTGGTACGTGACGCCGGGTTCGATCAGCGCTGTACAGACCTCAGGATCCACACTGAGAATACGATTCATGCGATGAAGATCGAGAATGACTTGGCCGGTTTCGCCGGGTGCAGCTGACCCGTATCCAAGGTTTTTACCCGTAGAAATGGTCCAGATCGGTACTTTATACTCGTTGCAAATACGTACAAGTTCCTGCACCTGCTCAGCGTCATTGGGCAGCAACGCAGCCGAGGGAATATAGTCGGAAGCATCTCCAGCCATCATTATTTTGGTATAGGGTGCTAGCTGTTCGCTCTCGGTCAGAACGCTCTCGCTTCCAATCGTTTCGCGAAATTGATTTAACGCGGCATCGAAATCGGCCTCTGCAATGCCTTTAGGCAGAATACGCTTTGTCGTGCTCATAAACGTGTCTCTCGATTATTGTGATAAAGATTCAGAGTTGGACCAGGAAGCTCAGCTCGCTGACATTCGTCGTAGTTGGCGTGCCCAAAAAATGTCGCGCATGACGATCGCGAGCTGAGGCCAACGCTAAGCGGGCATATTCACGTCCTAAAGAAGCTTGCCAACTTCCCGTTTCAATAGTCGTTGGCTCGACAATAGGCCCGCGGTGACTTAACAAATGATGCTGGTTTGACTCATGGCGCCCCAGTGCAAGAATCCGACCACGTCCGGCAAGCAGGCTCGTAAGTAGTACGATCCCCGACTCATCGGTAAAGCCGGCTGCCAGCGTTCCGCTGGGTAAGGCACTCAGCGCTAGCGGGTTAAGGCGTCCTTCATAGCGTGGTTTCAAACCTAGCTGACGGAGCCCAAGCCCTAGCTCGGTGGTCGACTTATTACTACCGTAAAGATTGATCTGGCCTTGCTGCGACACATTTGCCTGGTTCGCGGCGAAGGCACTACCTATCGATAACGGTGCGGTGGCGCCCAGTAATAAGCTATTTTTAAGTAACGCACGGCGTGTTAGCTTCATGGCATTACTCCTCACCTGTGGCAGCATTTGCCAGTTCACCGCGTAATAAAGCGTCAATCAGTCCCTCAAGCTCGGCATCACTGATTTTGGCTTCACGGAATGAAGGCATCGCAGCACGGCCTTGCCTAACCGTGTTACGAATATGATTACCCCTCGCCTCCCAGGCCCCTTCAGGAAAAGGCATGGTAATCATGGGCCCAACTGCTTTATCTAAGTTGTGACAATGAGAGCAAACCTGTTGATACACCTCGGCAGGTTCTCGCTCCTCGGCAGCTGTTGCCAAGCTAGCGGTTGTTAGTGACAACAGCAGGCCACTTACAAGTGCTAGGCGCTTAATAGCAGGACATGAAAGGGGCCTAAACGGCAGGCGGGTTGGGCCGTTGCTATCCACGGTGTTCCTATCGGTTGTTATGTTGTACATATCAGCATCNTCCGTTATTTCGACAGGGGCATGTCATNANCAAGGNACNCAGCACNACCATTGAAANNCTAATACTTTAGTATAAATCAATGNCTTATCGCTGGTCCTTCTAGCAACTACCTTTCAAAAANCNTGCCGATNTNAGAAATAGGACNGCTATCAAGGNATTANCTNANCTACATGACTTTTTAATCCGCCTGGCGAACATCCGTTCGCAAATAGCGTTTAATCATTTGATTAACCCTTCATCAAATCATCAACCGACTTTCACTTCTTTGTAGTTGTTGTGCTTTTCCAAGGCAGCAAACCAAGTGATACTCTTTTGCTTCTTCCCCCTTCGCTACCAACCTCAACGTGAGTCGGCATGTTTATTTCATCTTCTGACTACCCGAATGCTCGCGACTTAATGGACGCGCTACGCTTTCTGCCTGAAGAGGGTCAAATTTGGCTAGGCGAGCAGCGCATGCTGCTGATGCCACTTGCCGCGTCGACATTCTTTCGCAACGAGTTAATTACGACGTTGGGCATGGAGCGCGCCCGGGGGATCTTTATGCGCCTCGGCTACTACTCAGGACTGATGGATGCCGAGCTTGGCGAGTCGTTGAGGGGAGAGCGTTTAGGGTTGGAGGAGAGCTTTCTCGCTGGGCCACAGCTACATGCGTTGCAGGGGCATGTGCAGGCTGTGCCGATCAGCCTGGAGATGAATCTCGAGCAGGATCTTTTTTATAGCGAATTCATATGGAAAGGTTCGTTTGAAGTGGACGTGTGGCGTGCACGCGGACGACAGCGTGAGCCTGCATGTTGGACATTGCTGGGTTACGCGTCAGGCTACGCCACTCAACTATTGGGCCGCGAAGTACAGTACAGAGAAGTGAGTTGCCGAGCCTGTGGCGACGACAATTGCCGTATCATTGGTAAGCTGGCCGAAGAGTGGCCCGATCATGTCGCCTTTGCTGAATTACTGCGTGAAGCTCCTCTGATTGACGAGCTTTACGAACTTCAGGCGCGTATTGCCACACTGGAAAGCGATCTGGCTCGCACACGAAACCAGGAGACCTGGGGGCCAATTGGCTCAACACCAGCCTTTCGAGAGATGCTCACCATGCTCGACAGTGCTGCTCCCTCGGAGGTTCCCGTGTTGCTATTGGGCGAAACCGGTACGGGAAAAGAGATTCTTGCGAGACGTCTGCATGATCATAGCCTCCGTGCCAGCGGGCCATTTATTGCAGTAAACTGCGCTGCTATACCGCCTGAACTCATTGAGTCAGAGCTCTTTGGCGTCGAAAAGGGCGCCTACACGGGTGCGGTGCAGTCACGTATGGGCCGTTTTGAACGCGCCGATGGAGGCACCCTATTTCTGGATGAGCTTGCTGAACTTTCACCGCGTGCACAGGCAGCGCTTTTGCGCGCGCTTCAGGAAGGTCAGATCGAACGTGTCGGCGGCGAGAGCGTCACAGAGGTCAACGTGCGTATCGTTGCCGCTACCCATACTGACCTACTAGCACGTGTTGAACAGGGCAATTTTCGCCAGGATCTATTTTACCGCCTTAACGCTTTTACGTTGAGCGTACCACCGTTATACCAGCGCCTTGACGACATCGTGCCATTGGCGGAGCACTTTCTCACCCACTTCGAGCATCACTACCAGCGCCGCACACTTGGCTTTTCCGACCAGGCTCGCTCAGCCATGCACCAGTACCGCTGGCCAGGAAACGTTCGCGAACTCAAGAACTGCGTCGAACGAGGTGTGATTCTCACTGCTGACAATAAACACATTTCTGAAAAAGCATTGTTTGGTGATTACCGCGTCCCGACACTGGAGCGCGAGAAAGCTCAAGGCCTTGATGATTCGGGCATGCTCATGCCAACACTCGACGACAACTCCAGCAACGTATCTCCTAGACAGCGTGTTCAACCACTCCTAGACGCTGGCATGACATTAGAAGAGGTAGAAAGAGCACTAATTCAAGCTGCCAATAGTGATAGTGGCGGAAATATATCTGCAGCAGCGCAGCGTCTAGGAATGACACGTGCAGCCTATGCCTACCGTCTTAAAAAGCATCGACTCTAACTATTGTGTGCCCGCACGAATAATATTCTCCATGTCTCCAAGGAATCACGCCGTAAAAAAAACGGCGATTATCGCGTATCATTTGACCACCTTTGGAGCCGTACTCAGATCAGGGGGTATGGAGATATATACTCAAACCAAGGGCTGCTAGAACAAGGAAAGAAGTATAGTGACGCTACCTTACGAGCGGACATGTGCAATTATCCAGACTGAAGCTATTCTCATTGAACTGAGCAAGGATAAATCCGTGCCTCCCCCTGCACAAGCGCATCGGCAAGGCGGCCTGCTCTGTCTTGATCTCGCACATCGCACGGTGACCGTGCAGCGGCTCACTGGGTGATGTGCGGTCTGTCCTGCCCCCACGGCTCTACTGTCGTTGCCCGCCATGTAGGCCGTCGATTCATTCGCTACACCTTTCCCGGCTTCTTCAGCCGATAGTCCAGGGCCGCCCGGCTTAGCCCCAGGCGCCGGGCGGCGGCTGAGATATTGCCCTTGGCCTCGCGATAGGCTTGCTCCAGTAGTGCTTCCTCCAACGTCTCGAGCGCGATGCCGCCTTCCAGAATGCTGGTACACAGCGTTTCCAGAGCATCGCCGGTATCGCTCGTTGCTGAGGTGTCTGAGGTGAAGTGCCCGCTGTCGCCAAGTACCTGACCAACAGGATCAGGCCGTTGGCCGAACAGCGCCTGCTCACTAATAGACTGACGGTCGCCGGTGAGGATCACACCACGCTCGATGGTGTTCTGCATCTCGCGGATATTGCCCGGCCAGGCATGACGGTGCATGGCCGCCAGGGCCTGGTCGGTGAAGCCCAGGGTCTTGATGCGATAGTGCTGCTCGAAGCGGGCAAGAAAGTGCTCGGCGAGCGGGGGGATGTCGTCGCGACGCTCACGCAGCGGCGGGATCATCACCGGATAGGCATTGAGCCGGTAGAAGAGATCGGCGCGGAAGCGACCGTCCTGGACGCGCTCCGTCAGGTCGCCATGGGTGGCGGCGATGATGCGGACGTCGACGTGGTAGCTGGCCTGGCCGCCGACGCGCTCGATCTGCTTCTCCTGCAGTACCCGCAGCAGCGCCGCCTGGGCGCGCGGCGAGAGCTCGGCGAGTTCATCGAGGAACAGGGTGCCGCCGTGGGCACGCTCGAAGCGCCCGGCGCGGGACTGCACCGCGCCGGTATAGGCCCCCTTCTCGACGCCGAACAGCTCCGACTCGATCAGCTCGGGCGGGATGGCGGCGCAATTGACCGCCACGAAGGGACCGGTAGAGCGCTCACTCTGCTGGTGGGCGCGGTGGGCGAAGATCTCCTTGCCGGTACCGGTCTCGCCGAGCAGCAGGATCGATACCTCGGAGCGCGCGGCGCGGTCGATCAGGTCGAGCGCACCCAGGAAGGCCGGGGCCTGGCCAATGGGGCGATGACGCTCCTCGCCCTGGTGTCGGACGATGTCGTCTTCGAGATAGGCGATGCGTGACTGCAACTCATAGAGCTCGTCGATCAGTGGATCCTCGCGGAAGAGTTCGGCGAAGGCCTCGTGATCTTCCCATTCATGGGCCGGCTTGCCGACGATGTGACAGCGCTCGTCGCCACGGCCCCGGCACTCCACCTCGCGATACTGGATCTCGTGGCCCAGGAACTGGCTGGAGTAGGCGCAGGCATAGCCCAGCTGCAGCCAGCACACCGGCTCCTTGAGCAGGCCGAAAGCGCTTTGGCTGATGGCCACCTCGTAGGAGTCCTGCCACTCGAACTCGCTATAAAAGTGCCCGCTCTGGGTGTCGATCTCCAGGGCGATGGGCGCCACCTTCACCAGCCCGCGCAGGGCGTGGAGCTGAGGGCCGGTCAAAAAGCCATCCTCCACCGACATGTCCTGGCCGCGTACTGCCCGGGCCAGCTCGGCATCCTGGATGCCGGCATGGTAACCCAGTCGCATGAAGAAGCTGCGCGCGCGCTGCAGGCCCATGGTATTGACGATCTCCTTGCGGAAGGTGGCCATGGTTTGTACTTGCAGCAGCAGCATTCGCTGCTCGCCGAGCCAGATCTGGCCCTCGTCAGGCAGGAAACGCAACTTGTCGAGAATGTCCTGGCTGTCGGGGTAGTGCGGGGTCGTCAGGAGTGCGGGCATGGGGTTCCTCGTGGCGTCAGGCGGTCGCGTGTTGTTCTATTATTGGCTGGGTTGTTCTTTAGTCTAACTCAGCCGGCCGGCCGGTCTTGTCGCCGGCGAAGGCCACAGCATAAGTCCCCAATGCGTTTTCCACCAACATCCGCCTGGCCCAGCCCCGGCTTTTCCAGGATTTCATGTTTTTGTGAAGCTGCGCCGCAGCATTTCACCATTTCCTTGATCTCTCTCATGCCAGCTCTCCTGTGAGCTCTCACTTCCCATGACGCAGGTCATTGTTTCGCAATGATCTATGCCTTTTTTTCGGAACTTGGCACGGCTCTTGTAACACCTGGGTGACGACTCACTCGGAGGTGCTAGATGTCCCAGTCATCCATTCCCAGGAACCTCAAGCGCTTTGTGCGCGTAAAGGAGAGAAGCGAACGTTTCGAACAGCTTGCCGCCGAGCACGAGAGTTTCACCTACGTGCCGGCCCTTAATTCACCCCTAGATGATGACGCCTGGGATGGTTTCGTGGGCTTCGTTCAGGATACGGCCAATACCTACTTAAATGGCCGCTTCAGCGAGCACAAGGCCTACCTGTGCGGCCGTCGCCGATGATCGATACCACCTCGGGGCCTGATGAAGGGCCGGCTGTTCGAGCGCGACATTGATATGGAGCGCTTCCTCACCGCCGCCGATGGTGCCGAGACGACCCAACGCTCGGCCCTCTTCAAGCGCATCTGACCGACAGCGGGTCGTCGATCGGCGCCGACCCGCACGGAATAACACAATAGGAACAACACCATGACCGTGAAGATATTCGGCACCCCCGAAGTGCAGGATTTCCTGAAGACCGTCGCCGGCTTCGACCAGGAGGGCGGCAACGAGCGCGCCAAGCAGATCATGCACCGCCTGATCTCCGACCTCTACAAGCTGATCGACGACTTCGACGTCAGCGAGGAGGAGTACTGGTTCGCCGTCAGCCTGCTCAATGCCCTGGGCCATGATACCCAGTTCGGCCTGCTCTCCCCGGGCCTGGGCTTCGATCACTTCCTGGACATGCGCCAGGACGCGACCGACGCCGAGGCCAAGCGCACCGGCGGCACCCCGCGCACCATCGAGGGCCCGCTCTACGTGGCCGGCGCCCCGGAAGCCGAGGGCTTCGCGCGCATGGACGACGGCAGCGACCCGGATGCCGAGGTGATGTGGCTGACCGGCCAGGTGCGTGACGTGGACGGCACCCCGATCCCCGGCGCCAAGGTCGAGATCTGGCACTGCAACTCCAAGGGCTGCTACTCGTTCTTCGATCCGACCCAGGACGAGTACAACATGCGCCGCACCATCTACGCCGACAGCGAAGGGCGTTATACCGCGCGCAGCATCATCCCCTCCGGTTACGGCGTGCCGGAAGGCGCCCCCACCGACGTGGTGCTCAAGTCCCTGGGCCGTCACGGCGAGCGCCCGGCGCATATCCACTACTTCATCTCCGCGCCGGGTCACCAGCACCTGACCACCCAGATCAACCTGGCGGGCGACCCCTACACCTTCGACGACTTCGCCTTCGCGACCCGCGAGGAGCTGGTGGTGACGGCCAAGCGCATCGAGGACAAGGACGAGATCGCCAAGCGCGAGCTGGACGGTTCCTTCTCCGAGGTGGTGTTCGACATCGAGCTGGCCAAGACCGAGCAGCCCGAGCTGCAGCACCGCCACGCGCGTCCGCGCGCCAAGGCCAAGGAAGACGAGCAGAACCAGGCCAGCCAGCTGGCCGCCAGCGCTAAGGTCTGACGATCGAAACTGAAAGACCAGCTGGCGTTCGGAGAGCCTTGTTAGGGCTCTTAAATGCAGAAAACCATCAACACATATTTTCAATATATAATAAGTTGGAGTATTGATATGCAGTTTCACGTATCAGGCTATCAAACCGGTGACCCTATGACCTTGCCGGCTCAAGGGGTTGGAGTCGATCGACCCAAAGATCTGCCAGAGACTATGGATGTTCTCATCGTCGGCTGTGGGCCGGCCGGATCAATCGCAGCTGCGCAGCTCTCACAATTTCCGAACATAAATACACGCATGATTGAAAAGCGTGGCCACCGTCTGGAACTGGCCAATGCAGATGGTGTTCATTCGCGAACCATGGAGACATTTCAGGCATTTGGATTCGCGCACGAGATCTATGCGGAGGCCCACACTATTACAGACATGACGTTCTGGAAGCCGGATCCGAACGAACCAGAGCATGTCGCGCGGGAAAGCAGTGTCCGGGAGCTCCCCACAAAGTTCAGTGAATGGCCCATGATGCTCATTACTCAAACGCGAATCATTGATCATTTTAACCGTTACATGAAAAACGCGCCCACTCGCATGGAGCCGGACTACGGTTATGAATTCGTTGATTTTGATGTATTGGAAGACAGCGACTATCCGATCAAAGTCACATTACGCCGCTCCGCTGGTGACGATCAAGGTGAAGAGTTTCAGATCCGGACAAAGTATCTAATTGGAGCAGACGGCGCACGGAGTAATGTTCGAAAGTCGCTGGGGTACCGGCTTAGCGGTAACCAAGCGAACCAGGCTTGGGGTGTCATGGATGTTCTTGCAGATACTGACTTTCCGGATGTTCGAAAGAAGTGCACCATTAAAGCCAACAATGGTCGTTCCATCCTACTCATCCCGCGCGAGGGTGGGTTCCTGTTCCGCCTTTATGTAAACCTTGGAGAAGTTCCGGAAGGCAACGAACGTAGTGTCCGGGAAACCCCTCTCGAGAAGATAGTCGCTCAAGCTCAGGCAATCATGAATCCATATAAGCTTGATGTGAGAAATGTGGTGTGGCACTCAGTCTATGAGGTAAGCCACCGTATCACTGACGATTTCGATGACAGGAGCTCCGAAAAAACAAACAGTGAGTACCCGCGCGTTTTTATCACTGGCGACGCCTGCCATACACACTCAGCGCAAGCAGGCCAAGGAATGAACGTTTCCATGCAGGATGGCTTCAACCTTGCTTGGAAATTGGGCCATGTGCTCACCGGTAACAGCCCCAAGCAACTTCTATGTACCTATGCCGACGAACGCAGAGACATTGCTCACCGGCTTATCGAGTTCGACAAACAGTGGTCTTCTCTCATGGCTGAGTCGAACGACCGACTAAAGGATCCACAGGAACTGGAAACGTTCTATACCCAGACAGCGGAGTTCAATGCCGGTTACCTCACCGAGTACGAGCCATCCATAATCACCACATCCGTACGTCATCAGCAACTCGCGGCCGGCTACCCAATAGGCCGACGTTTCAAATCCGCACAGGTGGGTCGGGTATGTGATCTGGTGCCTCTGCACATTGGCCACCAGCACACTGCTGATGGTCGCTGGCGCGTGTATGTATTTGCAGACGCACCAGCCCCCAACGAGTCTGAGGTGCTGGGATCCTGGACCTACTGGGCGGAAGAGGCTTTGCCTCCCCTGCTGTTCGACATCAAATTGATCCACCAACAGGCCTACACTGACTTCGATATGTCAGATGTTGCCCAGGTTTTTAAGCCTAAAGCGGGGTGTTTCGAGCTGACCGATATGGAGCATGTGTTCGGTACACTCGAGGACCACGATATATTCGAAGAACGTGCTATCTCTCGGGGTGGCGCAGTAGTGGTCGTACGCCCGGATCAGTACGTGGCCGGCATTTTTCCGCTGGATAGCACGGAGGAACTGGCGTCTTTCCTCAATGGCGTATTCCCCCCAGTCCACTCGTAGAAGACGCGTCCTGGCATTGGAATCAATGCACCTGTCCAGTGAAGGCCGGAGTCATTACTGCTTCGGTCTTTACTAACTTTTACAAGTAATATTTCAGGAGTGCTCGCTTTGGCGTAAGTAAGCCCATCGTGCGCTTCAGGGAACGATCAATTTCGATGAGGCTGTGGGGTGGTGGATGGTGATCGGCCTCGGGGCACCGCCGGAAGCGGCGCTAAATGCGGCTCGGCTTGAACAGCTAAGCCTGCTGAGAGGGCGCGCCGTGACCCTGGGAGCTCCTAGCACTCCATGTGACGCCGAGGACTCGGATGGCACCTATGCGCGCTGGTTCAACGAGATCGATGTCACCTACGTGATGGTTCGCCCCGACTACTACTTAGCCGCCTCTAGTTCACCAGAAGCGCTGCGCCGGCAGTGCGATGAAGTCATGCTGCAGCTACACATGCAGGCACCGAACCATCAGACCAGTCGCTGCGCCTGAGCCACGATCGATAATAATTTTCCCCTGGAGATTATGATGTCACACGACTTCATCTATACCGCCAACCCGGCTCGCATCGTGTTCGGCCCTGGCAGCTTGGCCAAGGTAACTGACGAGATTCGCCAGCTTGGTGGCTCCCGAGCCTTGGTGCTCTCTACCCCTTTCCAGCGCGAGGATGCCGAGCGGCTCAACCATGAACTGGGTGAGCTGGGCGCTGGCGTCTTCAGTGAAGCCGCCATGCACACGCCGGTGGCGGTCACCGTGCAGGCCGTGGCGGCCTACGCCGAGGTGGGGGCCGACTGCGTGGTCGCCCTGGGTGGCGGCTCGACCATCGGCCTGGGCAAGGCGATTGCCTACCGCAATGGCGCTCCTCAGGTGGTGGTGGCCACCACCTATGCCGGCTCCGAGGCTACGCCGATCCTGGGCCAGACCGAGGAGGGCGTGAAGACTACCGTCAAGGACGCCTCGATCCTGCCCGAGGTGGTGATCTATGACGCTAACCTGACCCTGGGGTTGCCGGTGGGTATGAGCGTGACTAGCGGGCTAAATGCCATGGCCCATGCCGTCGAAGGCCTCTATGCCAAGGACCGCAATCCCATCACGGCACTGATTGCGCTGGAGGGGATCCGCGGCCTTAAGGAGGCCCTCCCGGTCATCGTCGAACGCCCCGGTGATGTAGAGGCCCGCAGCAACGCTCTCTACGGCTCATGGCTGTGTGGCACCGTGCTGGGCACGGTAGGCATGGCACTGCACCACAAGCTGTGTCACACCCTCGGCGGCAGCTTCGACCTGCCCCATGCCGAGACCCACGCCATCATGCTGCCGCATACCGTCGCCTACAACGCCCGCGCCGCGGCGGATGTGCTGGCACCGGCCCCCGAGCTGTTCGGCGGTGAGCTGGGCACTGGCCTGCATGACTTCGCCAGGTCACTCGGGGCGCCTCTGGCGCTCAAGGAGCTGGGGTTGGCCGAATCCGACCTGGATCGTGCCGCCGACCTAGCCGTGAAGACCCCCTACTGGAACCCCCAGCCTGTTGAGCGTGACGCCGTTCGTGAACTGCTGCAGCGAGCCTGGAGCGGTGCCAACCCTGAATAAAGTATAGGAGCCTGCCAAGGCGGGCCCAAGGAGAGGAACGCCAAATGTCACAGATTGATTACTTCACCGAAGAGCGCTCCGTCGAGGCGGTCAACGCCCGCATGGGCGATGAGGTGACTCCCCGCCTGCGTGAGGTGATGGCCTCACTGGTCAAGCACCTGCACGGTTTCATCAGGGAGGTCGAGCTCACCCAGGCGGAGTGGGAGGTTGCCATCGAGTTCCTGACCCGCACCGGGCAGATGTGCGATGACAAGCGCCAGGAGTTCATCCGTAAACAATGGGATGGATTCCTCCCCACCCTCTACCGGCGCCGGTGCGCCATACTGAGAGGGTGAGGTCACCGGCTGAGGAGCGCATCCCATGAGCATTTCACGCGTTGGTGTCGATATTGCCAAGTCCGTCTTTCATGTCCACGGCGTCGATCGCCATGATCAGGTTCAATGGCGCGGCAAGTACCAGCGTGACAAGTGGCTGGATGCCATCGTCAAGCGCGTCCCCGCGGGCGCCGAGATCGGCATGGAAGCGTGTGCCTCCGCCCATCATTGGGCACGCGTGCTGCAGGCGCGCGGTTACCACGTCAAGCTGATCGCCGCCCAGTTCGTGAAGCCCTACGTCAAGAGTAACAAGAACGATCGCGTGGATGCCGAAGCGATCTGCGAGGCCATGAACCGGCCTCACATGCGCTTCGTCGCCGTCAAGACGGTCGCCCAGCAGGATGTTCAGGCGGCACGCAGTGAACTGGTTCAGCAGCGTACCGCCAAGGCCAACCAGATTCGTGGCCTGATCGGCGAGTACGGGCTGGTGGCGCCCACCGGCATTGGCCAGCTGCGCGCGGCCTTGCCACGCTGGCTGGAGGATGCCGAGAACGGCTTGACCGACGACTTTCGTGTCTTGTTGCCGAGTCTCGCCGAGGATCTTCGCCACCTTGATGACCGCATCGTCACGGTGACAGAACGCATTGAGCGCCACGCCCAGACTGACCCCGTCGCCAGGCGCCTGATGACCCTACGCGGCGTCGGCATATTGACCGCCAGTGCATTGACCGGCGCCCTGGGCGATGCTCAAGCCTTCAAACGCGGCCGCGATTTTGCCGCCTCGCTGGGGCTGACACCGCGACAACACAGTACCGGCGGGCGCGACCGCCAGCTGGGCATCAGCAAGCGCGGCGACTGTTATCTGCGCACCTTGCTGGTTCATGGGGCTCGCACGGCACTGCGATGGAGCGAAGGCCGGGAGGACAACCTCAGCCACTGGGTCAGGCACTGGCCCAACGCAAGCACGCCAATGTCGTGGTCATCACGCTGGCCAACAAGACGGCTCGCCTCGCCTGGGCGATCACACGCCACGACAAGGCCTATGACCCCGACCTGGCATCGCAGGCGGCGTAGCACCGGAAACCTGAGGCACCCCACCATCAACGATTGCTGAGCATGCTGCTAGATGGCGAACAGGTCGAACCGACGTCAGAAAACCCCTGTGGATCGCTGAGCCATAGAGCTCGTGTAAGCGAATGGGAGCTGACGTGCGAATAGCCCATTAGGATCCGATGCCGTTGGCATCTTTCATAAGACCGGATATACGTGTGCAGTCGTACCTACCGCCTATCGTGCCTCATGCTGGCAAACGGGGAGTCCATATACGATCCGAGGATCACTCATACAGGGCGGTCTCCAACTTCAAGTGCAACACTCGGTTTAATGAATGCCTAGCCCGGATTTCTCACAGGGTATAAAAGAAAGCGGCTGAAAGTGCTATGATTTCAAGAACCTAACCAATCCATCAAGCACCAACAGCCGCTTCCAAAATGGTACCTGAAAAGCTGACCTTCTCGCCACTCTCACGCCGCCAAATTGAAGCCGACTTCTCCGGGGGCCACATTACGTCGGACGCCGGATTACTCCTGCTTCGTGAAGTCGATAAACACCATCGCCTGACACGCCGCTTGGCCACCGTGCTTCATGACCCCCGTGCACCGAAACAGGTTCGTCATAAGCTCGACACTCTGGTTCGTCAGCGGGTGTTCGGTGTCGCTGCTGGCTACGAAGATTTCAACGACCATGAGGCCCTGCGCTATGATCAGGCCCTCCAGACAGCGCTCGGTGAAGAGGATACGCTGGCAGGCAAGTCAACGCTGTGCCGGGTGGAGCAGAACGCCGATCGGCAAGCAATAGTGAAGGCCCATGAGTTGCTGTGGCATCACTTCATTGAACAGCATGACGAACCACCAAAGGAGATCGTGCTGGACTTTGATGGCACCGACATCCCCGTGCATGGCGAGCAACCCGGCAAGTTCTTTAACCGTTATTACGATCACCACTGCTACTTCCCACTGTATGTCTTCTGTGGGCGCCACTTACTGGTGAGCTATCTGCGCACCAGTGACCGCAGCGACAGCCGCCATAGCTGGGCGATCCTCGCCTTACTGGTACGCTTTATCCGTCAATACTGGCCCGATACGCGCATCGTGTTACGAGGTGATAGCCACTTTTGTCGTCCCCGGATGCTGAACTGGTGCGATCGGCATCACGTCGACTACATCGTGGGAATCGCCAAGAACAGCCGGCTGCTCAAGGAAGTGGACGTCCCC
>PAJO01000014.1 GCA_002706085.1 Alcanivoracaceae bacterium | reverse complement strand
TTGCCTCGACGGTAAGGGTGGCTCCCTTTCCTAGAGGCAAGGCGCAGCAGATGTGCGCTCCAGGCCGCGCCCTTCGGGTCTTCCAGGCTGACCCACACTCGTTGTTGCGCTTTCTCGATGGATGGACATACACCTTCAAAAGCGCGCCTAGATTGCGAACCAGCCTGAAAGACTGAGCACGCAAGGAGTTATTCAGAGGTTCCCTAGCATGTGTGGCGAGCGGCCGCTTCTGAAGAGCGGCTTGCAGGCCAGGCATAAGTAATCAGTAACAAAAAAGGGGCTCCGAAGAGCCCCTTTTTTGTTGAGCGCCTGTGCCTTACGGCAGCAGGTGGGAAACGGCGTCGCGTTCTTCAGCCAGTTCCTGCTCGGTCGCCTGCATGCGGCTGCGTGAGAAGTCGTTGACTTCCAGGCCCTGAACGATAGTCCAGTCGCCATCCTTGCAGGTGCAGGGGTAGGAGTAGATCAGGCCTTCCTGGATACCGTAGGAACCATCGCTGTAGATACCCATGGAAACCCAGTCACCTTCTGCAGTGCCCAGCGCCCAGGAACGCATGTGGTCCACAGCGGCGTTGGCGGCGGAAGCGGCAGAGGACGCGCCACGCGCCTTGATGATGGCGGCGCCACGCTGCTGTACTTCCGGAATGTAGGTGCCTTCGTACCAGTCCTGTTCTACCTGGTCTACCGCTACCTTGCCGTCCACTTCGCAGTGGTGCAGGTCGGGGTACTGGGTAGAGGAGTGGTTGCCCCAGATGGTCATCTTCTTGATGTCGTTGACGGTTTTGCCCAGTTTGGTGGCCAGTTGCGCCATGCCACGGTTGTGGTCCAGACGGGTCATGGCAGTAAACTGACGCGGGTTGATGTCCGGCGCGTTGCGCTGGGCGATCAGGGCGTTGGTGTTAGCCGGGTTGCCGACAACCAGGACCTTGATGTCCTTGCTGGCGTTATCGTTGATGGCTTTACCTTGAGCAGAGAAGATTGCTGCGTTAGCTTCCAGCAGGTCTTTACGCTCCATGCCCGGACCGCGCGGACGAGCACCAACCAGCAGCGCGTAGTCAGCGTCCTTGAACGCCACGTTGGCGTCGTCGGTGCCTTCGATACCGGCAACCAGCGGGAAGGCGCAGTCTTCCAGCTCCATGATGACGCCCTTCAGGGCTTCCAGAGCAGGGGTGATTTCGAGCAGTTGCAGAATGACTGGCTGATCTTTGCCGAGCATGTCGCCAGAGGCGATGCGGAACAGCAGAGAGTAGCTGATTTGGCCAGCGGCGCCGGTGACGGCTACGCGAACAGGTGCTTTCATGAACAATCTCCTAGCTTTAATTCGGGAGAACTTAGTGGCTGAAACCGTAGGAACCTCTGAGCAATGTCGTGTGCATGACATGGGTCAGGGGTCCCGGACGGCGCGCATTATAAAGGAGGCGGCGACTAATCGCACGACCTCACCGGGAGGAATATGACGAACTGGGATGTGATTGTGGTCGGGGCCGGTCAGGCGGGCTGTGCCGCAGCCTGGGATCTGGCCGCTGCGGGCTGGCGGGTGCTGGTGCTGTCCCGTGAGGCTGGCGCCGGAAAGCCCTGTGCCGGGGGGCTGACAGAAAAGACACTGCGGCGGTTGCGCTTTTCCATTGCCCCGGTGGTGCGTGAAACCATCGATACACTATACGTGAGCCGCTATCCGGCGGCCGACAAGCCCTTACAGGCCCCGGGCCGGTTCTGCGTGATGACGGAGCGTGCAGAGTTGGACCGCTATTGTCTGGATCAGGCGAAAGCGCAGGGCGCCAATTTCATCCAGACCCGCGGGCTGGCCTTAATCAGGCAGGATCACGACGGTCTGACGGTGTCCACCCGTGAGGGAGAGCGCTATCAGGCCCGCTGGCTGGTGGCCGCGGATGGTGCCAACAGTGCAGTGCGTCGGCTGTTGGGTGAGCGACACTTTCTGGGTGCCATGGCCATTGAAGGGCATGTCCGCCGTGACGATCTGGATGAATACCCGGGTATGACTCTGGATTTCGATGCGATTCGTGGGGGATACGGCTGGCTGTTCCCGAAAGGTGATCACGTCAATGTGGGGCTGTATGTCTGGCAGCACGGGATCGCCGCACCGGATCGTGCGGCGCTGGATAACTATTGCCTGCAACGGCTGGGAACCGCGCCTTACAAGGTCTCCGGTTACCCGCTAGGGACCTGGTTACCCCGGGTGCGCCTGATGCAGGGACGGGTATTGTTTGCTGGCGATGCGGCGGGCTGTACCGAGCCGCTGATGGGCGAGGGGATCTACGGGGCTGTGCTCAGTGGTCAAATGGCAGCTGAAGCGCTGTTGTCAGAGCAGCCGGGACGGTATCCGCAACTGATGGAGGACTGGCGTGATGAGCTGAAGAAGGTGGAAAGCCTGTCGCGGTTGTTTTACCGACTCTCTCCGGTCTCCATACCGCTTTTGCAGCACTGGATTGGCGAGACTCTGGTGGAGGGATTTTCGCAGGGGCTTACCCTGGGGCAATGCAAGCGCCGTTGGCGTGGAGCCCCCCTGCCAGGAGCCTCCTAACCCTGGTCCCGATAATGGACAGGCGTTACCCCAAACCAGCGCTTGAAGGCACGATTGAAAGCACTCTGCTCCGAATAACCAAGGTCCAGAGCGATCTGGTTCACGGAGCGTTCGCTGTGCAGTAGCCAGTCACAGGCAAGACGCCGACGCTCGTCTTCCAACAGGGAGGAGAAGTCGGTGTTCTCTGCCCGCAGCTGCCGACGCAGTGTCCAGGGCTTGACGCCCAATTGGTCCGCGATGGGTTCCAGCTGGGGTACCCCTTGTTGCAACCGGTTCTGGATTTCCAGTCGAACCTGATCGAGCAGATTTTCCCTGGCGTGGTATTGGGTGACGGCCCGCTGCATGCGTGAGCGCGCGACCTTGTGGACATCCGGGTCGGCGTCCCGAAGCGGCAGGTCAAGCAGTTCGGGGCTTAACACGATGGCATTTTCCGGCTGCTCAAATGCTACCTCACACTGGAAAATGCGCTCGTACTCTTTTTCTGGTCCCTGCGCCGCGTGGTGAAAATGGACCCGCTCGGGATTGTAGCTCTGCCCGAGGATCCAGCGGCCAAAGGTGATAGCCGCCGCGAAGTTGGCATCAATTCGGGCGGGAAAAGTCGGGAGTGTGGTCATGTCACTGTCCCAGATCAGCCAGAGGTCCTTGCCGCGCCATTCAAAACGCAATTGGGCATATTCCGTGGTGACCTGCATGAAGGGAATCATCAGCTCTATGGCATCGCCCAGGGTGGCGCTGGACATACTGGCATAGCCCAGCTCGCCCATGAACCGGGGGCGAATACCTTCTCCCATGTGAAGTCCGAACAGCGGATCTTCACTGCCTGCAAGGGCCAGCCGCAACAGCTGATCTTCCACTGTCATGCTGATGCGGGATTGGGGGTTTTCCAGATCGTCGTTACTGATGCCCAGATCGACCAGCGCGCCACTGAGGTCGGTGCCGGCACGCAGGGCGGCATCCAGCAGAAATTCCAGCCAGAAAGGGGCAACGGTGCGATGTTGAAGCAGGGAAACAGCGCTGGCGGACGACATAGGCTCGCGAATTGTTGTTTTCGAGCCCTGTAGATAACGAGAGGTGGCCGGGCAAGTCAACTCCGTAGCCGATTAAACGGCGGGATATTGTGCAGAATCGGTGATATTGGCGCAGTAGCGCGGGAAAATTGTGCAATGAAAGGACATCAGCCGGTGGGCCGGTAGAACGGTGGAGCGCTGAGGGGGGAGTTGATGACCCTGGAGGGCGGGAGCGGCAAGCCGCTCCCGTACAGCCTGATGACGGTGCTGGCGTCTTACTTCGCGTCCTTCGCCAGCCTGTTCACCTTGCGGGTGAGGGTAGCCATCTTCTTGTTCAGGGCTTCCACTTCGTCACGGGTAGGCAGGCCGAGNGCCTGGGCGACACGGGNACGNACCTGATCCAGNTGGGTCGGNTCCGCTTTGGNGCTTTTNTTNGNGCCGGTTTTNGCCTGNGCNTTCTGACGNTTNTCACCGGTTTTNACCAGGGANTCGAACAGCTCGGNGCTGCTGGCTTCGGCACGGCTGATGGCNCCGCGCANGGCANNATTGATTTTNTCGAAGGCATCTTTGGCNTCGGCNCTNACTTGNNCATANCGNTCGTTGANCTGGNNAATAACGGTATTGCTCATGGGGGGATCTCTCCTTAGATAAAGGTNCNTGACTCCAGNTTNGNTGCCCCCTGTTCAAGGGCGAGNGNAGTGTAAGNCAGGTTTATGTCNGNCGGATTAATGTTGTCTAACAATAAAACANCGGNTATNNNGCAGAAATGACCTACTCANGNGTAGGTTTTTTGCTAGTCTGCTCCCTTGCNTGATCAACNGGGCNGANNNNCGGCCCAACCAGNGNNGTGNGAAGGAGCNATNNNATGCCAGCNATTACCCGACAGGGCCGCTATGAAGGCCTCGCTTCATCCGGGGTGATTGAATACCGNGGGATTCCCTTTGCCCAGGCGCCCGTCGGGGAGCGCCGTTTCAAGGCTCCNCAGCCGCTACCTGCAGGTGANAACACGGTGNTGGCCAANCGTTANCCCACCGCGTCCCTGCAAGTGGANAATCCCATGATGGGGGTCAAGGGATCCGGNGAGGATTGNTTGTACNTGAACATCTGGCAGCCTGACGGCGAGGGGCCGTTCCCGGTCATGGTGTGGTTCCATGGTGGGGGCTATCTGTCAGGCTCNATTTCNCAGCCGCTCTACAACGGTGCGGCGCTGGCCAAAAGTCAGGGCGTGGTGGTGGTGAATGCGGCCTACCGGCTCGGCGCCATGGGCTTTGGCGATTTTGCGGCGGTAGCGCCGGAGCTGGGGGCCGATTCCAATCTGGGATTGCGTGATCAGGTCGCTGCACTGGAATGGGTGCAGGAAAATATTGCGGCCTTTGGCGGAGACCCGGAACAGGTCACNGTGTTCGGCGAATCTGCCGGGGGCTTCAGTGTTTGTACGCTACTGGCGTGCCCGGCAGCGGCTTCCTTGTTTCACGGGGCTATCGTTCAGTCGGGTGCTGCGGATTTCGTGTTGTCTCGCGACGAAGCCCGCAAGGTCACGGATGCGTTTCTGGCTGCCNTGCCCGGGGGCGGTTCTGCCGCAGACAAACTCAGCGCAGCGCAGCCGGAGCAGTGGCTGAAAGCCCAGAATGCCTCCATCAAGGTTCTGGTGGANCGGGGCTTACGCACGACAACCCCGCAGTTCGCCATGAATTTTCTGCCGGTNCTGGACGATGACCTGCTGCCAAGCNTNCCCATCGACGCTATCGCGGCGGGAGCGGCCCGAGACAAGCGGCTGATGGCAGGAGTGTGCCTTGAGGAGTATTTGTTCTTCCAGTACGCGGGCCTGTTAGCGGGGACAACCACCNTGGATGCCCTGCGCGAGATCGATAACAGTGAAATCCTGCGGCGTTTCGAGCGTGGCTTGCCCGGTAATGGGCAGCGAGCCTTCGAGTATTACCAGAATGCGGTGACTCCCGACCCGCGCCGCAGCAATCTCGACTGGCTGGCAGCNATGGAGTCCGATCGCTTGTTCCGTGTACCCACGGTTCGGCTTCTGGACGCCCAGTCCNGCCATAATGCCCAATGCTGGGCGTTCCAGTTCACCTGGCCCAGCGAGCCCTTTGGCATGCCGATGGGGGCCTGCCATGTCATGGATATCCCGTTTGTCTTCGGGGTCACGGATACCCCGGCGGGTCTTTATTTTACCGGCGGTGGTGACGAAGCCCGCGCCCTGTCGGACCAGGTCCAGGCGGCCTGGGGCCGGTTTGCTCGTGGCGATGCACCGGGTTGGTCGGCCTGGCAGGGGGAGCGCACTGCTATCCAGTTTGGCCCCGGTGAGTCGCGAGCCCGTCTCTTGGATGCAGAGGCAGAGGCTTTGTGGGCGGATATTATTCCGTCACCGGCTGACCACTGACGTTTTTCCGCTTCCAGGAAAAGGCGTAGAATACGCGCCCCGCGCCGGTGATCCGGGCGGGGCGCTGTTATTTTGCGACGTTGAGTACTGGTCTGAGAGCGGGAGATGTCCATGAGTGTAGCAACATTGATCGAGCGCAAGGTCTTCGATGCCGTGCCTGTGGCACATTTCGAGCTCGAGAATGAAAGCCACAAACACAGCGTGCCGCCTAACTCGGAAACCCACTTCAAACTGGTTCTGGTCAGCGAGTCTTTTACCGGCATGATGCCGGTGCGTCGTCACCAGTTGCTGTACAAGGTGCTTGCAGACGAGCTGGCTGGGCCGGTCCACGCTCTGGCCCTGCACACCTTCACGGTTGAGGAATGGACNGCAAGGGGGGGAGAGGTGACCCAGTCCCCTGATTGCCTGGGTGGCAGCAAGCATGATCCGGAGTTCAAGGCGTGAGTCAGCATAAAGAAGAAAGAGCAGACAGCATTGTCGTGGCGGCGCTCTACAAGTTTGTTCGTCTGGACGATCACCCGCAGCTGCGTGAGCCACTGCTGGCATTGATGCTGGAGCAAGATGTGCGTGGCACGCTGTTGCTGGCCCATGAAGGNATCAACGGCACCATTGCCGGTCCGCGTACCGGAATCAATACGGTGCTGGACTGGCTGCGCAAGGATCCCCGCCTGGAGGATCTGGAGCATAAGGAATCGTTTCATGACGAGCATCCTTTCCTGCGCACCAAGGTGAAACTCAAGAAAGAAATTGTCACCATGGGCGTNGAAGGGATTGACCCTAACCGGGTGGTCGGGACCTACCTGAGCCCTGAAGAGTGGAATGAGGTCATCAGCGATCCGGACACCCTCCTGATCGACACGCGCAATGATTACGAGGTTGAGGTCGGCACCTTCAAAGGGGCAATCAACCCGGAAACCAAAACGTTCCGGGAATTTCCGGATTACGTGAAAAACACCCTGGACCCGCAAAAGCACAAGAAAGTGGCCATGTTCTGCACCGGGGGGATTCGCTGTGAAAAATCCACNGCTTACCTGAAAGAGCAGGGCTTTGAAGAGGTCTATCATCTNAAGGGCGGCATCCTGAAGTATNTNGANGAGATGCCCCGGGAAGACTCTCTCTGGGAGGGTGACTGTTTCGTGTTTGATGAGCGGGTAACGGTGGACCATGATCTGAACCCGGGAGATTTCGACCAGTGTCACGCCTGCCGCCGGCCCATCAGTGATGCGGACAAGCTGTCCGATCAGTTTCAGTTGGGTGTGTCATGCCCGAAGTGTTTTGACGAATCCACCGCGGAGCAAAAGCGCCGCTTTGCNGAACGCCAGAAACAGATCGAACTTGCCCACCGTCGCGGCCAACAGCACCGGGGCATGAACCCGCGAGACGCGGACACTCCCGGTGGCTCCGGGAACCGCAGCGAGGGNCACGACTGATCGCCCGTCAGCGACATGGTACTGGGGGAAATATTCNGGCTAGACTGTTTCCGTTGTGAACTTTCGGTTCCGTTTTATGCGTTACCTTTTGCTGCTCTCCCTGTTTTTACTCCCGCTGATGGCGAACGCGGATAGCGTTCGCGTGGCGGTCGCGGCCAATTTCGCGTCTCCCTTGCGCACATTGGTCGCGCTGTACCAGCGCAGCTATCCCCAGGCAGATATCCAGTTGACGGTGGCGTCCACCGGTAAACTTGCTGCNCAGATTCGTCAGGGGGCGCCCTACGATATCTTTCTTGCCGCCGACAANCGTCGCCCCCTGGAGCTTGCCCGCGAAGGCTGGTTGAAGCCTGAAACNGTACGCACCTATGCCCAGGGTGTGCTGGTAGTGTGGACACCGCGCCCNGGCGTACCGATTACACCGCAATCCCTGCGCCAGGGAAGCCTGCACCCGGTTGCACTGGCCAATGCCAGAACGGCGCCCTACGGTCAGGCNGCGCAAGCGGTGTTGTCAGCCTTGCAGGTGCCGAAATCGGTGACGTTGGTACGCGCTGANAATGTCGGNCANAGCTATCACTTCGCCCATAGCGGAGCGGCNGCTGCGGCATTTGTGGCACTCAGTCAGGTTCTGGGGCAGGGCGGCAGCCAATGGCGGGTTCCGACGTCACTGTATCCCCCGATTCTGCAACAGGGCGGGCTGCTGAACGATACGCCTGNCGCGTCGCAGTTCTATGACTTNCTGTTTTCTGCAGCTGCGCAGCAGCAGATTGAGGCCTCTGGCTACCGGGTGATNCATGCTCANTGATGGTGACTGGTTGGCNCTCTGGGTCGGTATCAAGNTGGCCCTGGTAACCACCGCGATCCTGTTGTTGCTGTGTACGCCGCTGGCCTGGTGGCTGGCTCGCCGGCGTGTGCCCGGNGCGGCATTNCTGGAGGCCATTTTTGCCTTGCCTCTGGTGTTGCCGCCGTCGGTATTAGGNTTTTACNTGCTGATTGNNCTNGGGCCGCAAGGGCCAGGGGGATGGCTGGCACAGCTGGCCGGCATGCGCTCGCTTGCGTTCAGTTTCCCCGGTCTGGTGATCGGTTCTGTGGTGTATTCGCTTCCCTTTGTGTTGCAACCCCTGAAGAACGCCTTTGTGGCACTGGATCAGCGGCAGCTGGACATGGCGGCGGTCGCCGGGGCGCGGCCACTGGATCGNTTCGTCAGTCTGGTATTGCCTCAAGCCAGNCCCGGTTATGCCAGTGCTGCCATGCTGGGCTTTGCTCATACCCTGGGGGAATTCGGGGTGGTGCTGATGATTGGCGGCAGTCTCGCGGGGCAAACCCGGGTGGCNTCCGTCGCGCTTTATGAGCACGTTGAGGCGGGGGATTANGCCAGCGCCCATCGNTTGGCGGCGGTATTGATGGTGATCTCGGTGGTGTTGCTGTGGGCGTTGTTTCGCTGGCAACGCCGGGCCGGCGCCCAGGCCCGAGGCAGAGGGGACTGGCTGTGACACTGGAATTCGACATTCACGGCCGGGTTGGCGACTTTCGGTTACGTGCCAGCGGCGTGTTGCCCGNCAGGGGGGTCACCGTCCTGTTTGGTCCTTCTGGTANGGGCAAAAGTTCGTTGTTGCAGATGTTGGCTGGACTCCTGCCCTGCGAGGGNCATGTACGTTTTGATGGCCATTCCTGGCAGAGCCGTCATGCCGCCTTGCCCGTCTGGCAGCGACCNCTGGGGATGCTGCAACAGCAGCCCGCGCTGTTTTCGCATCTGACCGTGGCAGGCAATCTGGAGTATGTGCGCAAGCGNCGTGGCGGCGGGGTCGATGTACCGGCGATTGTCCGGGAAGTGCGCATTGAGGGTTTGCTCCATCGCCGCGTTCAGGGGCTTTCTGGCGGTGAGGCCCAGCGGGTTGCACTGGCCCGTGCCCTGGTTGGGGATCCCGCCTTGCTGTTGCTGGACGAACCCCTGTCAGCGGTGGATTTGCCCCATCGGGAGNCCCTGCTGCAACGAATCGCGACGATTGCCCGCCGCATCCCCGTTCTCTATGTCACCCACAGCCTTGATGAGCTGTTATATCTNGCGGACCAGGTCTGGCTGATGGACANCGGTCTGCTGCAGGATCAGGGNCCCGTGCACCAGGCACTGGCGAGCCTGGATGGCCCTCTGGCCACACGCAGCGACGCCTGTGCACTGCTCAATGGGGTGATGGGTGGATTTGATGAGGAGGATCATTTGCAGGCGGTGAAAACCGGCCAGCATGTGTTCTGGTTGCCTGCCGCCCAGTCTCGCGCAACGGGAGAACCGGTTCGCCTGCGCATCGCNGCNCGGGACGTNAGCCTGACCCGNTCTGTGCCGGAGGGTTCCAGTATTCTGAATATCTTGCCGGTCACCGTTGTCGCGGTGACCCCCTGCGGGCCGGGTCAGCATGTGGTGCGTTTGCAACTGGATGAACACATTGTACTGGCGAGAATTTCATCGCGTTCATTACGGGAGCTGGCGATCCAGTCCGGCCAGCGCCTGTATGCCCAAATCAAGGCAGTGGCACTGGCGTAAGCGNTGACGTTAGTGGATCACTCAGCAGCATGAGGGTGCTGGCACCCCGCCTGATGCCGCCAGTCCTCGGCCAGCCCAAAGCGCAACTCGCCAGTGGTAATGGTGCTGGTGCCGGAAAAGAAGAACATGATCACCGTGATCAGTTGCAGGCTCAGTATGACTCCCGGCGTCCACAGCCCGGCAAACCCGGCTGCCAGACTGGGNGCAAGATCCGCATGGGCTGGCAGCACTATNCTGATGATCACGCCATAGAGTGCGGCCAGCATGGCCATACATTGGTAGGCCGAAAACAGTTTGCTGCCACCGCGATAATCGGCCCGCAAGGTCTCGGAGTACACCCGCCACAATTGGCTGCCGACCAGCGACAGGGCAAACGCCAGTGCAAACAGCCCATGGAAGAACAGTGACATGCAAATCAGGGCGAGGCTGGTGTAGACCACGCAGGTGACNGCCTGAATCGGGATAACGGGCACCGCTTCCATCTCACCTGCGAAGGCAATTTTCTTGGTCTTGCCGATAAACACATGGTTGAGGGTGGCNAACATCCGTTGNGCCCAACGGGGAGCTTTGCCGAGNGCCTGACCATAGCAGCAGCCAAAGCTGATACAGGCAAGACGGCCGATACCTTCCCCGACCACATAGGCAATGGACATGGCTGCCAGCATGGGCAGGGCAGGTAATGGGGTTTCCCACCAGCGTTGGCTAAGGGTGTCAGCCAGCCACAGGAACAACGGAGCAATCAATATACCTACAAAGCTGGCTCCGCCCACGGTGAAGCCGTGGCGGTTCTTTTCAACGATGGTGGCAATGATCTTGGCCGCGGGCAGACAGATCACCAATACCCCGGCAGTCAGGGCCAGCGCGGTCAGTAGCGACACNCCAGCGGCGGAGGTGAGCAGGATAAAACAGGCGACGCCACACCCTCCNGCCAGTCCGGTGAAGAGTCCATAGAAGGTCAGGTTTAACCCCTGCCAGGCACCGTCATGGCGTTTCTTGAGGGGAAGAGAGGCCACAAATTGCCAGCGNTCCTCCGGCAAGTGCCGAAACAGGAAACGAAAAGCCAGGGCAAGAAACAGGGCAACACCGAGCAGGAATCCGTCTGCAGCTGTCATCGTCAGTCTCCATCACGATTTCTGCACAGCGTGAGGGCCTGGCGGTGCAGGNCCGTGACAATGAGGTGACGTTTGNATGAAACCCCAGACACAAGGGACAAGGGGNTATCGAGGGACGCCTTAGTCGCGGTTGCGAAGAAAGCTTTCTGCAGCCTGCACGATCAGTTCGGTCACTGAGCGATCTTCCATCAGGGCCTGCATCTTGAGGCGCTTGTGCAAGTCGGCAGGGATATCAGCAGTAAGGCGACGGTAACCTTCGCGTACTGCACCCTGTCGGGNACGGGCTGAGGGCTTACGGTTTTGGGCGGAAGCGCTAGAGGGAGTGGCAGCACGGCGTTTACGCGGGCGTTGCTGTTCTTCAATACTGACGAAATCAATCTGTTCCATGGGCTGTGCCGGCACCGGTAAAAACAGCGCGAAGGGTACTGGAAAGCCCCTGAAATAGACAGGATTGACAGCAGATTTTATAGTGCAAAATCATGATTAAAAAAACGNAGTTGGCACTCAGCGACTGAATAAGCAGGGACGGCGCCAATTTCACCATTTGGGTTGGGGAGAACATGGAAAAAGTTGACGTGCTGGTCATCGGCAGTGGTTTCGGTGGCGCAGTAATGGCTTGCCGTATGGCAGAGAAGGGAAGCAAGGTTCTGGTACTGGAAAGAGGCCGTCGCTGGCTGGCGTCGGAATATCCGTCGGTCACTCAGCGCGATTGGTTCTGGGACGAAGACGAACCGGAAAAACAGAANGGNTGGATCGACTTCCGTTATTTTGGTGACATGAGTGTAGCCATGGGCGCCGGTGTGGGAGGTGGNTCACTGATCTATGCCAACGTCAGTATCGAGGCAAAGCCGCAAGCATTCGATNACGGCTGGCCGGAAGCCATTGACTACGCGACCCTGAAGCCNCACTACGACACCACCGGGGTGATGCTCAACGTACAGACCCTGCCTGAAAACCAGTGGACGCCGCGCACGCATTTGATGAAAGAGGCNGCTGAGGCAACCGGGGCCGGTGAACGGTTTATGGTTGTGCCCCAGGCGATCACCTTTAATCCNGACTGGTCCAGTGATCTTGATGATGCCTATGATGCGCGGCACAGCAAGCAGTGGACCAATGATCAGGGCAAACAGCAGGGGACCTGCACCCATTGCGGTAACTGCGATNTGGGCTGCCCNGTGCAGGCCAAGAACACCCTGGATCTGAATTATCTGGCAGCGGCTGAGAGTGCCGGAGCCGAGATTCGCCCGCTTCATCATGTGCGGACGATTCGCCCGTTGACTGGCGGCGGNTATGAAGTCCGCGCGCGAGATCTGGATGGGCAGTGCTGGCGTGTGTTCCGGGCAGAAAAAGTCATCGTGGCAGCCGGGTCTGTGGGATCNACGGAATTGCTGTTGCGCAACCGGGATCAGTACAAGACCCTGCCAAAACTNAGCCGGGCATTGGGGCATCAATGGTCNTGCAATGGTGACTTCGCCACCGCAGCAACCTACAAGGGCCGGTCGATTTCTCCGACCCGGGGNCCGACAATCTCTTCAGCCATTGANTATCTCGATGGCAGTGACGGTGGGGCCCGGTATTTTGTCGAAGACGGCGGCATCCCTGATGTGATGGGCAGCATGCTGGACCGACTGGGCAAGGACCCGCGTTTCCGNGGNACCCGGCTTGGTAAGGCCATGCTGAAATACGGGCAAAGCAGTGACCCGTTTTCGGAAATGATGCCCTGGTTCGGGCAAGCCATGGATGATCCGGGCGGCCGCTTTTATCTTGGCCGTCGCTGGTACTGGCCCTGGAAACGAAACCATTTGAAACTCAACTGGGATTACCGCAAGGCAGAAAAGGCCGTCAATGGTTTGTCCGAGCGTCATCTCGCGCTGACTGCTGCCACAGGTGGGGATCCGTCAACACCNCCCAACTGGACCCTGTTCAAGGATCTGATCACTCCGCACCCGCTGGGCGGCTGCAATATGGCCGATAGTGTTGATANCGGGGTGGTGAATCATCGCGGGGAGGTGTTCAATTATCCCAATCTGTTTGTGATCGACGGCGCCATGGTACCGCGGGCTCTGGGGTTGAACCCGTCTCGAACCATTGCGGCACTGGCGGAATACGCTGCCAGTGAGATGCACTAAAAGAAGAAGGATTTGGTTATGAGCGATGCCCGTTTCAACGTGGTGTTTTCCGGCCAACTGGTTCGTGGTGCGGACCCGGCCACAGTGAAAGCCAATCTTGGCCGGGTGTTCAAGATGGATGCCGCCCGGGTTGAAAAGCTGTTTTCCGGCCAGCCCGTGGTGCTGAAGAAAGAGGCGGATCAGGCCACCGCCATGAAATTTCGGGCGGTGTTGAAGCAGGCGGGGGCGGAGTGCGAACTTAAGCCTTCTGCCCCTGCGGCGGCGCCGACATCACCGCCACCAGTCGAACAGGCAGGAAACGGCGCGGCGAAAACGACCGCGTCCAACGCACCCGCTGTAGACGCAGATCAAGAGAGTGGAGAGTTGGAAACCGTTGGCACGATCCGCACTGGTGGGACAGGTTTCTCCGGGGCTTTTACGGTGGCCGATGTGGGGGCTGACATGGACAACAGCGATCACCAGCCGCCACCGGATGCACCGGATGTCAGTCACTTGAGCATGGCAGCTGCAGGTGAAGATCTTGGCCAGAAAAAGGATCAGAGAGCAGAGGTCAAACCGGATATCAGCCATCTCTCTCTGAAGGACGACTAGTTGAGGTGGCACCTAGCGATCAACGGCGGTCTCAACCATTGGTTGCAGCTGCCTGAAACCCCTCGCTGCCTTCCGCAGTGCCGCCCAATTGCTCCAGTAACTGCCG
Source organism: Alcanivoracaceae bacterium (assembly GCA_002706085.1). Taxonomy (GTDB): domain Bacteria; phylum Pseudomonadota; class Gammaproteobacteria; order Pseudomonadales; family Alcanivoracaceae; genus Alcanivorax. The sequence continues at coordinate 16,717 of PAJO01000014.1, read as the reverse complement.
ACGACTCTTCAATGCGGGGTACACCGGGCTGTTTTCCGAAACACTGATCATGAGTTGGTCCAGCAGCTGCCTGGCACCGGCAATATCCCGCTGGCGGATCAATTTGCTCAGTTGAGCGAAGGCTTCGTTATCATTTTCCAGTGCTTCCAGTTCAGCAAGCTGGTCGGGATTGTTGGTGCGTTCCCGGGCCAGTTTGATCGCGCGCCGTGCTCCGCTGGTGTCTCCCAGCTCCAGTAATTCTTCAATGGCCGTATAGTTTTCCTGCAGGTCTACAGGTGAGTCGTTATGGCGCTTGGGAGGCGAGGGAGGGGCGACGGCAGTCACCTCTACAGTCGTTGTTTGGCTCGCTACAGGCTCGCCAGCGCTATCCGCATCGACCAGATCCAGGGTCCATTGCCCCAGTTGGCAGCCGGACTCGGTGGTGACAGCAACCTGCCATTGGCCGCCGGCTTCCACGGCCAGGTTGGCAAAGCTCTTGGAAGACCAGGTTCGCCAGAAATCTGAACCGATGCTCAGGCTGACGTCGGCCACCAGTTCATTGTTGTAGCTCCAGCGGTGGTGAAGTTCGCTGCCCTTGCCGTCGGTAACTGCGGTATAAAAAAGCAACTCTTCTAGACTCACGGGGGCCTGGGTCAGTTCACTGACGGGTTGGCGGTCTTCCACTGCTGCGGTGAAGGTCGCGGTTGTTAGGATGGGGCAGGCCTCGTCGCTGCTTTGCGCCGTTTCGGCAGACCCGAGCACAGGGGCCACAATGGCTACCGCTACTGTCAAAGATCGCCAAGATCGCGCCGTGAAATATCGCACCGTCTATCCCCCTGATCATCACCGGTGCCCTGACTCCCTGGGCCCTGTGAGTAAAATTTCGTAGTTGTTGTTCAGCCTCTAGAGTAGTGGCTGGGTGATGGCACGGCGTGGAACTGGATCACGCCAACAGGGCTTTGGGACGGAAAATCGTGCCGTTAATCGGAATCGTCGTTTTCGGGGCCGTGGAATACCAGAAACAGCTCTTCCAGCAGGTCAGGGATACTGAGTGCCATCTGTCGAACCAGCTGTGTGTTATTCCAGATATCGTCCAGCGCTTCATCTTCATCGAGGCCGGAGATCAGTACAAAGGGCAGGAGCATTTCTGCCATGGTGGACTCGTCGTCCTGATACCAGGCGCCTTCATCGGCGAAAACGCCCGTCATGAAACCGGCGCACCAGCTGGCCAGATCCTGGCCATCTTCTTCCTGGTAAGGATCCAGAAGGCAGGGCAGGTTGATGGGCTCGCCACTGGTGAGCTGTGACTCCAGCCGTTGGCACAGGTCATCAAGTGCGGTTTTAACGGTCTCGGGTACGTCCAGCTCCAGAAGCTCGGCGTAATTGATGTCCTCAAATGCTGGCCCCACAGCAAGTGCGCACAGCAGGCCGTGCACTTCAGTCCAGGTAGGAGCGTCTTCGCCAAGGCTCTGGAAGTGTTTGCGAACAGTGTTCTTGAGGCTGGGATTGGTTATGTCTGACATGGGCCCTCCAAGGTCAGCAAGGATAGCGGCACAGGCGTGTGCAGGAAACCGCAAATTGCTCAAGGTGCATTCTGTGAGCACGACGGGAAGTGTGGCGAGGCTTGGTGTCAGATTACGGCGCCAAGCGTCGGATCCGTTTTCCTGTCAGCCATTGCGCTACGAACCTTATTCCTGGGCCAAGATAATTCGGTTTCGGCCAGCCGCCTTGGCGTCGTAAAGGGCGGTATCCGCCCGATGGGTAAAGGACTCAGCGGATTCGCCACTGTGATAGGCCGCAAGCCCGGCAGAAAATGACGTCTTGATGGCGTCGGAAAAGCCGAAATCCTGGTCGCTAAAGCGTTCACGCAGGCGCTCCAGGGCGGCCATGCACGCTTGCCGGGAGGCATGGGGGAACAGCACAACAAATTCTTCCCCGCCGTAACGTGCCAGCAGGTCTGAGCGCCGTAACCCCTGACTGGCCAGTTCGCTGAAGCGGCAAAGTACCTCATCCCCAGCGGCATGGCCGTATTGGTCATTAACCTGCTTGAAGTGATCCAGGTCGATAATGGCGAGATGCAAGGGGCTGGCGTTTCGGTCTGCGAGGGACATCTCTTCTTCCAGTCGCTCAAGGAAGTGCCGACGGTTGTACAGGCCGGTAAGCTCGTCACGGATGGCGATTGCCGACAGCCGTTCATGCGCTTCCCGCAAGCTTTCACGCTGATCCCTGACCCGGGTCTGGAGATTATGAATATAGCCGCCCACATAGATGAACCAGCACAGGCCAAGCGCGAGAATAATCCAGTGCCCGATCAGGTAGGAAAACACCACGGAATGTGGGCTGGTGACTAATTCGTACACGAGCAGGGCGGTGAAACAGGTCAGGGTAAAAAGCGCCATCAGCATCAGGCCTCGGCGGTCCAGTGCGAAGACTCCGAAGGTCATGACCATGAAATAGATACTGAGCATGGCACCGCGCAGCTCTCGGGAGTAATACAGAATGGCGGTGGTGGCCAGGATGCCGGTGGCCATCTGCAGGAAGGTGAGGCTGGGATCCCTCAGTCGTTCGCTGAAGCCGCTGCGGATCATGAGATAGAAGAGGGCGTTGATCCCGTAGAGCCAGCCAAAGATCAGGGCGTGGGGGGTGCCAGGCTCAAAAGCGCTCAGTTGAACACCGAGGAAGGTGCCCACCCAGAGCAACAGATAGGAATACAGCGCCATAAACTGGCGGCGCAACCGGATGGCCCGCTCCGGCGGATCGCTGGGAATCAAGGTAAACACGAAGCCACAAAATCCTTGTGAAGAGTGTTGTTTTATTTTTCGACAACTTTACCGTTTTTATCGTCCGAGGTCACAGTCCTTGTCATTGTTCACCGTAGACAATCGCTGGCAGACTGTGGACATCAAACAAACGTTTGATTGCTGACGATAATCACTATGAGGTTCGGTATGGATTCAGCTCCGTTCGATCTAACACTCACTGAAGAGCAACGTATTACCCGCGAGAACATGCTCCGCTTTGCGCGTGACACGCTGTCACCTGCGGCCAGGGCTGCCGATGATGCCGCCTGTCCTGACGCTGCCCTGGTGGCAGGCATTCAGGAATTCGGTCTGGCGTTGATGCCCATTCCCGAAGCGCTGGGCGGGGTCGGTATGCCGCGTTCCCCGCTTTCCAATGCGTTGGCGTGTGAGGACCTTGGGCAGGGCGACATGTCCCATACCCTTGCTGCCCTGCAGACCATGGGGGTGGTGAATGTGCTGGTCGAAGGGGGCAGCGAGGAACAGCAGGAGCGCCTGTTGCCAGGGCTGGCCAGCGGTGAAGCGGGCCAGGCCGCCGTTGCACTGACCGAGCCCCGGGCAACCTTCGAGCCTACGGAGTTGGCCACCCAGGCAGTGAGTGCAGGTGGTGAGTATCGTCTAAGTGGCACCAAGAGCCTGATCCCCATGGGGGAGGCGTGCGGATTGTTTGTGGTTGTGGCTGCCACAGAGTCGGGCCCGGCCGGTTTTCTGGTGTCCAGCGATCTTCCCGGGGTCAGCGTCAAGGCCGAGCCGGCCATGGGNCTTCGCAGTGCCGCACTGGCCACTCTGGAGCTGCAGGATGTGGCGGTCAGCGAGGCAGACAGGCTCCCGGGCTTTGATNTGCCGCGCCTGCAGGCGTTGTCATGGATCGGGCAGTGTGCCTTGGCGGTGGGGTGCTGCCAGGCGGTGCTGGATTACAGCATNCCCTATGTGAAAGAACGCAAGGCATTTGGCGAGCCCATCGCCTGGCGTCAGTCNGTGGCGTTCATGGTGGCGGACATCGGTATCGAACTGGAAGGCATGCGCTTGTTGATGTTGCGGGCGGCCAGCCGGGCGGAGCAGGGGTTGTCGTTCTATCGCGAGGCCTACCTGGCCCANCTGCAATGCATGGAGAAAGCCATGCAGATCGGCACCAACGGTATTCANCTGTTCGGCGGAGCCGGCTTCGTCCGNGATTACCCGNTGGAAATGTGGTACCGCAACCTGCGCAGCATTGCCGTGCTGCACGGCAGCCTCGTCGTATAAGGAGACCGACATGATCAATCTCGAACTTCCGCAAAAATTGACCCAGGTNCAGCAAATGGCCCAGCAGCTGGCCAGTGGTGTCTTCCGACCGATCTCCCGCAAGTACGACGCCATTGAGCATTGCGATACCCCGGAAGAGCTCAAGCCGGTGGCGCAGATGATGGCCGCCATGAGTGGCGGCGGCAAAAAAGGCNGTGGCANNGGCTCNGATGGCATTAAAAACGGGGCCAACATGATGGGGATCATGGGCGTTGAGGCCATGTGNTGGGGNGACGTGGGCTTGATGCTGTCTATCCCCGGNAGTGGTCTGGGTAACGCGGCGATCTCGGCGGTAGGCACTCCGGAACAGAAGCAGCAGTACGGCAAACTCTACTGTGCCATGGCGATCACCGAGCCGGGGGCCGGGTCCGATTCCGCGGCCATCAGCACCACGGCGGTGCGTGACGTCGATGAGTGGATCCTGAATGGCGAAAAGATCTATTGCACGGGCGGGCAGCGTTGCGATGCCGTGGTGGTATGGGCAACCCTGGACAAAGCGTTGGGCAAGGCGGCGATCAAGTCATTCATTGTGCCCCGTGATAACCCGGGCATGAGTTTGGTGCGGGTGGAAGACAAGATGGGCCTGCGGGTCTCGGATACGGCGGCATTGTCGCTCAACGATTGCCGGATCCCGGTAGACCATGTGCTGGGCTCAGCGGAGATCGCCGACACGGAAGAGGCGCGCAAAAAAGCCTTTGGTGGGGTCATGCAGACCTTCGATAACACCCGTCCCCAGGTGGCCGCCATGGCATTGGGGGTTGCCCGTGCCGCACTGGAAATAACTCGTGAAATCTATGAAAAAGAGCAGGTTAGCGCTGATTTCTCGAAACTGCCTTATAACTCCACGGCCCGTGAACTGGAACTGTATCGGCTGGAGGCGGATCTTGAGGCGGCACGACTGATGACGCTGAAAGCGGCCTGGATGGCCGACAACGGTCAGCCCAATTCGAAGGAAGCCTCCATGTGCAAGGCCAAGGCGGGGCGCATGGGCAATGAGGTGACCCTCAAATGCGTTGCGCTGTGTGGTGAGCTTGGGTATTCCGAGCGCACCCTGCTGGAAAAGCTGGCCCGTGACTCCAAGATCATCGACATCTTCGAAGGCACCCAGCAAATCCAGCAACTTATCGTGGCGCGGCATCTTCTGGGGTTGTCGTCCAAGGAGCTGAAATAGCTGGCTTCGAACGGGCTCCGCTTGCCGGGTGAGAAAACCGGTTCGTCAGACGTCTGAAGTCGGACGTCTGACGCGAAAGACAGAAAACCCGTCGTCCCGAGCAAGCAGGCCCTGAAGCTGTACCCTTGCGAGTCGGGTTGGCGCGTCAGATTGCCGACGTCTGACGCCCGACCAGAGCAAACCACATAAGCGTCCCTGAAATCCGCGAAGAACCTTTGGTTTTCCCTCCGATCCCATTACCCTCTGCGGTACTCATATTCTGGGAGACGGCAGTATGTCCAACAGCGTGGCAGGCAAGATTGTCTGGATTACCGGTGCTTCTTCGGGCATTGGTGAAGCAGTGGCCAAGTCCTTTGCCCGTCGCGGGGCGCGGCTGGTGTTGTCAGCCCGTCGTGAGGCGGAGCTTGAGCGGGTTCGTGAAACCCTGGTCAATGCGCAGCAACATCTGATATTGCCATTGGATCTGGCAGACAGCGGCGCCATGCCAGCCGCGGTGCAGGCCGTGCGCGAGCGCTTCGGTGGGCTGGATATCCTGGTGCACAATGGCGGCATTTCCCAGCGTTCACGCGTGGCAGACACCGATCTGGCGGTAGACCGTCGCATCATGGAAGTGAACTTCTTTGGCACGGTTGCGCTGACCAAGGAGGTATTGCCCTGGTTCCGTGAGCAGGGGGAAGGGCGCTTTGTGGTCATCACCTCCCTGGTCGGCGAGTTACCCACACCGCTGCGCAGTGCTTACAGCGCCAGTAAACATGCCCTGCACGGTTTCTTTGAATCCCTGCGAGCAGAAGAATACGACAATGGCTTGCGGGTCACCCTGGTGATGCCCGGTTTCGTGCGAACCCAGGTCTCTGTCAATGCGCTCACTGCGGATGGCTCAGCCCAGGGCAGCATGGATGATGCCCAGTTGAGTGCCATGCCGGCCGAAGAATGCGCTGAACGGTTGCTCAAGGCCGTGCAGCAAGGCCGTGATCAGGTTATCATCGCCGGCCGCGAAAAGGCCGGTGTGTACCTGAAACGCTGGTCTCCGCCCCTGTATCGACGACTGATCCGGAAGATGAAGGTCACCTGATGTCAGATAGCCTCGACGCCAAGAAAAAGACGCGCTTCAACAAGCTGCAGAAAAAGCTGCGGCGGGAAGTGGGCCGTGCCATTGCCGACTTCAACATGATCAGTGAAGGCGACAAGGTGATGGTGTGCCTGTCTGGCGGCAAGGATTCCTACACCATGCTGGAAATCCTCCGCAATCTGCAGCATTCCGCGCCGGTAAACTTCGAGCTGGTGGCGGTGAACCTGGANCAGAAACAACCGGGTTTCCCCGAGCACATCCTGCCAGAGTATCTGGAGAAAGAGGGGGTGGCGTACCACATCCTGGAAAAGGACACCTATTCCATCGTCAAGGAGAAGGTGCCGGAGGGCAAGACCACCTGCGGTCTGTGCTCGCGCCTGCGTCGCGGCAGCTTGTATGGCTTTGCCGAAGAGATTGGCGCCAACAAGATTGCCCTGGGTCATCACCGTGACGATATCGTCGAAACCCTGTTCCTGAATATGTTCTACGGCGGCAAGATGAAGGCCATGCCACCGAAGCTGCGCAGTGATGACAACCGCAATATTGTTATCCGTCCGCTGGCATACTGTCGCGAGAAGGACATTGTGGAATTCTCCGGCCTGAAGGATTTCCCGATCATTCCCTGCAACCTGTGTGGTTCCCAGGAAAACCTGCAGCGTCAGGTGATCAAGGAGATGCTGCAAAAATGGGATCGGGAACAGCCNGGGCGGATCGAGAATATCTTTGCTGCGGTACAGAACATTGCCCCGTCCCAGCTGGCTGATACTCGCCTGTTTGATTTTGAACATCTTGAGCAGGGCCAGCAGCGGGGTGGCGAGCAGGCACATCGCCTTGACGTGGTCAACCTTTTCGGTTGATCGCAGACTCGCCAGTCACGCTAAATTATGTCACTAAACATGATTCGTGGCCGCGTTTCNGCTAGAATNCCCACCGATTTTTTCGCGAGCAGCCGTGTCTGGCTGTATTCTCGCANTAGCACCCCCCGGGCTTGATATGGTTGCCTGATCCGCTCACTGGACAGGCCTGACAATACATTGAGTCAGCACCATGAAAGCGCCGTTTTATTGAAGATTCTCTGGACCAGAAGGGTAGGAGCACCATGACCGATCGTATTCAGAAGGGTAGCCTTGAAATCGCTGCTGAACTCCATGATCTGGTAGTCAACGAGATCGCGCCGGGTACCGGCGTCGACCCGGATCACTTCTGGGGCGAGCTGGAAGCCATCCTCAAAGACCTGGCGCCNAAGAACAAGGCGCTGNTGGAAAAGCGTGAAGCGATCCAGGCACAGATGGATGAGTGGTACAAGGCGCGCAAGGGCCAGGCCATCGACATGGCTGAATACAAGCAGTTCCTGTCCGAGATCGGCTACCTGCTGCCGGAAGGCGATGCGTTCAAGGTGACCACCGAGAACGTGGACGAGGAAATCGCCACTATTGCCGGCCCGCAGCTGGTAGTACCGGTGAAGAACGCCCGTTTTGCCCTGAATGCGGCTAACGCNCGCTGGGGCAGCCTGTACGATGCCCTGTACGGCACCGACGTNATTTCCGATGAAGGCGGCGCCGAGAAAGGCGGTGCCTACAACCCGAAGCGTGGTGCCAAGGTGATCGCCTGGGCGCGCGACTTCCTGGATAACTACTTCCCGCTGGCCAACGGTTCCCACAAGGACAGCACTGGCTACGCGATNGTCGATGGCAAGCTGGTTGTGTCCCTTGGCGGCGAAAAGACCGGCCTGAAAGACGAATCCCAGCTGAANGGNTTCCTGGGCGACGCCGCGGCNCCCACCGGCGTACTGGTCAAGCACAACAACCTGCATGCTGAGCTGCAATTTGACGCCAGCCACCCGATTGGCGCNGATGANGCTGCCAACATGAAAGACGTGCTGCTGGAATCGGCCATCACCACTATTCAGGACTGCGAAGACTCGGTTGCGGCGGTTGACGCNGAAGACAAGGTCGAGGTGTACCGTAACTGGGCCGGCCTGATGAAAGGCGACCTNCAGGAAAGCTTCGAAAAAGGNGGCAAAACCCTGACCCGTTCCATGAACGGCGACCGTGAGTACACCGCGCTGGACGGCTCCACCCTGACCCTGCANGGCCGCTCTCTGCTGCTGGTGCGTAACGTGGGCCACCTGATGACCAACCCGGCCATCCTCATGAACGGTGAGGAAACCCCGGAAGGTATCATGGACGGNATGGTGACCGTTCTGGCTGCCATGCACGACCTGAAAAAGATCAACAAGCTGAGCAACAGCCGNACCGGTTCCGTGTACATCGTGAAGCCGAAGATGCACGGCCCGGAAGAAGTGGCGTTTGCCGTTGAGCTGTTTGGTCGTGTTGAGAAGGCGCTGGGCCTGGCCGACAAGACCCTGAAAATCGGCATCATGGATGAAGAGCGCCGCACCACCGTGAACCTGAAAGAGTGTATCCGTCAGGCCAGCGACCGGGTGATCTTCATCAATACCGGTTTCCTCGACCGTACNGGNGATGAAATGCACACCTCCATGGAAGCCGGTCCGTTTGCTCGCAAGGGCGACATGAAAGGCATGCCGTGGATCAATGCCTACGAGGCGTGGAACGTGGATATCGGTCTGGAATGCGGCCTGCCGGGNCACGCCCAGATTGGTAAAGGGATGTGGGCCATGCCGGACGAAATGGCACAGATGATGGCCAACAAGGCCGGTCACCCCAACGCGGGCGCAAACTGTGCCTGGGTACCGTCCCCGACGGCGGCCACCCTGCACGTGACNCACTANCATGAAGTGAATGTGGCCGAGGTTCAGGCNAAGCTGGCCAGCCGTGAGCGTGCCTCCCTGGACGACATCCTCACGCTGCCGCTGCTGGACCGTGAATTGTCTGCTGAGGAAATCCAGCAGGAGCTGGACAACAACGCCCAGGGCATCCTCGGTTACATGGTACGCTGGATTGACCAGGGTGTCGGTTGTTCCAAGGTGCCGGACATCAATGATGTGGGCCTGATGGAAGACCGCGCTACCCTGCGTATCTCCAGCCAGCACGTGACCAACTGGCTGCACCACGGCATCACCAACAAAGACCAGGTGATGGAAACCCTGAAGCGCATGGCTGAAGTGGTTGATCGTCAGAACGCCAACGATCCGCTCTACACCCCCATGGCCAAGGACTTCGACGGCTCCGTTGCCTTCCAGGCAGCAGTAGAACTGGTATTTGAAGGCTGCTCCCAGCCGAGCGGTTACACCGAGCCGGTTCTGCACCGTCGTCGTAGAGAGCTGAAAGCAGGCAAGTAAGCAGTTAACAGCGGCGCGCTCGCGCGTTGTTGGTTGCCTGAAAGCAAAGAGGCCGCGCCCAGACATTGGGCGCGGCCTCTTGCGTTGTAGAGCCTGACCAGCGCTGCTCGCGCAGCTATTCACTGTTCACTGTTAACTATTCACTGATCTGAACCATCACCTCAATGGGCAGCACCAATGTACTCCGCTGGTGGCTGCTACCGCCTATGCCTCGCTGCTGCCGGGATTGATCAATCTGGATGCTCCCCATGGGGTGCCATTGGCCTGGTGTGACCTGCAGGGTGGTAGCGCTGTGCTGGGTATTGGCTGTGATGTTGCCGGAAACAGTGTCGTGTTGCTGCTGAATACTGAGTACCACCTGGCCGTCCGGGAGGCTTTGCGGGGTGACTTGTATGCCCTGATCAAGAGCGGCCAGCTGGGTTCCGTAGGCGCCGTTCGACAGTGCCAGTAATGTGCCTCGACTGATGCGTGCGGGATAACCGGACAGGGTGCGTATCTGGTAGTGATCGTGCTGCTGCTGTCGGGACTGCTGTGCTCCAATCTGTACCTGTGCGTCGAGATCTCCCTCACGATTGCGGCTCACCGTGCCCTCAAGGGTCTGCTCATTGCCAGTGGAAGAACCGCTGCGCCGCAGATGGACAACAACGGTCGCCGGTTCGGCGTCCAGATTACCCAACACGCCTTGCAGGCTGTGCAGGTTTTCCGCTGTGGTGCGGATGATCAGCTTGCCGCGATAGGCCTGAACTGAACCGCCAGCAGGCAGTAACGGCTCAATGACAGGCACCAGGGCGGCAGCATCAGGACGAGAAATGACATGCATCTCCATGGGCTGGGCCCGCAGTGTGGCGGTCAGGCTTAGCGTCATGATCAGGATCGCAATAGTCAGCAGATTGGGCATGGCGTTGCTCCAAAGGGGGCCTGATATCAGGGTGCAGGACGCTTACGCATTGTGAAAGTGAAAATCCATCTGTGACGCCATTCACGGCCGGGATGAGGACTGCCTCTGCGGGGTGAACCTGAGCCACTGTTGAACGGCAAATGGCGTCGGTGCCGTTATATCGGCCTATCTGCTGCCGCGACAGAATCGGTGCTGCCTGTCGGGAACCTTGTGTGTTTTCCGGGGCGGGTCGGGGCAGCCTGAGCCCGCATTGGCAGTGTAAAGATAACGGCTGATGGCTTGGGAGAGCGATCGGGCAGGGCTGCCCCGCACATTTATCGATCGAAAGGGACCAATAATGAAAATCCATGATCGCGTTACAACGAGGAATATCTCCACTCTGCTTCGCGCGGGTGCAGCCCTGGCGGGGCTGTTGCTCAGCGCTGCCGTATTGGCCGGCAATGGCAGTGACCCCTTGGCCCCGTATGAGGAAGACGGGCCCTATACCACGACCCGTCATTCAGGCGGCCTTGGCTGTACCATTTACCGCCCTCGCAACCTGGGTAGCAACCACCCATTGATTGTCTGGGGCAACGGCACCGGTGGTACCCCCACGACCTACGGTTCTGGTCTTGAGCATTGGGCGTCATGGGGCTTTGTGGTGGCGGCGGCCAACACCAGCAATGCCGGCTCCGGCGATGAAATGCTCGATTGTATTGATTACCTGCAGAACAGCAGTTACGCAGGAAACATTGATTTCAGCAAGATCGGTGCGTCCGGGCATTCCCAGGGCGGCGGCGGCACGATCATGGCAGGTCGCGATGCGCGTATTACAGCAACCGCCCCGGTGCAACCGTACATCCTCGGTCTTGGCCACCAGACTTCATCCCAGTATCAGCAACATGCGCCTATGTTGCTGTTGTCCGGCTCGCTGGACACGCTGGCAGGACCGACGTTGAATCAGGCGCCGGTATTCAGCCGTGTAGACGTGCCCGTGTTCTGGGCGACGCTCAACGGCGCCAGTCACTTTGAGCCGGTGGGAGACTTCGGGGACTACAAAGCCATGACCACTGCCTGGTGGCTGTATCAGCTCAGCGGCGACAGTGACGCGGCCAGCCTTTTCACTGGCGCTTGCTCTGCCTGTGGGCTCTCTGATTGGGACGTAGAACGCAAGGGGCTGTAAAGCCCAACGGTCACAGGCAATCCTGGTGGTTGCCTGTGACGACACTGCCCCCGGAATTGCCATGCTGATTTGTTCGCATTGTGGTGCTAGCCTTGATCCCNTAGCCGCCTCGTGGAGGCCTCGGCCGCCGTGTTGTGGTGTGCTGCCGGGCAGTCATGAGCATCACAACAAGAACAATCTCCGGGAGTCTCCGATGGATCTGGACCCCAACAGCGGGCTGGTTCCCCTTCATCGTCATCCTCTGGGTTTTATCGAGGCATTCTGTCATCTGGGAGCACCGCTGGAGCGTCTCCTGGAAGGGACCGGTTTATCCGCCCCNATGTTTGAGATGCAGGAGGTGATGATCAGCTACCGGCAGTTCCAGCGACTTCTGTATAACGGCATTCATCTGTGCCAGAGGCCGGGTCTTGGACTCGCGGTGGGCATGCACTTTGACTGGAGTTACTGGGGGCCGGTGGGGTATGTCGTCCACTGCAGCCCCAGTTTGAAACACGCCGGCGAGGCGTTTCGCCGTTATCTGGTTACGGCCCAGCCGTTATTCGCCGAACATGCGGCACAACCNAATGCCTATCTGGANGCGGATGGGCGCATTGTCGAACCNATTGATTACATGACGGGCAGTGATGATGACCCGTTGATGCGTGACTTTATCCGTGAATGGCGCCTCGCCATCACGTTGCGAATCTGGGATCAGTGTGGCAACAAGTCGGTGGCAGANCCTTCTCTGCATGTCCGTCTTGGTTTCCCTGAACCCGCGGATCGCCGCCCTTATGAAATTCTCCCCTGTGACAGCCTTACCTTNGGGTGTCAGGAATACGCTATTTCTGCGCATATGGACTATGTGTTTCAGCGCTTTCGTCCGTTTCGCAAACGGGCTTTTGAAAAACTGATCCGGGAATGCGAACGGGAGCTGACCCACAGGGTGGAGGCGGTGACGTTTACCGAGCGGGTGTTCTGGCACGTGCGGGCCTATTTTCGCCCGGATCTGGATTTGAATGCGGTGGCACGCCAGATGCGGCTGACNCCCCGTAGCCTNACCCGCCGGCTAGCCTGCGAGTCCGCTTCCTTCCGCAAGATNCTCTATGAAGTGCGGATGGAAATTGCCAGCCATCAGCTGCGTCATTCGAGTCTCGACGTGGATGAGGTGGCGGNACTGGCCGGGTTTTCCTGTGGCTCCAGCCTGCGTCGGGCCGTGAAAGGCTGGGCGGGAATGACCGTCAGTGAGATGCGTAATCANGAGGGGANAGGTAGTCGGGGCAACCTGACATGACCTGGCGGGTTATTCAGGCGCTGCTGCTGGTGACGCTGTCGGCAGCGGTNTCAGTGTTGTTGTTCTTCGCGGTGAGTGAAGGGAAGGGGGATGGCCGCAGGCTGGCGACNCATGACCCTGGNGCTCCGGTCGTNCAAACCCGCGCTGAACTTGCCGACAGTCGCCGTGCGGGTTCGACCGTCGCCTTGCATCCACAGCAGCCATCCGGGCGNCTGGATAGCCCATCGCAGCGGCGTTGGAGCGAGCAACAGGTGGAAGCGACCCTGGCGGGGTTGCCGGTGGATGAGCAGGGNAACCTTCAGNCNGGGCGCGAGTTACGTGCTGTACTGGATACCGTTTTCCTTGGTGGNGATGCGNCACTCACCTTGGCTGAGCTTGCCTGGCTGCAACAGCAGGTCATCGCGGTCATGCCTGACACCGCCGGTCGTCAGGCTGCTGACGTGATGGAGCGTTACTTTCACTNCAGCAATATGTACCGGGATCTGTCCGGCAGTTTCCAGCANCGCAGTGGGGTAGAAGCCCTGGCCAGCGGGCAGCAGCAGCTGGCNCGTCTGCGGCGCGATTATCTGGGGGAGGCGTTNGCCAATGCCTTGTTCGCGGACGAGGAGCGCATGGCTCGNGTCACCTTGCACAACATGCGNACCCAGATGAATACCCGGTTGGACGACACNGAAAAAGCAGAGCAGTGGCNATGGCTCACCGGGGAGCCGGCCGACCGCGAGAGCGATGAGTAACTNTTTCGCNCCTCAAGGCCACCACCAGTATCAGACCNGCAAGCGCGAGACAGAGCGCTAAAAAGACGTTGGGGTAGCGACTGTGCAGGGTCGGGCCATGGGAAGGGATGGGGACCTCGGCGAGGTAGGCCGCTTCTGTGCCGTAGGGGCTATNAACCCAGGGGCGACCATCAGCGAGAAAGACACCGGAAGGCCCGTTGTTGATCACATGCAGAGCGGGGCGGCCGGTCTCCACGGCACGCAGGGCTGTGGCACGCCAGTGTTGCCAGGGTTGAGCCGTGTTACCGAACCAGGCGTTGTTCGACACGATGACCAANAGTTGCCGGTCGGCTCCCACCCGGCTGGCATCGGCGACCAGTGAGGGGAACATGACCTCGTAGCAGATCAGCGGTATGAGCTGAGTGTCGGTACCGGCGATCGGGANCCCGGCAGGCTGGTGGCCAGCGGCAATATCACTGAAAAATCCGCTTAACCATTGTCTGGCCCAGCGGGAGCTGTCAGGCAGGTACTCCAGAAGGGGCAGGTATTCACCAAAGGCAACCCGTTTCTGTTTCCGGTATCGGCCGGCCTCGAGGCCACTGGCCGACACCCAGGCCACGGNGTTGAACTGCCTGCCATCCGCTACCTCAATGCCTTGCAGCAAGAGCGGGGTGCGCATCGCTTTTGCGGCGCGGTGGATGGCCTGTCGAACCCGGGGCTGCTGAAAATAGGCACTGAAACCGGTCTCCGGCCAGATGATCACCTCGGCGCCCTCCACGGCCAGTTGCCGGGACAGGGCCAGTGANCGCGGGTCGCTATCGGTGTATCCNGGTGTCGATGNGCGGGTNTCACCTGCCGGCCCATTTTCCTGCACCCACCCAACCCTGAGGCGGGTGCCCGGCGGGCTGGCNCTCAGCAACACCACNGCGCCATAGCCCAGCCAGAGGACGATNAACAGGCCGCTCACCACCTGGTGGATCCTGTCGCGCCGTGGTGTCGCNGAGCGGGGACGCAGGTACTGATAGAGCAGGGCGTTAGCCAGTGCGATGATCGCATCCAGGCCATNCACCCCGGTAAGACTGACGCCTTGAATGGCGACGATGAAACGGCTCTGGGTNTCNCCTAACTGGGCATTGAAGAGGGTGGGAAAACCGGCAAAGGCCAGTGTAACGATCACCGGGAAGATCAGCAGGCAAGGCCAGCCAGTGCGTTGTTGCAACCCGAGGTACACCACAGACAGCAGCGCCAGCTGCAATGCGCCATAACCCCAGAACAGCGCAGCGATNAGAGCGGTGATGACAGTCCCGGCATCCCACAGCGCCTCAATAAAATGCAGTACCCAGTTTGCGGCAATCACCTGAAAGACGATCCCTGCCACCAGACCGCACCGCCACGCTTGCCTGACAGGCCTGGGNGAAGGGGAATGCAGTGCCATCAGCAGTGGTACAAAAGCCACCCAGACCAGTAAATACAGGGAACCAAAGGTGAAACCGAGGCCCAGTAGTGCCCCGGCCAGCAGTGACAGGCCAAAGGGGGTGGGTTTGACTGGTCGCAATGCCATCAGGGCATATCCTGCTGCAGGGCTGCCTGCATCAGGTTGTGTTGTCTGAACAGGGAGGATGCGTGTTCCCCGAAATGGTCCGTTTGCAGTTGTTGCAGGGCTGGCAGGGCGATTCCGGGTTGTTGGGCAATGGCNACCTGATAGTTTTGATACTGCTGCCACAGGCGCTNGATGGCCGTCGCTGTCTCAGCGGAGAAAGTGCGCACCAGGATNGCGTAGGTGCGGGCCTGTTCGTCCGGGGTGAGCGNCCGGTGCATGGCCTGGGTCGCATGTTCCAGTGCGACCAGGGTNCGGGTGTCATAGAGCAGCGCCCCCTGTTTTCCTACTGGCAGGTACTGGATCATCTTCTGCANGGCAGGCCAGTAAGCGGGATTGTCAGCGTTGGGCCATCGCGGCAAGGTGTGGGTTTGTTCTGCTTTGGCCTGACTGCTCCACTGACTCAGCNACACCACCGACAGCAGGCAGCTTGCCAGAAGNGTGCAGATGAGCACACAGATCAGCAGGCGCAGCCCNNGGTTGTGGACAGCGTATCGGCTTGACTGGCGGCGGGATTCCATTCGCATTCCGTGTCGTCTGATGGCAAAAGCGGGCTNGAAGAAGCCGGCGAAAGATGCCGAAAAAGGGAAAGACTAGGCCCCCGTCGGGCAAATGGCTGTCACATGGCCTGCCTGATTACGTCNATTGCGGCCGCTCGGGTTATCGGCGGGCTNGGTGGCAGGCATAATGCACTGCCCGTTATCGCGATCTCAGCCGCAGGAGCGCCATGTTCGCCAACAGCCGTACCGTGACCAGCAATCAAACCGGGCAGCACCAGGATCTCGCCCTCACGGTCAGGAAGCATCTTGATCACCCGTGGCAGGCACCGGTGAGCTCTCATGACCGGCATGCCTTCCATCAGCTACAGGCCTGGCGCGATGAGAATGGGCCTGATCACCCACTGATGCTGGACTCTGGCTGCGGGACGGGGCGTTCCTCTGTGGCGTTGGCGCTTTCTCAGCCGCAAGCATTGGTTGTCGGTGTGGATCAATCGGAGGCACGGCTTGGCCGGGCGCTGACGCGGTTTTCTCCGCTGCCTGCCAATCTGCTGTTATTGCGGGCGGACTGTGCCGGACTGTGGCGGTTGCTGGCGGAGCAGGGCATCGCGGTGGCGCGTCATCAAATTCTCTACCCCAATCCCTGGCCGAAGAGCGCCCATCTCAAACGCCGTTGGCATGGCCACCCGGTGTGGCCCTGTCTGCTGGCCATGGGAGGCGTGCTCGAATACCGCAGCAACTGGCGGGTGTATCTGGAAGAAGTCGTTAGTGCGCTGGCAATGACCGGCGTCAGCAGCGAACTGCAGGCGCTGCCTGAGCAGACATCCCCGCTGACGGATTTTGAGGAAAAGTACCAGGCCAGTGGGCAGCCCTTGTGGCGTCTCACGGCAACACTTTAAGTTAGGGAACCTCTGAATAACTCCTTGCATGCTCAGCGTGACCTGGAGCGTGCAGCTGTTGTGTCTTGTCTCGACGGTAAGGGTGGTTCCCTTTCCTAGAGGCAAGGCGCAGCAGATG
>PAJO01000013.1 GCA_002706085.1 Alcanivoracaceae bacterium | reverse complement strand
GCAGATGTGCGCTTCAGGCCGCGCCCTTCGGGTCTTCCAGGCTGGCCCGCACTCGTTGTTGCGCTTTTTCGATGGATGGGCTACACCTTCAAAAGCGCGCCTAGATTGCGAACCAGCCTGAAAGACTGAGCACGCAAGGCGTTATTCAGAGGCTCCCTAGCTACGAGCTACGAGAAAAACCGCGCCAGCTAGGCGCGGTTTTTTTATTGTTAGAGGCTTGGTTAATGCGTCTGCGCCCTGAAATACCAACGGTTTTATCTTTTTCTCGCAGCTAGTCGCTCATGGCTCGCAGCTGTGTCTTCACGGTCCCAGCGGCCAGCCAAACCCGATCCAGATTCCCAGTAACACCGACCACCCCACCAGTAGCGTCAGGCTGTAAGGCAGCATGAGTGCCATCAGGGTGCCGATGCCGGTGTCGGGTTGGTAGCGCCGGGCGAAGCCCAGTACCAGCACGAAGTAGGGCATGAGCGGGGTGATGATATTGGTGCTTGAATCGCCCACCCGGTAGGCCGCCTGAGTGGCTTCGGGTTCGATGCCCAGCAACATCAGCATGGGCACAAAGATGGGAGCCAGAATCGACCATTTGGCCGAAGCGCTGCCAATCATCAGGTTGATCAGGGCAGCCAGCAACACGAACAACAACAGCAAGGCAACTTTGGGAATCGACAGGCTGCCAAGCCACGCTGCGCCTTCAACGGCCAGCAAGACGCCCAGCTGGCTGTAATTGAACCAGGCGACAAACTGGGCGGCGAAAAACATCAGCACCAGATAGCCCGCCATGGAGGCCATGGTGGTTTCTATGGCGGTAATGATATCGCCGCCATGGCGAAACTGACCGCTGAGCCGGCCGTAGACCGCACCGCATACCCCTGCCAGCAACGCCACAATTACCACCAGGCCGTGAATGAACGGCGAGCCCAATACACTGCCGGTGTCCGGGTGTCGCAGGGGGGCGTTGTCGGGGATCACCAGCAGGGCGGTCAGGGTCAGCAGCACCACAAGAGTGGCCAGCGTCCAGCGCATGGCCGCGGGGTGGCTGACAGGCGTTTCAACCTCGACAGCGGTGTCGGTTGCCATTGTTCGAAGGCGCGGTTCGGTGAGGCGCAGGGTGACCAGGCTGACCAGAGCTGTCACCACGAAGGTGGACACGATGATGAACCAGTAATTGCCGGTGGCATCGACGGTTCGGCTGGGGTCCACCAGTGCGACCGCTTCGCTGGTCAGGCCGGCGAGAGTGGCATCGACCGGCCCCACCAGCAGATTGGCGCTGAAGCCGCCGGACACTCCGGCAAAGGCAGTGGCAATACCGGCCAACGGGGAGCGTCCGGCCAGTTGGAACACCAGCCCGGCGAGCGGGATCAGTACGACATAGCCGGCATCCATCGTCATGCTCGAAAGCACCCCGGCGAACGCTACGGTGACCACCAGCATTTTCCCGGAGGCACGCTTTACCAGCGCGGCCAGACTCACGGACAGCACCCCGGATTGTTCTGCGACCCCGAGCCCCAGCATGGCAACCAGTACGACCCCCAGCGGGGCGAAACCGGTGAAGTTACTGACCAGTGACGTGAACAGATACCGCACACCGTCACCGTCAATCAGCGAGCGCACCGCGACGGTGTCGTCAGTGATGGGATGGGTGGTGATCAGCCCCAATGCGCTTAGCAGTGCGGTGAGTGGTAGCAGTAACAGACAAAGCCACACGAATAATAGCGTGGGATGGGGCAGTCGATTGCCGAGTGTTTCCAGCCGGGTCAGCAGAGTGTGCCGTGGCATGAGAGATCCTTGTACGTGAAAGCGTCAAGCTGCACGCAACACGCTACAACGCGGGGGCCGGTTTGTCTTGTGCTGGTGTGCCCAGTGGGGCAGGGCCATTTCGATGGAGCACGCTGGGTGGCTTTCCCGTTTTGCAGGAGCGGTCGTTCGATCGCGATTTTCGGGCTTGGGTCATTTCGCGTTCGAGCGACCGCTCCCACAGTATTGTTGCCCAGAGGCATCCTCCGCCCCATCTTTTAGCGTGCCGCCTGTTGCGTGAAGCGAGCAGCGTCTCTCAAAGCCACATGGCGGCCAGCCAGCCCGCCGCCATCAACGGCAGGTTGTAGTGTGTGAAGGTCGGAATGACCGTGTCGCGAATGTGGTCGTGTTGGCCATCGGCGTTAAGGCCCGCCGTTGGGCCAAGGGTGGAATCCGAGGCTGGCGAGCCGGCATCGCCCAGGGCAGCGGCACTGCCAACCAGTGCTGCCGTGGCCAGCGGTGAGAAGCCCAATGCCACACACAGCGGGACGTAGAGAGTGGTAATGATGGGGATCGTGGAGAACGAGGAGCCGATACCCAGCGTGACGAACAGTCCCAGGAGCAACAGCAGGGCCGCCGCAAGAGGCGGGCTTTGCAGTCCGCTTGTCACCGTTGCTACCAAAGCGGGAACCTGATCTCCGGCCTGCACGACCGCGGCATAGCCATTAGCGGCAATCATGATGAACCCGATCAGTGACATCATCTTTACCCCTTGGGTAAAGGCATCCTGAGACTCACGCCACGGCACCACTCCGCCTGCGGTGAAGACCAGGAAACCGACCAGTGCGCCAAGAATGATGGAGTCGCTGTACAGCTGCAGAGCCAATGCCGCCGCCAATGCGATGGCGGCCACCATGACGTTACGGCTGGAAAGCGGAGCGTGTTGTTCTTCACCGGGAAGCTGAACGGGGTGGTAATCGCGAGGTTGTCGGTAGCGGATGCACGCCAGAATCAGGCCCACAACCATGCCGGCGGCGGGCAGCAGCATGGCCAGAGGCAAATCCCCTTTGGGCAGCTCCAGGCCAGCCTTGGCGAGACTGGGGCCCAGCTGGGTATGTAGAAAAATACTGCCAAAGCCCACTGGCAGCACCATGTAAGGCGTGATCAAACCGAACGTGAGAATGCAGGCAGCCAGCCGGCGATCCAGCCGCAGCTGATGCATTACTTCCAGCAAGGGGGGCACCAGGATGGGAATAAAGGCGATATGGATGGGGACCAGGTTCTGACTCATCACTGCCGCTGCCAACAGTACGGTGAGTAGCAGAGTGCGGATTCGCCGCAATTGTTGCGGTGCCGGTGTGCCACCCAGCCGGGCAATAATGCGCCCGGCGAGCCATTCGGTGATCCCGGAGCGGGCAATAGCAACGGCGAAGGCGCCTAGCAGGGCATAGCTCAGGGCAATATTGGCACCACCACCCAGGCCGCTACTGAAGGCGGACAGGGTGGCGGTCAGATCCAGCCCACTGCCCAGGCCGGCAACCAGTGCCGCACACAGGAGTGCCAGCACCACATTCATTCGGGCCAGGCTAAGGCCCATCAGTATGAGTACCGACCAGATAACCGGATTGGCAAGCAATGACATGGAACGCTCCGCATTGGAATGCGGAAAAGTCTAGCAGGGTGCGCCAGCGCTTCCTAACGGTGGCTGGCGCCTCACACTCAGCCCTGGTTGCTGCGCAGTCGCCGCGTGCGGAAGCTGCCCAGGCCCATGTCGGCGATGACTTTGAACAGGGCGAGCAGCACGCTTTCATCGGGTTTGGGGTCTTTGCCCTCGCCCATTCGGTGTAGCTGACGGGAGAACCAGGAGACTTCCATCATGGCCATTTCGTCGATCATCTTGATGCCGGTTTTGCGTGGCGTGACCCGGCTGATGAGCCCGTCTTGGCCGGCAAGAATACGGTTGGGCAGATCGGGCTCTACTGCCAGTGGGCGGGCGATGCCGACGATGTCGGTGGCGCCGCTTTCTACGGCTTCGGCCATGGCTTTGGCGGAGCGGAAGCCACCGGTGACCATCAGAGGAATGGAGACCCGTTTACGGATTTCGTTGGCGTAATCGAGGAAGTAGGCTTCGCGGGCTACGGTGCTTTCACGGACCCCTTTGGCGCCGGCCATGGCCGGGTTTTCATAGTTGCCGCCTGAAATCTCCAGCAGATCCAGGCCTTCTTCTGCGAGGGTTTGCGCCACCGTCATGGATTCGTCTTCGGTGAAGCCGCCGCGTTGGAAATCGGCGGAGTTCAGTTTGATGCTGACAGGGTAGTCGTCGCCGACGGCCTTGCGAATGGCCCGGTAAATTTCCAGCGGGAAGCGCATCCTGTTTTCCAGTGGGCCGCCCCACTGGTCAGTACGCTGGTTGTGGTGGCCGGAGAGAAACTGGCTGACCAGATAGCCGTGTGCTCCGTGAATCTGGACCCCGGTAAAGCCAGCTTTTTTGGCGATGGCGGCGCTGGTGGCGAAGCGTTTAATGATGTCGCGGATCTCTGCTTCGGTGAGCGCACGGGGTGTTTTGAAGGCGCTTTTCAGTTCTTTTCCGAAAGGTACGGCGGAGGGCGCGAGGGTATCGCCACTGGCGAGCATGCGGGGGATCTGTTTGCCGGGGTGGTTCAACTGTACCCAGATTTCATTGCCGTTGCGTTTGCCGGCGTCGGCCCAGCGTTTAAGCAGGGGCAGATCCTGCTCGTTTTCCAGCACGACATTGTTGGGCTCGCCGGTGTGATTGCGGTCGATCATGATGTTGCCGGTGATCAACAGCCCGGTGCCGCCATCTGACCAGCGACCATACAGTGTCTCGAGCGCCGGGGTGACATGATTATCGATGGTACCGAGGGCTTCGCTCATGGCGGATTTGCCGAACCGGTTCGGAATGGCGGTGCCGCAGGGCAGGGCGAGGGATGTTTTCAGGGTATCCGCGTGGCTCACAGTGGTCCTCCTGTGCCCGGTCTGGGCGATTACTGTATTATATTTTGGTTCGATAATCGTCAAACTGTTTTGTTGGGGAGGATGGATTTTGGCACAGACTGACACGGTCTCCGAGGCGCAGCTGGCCGCTGCCTTTCGGGCTCTGGCCAATCCAAACCGTCTGCGAATTTATCAGCAGGTGCTTGCCCATTGCAGGGAAAAGGGGCAGGCGGATTTGCAGGAGGTTTCTGCGGGCTGCGCGTTCGGCGATTTCATGAAACGGCTGAATATCGGCAAGCCTACGGTGTCGCATCATGTTAAAGAGCTGGTGGAAGCGGGCTTGATCCGGGTCGAGCAGGTAGGGCGTCGCCGTTTCTGTTTGCCGGACATTGCCATGCAGTCGCGGCTGGGGGATTTTTTCCATGTCTGAGTGGTTGTGGATGCCTGCCAGCGACTGGGCTCTGTATGGATGTGGCCTGTTTTTCCTTACCGGTTTGCTGACCGGGGTATGGAAGTATTGGCAGGTAAGCCAGAGTGAAAAGGCGCGTGCCCACTATTATGTGGATGTGGCTCACCGGGCCAGCCTGATGTACGCCTTTGCTTGTCTGGTGCTGGAACGGTTTGTCCTGCTGAGTGTGTGGAGTGACCGCACCAATACCCTGGCGGTATTGGCCAGCATGCTGTTCTTTGCCTTGGCGGTTGGAAGTTACATCCTGCACGGGATGCTTCGGGATACGCGCAACCAGCTGCAGCGTCCCCACCAATTCGGTAAGGGCACGTTGGCCCCCGTGCTGATGGTGGCCTTTATGGTGGCGTTGATTGTTGCTGAGGTTGGTGGCTTTCTGGTGTTGTTCGCTGGTGTGCTGATACGCTGATCTACATGCCCGCCAGCGTCTGTTTGGGCAAAGCTGGCGGGTATGTGATTGGGCTGGAATCAGGTGCAATAGCGACCGTACTGGCTCAGCGCCTTGCTGCTGTGCGGGTCTACCAGATCCACCCATACCTGCATGGAATCCTTGTTGCGGGTGTTGTGCAGGTTGCTGAAGTCGCCAGCGGTAAAGCTACCGCTCAGGGTGTCGCCTTCCTGGGGTGTGATGCCGTCCAGCTGTTTGACTAACACCATGCCGCGACTGGAATTGAGTAGCATGTACTCGCAGCTCTGGCTGAGGATCACGGTGGCCTGCTGCTGATCTGCGATTACCGGGGTGCTGAGCGCCATGCAACCGACGATGGCGGCACCGGCAAGATGCATCTTGATTGCTGACATAGTGTGCCCTTCCTTGTTGTTGTTCCCACTACACTGTCCTTCCTCGTTACGACTGTACTGCGAACAGGTGATCCGTCCTGTTGTGTCATGGCAGTAAAGCTGTAACCCGTGTGTAGTGATTTTTTAATGTTCCATCCGCCTTGGATGGTGGCACAGGTGATGGCAAGTCAACATCATCGTTAGGTCTGTTTCTTTTCTAGGGATTAAGTCTGAACCGTTGTCATAGTCATAGGATTAAAGGAGCCTCTGAATAACTCCTTGCATGCTCAGCGTGTCCTGAAGCGTGCAGCTGTTGTGTCTTGTCTCGACGGTAAGGGTGGTTCCCTTTCCTAGAGGCAAGGCGCAGCAGATGTGTGCTTCAGGCCGCGCCCTTCGGGTCTTCCAGGTTGGCCCACACTCGTTGTTGCACTTTCTCGATGGATGGACGTACACCTTCAAAAGCGCGCCTAGATTGTGAGCCAGCCTGAAAGACTGAGCACGCAAGGAGTTATTCAGAGGCTCCTAAAATCCATGCATAGCGAAGGGGGCTGGCGGCGTTCGATGGCTGCGGGCAGGATAGGCTGGCGCAGAGTCGGGAAGGGGAAGTGATGCGACGGTTTGCAATGTCGGTGGGGCTGGCGGCTATGTGCTGTCTGTCGACGGTGAATGCCGCGGCACCTCAGACGGAAGAGTTCATGGATAGCATTGAGCAGGGGCGTACCGGGCAGACTCTGGAGAAGGGGAATGTGGTCGTGGTGCCGATCCCTATGTCCAACCCCACTCTGGGGTCGGGGCTGCAGTTGGCTGCCCTGTATTTGCATCCGTCCCGGGATGGGGAGGGTGGCCCGAACCCGACGACGGGGGTGGGGGGGATGTACACGGATTCGGACAGTTGGGTCGCCGGGGTGTTTCATCAGGACTTTCTCTTCGATGACCGTCTGAGGGTGTCAGCGGTCGCCGGGGCGGGCTCTCTGAAGCTGGAATATTACGGGTTCGGTGGCGAGGGGTTTTTTGCTGACAATCCGCTGGATTACAGTCTGGATATGTCCGTTGGCTATGCTAGGGGCCTGTGGCGTCTGCCCGGGACGGAGCACTGGTTTGCTGGCCCGGCGCTACTGTACTCGCAGGGGCGGGTAGAGATGGATTTTCCACTGTTGCAACCGGTGTTGCCCTCTGTGGGGAAAGACATTGTCATGGGGGCGGGCGGGTTGGTGCTTAGTTATGACTCCAGAGACAACAATTATTACCCCCGGCGCGGGGTCAACTTTTCTGCATCCTGGTTCGACTTTTCTGACACCTTCGGCAGTGATTTCGCCTACAGCAAGACACGGCTGTCCTACAGTCAGTATTGGTCTGTCAGCGAAAAGCTGGTGCTGGCAGCCAATGGCGAGTTCGAGCGCGGGGCTGGCGCGGTGCCCTTCTTCAGTCTTTCGGCGATGACGGTGCGTGGGTATAACCGCGGCCGGTTTATGGACGATGTGGCGATGACGGCTCATGTGGAGGGACGCTACAAGTTTCATCCGCGCTGGATGTGGCTGGGATTCTATGACCATGGCTGGATCAGTGAGGCGGCGGGAGAGCTGATGTCAGGTGAAACTGCCCACAGTGTGGGGACGGGACTGCACTGGCAGACTACCCGGGACAAGCCCCTGCATCTGGGGCTGGATGTGGCATTCACTGAGGATAATGACACGGTGTTCTTCATCCAGCTGGGGGAGCGGTTCTGAGTCCGCGCAGGGC
The DNA here is from genome assembly GCA_002706085.1 of Alcanivoracaceae bacterium. GTDB lineage: Bacteria > Pseudomonadota > Gammaproteobacteria > Pseudomonadales > Alcanivoracaceae > Alcanivorax. The sequence continues at coordinate 24,508 of PAJO01000013.1, read as the reverse complement.
GACATGTAAAATTGTCGACAATGGCTGCCTGTGGGCGGCCTTTTTGCTAGCATTGCGCTTCGCGTTTCTCTCCTCTCGCCTCTGCATCGGGACGAGGGGTGTTTGCTGATCTGCGGCCCACAAGGCCGATATCGTTTTGCGCTGCGCCCTGGCTATCGCCATGGCTGTGGTGTGTCCTTAACGGAGGGGACCATGAAGACTATTCATAAACACCGCCTGAAGGTGACCAATGATGTGCAGGAAATCCGCTTGCCCGAGGAAGGCAAGGTGCTGCGGGTAGACTATATCCTGCAGGATGCGGCTATCTGTATGTGGGTGGAAGTGGATGCCGATACGGTCATTGATACCCCCAAGGAAGTGCGCAGTTTCAAGGTATTCAATACCGGCTCCGGGATTCCTGACAATGCCAGCTATCTGGGCACCACCATTGACCATATGAAAGCCCAGGCCTACCACGTCTACGAACTGAAGGCCTGATCACGGCCGGGCTGTGCCCACAGCCCTCGTCATCGGCGGCGCAAAACGCTAAACTGCGCCGTTTTCACGCGGGTTCAACCGTCAGCTGGTTGCCCCGCGTTTCGCTGACCAGAAGAGAGCCGTAATGGAAGTCAATCCGCTGCGTACCCACCTTTCTGACCTGTCTGAGCGTGTCGAAGCGCTTAGGGGGTATCTTTGACTACGCTCACAAGAGCGAACGTCTGATCGAAGTCGAGCGCGAGCTCGAAAATCCGGATGTCTGGAATGACCCTGCCTATGCTCAGGGGCTGGGCAAGGAACGGGCGCAGCTGGAAGGCGTGGTCAAGACCATTGATGAGGCGAGCCAAGGCATCGAAGATGCGGCGGCGCTGCTGGATCTGGTAGTTGAAGAAGGCGATGAAGACAGCCTGCCGGAAGTGGAAAGCGAGCTGGAGCGGCTGGAGAAGATGGTGGGGGACCTGGAATTCCGCCGTATGTTCTCCGGAGAAATGGACGGTTGTTTCGCCTATCTGGATATCCAGGCGGGTTCCGGAGGCACCGAGGCCCAGGACTGGGCCGAAATGATGCTGCGCATGTATCTGCGCTGGGGTGAGGCTCACGGTTTCAAGACCGAACTGGTGGAAGCATCGGCCGGTGATGTGGCGGGGATCAAATCCGCTACGATTCGCTTTGAGGGTGAGTACGCCTACGGCTGGCTGCGCACCGAAACCGGTGTGCATCGGCTGGTGCGAAAGAGCCCGTTTGACTCCGGTGGTCGCCGCCATACGTCCTTCAGTTCGGTGTTTGTCTCCCCGGAAGTGGACGACGATATCGATATCGAGATTGATGCCGGTAACCTGCGGGTAGATACCTACCGCGCGTCCGGTGCCGGTGGTCAGCACGTTAACCGTACCGACTCTGCGGTGCGTTTGACCTATCTGTTCAAGGATGACGGTGGCACCGAGCACACCGTGGTCACCCAGTGTCAGAGCGAGCGAAGCCAGCACCAGAACAAGGACAAGGCCATGAAAATGTTGCAGGCCAAGGTCTACGAGCTGGAGATGCAGCGCCGCAACGCGGAGAAGCAGGCACTGGAAAACAGCAAGGCGGATATTGGCTGGGGCAGCCAGATTCGCTCCTACGTGCTGGATGATGCGCGTATCAAGGATTTGCGAACCGGTGTGGAGAACCGCAACACCCAGGCGGTTCTGGACGGCGCGCTGGATCCCTTTATTGAAGCCTCCCTGAAAGCGGGATTGTAATCGGGCGGCCTGGCGTCGGAGCGCTGACGTCGGGCATTTATGACAGGTTTTAGATTTGCGAACGACGTCAGACGCCTGGCGTCCGAGCCTTGTAAGGTATGCACATGGCAGACGAACAGAACACTCCTAACGAAGCGGCAGAAGAGAATCGCCTGATTGCCGAGCGGCGCGCCAAGCTGGGTGAGTTGCGTGAGGCAGGCAATGCCTTTCCCAACCATTTCCGCCGTGATGCCCTTGCGGCTGAGCTGCAGGCGGAATATGGCGAGCTGAGCAAGGAAGAGCTGGAAGACAAAGGGATTCAGGTGGCCATCGCGGGTCGTCTGATGCTGGATCGCAAGGCCTTCAAGGTGCTGCAGGACATGTCCGGCCGTATCCAGATTTATGCCAGCAAGGATGTGCAGAAAGATACCAAACATTGGGATCTGGGCGATATCGTTGGGGTCAAGGGCACCCTGTGCAAATCAGGCAAGGGCGACCTGTATGTGATGATGGATGAGTATCTGCTGCTCACCAAATCGCTGCGCCCGCTGCCGGAAAAACATAAAGGCTTGACCGATACGGAGGCCCGTTACCGTCAGCGTTATGTGGACCTGATCGTTAACGAAGACAGCCGCCGTACGTTCCAGATCCGCTCGAAAATTGTCGCGGGTATCCGCAATTTCCTGGTCAACAAGGATTTTGTGGAAGCCGAAACACCAATGCTACAGGTGATCCCGGGTGGGGCGACGGCACGCCCGTTTATCACTCACCACAACAGTCTGGACCTGGACATGTACCTGCGTATCGCGCCGGAACTGTACCTTAAGCGACTGGTGGTGGGCGGTTTCGAAAAGGTCTTCGAGGTGAACCGCAACTTCCGCAATGAAGGGTTGTCCACCCGGCATAACCCGGAGTTCACCATGCTGGAGTTTTATCAGGCCTATGGTGATTACCACGACCTGATGAACCTGACGGAAGAAATGCTCCGTACCCTGGCGCAGGATGTACTGGGCACCACCGACATTCCCTACCAGGGGGATGTGTATGACTTTGGTAAACCTTTTGCCCGGATTACGGTATTCGATTCCATTTTGCACTTTAATCCTGAGATTGATGCGGCAAAACTGGCTGACCTGGAGGGCGCCCGTGAAATCGCCACCGGTCTGGGAATTCCGTTGAAGGATGGCTACGGCCTCGGCAAGGTGCAGATCGAGATTTTTGAAAAGACGGTAGAGCATCGCCTGAAAGATCCGACCTTTATTACCGAGTACCCGACCGAGGTGTCGCCGCTGGCTCGCCGGATGGACGATAACCCGTTTGTCACCGAGCGTTTTGAGTTCTTCGTGGGTGGCCGCGAAATTGCCAATGGCTTCTCTGAGTTGAATGATGCAGAAGATCAGGCAGAGCGTTTCCGTCAGCAGGTGGCAGAGAAAGCTGCCGGTGATGACGAGGCCATGTTCTACGATGAGGATTACGTGGTGGCCCTGGAGCATGGGTTGCCCCCGACCGCCGGCGAAGGGATTGGTATTGACCGGCTGGTAATGTTGTTTACGGATTCACCCTCCATTCGTGATGTGATTCTGTTCCCGCACATGCGCCCGCAGGGTCGTTAAGGACCGGGATGTTGGGGCACGGCTTGTGCCCCCTTTCTGCGATGTGCGGAAGAAGGGAGAGCGACACATGGCATCACTGTTGTGATGTTTCGGGCTAATAACAAAGGCTGACTGTGTCCATGACTAGTGCAATACAATACCAGGGCAGAAAAGCCCGCCGTGCCGGCAGTGAACAGCGCCGGCAGGCTATTCTTGAAGCGGCGCTGACCATTATCGTTCAGGACGGTATCCGCGCTGTGCGCCACCGTGCTGTGGCCCGTGAAGCCGAGGTGCCGCTGTCTGCGACGACCTATTACTTCAAGGATATTTCTGACCTGATCGCCGATACGTTTACCCTGTTTGCCGAGCGGGCACTCAAGGAAGTGATCGAGCCGTTCAAGGAGCAGGCATTTGCGCTGCTGTCCCAGTTTTCCAGTGAGAGTCTCGCCAACCCCGAAGAGCGTACGCGTCTGGTGACGCTGACCTCGCAGATGATGGCGGCATTTATTGTGGATGAACTGACCAACCGTCGTGAGCATCTGGTTGCCGAGCAGGCCTTTTTGCAGGAAGCGGTGCTGGATAACCGATTGCGCGATCTGGCCGATCTGTATTTGCGGCAGCAATTGGAGGGTCTGATCATTGCGGCAGAACGGTTTGGCAGTGATCAACCCAAGCTGGATGCGGAGCTGATACTTTCTACCATGGTGACGCTGGAGCAGCGACTGCTGGTGCACCCCGAGCGCACCTCCCAGGAGTTCGTGGAGTCGCGTATGCACAACCTGCTGAACAAGCTGATTCCCCATGGCTGAAGGTGCCTCCGTTCAGTTGGAGCCAGGCTGGAAGCAGCACCTGGCGTCAGAATTTCAGCAGGGCTACATGGCCGAGTTGCGCCAGTTTCTGGCAGCGGAAAAGCAGGCGGGCAAGACGATTTATCCGCCTGGGCCCGATATCTTTAATGCCTTCAACCTGACGCCCTTTGAGCGGGTGAAGGTGGTGATTCTTGGCCAGGACCCTTACCACGGCCCGGATCAGGCCCATGGTCTGTGCTTTTCTGTACAGAAGGGCGTCAAGACGCCTCCTTCGCTGGTTAATATCTACAAGGAAATTCAACGTGACCTGGGCCACGCACCGCCGTCCCATGGCAATCTTGTCCACTGGGCGGAGCAGGGCGTGTTGCTGCTGAATGCGGTGTTGACGGTTGAGGCCGGTCAGGCGGCCTCTCACCAGAAGCGTGGCTGGGAAACCTTCACCGACCAGGCTGTGGAGCATCTGAATCGTCACCGTGAAGGCCTGGTGTTTCTGTTGTGGGGTAGTCATGCCCAGAAGAAGGGGCGATTGATTGACCGCGACAAACACTGCGTGCTCACCGCGCCACACCCTTCTCCGTTGTCTGCGCACCGAGGCTTTCTGGGGTGTGGGCATTTCTCCCGTGCCAATCAGTACCTGCTTCAGCAGGGGCTGACGCCAATTGATTGGGCGGTGACTGAGGAAGGTTAGGCTTTGCGAATAGTGCCGGAAATAGCTGCCCTGAGAGCGTGATTACTGCGCGGCTTCAGCGGGAGATGTCGATTTCTCCTGACTCGCTCAGTGAATCATTATTCATTTAATTGTCCCTTTGGAGTTGTTGTGTCTGATTGCGTGCTGTTTTCCGAACTGCCTACGGCCAGTGGTCATGTGATTGCGCGGGCCACACTGAATTCCCCGAAATCACTGAACGCGCTGAGCCTGGACATGATTCGCCTGCTGGATCAGCAGTTGGATGAATGGGAGCAGCGTGAGGATATTGTGGCGCTCTGGCTGGACGGGGCAGGGGGCAAGGCGTTCTGTGCGGGGGGCGACATCGTGCAGATGCATCAGTCGATGGTGAAGCATGCCGGCGAGAGCCGTAACCCTGTGATCGAGGAGTATTTCGCAGCGGAATACGCGCTCGATTATCGCTTGCATACCAGCCGGATCCCGGTGGTGGTGTTTGGCGCTGGCATCGTCATGGGCGGCGGCATGGGGTTGATGCAGGGCGCCGATTTCCGTCTCGTTACCCCGGCTTCTCGCATGGCCATGCCGGAGATCACCATCGGGCTGTTCCCGGATGTGGGCGGCAGCTGGTTCCTCAATCGTTTGCCGGGCAAGGCGGGGTTGTTCCTTGGGTTGACCGGGGNNCACATCAATGGGCGTGAGGCGGTGGAAGTGGGCATGGCCGACCGTATGGTNGACGATGATGCCGATGCCCTGCTGNCGGCTCTGGGCCANCAGACGTTTGCGGATGATGCCCGCGATAATCATGCGGTGCTNTACCGTTTCTTCCGCGAGCAGCAGGNCGACATGTNCGNGATGCCTCATCCCCTGATGGATCATATGGCGCAGATCAATCGGTTGTGCGACGGTGAAAGTCTGACGGTGGTGGTTGAGCAACTGCTGGNCGAGAAGGATCGGGATGCCTGGTTGGACAAGGCGCTGCGCAACCTCGAAAAAGGCTGNCCGCAGACCGCGCATCTGGTGTGGGAGCAGCTGGCTCGCTCTACGTATTTCTCACTGGCGGAGGTATTCCGCATGGAGTGGTGTCTGGCGGTACAGTGTGCGCTGCACGGTGATTTCCGCGAGGGCGTGCGTGCCTTGCTGATCGACAAAGATGGCAAGCCGGCTTTCCGTCATCGNCAGGTCGCTGACGTGCCGAGAGCCTATATNGATGGCTTCTTCGAATGCCCGGCGCCAAAGCACCCGTTGGCAAGTCTGGGTAATTAATTCATCAGNCCTGAACCAAACAGGCCGCNCCCCGAACCGGGGGNGGCCTGTTTGCGTTGGGGTGCCTGAAAAGNTGTTCTGGATGCCTGGNGCTGTGCGGTCAGTCCTTCCAGGGCAGGGAGTAGGGCAATGCTGCCAGTCGGCTGTCCAGTGGCTGTTCGTCTTTGAACAGGGTGCCGTCGGTATCGCGGCGCAGCACGNCCAGGGCACTGTAACCGTGAGGGGCGCTGGCGCTACTGACCACTTCGCCTGCGGCTTTGCCGTCGGCATCGCGTAGTACGTCGCCGGCCTCAAGAGGCNGGTTTGCACTGTAGTCGATCCGTTGCATGCGCTGTTTGAGTTTGCCCTTGAAATGCATCCGGGCGACGACTTCCTGGCCGGTGTAGCAGCCTTTTTTGAAGTTGACCCCGCCGGTGACATCGTAATTCAGCACCTGTGGCAGGAACAGGTCTTCCGCGCCGGGGTAGATTTGCCCTTCGCCGGCTTCGATATCGGCCAGCTTCCAGCCGTTGGCCGTGGTGATGGCGCGCTCGGCCGACAGGGCTGCCCATGCGCTGTCCGCTTGTGCNGACGGGGTGATGACCAGGGCATGCTCGCTGTGTGGATAGCGTAGCCATAGCCCGTGCTCGGTGGGCTGGCATTGCCCGGGAGCGGGNCTNGTGCCCGGTAGTGCGCCGGCAAGGCCAAANACCACGCAATCCTGGTCAACNGAGAATTCGACNTTGGCGCGCAGGCGGTACTTCATCAGNGCCTTGATGACCGCGTCCTGCTGCCCGGTGGGGCAGAGCATCAGGTAGTCCTCGCCGTCGCGCACAATGCGAACACTGACCAGNCCGCGACCTTTCAGGCTCAGGTGCATGCCGGTCAGGTGTGCGCCCTGATCCACCTCGCGCAGGTCNCAGGACAGCTGCCCCTGGAGATAGTGGCCGGCTTCCTCGCCGGAGGCGCGAATCACGGCCAGATGATCACAGAGACTCAGATANGGGGATTCGGCATGGTCTGCCAANGATCTTGCGGCAATAACGTCGGACCAGCTCATGGGACTCCTCTGAAACGGGCTGACATTCAGCGTCGACATTCACCGNCCATGATACCTGAATCCTGGTCGTTAGCGTGGGTCGTCGGCATAACAATTTGGTGGGTTGATGGTGTGCTTTGGGAGCTGTCTGGGCGCGGTGGCGCTGGAGTCCCGGTTTCATGTGCTGGATAATGCGCCCACGGTTNGGACCACTCTGTNATCAGGAAGCCCTTAATGAGCAACGAGGATCTTAAACGCAAGTACCGNTGGCAGTGCCGTCGTGGCGCNTCNGAGGTCGAGGTGGTGCTGTATGCCTACCTGGATGANCACTTCGACAGCGAGTCGGCTGAGCATCAGGCCTGGTTCCCGCGACTGCTGGACTGCCAGGATGCAGACATGTTCGAGTGGTTTACCTANCGCAGTGAACCGGCCGATCAGGAACTGCGGGACTATGTCCGCCATGTCCTTGCCCTTGTCTCNTTACGCAAGGATTGAGCTGTCGGCTTCCCGCTATCCGGCGANACTCAAGTGGGTGGCGATGGCGGTGNCTTCGATTCCGNTNCTGTTGAGCNCATTGCCNTGGTGGGNATCNNGGGCATTGNTAGCAAGCTTGCCNCTGCTGTTGCANNGCTGGNGCCNCANGGAAGTNCGTNCACTGGCGATGCAGGATGGCGCGCTGTGGGTGAGCANCCACCGGAAAGTGCAGCAACAATTGGAGCGACCGGGCAGGGTGTTGAGGCTGGGCCCCTGGNTGGCGTTGCAAACNCCCANGGGCTGGTGGCACCTGTTCGAGGATCAGGCGCCTCTTGAGCAGCTNCAGCCCTACTATCAATGGCTNTGGCTGAATCGCCAGCGCTGAGGNTGCTGTGTTTTCTTGCCGCNGGCGTGAGCGNCTTTCAGCGCCTGCTAAAANGTGCCCGGGGTGAGGACGGTGTCTTTCGGGTTGTCCACGCTGTCGGGGAAATCGCGCATGAAGTGCAGGCCGCGGCTTTCCTTTCGGGACATGGCAGAGCGGATGATCAGCTCTGCGATAACCACCAGATTGCGCAGTTCCAGCAGGTCGTTGCTGATGTGGTAGTTGCTGTAGTACTCCCCGATTTCTTTCTTCAGCAATTCCGCACGGTGCAATGCCCGCTCCAGGCGCTTTTCGGTACGCACAATNCCCACGTAATCCCACATGAACCGGCGCAGCTCGTCCCAGTTATGGCTGATGACNACGTCTTCGTCGGAATCGGTTACCTGTGATTCATCCCATTCGGCGTCGTCGCGGGGNTCGGGTANCTCGGCGAGATGCCGGGCGATGTTGTCGGCTGCTGCCTTGCCGTAGACAAAGCATTCCAGTAGCGAGTTACTGGCCATGCGGTTGGCGCCGTGCAGGCCGGTAAAGCTGGTTTCGCCGATGGCATAGAGCCCTGGCACGTCGGTTTCGCCNTGTTCGTTGATGACCACGCCGCCGCAGGTGTAATGGGCGGCGGGGACCACCGGGATAGGGTCACGGGTGATGTCCAGGCCCAGTTGCAGGCACTTGGCGTAGACCGTGGGAAAATGTTCGATAATGAAGTCGGCGGGTTTGTGGCTGATGTCCAGGTACAGGCAGTCAGCCCCCAGGCGTTTCATTTCATGGTCAATGGCCCGGGCGACAACGTCACGGGGGGCCAGCTCACCGCGTTCATCGAAGCGGTTCATGAACCGCTCGCCATTGGGCAGCAGTAAATGGCCGCCTTCACCTCGGATCGCTTCGGTGATCAGGAAGCTCTTGGCTTTGGGGTGATACAGGCAGGTGGGGTGGAATTGCATGAATTCCATGTTGGCCACACGACAGCCCGCACGCCAGGCCATGGCGATGCCATCCCCTGTCGCCACATCCGGATTGGAGGTGTACAGGTACACCTTGGAGGCGCCGCCGGTGGCCAGCACGACAGAGCGCGCCAGCACCACATCGGTTTCACCGGTGCGGATATTGTGGATGTAGGCCCCACAGCAGCGTTGTTGCCCATGATGTTCCTGCAGAATCAGATCCACGGCCACGCGGTGCTCGAACAGGGTGACGTTCGGTTTCTGCTTTACCTGTCCAATCAGGGTGCTGGAAATGGCCTTGCCGGTAGCGTCAGCCGCATGAATGATGCGGCGGTGGCTGTGGCCCCCTTCGCGGGTCAGGTGGTAAGGCAGAGCGCCATCGTCTCCCCCTTCAAAGCGGGTGAAATCGACGCCCAGATCAATCAGCCAGCGAATCGCGTCTGGCCCGTTTTCCACGGTGAAGCGGACGGCTTCATCCCGGCACAGACCGGCCCCGGCCACGTGGGTGTCGGCCACATGGCTTTCCAATGAGTCTTCCTGGTCCAGCACGGCTGCGACACCGCCCTGGGCATAGTAGGTGCTGGCGCTGGTGAGCTCTCCCTTGGAGAGCAGGGCAACCTGACACTCATCGGGCAACCGCAGTGCCGTGGTCAGCCCGGCGGCGCCGGAGCCAATGATGAGTACATCGTGTCGATAGGTGGCCATGAACCGATCCTGTCTGGTGGGCGTGGACGGCGGCCAGTATAGCGGTGATTCAGCCTCCAGCTAAATGATCAAAGGTTGTCTATCCCTCAAATGGGGTATGCGGTTTTGTGACAGGGTTGTTAATTTTCTGTGGTATCACCCGGTCTGTGCCTATGGGGTAGGGAGCAGGCCGAAAAAATAATCAGCACGGTATTGGGGAAATGTATGAAACAGCATATGAGGGGCCTGCTGGTCGGGACGTTGAGTGCAATGTTGCTCGGCGGGTGCGCGTCAGCCAATTACTACACAGAACAAGGTACGCCGATTACCCAGGACACGGTTGCGTTGTTCAATACCAATCCCAAGAACCCAATCATCCCTTACAGCAAAGGGAAGGCAACATTTAATGCGTTCTCATGGGCGAGCGAGGACATGCAGCAGCGTATCGAGGCCAAGCCCGATTCGAGTGGCACGGATGAGCTGAATATCGCGGCAACGCATTGGCTGCATGAAGGCGACATGCCTCCGCTGGATATTACGATCACTCGCCACCGGCCCGGTTTCGGTGGCGAAGGTCTTGTAAAAGCAGGAACGTTGCTGGTGACCACCTTTGCCAGCGTATTCTCCCTGGGGATTTTGCCGGGGGTCATTCCCGATAAATGGGACACGACTATCGAAATGCGCGCGGGGGATGAGCTTGTCTACAGTGCAAATGCGCATTATCGGGGCACGGTTTTCATGAGCTGGATCCCCTACGGCAAGATTCGTGGTAATCAGGCAGTGGTTGATGCGGCCTGGTATGCCTCGTTCTTTTCGCATGAGGAAAAGCTGACGGCCCGTGTTTATGACGAGCAGCCGCTGTATGACCGGCTGAAAAAGTCGACGGATGTGGACACCCTGGTTGCGGCGTTGGATGACCCCAAGCTTAAATTCTATCGCCCGTTAGTGTCTCAGCATTTGGCCGCCGTACTGGCAGGCCAGAAGCGACAGGATCGTCTGGTGGCTTATGGTGAGATTGTGGATCAGCACCCGGAGTTTGTAGCGGATATCCAGGGTAATGATAGGTTGCTGTTCATTGGCCCCTCCGGGCAGCGTGTGATGGATGTGCTCAAACAGACCTATCGCAAGCGTTCAGCGCCAGAGGTGGCAGCGAGCATTCGGACCGCGGGTGCCCCTTATGCACTGTTCTCGACCGAAGAAGCCGGGTGGCTGACCAGTGAAGGTCTGCCCTCGGATGTGGTAGCGGCAATGATCGAGGTGAGCGAGCCGGGCAAGCCAGTGGCCTCGCCGGGGGGGCAGCCCGGAATGTCGCTGGCGGCGGTGAGTGCAGGGGGCGAACCGGCTCAGGCCACGGGGCTTGAGGCGACAGCGTCTGAGTGCACCAAGGCGTATGCCGCCAAGAAAGTATGCGAAAACATGCCGGGGGATCCCTTTGGGCTGCTAATGCGGGGCTGTATGGCCCAGGTGAAGAAAAAATTCGGCGGTATGGGGTGCTCCATCCCATTCTGATATTTGCTCCACGGGGCGGGAACTCTCCCGCCCCGGCCTTGTCCTATCCCTTTCGCAGGCGCGGGCCAACTCTGCAGGCAATGTGAAAATCGTGCTAAATCAACACCCTCCGTGCACCGGGGTGTAGCTGCTGCCCGAACTCCTGCTACAATAACGCGTTTACCGGGCTGGACGATTCCAGTCACTATCCGAGTTACGCACTTCGCAATGGATCCGGGGGATCGGTGTCAGACGAACAGTTGGTGAAAAAAGCCAAAACGGGTGATCAGAGGGCGTTTGAGGTGTTGGTGCGCAAGTATCAGCAGCGGATTTTTGCCTTGATCAATCGTTACGTCCGCGACCCGGATGAAGTGCAGGATGTGGCGCAGGAAGCTTTTATCAAGGCCTGGCGGGCATTGCCACGCTTCCGTGGTGACAGTGCCTTCTATACGTGGCTATACCGTATTGCCGTCAATACCGCCAAAAACCATCTGGTGGCCGCTGGTCGGCGCCCACCTGGCTCGGATCTGGATGCTGCAGAGGCCGAGCAATATGCCGGGGCAGAAATGCTGCATGAAATTGGAACCCCGGAGTCCCATGTGTTGTCAGAGGAACTGGAGGCAGTGATCCACGCTGCGATCGAGGATCTGCCCCAGGAACTGAAGACTGCCGTCACCCTCCGCGAGTTTGAAGGACTCAGCTACGAGGACATTGCGGCGGTGATGGAGTGTCCGGTGGGTACGGTGAGATCCCGTATTTTCCGGGCTCGGGAAGCGATTGACGAAGCTGTAAGGCCCTTGCTGGGCTCACAGCGAGGCGATAAAGGGTGAGTCTATGAACAGGGATTTGGAAACGCTGTCTGCCTTCCTTGACGGGGAAACCAGTGAGCTGGAAACCCGTCGGGTGATGCGAGACATCGATGATTCCGAGCTGGATACGCTGGCACGTTGGCAGCTTGCACGTGATGTGATGCACGGGCAGGCCAGTGCAGCCGTTCCTGCGGATTTTAATACGGCATTGTCGGCGGCGTTGACCGCCGAGGGTGCGCCGGCCCGCCGTCCTGCCTGGATGAGTGGTATGGCGCGTTTTGCGGTGGCTGCCTCTGTGGCTGCGGCAACGGTGGTGGGTTGGCAAGCCTGGGAGACCGGGCAGGCGGGTAACACTGCTGCGGTGCCGGCACTGGCTGCTGCCCAGGATTCACGTCTGAACCGGCCGATGGGTGAGGCGGCACTGGTGTCGCAGAGCTTGCGTCCGGTGGCTACCCCAGCAACGGCGGTGCCTGCGGCCCAGCCCCGCGTTAACGACATGTTGCTGCGCCACAGTGACTTTGCTGCCCGTCATAGCGGTCAGGGGATGATGCCCTTTGCCCGTCTGGTGAGCATGGATGCACGTCACGGGGCCAAATAACGAATGAAGCTTCGTGTTCTTGCGCTGTCCCTGACCCTCGTATCCCCCTTGCATGCGTTGGCCGAAGACGGGCCAGCGCATGATCAGCTTCAGGCCATGTCCCAGGCCAACCGTTCCCTCAATTATACCGGTCGCTTCCTTTACCAGTTTGGTGCCGAAGTCAGCACCATGGAAATTCGCCATGCGGTACTGGATGGCAAGGAACATCAGCGACTCACCCACCTTGATGGTCGACTGGTTGAAGTGATCCGTCGGGGCGACGAAGTGGTTTGCCTGCATCCGGATCGTACCCTGACGCGGATCAGCCGCAATGAAACCGGCCCCTTGGGCCTGGCCCAGCGGTTGGCAGAAGATGTCCCGGCGCAATACAACATTCTGGTAGACGGTGATGGCCGTGTGGCTGGCCGTAATGCGACCCGCATGCGGGTCGCGCCTTTGGATACCCACCGTTATGGCTATCGCCTGTGGCTGGATCGCGACAGCCGTTTGTTGCTGAAGTCTGAAGTGGTAGATGGCAGTGGCGTGGCGCTGGAGCGTGTGGAATTTGTCAGTATCGAGCTGGCTCCTGGGCTGACTCATGAGGATTTCGCGCTGCCTGAAGTGGTCAGCCAGAGTGATCTGAACAGCCTGCCGCCGTCCCACGAAATGCAGAAACTTGCCCTGAGCGCAGAATGGCTGCCGGCGGGTTTTGAAACGGCCGGTCAGGATTGGCGCCATGCGGAAGATGACCGTGCGCCNGTNGCCGCACAGGGCTATTCCGATGGNCTGGCNNCGTTCACGGTGTTTGTGGAAGAAGTNAAAGACGGTTCGGTGGAAGANGGNGTTAGCCGGGTNGGNCCGACGGTGGCAGTCAGTCGTCGTCTNNCNGCACCNAGCGGTGCGTATCTGGTGACGCTGGTGGGNGAAATNCCGCANGNNACCGCCGAGCGNGTNATNCAGAGCGTCAGGGTGCAGGACGCNNGCCACTGATGCTTCANGANCAGGGNGTTGTCGTGGCAGTNGANCCCGGAGCNATCTGGGTNGAGACNGTGCGCGCNTCAACCTGCGGGGCCTGNAANGCCAAGGCNGGCTGNGGCCANCATCTGATNAATCAACAGCAGTCCGGNCAACGTGCCCGNCTGCGTGTNCCNGTCGATTCTGACCATTTCCAAANCGGTGANACCGTNACNNTGGCNTTGCCTGAAGGNGCGTTAATGCGNGGNGCCCTGTGGGTNTACGGNNTNCCANTGTTGCTGNTGTTTGNNGGGGCNCTGNTGGGCTCGGCNNTGCCGGTGACNGCNGTGGATGCNTCNGCNNTNNTNGGCNTNACNGGTCTGTTNNCCGGTTTCGCCATCAATCGTGTCATCAGCCGTCGAAATGGCCATAATCAGGCTTACCAACCCCGCGTGACAGGGTCAGGGNACGACCACTGTCAGGCGGTGGAGATCCATCCTGNGAAAAAATAAGGAGAACGTCATGAGCCGATTTTTCCAGCTTGCCGGGCTGGTACTGGTAGTGTTTGCCACCTTGCTGACGGCGTGTTCCGAATCTGANAAANCTTCTGCNGAGCCGCTGGTGACCGGACTACCGGATTTTACCCTGNTGGTGGAAAAGGAAGGCCCGGCGGTGGTGAATATCAGTACAGTNACCCATCGCGATGCCAATTCCATGCGAGAGCAAATGGAGCAGATCCCCGAGCTGTTTCGTCGCTTCTTCGATCAGTTTGGCGGGGGCGAGATGCCCTCTNTTCCCGAAGAACAGGAGGCCCGCTCNCTGGGGTCAGGCTTCATTATTTCTGCCGATGGCTACGTGCTGACCAATAACCATGTGGTAGCGGATGCCGATGAAATCATGGTGCGCTTGCAGGATCGCCGCGAATTGCCGGCCGANCTGATTGGCGCGGATGAGCAGAGTGACATCGCNTTGCTCAAGGTCGACGGGGCAGATCTGCCCGTGGCAGATATCGGTTCTTCTGCCGAGTTGAAGGTAGGGGAGTGGGTGCTGGCCATCGGAGCCCCCTTTGGTTTTGACAGCAGTGTGACTGCCGGNATTGTCAGCGCCAAGGGGCGCAGCCTGCCCAGCGACAGTTATGTCCCGTTTATCCAGACCGATGTTGCCATCAACCCNGGCAANAGCGGCGGTCCCCTGTTTAACCTGAAGGGCCAGGTGGTNGGGGTCAATTCCCAGATATTCAGCCGCTCTGGCGGTTACATGGGGGTGAGCTTTGCCATTCCCATNGATATGGCCATGGANGTCGTTGCCCAGCTGAAGGANCACGGCAAGGTCAGCCGTGGCTGGTTGGGAGTANTGATTCAGGAAGTCGACCGGGATCTGGCTGAATCGTTCGGTCTCAAGCAGCCCCGTGGNGCACTGGTGTCCCAGGTGCTCAAGGATTCCCCGGCCGAAGCGGCAGGCATTCAGGCCGGCGATATCATCACCGAATTTAACGGCGAAGCTATTTACCGTTCCTCTGAGTTGCCCCGTTGGGTTGGGCTGGTGAAACCGGAAACAGATGCTGATGTCACCGTGATCCGCGATGGCGAGGAGAAGGCGTTGACGGTCACCATAGGTTTGTTGCCGGATGACCCGGAAATGGCCCTGCAGGGCGGCGTGGGTAAATCCGATGAGGGCAGTGCCCTGGGNTTGAAAGTCCGTGCGGCNAGCCCGGCCGAGCTGAGCCGACTGGANCTGAAGGCAGGGGTCATCGTCACTGCTGTGGAGGANGGGCCAGCCCGCAAGGCGGGGATCGCCGTGGGCGATATTCTCGTGACCCTCAACAATGTGCCCATGGACAGCCCGGAAGCCTTTGCACAGGCCGTGNCTGAGCTGCCGGAAACCGGCACGGTGGCGGCGCTGGTGAACCGGGAGGGCAACCCNCGGTTCCTGCCCCTGAAGTTACAATAGGGTCCANTGGCCGGCTTTTTGCGGCACACCCTGCGGTGTGCCGTGCAACTGGCCCCGGTTATCCGCTAGAATCGCGGCCCATTGTTTGCCGTTTTTGTTTTGGTGTCACCGGGCTCCGGTGACGATACGGTCCCGGACCCGCGGGCCGGCGCGGCAACGACTGATTGCTTACAGGCCCTATGACTGACATCAAGAATATTCGCAACTTCTCCATCATNGCCCACATCGATCATGGTAAATCCACGCTGGCGGACCGCTTTATTCAGGTCTGTGGCGGCCTCAGTGAGCGTGAGCTCAAAGAACAGGTGCTGGATTCCATGGAGCTGGAGCGTGAGCGTGGCATCACCATCAAGGCGCAGAGCGTGACGCTGCACTACACGGCCCGTGATGGCGAGACCTACCAGCTGAATTTCATTGATACCCCCGGACACGTGGACTTCTCTTACGAGGTGTCCCGCTCCCTGTCGGCCTGTGAAGGGGCGCTGCTGGTGGTGGACGCAGCCCAGGGCGTGGAAGCCCAGTCCGTCGCCAACTGCTATACCGCCATCGAGCAGGACCTGGAAGTGCTGCCGGTTCTGAACAAGATCGACCTGCCGCAGGCCGAGCCGGAGGCGGTAATCAACGAGATCGAGGAAATCATCGGGCTGGACGCCATGGATGCCTGCCGGGTGTCCGCCAAGACCGGGGTGGGCATTGATGACCTGCTGGAGCAGCTGGTCGAACGAATCCCCGCCCCTGAAGGTGAGCGTGACGGCGATTTGCAAGCGCTGATCATTGATTCCTGGTTCGATAACTATCTGGGTGTGATTTCGCTGGTGCGTGTGAAGCATGGCGTGCTCAAGAAAGGCGACAAGATTCTGGTGAAATCCACCGGTCAGACCCATGTGGTGGATCAGCTCGGCATCTTTACCCCCAAGCGTACCGAGACCAAACAGCTGGAAGCCGGTGAGGTGGGCTGGGTGAGCGGCAGCATCAAGGACATCCACGGTGCGCCGGTGGGCGATACCCTGACGCTGTCCAAGACGCCTGACGTTAAGGCCCTTCCCGGGTTCAAGAAGGTCAAGCCGCAGGTCTATGCGGGCATGTTCCCGGTGAGTGCGGATGACTATGAAGATTTCCGTGATGCCCTGGCGAAACTGACCCTGAATGATGCGTCGCTGTTCTATGAACCGGAAACCTCCGATGCCCTTGGGTTTGGTTTCCGGGTCGGTTTCCTGGGCATGTTGCACATGGAAATCATCCAGGAGCGGCTGGAGCGGGAATACGATCTGGACCTGATTACCACAGCGCCGACGGTGGTCTATGAGCTGCTGCTGTCCAGTGATGAAGTTATCTATGTGGACAACCCCTCCAAGCTGCCGGAAGGCAACAAGATCGAAGAGTTCCGTGAGCCCATTGCCCGGGTGAACATCCTGGTGCCCCAGGAGTTTGTGGGGAACGTGATTTCCCTGTGTGTGGAACGTCGCGGTAGCCAGATCAACATGCAGTACCTGGGCAAGCAGGTGGCACTGACCTATGACATTCCCATGGCGGAAGTGGTGCTGGACTTCTTCGACCGCATCAAGTCGGTGAGCCGTGGCTTTGCTTCCATGGACTATGCCTTTGAGCGGTTCGAAGCGACCAAACTGGTGCGGGTGGACGTGCTCATCAATGGTGACAAGGTGGATGCCCTGGCCATGATTTGCCATCTGGACCAGTCCGCTTACCGTGGCCGGGCCCTGTGCGAGAAGATGAAGGAGCTGGTGCCGCGGCAGATGTTCGATGTGGCCATTCAGGCGGCTATCGGCAGCAAGATCATTGCGCGCCAGACGGTAAAGGCCCTGCGCAAGAACGTGACTGCGAAATGTTATGGCGGTGACGTCTCCCGTAAGAAGAAGCTGCTGCAGAAGCAGAAAGAAGGCAAAAAGCGAATGAAGCAGGTGGGGAACGTGGAGATTCCCCAGGAAGCCTTCCTTGCCGTACTCAAGGTGGATGATTGATGGATATCGATATTGGTTTCTGGCTGACCCTGGCCCTGGCCGTGACGCTGGTGGTGTGGGGTATCGACAGGCTGTTGAAACTGAAGGAGAAGGGCGGCCCGATCGGCAGTGCAGTTGAAACCTCCAACTCGTTGATCTCGGTTTTCTTCGTGGTGCTGGTGATTCGCTCTTTCATCGTGGAGCCGTTTACTATTCCCTCGGAATCCATGATGCCGACACTTCAGGTCAACGACTTTATTCTGGTGAACAAGTTTGCCTATGGTCTGAGATTGCCGGTCACCAACACCAAGATCATCGAGACTGGCAAGCCGAAGCGCGGCGATGTGATGGTTTTCAAATACCCTGAGAACCGCAATCAGAATTTCATCAAGCGGGTGGTGGGGCTGCCCGGGGATGTGGTGAAAATTCGCGATAACCGGGTCTTTGTCAACGGGGAACTGGTCTCACAGACGCTGGTTCGGGAAGACGACAACGGTCGTTACTGGCAGGCGGAATACATCGAAAAGCTGGGTGAAGTGGACCACATGATGTGGCACATGGGCCAGATCGCGCCGTTTACTGGCCGCAAGCAGCCGAACATTGATATCGAGGGTGAGTGGAATATTCCCGAGAAAGCCTATTTTGTGATGGGCGACAATCGTGACAACAGTAAAGACAGCCGGGTTTGGGGTATAGTCCCTGAAGAGCTGGTGGTGGGGGAGGCCTTCCTTATCTGGATGCATTGGAAACCGATCTTCTCCCTGCCCAGCTTTTCTCGTAATGGTGCGATAGACAAGGTGGAGGCAAACTAAAATGATGACAAAGCCCTCACAGCAACGTGGAATTTCCATGATTGGCTGGGCCGTGATTCTACTGGTGGTTGTCGTTCTGGGTACGGCTGCATTTCGTATGGTGCCGGCGTATATGGAGAACAATACTATCGGTACGTCTATTCGTTCCCTGATGCAGGACAGTAAAACGGCACTTATGTCACCGCGGGAAGTCCGTGATGCCTTGAGTAAGCGTTTTACCATTAATCAGGTGAATGTGATCAAGGTTGATGATTTGGGCATCTCAAAGGAAGGCGGGATTCTCAAGGTCTCGACGGATTATGAAGTGCGCGAACCGTTGTTTTATAACGTCAGCATTGTCATGACCTTCAAGGAAGACTTTACCAAAGACGTTCGCCAGTGATTCAGGACCTCAACCGACTGATGGCCCGTCTGGGCTATCAGTTTCAGGATCTCTCTTTGCTGGAACTGGCACTGACCCATCGCAGTGTCAGCCGGCATCGCAATTACGAACGCCTGGAATTTCTCGGCGATGCCCAGCTCGGTCAGATTATCTCGGTGGCCCTTTTTTCCCGTTTCCCGGAAGCCGCAGAAGGCCAGTTGACCCGTATGCGTGCCACCCTGGTGCGGGGCCAGACGCTGGCGCTGGTCGCTCGCGAACTGGGCCTTGGTGACCATTTGACGCTGGGCGGAGGGGAGCTGAAAAGTGGCGGTTACCGTCGTGATTCCATTCTTGCCGATGCGCTGGAGGCTATTATCGGCGCCATGTTGATTGATGGCGGGGAAGAAACCTGCCGTCAGGTGGTGTTGGCCTGGTATGAAAGCCGTCTTGAAAAAATCACCCCGCAGAATGCCCAGAAAGATGCCAAGACCCGCTTGCAGGAATGGCTGCAGGCGCGCAAGTTTGAACTGCCCGTGTATCAGGTAACCAACGTTGAGGGGCTGGCCCCGAAGCAGACCTTTGATGTGACCTGTGAGTTGGAGCAGGTGGAGAAAATTTTTGCGGCCCAGGGGGCCAGTCGCCGCAAGGCTGAGCAGCAGGCGGCGGCGGATGCCCTGGCCTGGCTGGAGCAACAGTATGACTGAGAATGCCAACGTCACTCGTTGTGGCATGGTGTCCATTGTCGGGCGCCCCAATGTGGGCAAGTCCACCCTGATGAATCACCTGATCGGGCAGAAGGTCAGTATTACCTCCCGTAAGCCACAGACCACACGACACCGGATCCACGGGATTCATACCCGTGACCACTACCAGATCGTGTTTGCCGATACCCCCGGGATTCACACCGGGCAGGACCGCGCCTTGAACCGGGCCATGAATGATGCGGCGGTATCCACCCTGAGTGGCGTGGATGTGGTGTGCATGATGGTCGATGGACTGAAATGGACGGCGGCGGACGAGCATGTTCTGTCGTTGTTACCGGCCAGCCCGGACGTGCCGGTTCTGTTGATTATCAACAAGGTGGATAGCCTTGAGGACAAGGCTGAGCTGTTGCCGCACATTCAATCGTTGAGTGAGCGTTATCCCTTCGATGCGGTGATCCCGGTGTCTGCCTTGAAAGAACAGAATCTGCTGGAGCTGGAAAAAGCCCTGGTGGAGCGCCTCCCGGAAGGGGACTTCTGGTATGACGAGGACCAACTGACGGACCGTAGCCTGCGGTTCATGGCTGCTGAAATTATCCGCGAAAAAGTGGTGCGCCAGCTGGGCCAGGAAGTCCCCCATCAGGTCAGTGTAGAAGTGGAGCTGTGGGAAGACGGCCCCCGTGTTACTGAAATCTCGGCGGCGATTCTGGTTGAGCGCCGGGGTCAGAAGAAGATTCTGATTGGCGATAAGGGTGAGCGTATCAAACAGATTGGCACCCAGGCCCGTGAGGATATCGAGCGGCTGATTGAGCGACGAGTGATGCTCAATCTGTGGGTGAAGATCAAGGCGGGTTGGTCTGACGACGCCCGCGCGCTGCGCTCCCTTGGCTACGATGAGCCACGCTGAGGACGCTCTCCAACCCGCCTGGCTGCTGCACCGGCGCCCGTTTCGCAATACCAGCCTGATTGTCGAGTTATTCGTGCCCCGTCTGGGCCGTATCGGAGCGGTGGTCAGGGGAGGGCGCAAGGACCCTTCGCTGGCGCCGTTTCGTCCCTTGCTGGTCGAGCTGAAGTCGTCTGGGGAGTTATATTCCCTGCGGAGCTGCGAGCCTGCAGGCTCCGCCGTCAAGCTGGAGGGGAAAGCCCTGTATTGTGGTTTTTACCTCAATGAATTGCTGACGCGTCTGCTCCACCGCGATGACCCTCACCCCGATCTTTGGCCGCTTTACGAGCAGGCCCTTGGCTGGCTGGCCGAGGGGGAGCCACAGGATGTGGTATTGCGTCAGTTTGAATTGGGGCTGCTGGACGAAATGGGCTACGGCATAGACCTGAGTCAGGATATACAGGGGGAGCCCGTACAGGCTGGCCGCTATTACCAACTGGACCCGGAGCAAGGACTGTTGGCGGCTAGTCAGGGGTATTCGGGAAATGATCTACTGGCGGTGATCAATGGTGACTGGCAACCCGCAACTCGCAAGGCTGCCCTGCACCTGTGCCGGGCCTTGTTGGCTCCGCATCTTGGCGACAGGCCCCTCAAAAGCCGGGAGCTTTTTCGCTGACCCGACCGGGCTTCAAGCTGGGCGGCGATGCTAAGTACAGAATTCGATACAAGGAAAAAACCATGTCCAGAGTATTGCTTGGTGTGAACATTGATCATGTGGCGACCCTGCGGCAGGCCCGTGGTACCCGATACCCGGAGCCGGTCCTGGCGGCGTTGGTAGCAGAGCAGGCGGGGGCCGATGGCATTACCGTGCATTTGCGAGAAGACCGCCGTCATATCAATGATCGTGATGTGGAGCTGCTGGCGCAGACCCTGCAGACACGCATGAATCTGGAAATGGCCGCCACGGAAGAAATGGTTGCCATCGCGACCCGTGTCCAACCGGCACATTGTTGTCTGGTGCCAGAAAAGCGCGAGGAGTTGACCACGGAAGGCGGGTTGGATGTGGTCGCGAATCAGGCCTGGATCGCCCAGTGCTGCAAGACCCTGGCCGATGCCGGTATCGATGTGTCGCTGTTTATCGATGCTGATCCGGCACAGATTCGTGCCGCCAGTGAATGTGGTGCACCCACCATTGAAATTCACACCGGCCATTATGCCGAAGCCAAAACCCCGGAAGAGCAGGCCGCAGAGCTGGAGCGTATCCGCAAGGCGACAGCGCTGGCGCTGGAGCTGGGGTTGGTGGTCAATGCCGGGCATGGTTTGCATTACCACAACACCTTGCCGGTCGCGGCGATCCCCGGCATGAACGAGCTGAACATCGGCCACGGCATTATTGCCCGTGCGGTGATCAGCGGCCTTCACCAGGCCGTGAAAGACATGCGCGAGTTGATCGACCTGGTTTCTTGAGTAACGGGAAGCTAGAAAAAACCTCCGCACCTTTCCAGGTGCGGAGGTTTTTTGCGTTAGGCTCCGGGTGTCTAGTGCCCAGTGTCGCTACATTGGCAATACTTCGAAGGTCCCAAGGTATTGCAGGCGGCGTTGCTCTGCTTTCTTGTGGGTGGCTTTGTCGTCGCTGGTGCCAATTTCCAGGAAATAGCGGCCAGCAGAGGGCCAGGTGATTTCGACAAGCCCTTTCTTGTCACTGGTCACACTCCAGTCTTCCTGGCTGTCACGATAGCGGGTGCCACCGGGTACCAGCTCTACTTTCAGTTCCGGGGCGGGTTTGCCGTCCACCAGCAGGCGCCATCGGGTTGTTTCACCAGCATAGAGGTCATTGGGGTGGGTCAGCATTTCCAGCTCCAGCCCCTTGCCGGTGGGCTCAAGGGCGGTCTTGTTCGGGGCCCCCAGGGTGACAAAGGTCTCCAGACGGTTGTGGACTTCCATCAGCTTCACATTGCTGGCGTTCTTGGGCAGTTCGGCCAGCATCTTGTCGACGTCGTTGCCACGGCCCCGCTTGCGCTCGCCGTCCACTTCATACATCAGGAAGTAACCGGGCTTGGCCACGGCGATGCGATAGCTGCCTTCCTGCTCCAGTTCTACGTCGAATACGGAGCGGGTGTGCATTTGGGTCACATGGTCCACCGCAGCAGGCTTGCCATCTGGACCGGTGACTTCCACGCCGTCTACCGGGTAGGCGCGCTCAAAACCAAAAATCTCGTTGGAGATGCTGGCATCGACGGTGATCCACTGGGGCTCGGATACCGCGGTGTGGCTGGGGAGCAGCCACAGTTTGTGGGCTTGCGCGGGCATGGCAGTGGCCAGCAGGGTGGCCAGGCCAAGGTGTTTGATCAGGGAACGCATAATTCTCTCCTTCATCCTGTTCTGGGTGTGGTTCCGGGTCAGGGCGTGATGGTCAGGGTGACCCTGCCCAATTCGTTGCTGCCGTTAACGGTTTGGTTCTGGGCCTGGTCTGCGGGCCAGCTGAAGGGCAGCCGCAGCACCTCCCGTCCGCCCACTTCCCGGGCGGCTTCTACCACCAGTTCGTAGTCGCCTGCGGGCAGTGCTTTCAGCGCGTCGAGCTCACCGAAATCCACGCTGTGGCTGCCGGGTGGCCGGGTCGCGCCTGTCAGGCCGTCATAGGGCTTGGACTGGCCACGGCCAGTGCGTCGCCACCACTGACGAATGTCCTTGAGCCACTTTTCCTGGTCGTCGTACCACAGGCCCAGCGGCACAATCGTGCTGCGGTCCGGGTTTTCTACCCAGAAGGCCACATACGGGGCGTGGTATTCGGCTACCCGCAAGCGGGGCACTTCCACTTCCACATTGAAGCTGGTGGCCAGGGAATGGCTGGCCAGCAGGGCGAGACACAGGGTTGTCAGTACACGCATGGCGTTGTCCTTTAATGCATGAAGAAAATGATTAATAACCACGGGATCACCAGACCGGCCAGTGTGACCGGCCAGGTGGCAGGCCGCCGTTTGGCATGAAGAAACATCAGGCCAAGGCCTGTAAGGGCGAACAGCAGGCTGGCGACGGCAAAGACGTCGATAAACCAGAACCACACCGTGCCGGTGTGCCGTCCCTTATGCAGATCGTTGAAAAAGGCAATCCAGCCCCGGTCGGTGACTTCGCCCATGAGCTCGCCGCTATCAAGGGTAATGGCCAGCCAGGCGTCTCCGCCGGGGCGGGGCAGGGCGACATAGACTTCATCGGGGGCCCATTCGGCCTCTTTGCCAGTGCTGTCGAGAGCGAATTCCTGGTCCAGCCATTGCTGAACCGGGGCCGGTAGCGGTCCGGATTGCCGCTGGCTCAGCACGACCAGAAGGGAGTCGGGCAGCTGGCCTTCCACGGTCCGGGTGACCGGGTCTGCCGGGATATCGTTGGCATGGTTCAGGGTGATGCCGGTAATGCTGAACAACAGCAGGCTGATCAGGCAGAGTGCGGAACTGACCCAGTGCCATTGATGGAGCTGTTTCAGCCAGAAGGCTTTGCGTTTCTTGTTCACGTAACGGCCTGTGGGTAAAGGTGGCAGCAATGGTAATGAGAATTGTTCTGGTCAGACAGGTTGGTTTGCGTAAAGAATGTAAGGTTGCTGGGGAAAGGATGAATTTTGATCAAGAATCTGCTGGATTGGTGTAATGAAAATTCTTATCATTTGCAAATGAATGCGATTGCCCAACTTTCTCCCCGTTTGCTGGTGATTGAGGACGATGCCGTCCTTGGTCAGCATCTTCATGCCTATTTGTCGGAGCGCAGGTATCAGGTCTGTGTCTGCGATGATGGCGAGAAGGGGCTGTCTGAGGCCAGCTCCGGCCAGTACGATCTGGTGTTGCTCGACATTCTGTTGCCTGGTCTGAACGGTCTGGAGTTGCTGGCGGCATTGCGCAAGAACAGCACGGTGCCGGTAATCGTGGTATCGGCACTGGGTGATGAAGAGGCGCGCATCGAAGGCCTGATCGGGGGCGCGGATGATTATGTTCCCAAACCCTTCAGCATGGCGGAACTGGGTGTCCGTATTGATGCGGTACTGCGCCGGGTAGCGCTGGAACGGCAGGTGCATCAAGAGCTGGAAAGCAGTGGCGGGCTGGCGCTTCACGATGCTGAGCAGCAGGCCTGCTATAACGGCAAGGATCTGGCCCTGACCACAACGGAGTTCCGGCTGCTTCAGGTCTTGCTCGAAAACCGCGGCCAGGTGCTGAGCAAGCCTCACCTGTACCAGGCCGTGCTCCATCGCGGCTGTGGGCGACACGATCGCAGCCTTGATCTGCATGTCAGCCACCTGCGGCGCAAGCTCCGCGAGGGCGGCGTTCCTGACTCCCCTGTTCGTACGGTTTGGGGGCAAGGCTACACGCTCGTCACCGATCTTCTTTAGGGAGCCTCTGAATAACGCCTTGCATGCTCAGCGTGACCTGAAGCGTGCAGCTGTTGTGTCTTGTCTCGACGGTAAGGGTGGTTCCCTTTCCTAGAGGCAAGGCGCAGCAGATGTGC
>PAJO01000012.1 GCA_002706085.1 Alcanivoracaceae bacterium | reverse complement strand
TGGGCCTGCGTTAAGACGGATACCCCGTTCGATTCATCACTGCTTTTTAGTGATTGCCATGCGAAAAATGCTTGTGCTTGAACAGGGTATCTACGGGATGGTCTTTGCTGCAGCCCCTGGGGTGCCAGCAAGTGGCTTTCTTGGCTCCTTCTGTCACTCTGGCCGTCCTTGTCTTTTGCGGTGAAAACCTCGCCTATTCGTTGTTGTGCCTGTTCGCTTGGCGTTATGTGGAGAATCACGACTAAGACATGGCCCGTTTTATGCGCAGGCAATGATGGGTGTCACGCATGGTAACGTTGTGTCGCCCCAATTTTGTTCACAGGATGTTGTCAATGCACAAATTCTGCATTTGTATGTGACGATGTTGTGAAATACGCTTTATAAAGTATGTAACCACATGATAAATAAGAGATTATTTGTGCTGGTTAAAAAGTGACCATGTCGTTAAAGCTAAGGAAGTTTGCCGCTTTCTTTCTGTTATGAGCGGGATATCAACAGCGTTATCCACAGAACCTGTGGAAAACGGGGCGGGCAGGATTCAGCATTAGGGGGCGGCTGTGAATATCCCGTCTTTATCTGTGGAATTGTGATCGGTTTTACACAAGCTGATAGCGGTGAGTCCGTTGCGGCTGTCACTCGTTTGTCATCTATTGTCGGTTAGAAAATACACGCTAAGTTATTGAAACTGAATTGCCTTTTGAAAGGGGGTAAATTTTCGGCAATTTGGCGAAGTGACCGGTATGTCTGGCCTGCGGGAGGTTTTCTGCAGCTTTTCCACATTCTTATCCACAGCTTTTGTGTATTTCTTCCAGGTCGTTTCTGTCCGGACCGGAAAAACAGGATAAGTCAATGCTATTTTTCGTGGCCAAAAACTGCTCAAGATGCTGAGGCCCTTTAAATACGGGCGATACAGAAGGTTATCCGTTTATCCTTAACAGTGTTATCCACAGCAGTCGTGGATAGTTTGGTGCCTGTGGGTAGCTCGTAGAGGGTAGGGGCGGGTTAGCGTTTCGTCTGGAGACTCCTCCAAACAGAAAAAGGCGCCGCAAGGGCGCCTTTTCTGTCGCTGTGCTTCGCTGTTGCCTCAGAAGCGGTATTCGCCGCTGTCGATACCTTTCTGGGTCTCAGCATCAAGCTGCTGGTAGCAGTCTTCCTTGGGCAGCAGCGCGTAGACCGCGTTGTCCTGCTGGCTCAGGTCGTATTTCTGCTCTTTCAGCTTGTTCTTCTGGTGCTTGAAGGTGCCTGTGGTTTCCATGGCCTGCTCGTTGATCCGCAGGAACACAGGGATGGCGTAAGCTGGCAATTCGCGTTTCAGGTAGGCACACAAGCCTTTGAAATCGAATTCGCTGTGTGGGCAATTCAGGCGTACCTGAGCCATGCCCGCGCGGCCATTGGTATTGGGGATTTCTACGCCGTAAACCACGGATTCCTGAATGCCGTCGAAGCCATCAAGAATCTGTTCCACTTCGGTGGTGGAAACGTTCTCACCTTTCCAGCGGAAGGTGTCACCCAGACGGTCAACGAACTGGGCGTGACGGAAACCGATGTCACGCATCATGTCGCCAGTGTTGAACCAGGCGTCGCCTTTCTTGAAAACGTCACGGAAAATCGACTTTTCGGTCTTTTCCGGGTCGGTGTAGCCATCAAACGGGGTCTTGTCGGTAATCTCGCCGAGCATCAGGCCGGATTCACCCTTACCCACCTTGATCATGTTGCCGTTCTTGTCGCGCACCGGCTCATCACGTTCTTTGTCGTACTTGACGATGGCATAGCTCACCGGGGAGAAGCCTACGGTGTTGTCGAAGTTGAAGACGTTGGTAAAGGCCACGTTGCCTTCAGAGGAGGCATACAGCTCGACGACACGTTCAATGCCGAAACGCTGTTTGAAATCCTTCCAGATACTCGGGCGCAACCCATTGCCGACAATGGTGTGAATCTGGTTGTCCCGGTCGTTGGGTTTTTCCGGCTGTTCATGCAGGTAGCGGCACAGCTCGCCCACGTAACCAAAGGCGGTGCAGTTATGACGACGGATATCGTCCCAGAAACCGCTTGCAGAGAACTTGCGGGCAATGACAAGGCTGCCTGCATGGGCAATAGCCGAGGCCCAACAAATCACCATGCCGGTCGCATGATAGAACGGCAGTGTGGTGTAGATACGGTCATCTTTGGTGAGACGCACGGCAGAGAAACCGAAGCCGCCGTAGGCCTTTTCCCAGCGGCCGTGGTTGAACACTACTGCCTTGGGCAGACCGGTTGTGCCGGAAGTGTAGATATAGAACAGGGGGTCACGCAGGAAGGTCTGACGGCTGGATGCAGGATTCTCGCTGGAGCAATCCTTGATCTCGGTGGCCAGGTTCTTGTAGCCGGCGGGTGCTTCGCCGGGGTTTTCCAGGGTGTCCTGATCCGCAAAGAAGAAGAAGTTGTCTTTCAGGTCCAGCTCACCGCGTACCTCTTCCACGGTCTCTACCAGCTCGGCGCCCACGATGGCAGCCTTGGGTTTCACCAGATTGAGAGAATGGATCAGTACCTTGCCGCGCTGGGAGGTATTGATCAGTGCGGCGCAGACGCCCAATTTGGCACAGGCCACCACGGATGCGAGCAATTCAGGGCGGTTTTCCACATTTACCGCAACGGTGTCACCCTTTTTCAGGCCAATGGAGGCCAGGTAATCGGCGATTCGGTTGGCCCAGGCGTTGAACTGCTTGTAGGTCAGCTCGGTGTCCTGGTAGATAACCGCGGCGCCATTGGGGTTCTTGCTGGTGGCTTCCTCGATGGCGACACCCAGGCCCAAGGGCTTTTTGGTGTCGGTGATCTTGGCCATCTTTGAGCCTTTGATCATGGCGGGAAGATTGGAGACCAGCTCGGGAACCTTGGAGAGAATCTGGGGCAACGTAATAATGTCTGCGCTGCTCATGGGAGCTCCATTGTCTGTGTTCTAGGGAGGTCCGAAAGGCGTTTCGGGATGCATCTATACGGGCCAGAAAGCGGGCGTATGGCGCACATCTTCTTATCCGGTAACGTCTCGGCCGGGACCAGGAATTGGCAAGCGGGCGCTTACCTTAACCGCAGCACCAGGGCAGGGCAAGCGCCGTGCCCGCGAGCCATGCCCGGGCCCGCAGGCCCAGGGCGTTTTGGCCCAAAATGCCGGATTGAGATTCAATCACACCCTTTCACCGGTTTCATTGGCTTTCTTGTGAACCGTCAGCGGGGGTGATGGTGGCCAGCAGCTGTTGCCGTTTTACCTGATCACCGGGCTTCAGGGTAATGGGGCCTACTACACCGTCACAGTCGGCCTTCAGGCTGTGTTCCATCTTCATGGCTTCCAGTGCCACCAGTACCTGACCACGGGAGATGTGGTCGCCTTCCTGAACCAGCACATCGACGATCGCGCCATCCATGGGCGCGCGAATGTGTCCGCTGCCCGCCTTGTCTACGCCCGCCACGGCGCTGTGAGTGATGTCCTGGAAACAGACGCAGTGCCCCTGGAACTGGAGCCAGAGCTGGTTGCCTTCGTGGACAAACCGGTAGGGCGCGCTGACGCCGTTTATCGTGACGTGCTGGCCTGATTCCAGTGCGAGCTGCAGGTGGGTATCCCCGAGCTGGACCGTGCTGGTCCCCTGTTGGGTTTGGACATACAGCGTATGTTCGGTATCGCCACAGCGCAGTTTCAGTGGCTGGGCCCCTACAGAGCTGGAGTGCCATGCCTGCAGGTCAGGAGAGTGGGGCTTTGCGGGGCGGGCGAGTAGCGCGGCCAATGCCCACAGGCTGGGCTGAGGTGCGTCACCGGAAAGACTGGCGTCGTTAGCAAAATCACCCCCAATGAACGCGGTGGTTGCCGTGCCGTTGGCAAAAGAGGAATGGCGGAGGATGGCCGCCAGAAAAGCGCGGTTGTCACCGACGCCCATCAGTTGGGTGTCTTCAACGGCACGAATCAGCCGCCGACGTGCGTCGTCGCGGCTTTCGCCCCAGGCGATGATCTTGGCAAGCATTGGATCGTAGTGGCTGCCCACCAGGTAGCCCTCGCACAGACCGTGATCAATGCGAACACCGTCACCGCTGGCCGGGCGCCAGTGCAGGATCTTACCGGTCTGTGGCATGTAATTCTGTGCCGGGTCCTCGGCGTAAAGGCGTACCTCAATGGCATGGCCTGAAAGGGTAACCTGATCCTGCTGCAGAGGGAGCGGTTCACCGCGGGCGACACGGATTTGCCAGGCGACAAGATCCTGACCGGTGACCAGTTCGGTGACAGGGTGTTCTACCTGCAGGCGGGTGTTCATTTCCAGGAAATAGAATTCGCCATTGGGGGCGAGCAGGAATTCGACCGTACCGGCGCCCACATAATTGCAGGCCTTGGCGGCGTTCACGGCGGCTTCGCCCATTTGGGCGCGCAGGGTCGCGTCAACGGCAGGCGAGGGGGCTTCCTCGACCACCTTCTGGTGGCGACGCTGAACGGAGCAATCACGTTCGCCCAGATGGATCACGTTACCGTGGCGGTCGCCGAAGACCTGGATTTCCACATGGCGTGGCTCCATCACGGCCCGTTCCAGAATCAGTTCGTCACTTCCGAAGGCACTCGCCGCTTCCTGACGGGCGCTTTTCAGCTGGGCGGGGATCTCGCTGGCATCGGTCACCACGCGCATGCCTCGGCCGCCGCCGCCGGCACTGGCTTTGATCATCAGGGGCAGGCCAATACGCTCGGCTTCAGCGAGCAGGGTGGCATCACTCTGGTCTTCGCCTTCATAACCGGGAATGCAGGGTACGCCGGCGTCGATCATGGCGATCTTGGAGAGTCGCTTGGAGCCCATCAGATGGATAGCGGCCTCATCCGGGCCAATAAAGGTGATCCCCGCGTTCTGGCAGGCCTTGGCGAAGGCGGCGTTCTCGGAGAGGAAGCCATAGCCAGGGTGCACGGCGTCGGCGCCGGTTTGTTGGCAGGCCGCCAGCAGGGCATCCACATTCAGGTAGGACGCGCTGGCGAGGGCTGGACCAATGCAGACGGCTTCATCGGCCATCTGTACGTGTCGTGCCTGGGCATCCGGTTCGGAATACACGGCCACGGTGCGATAGCCCAACGATTGGGCCGTGGCAATCACCCGGCAGGCAATTTCGCCGCGGTTGGCAATCAGGATTTTTTCAAAGCTCATGCGTGATCCTTACCGGTCAGCCGGTTTGTGCTCGCGCCGCGTAGGTCGGAAATGGCCAGCGCGGCGTTTTGTCTGTAATGGCAGAGATGGGTTGACACCCATTTCCGCCGTGCGGTTATTGGTTCCAGCTCGCCGGGCGCTTTTGCACGAATGCCAGGGTGCCTTCCTGGCCTTCTTCTCCGTTCACGGCGTTAGCGAAATCAACCGCCGCTTGATCGAGCAGGTTATCCATGGATTCCTGGCCGACGTTCAGAACCAGTGCCTTGGTCACCCGGTTGGCGTTGGGCGCGCAGCGACGCACTGCCTTGAGGGTGCTTTGCAGTGCGGCCTCGATGCCGTTTTCATCGTTGGCCACCTCATGGACAATGCCTAGCCGCAAGGCCTCGTTGCCCTGGAAGCGAATGCCTGTGAGGGCGAGGCGACGGGCCTGGGTGAGGCCAATGCGTTCCACCACAAAGGGGGCGATTTGCGCAGGGATGACCCCCAGGCCGGTTTCTGGCAGGCCAAAAGTGGCATCGCAATGGGCGATGGCCACATCGGAAATGCAGGCAAGACCAAAGCCGCCACCCAATACCGCACCTTCGAGCACGGTAATCACCACCTGGGGTTGCTGGTTGGCCGCGGTGATCATTTCGCCAAAGCGCCGGTTCAGGGACACATAGGCATCGCTGTCACCGGCGGCGGCTTTCTGTCTGGCCCCTGCCATGTCCTTGATATCGCCGCCGGCGCAGAAATGCCCGCCGGTGCCACGCAGCACTATCGCGCGAACCGCCGTGTCGTTTTTGACAGCGGCAAACACCGCCATCAGCTCGTTGACCATGGTCAGGCTCATGGCATTGCGGCTTTCCGGCCGGTTGAGGGTGATATGTAACACCGGGCCGTCCTGGTTCAGGTTCAGCGTTTCGGTTGTGGGTAAAGTCATAAATCCTCTCTACAGAGCCGCTGCAGGAACGCCACTTGGGGCGCGAAAGTTGAGGAGCAAGCCTCAAGCTACAAGCTTCAACACGCACGAAGCTTTGGTTGTGTTGACCCACCTTGCCCGCGCTTCATGCTTTGAGCGCGGGCGGAGTGTTCAAATTCAAAGAGGTCTAACCCGCGCCTTGCAGCTTGAAGCTTGTAGCTTGGTGCCTTTATTTCTTCTTGCCCGGCAAGATATCCATGGTCTTGCAGATAATCCCGAGCATGACTTCGTCGGCGCCGCCGCCAATGGAGGCCAGGCGACCATCGCGATACAGCTGGCTGGCCGGGTTATCCATCATGAAGCCGTTGCCGCCCCAGTACTGCAGGCAGCTGTCGGCCACCTCACGGGTCAGACGACCGACTTTCAGTTTGGCCATGGAGGCCAGTTGCAGGACATCCTTGCCATTGATGTACATCTCGCAAGCGCTGTAGGCGAGCGCGCGCAGGGCTTCCACCTCGGTTTGCAATTCTGCGAGGCGGAAATGCACGCTCTGGTTGTCGATCAGCGGCATACCAAAAATGTCTCGTTCCCGCGCGTACTGGATGGTCTCATCGATGACATGCTGTAACCCTTGCAGGCCATTGGCGGCAGCAAACAGGCGTTCTTCCTGGAACTGCATCATTTGCATCATGAAGCCCATGCCTTCCTGGCCGATGAGGTTGCGTTGCGGAACGCGCACATTGTCGAAGAAGACCTGGGCGGTTTCGGAGGAGCGCATGCCGAGCTTGTCCAGAGGCTTGTCCACGGTAATGCCGGCGGCATCCTTGGGCACCACGATCAGGGATTTGTTGACGTGAGGCTTGCCGTCGGAGGTGCAGGCCAACAGGCAGAAGAAATCAGCGCTGGGTGAATTGGTGATCCACATCTTGGTGCCGTTGATCACATAATCGTCCCCGTCTTTTTTGGCGGTGGTGCGGGTGTTGGCCACATCCGAGCCGGCATGGGGTTCAGAGACCGCAATCGCGGCGACCATGTCACCGGCAATGGCCGGGGCGAGATAATCACGGCGCAATTCATCGCTGCCAAAACGGGCCAGGGCCGGGGTAGCCATATCGGTCTGTACACCAACGGCCAGGGGGACGCCGCCGCAATGTACGCGACCCATTTCTTCGCTCATCACCAGGCCGTAGGAATAATCCAGGCCCATGCCGCCAAACTCGGTGGGCTTGGTAACACCCAGCAGCCCCAGGTCGCCCATTTTCTTGAATACTTCGTGGATCGGAAAACGGCCCGCCGCTTCCCATTCTTTCACGTGGGGATTGAGTTCCTTGTCCACAAAGTTACGGACGGTACGGCGAAGTTCTTCGTGTTCTTGAGTGAAAATCATTGGAAGCGTCCTGTTGTTTGGCTCGGTTTGCCGAGCGCTTCTTGATCTGTCGTTGTTTATGAATTTATGGGTTGAGTGAACAGTTAAGAGTTAACAGTGAACAGCGAAGTCAAAACCTGTAAGAGCCTGTGAGCCAGGGTTTTCGCTGTTAACTGTTCACTATTCACTGTTAACTGCCTCTAAAGTCTTGCCACCCCAAAGGCGTTCGGGTGTAGCTGTCGTTGTTCTGCGTCTTCGCAGATGTCCAGTGCATAGGCCACCACCTTGCGGGTGTCGCGGGGGTCGATAATGCCGTCGTCCCACAGGTGGGCGGTGCCGTAAAGGGCAGTGGACTGGCTGTCGAGTTTTTGCGCGGTGGTCTGCTGCAGCATATCGAGCACTTTTTCATCCGGTTCCAGACCCGCCGCCCGTTGTTTGGCTTCGGCGACGATGCGCAACACGGTACCGGCCTGCTGGCCACCCATGACGGCGACTTTGGAATTGGGCCAGGCAAAGATGAAGCGCGGATCCAGCCCCCGGCCACACATGGCATAGTTGCCGGCGCCATAGGAGCCACCAATGACCACGGAGATTTTCGGTACCCGGGCATTGGCCACCGCCTGGAGCATCTTGGAGCCGTGCTTGATCACGCCATTCTGCTCGGCATCGGTGCCGACCATGAAACCGGTGGTGTTGTGAAGAAACAGTAGTGGCCGGCGAGTCTGGTCGCACAGCTGAATAAACTGTGCTGCCTTGGCGGCACCTCGGGGGGTAATGGGGCCGTTGTTGCCAATAATCCCGACGGGTTTACCCTCGATGGTGGCCCAGCCACACACTGTGGCACTGTCCCATTCGTTCTTGAAATCCAGGAAGTCAGAGGCGTCGACCACACGGGCAATCACTTCGCGCACGTCGTAGGGTTTCTTGCTGTCGTCAGGGATCACGCCGAGCAGTTCTTCCGGATCGTAAGCCGGTGGCTGGTGATCCGGTGCTTTCTGCGCGGCGCGTTGCCAGCCCAGTAGGCGAATCAGGTCGCGGGCCTGGCGAATGCCGTCGGCATCATTCTCTGCCAGGTATTCGGCGGTGCCAGCGGTTCCGCTGTGCATTTCGGCTCCGCCGAGTTCTTCATCCGTGGCGATTTCCCCGGTGGCGGCTTTCAGTAGCGGCGGCCCGGCCAGAAACATCTTGGCGCGGTTGCGTACCACGACCACATAATCGGACAGGCCCGGCTGATAGGCGCCGCCAGCGGTGGCGTTGCCGTGCACGACGGTAATTTGCGGGACGCCAGCGGCAGACAGCCGCGCCTGATTGGCGAAGGTGCGGGCGCCTTCTACAAACACATCCGCGGCGTAATTCAGGTTGGCACCACCGGATTCCACCAGACTGACGACGGGCAGTTTGTTTTCCAGTGCGATGCGTTGCAGGCGAAGGGTCTTGTGCAGCCCGGAAGGTGTGACCGTGCCGCCCTTGATGGCCGAGTTCGAGGCGGTGACCAGACAGCGTACCCCGGAGACATAGCCGATACCGGCGATAACCCCGCCACCGGCTTCGGTGCCGTCCTTGTCATCATGCATCTTGTAGCCGGCCAGATTCATCAGGCTCAGGAACGGTGAGCCGGCATCCAGCAGGCGGGAGACCCGTTCGATAGGCAGTAGCTGGCCGCGCTTGTCGAACTTCGGGCGCTTGCTTTCCGCGGTGTCCACCACCTTTTGTTCGATGGCACGGAATTCCTCGATGGCGGCCAGCAGAGCGTCGCGGTTCTGCTGGTATTCCTCGCTTTGGGTGTCCAGTGTGGAGTCGATGACAGCCATTAGAGATCCTTGAATACGTCGGGCGTGGTGGCGCGGTGGAAGCCGTCGAACGGCGCACTGTTGTCGTGATCGGGCAGCGGGAAGACCGCCACATTGCCCTGGCTGGCGGCACCGTCGATGCGCAGGGTGTCGCCGCTGATAAAGGCCGCGGCATCACTGAGCAGAAAGCAGATTGCCCCGGAAATTTCGGCCTCGTTGCCCATGCGCTTGAGTGGCACCGCGGCCTTGAGGGTTTTCAATGTCTGCTTGAAGCCCTCGGGGTAAGTGTCCATGCCACTGGACATGATCCAGCCGGGNGCAACCGCGTTGACGCGNACCCCNCAGCTTCCCCATTCGTAGGCAGCTGTCTGGGTGAAGTTCACCATGCCGGCACGGGCTGCNCCGGAATGTCCCATCCCCGGCATGCCTGCCCACATGTCCGCGACNATGTTGACGATGGCCCCGCCGCTGCGGTTCATGCCCTGGGTGAANACTTCCCGGGCCATCAGGAAGCCCCCGGTCAGGTTGGTGCGCACNACGGTTTCCCAGCCTTTCTGGCTGATCAGGGCCAGCGGGGAGGGGAACTGGCCGCCGGCATTGTTGACCAGACCATGAACGGTCTCTACGGCGTTGTAGACTGCCGCTANGGTGGCTTTGACGGCCTCCTCGTCGCGGATGTCACAGGTAAAGCCCAGTGCCTGGCCNCCGTCTTCGTTGATTTCGGCGATCACGCTGTCCAGTTTTTCCTGTTTGCGGCCGATCAGNACCACNCGTGCTCCCAATGAGGCCAGCTCATGGGCGGTGCAACGGCCAATGCCGGAGCCGCCGCCGGTCACGATGATGTTTTTGCCGGCAAACAGNTCNGGTTTGAAGACGGAACGGTATGACATGGAATTCCCTTATCTATTGGTTGAAAGCGTCGGACGTCTGANGTCAGGCGCTAAAATCAAAATCATGCCCCCACTTCGTCAGCGATGTCCTGGCTGACAAGGATCGGCATATCCAGCAGTTGCTGGGCAAACGCTTTCCCCTGGGGATCGATGCGCAGGGATGCCATGCCGCCGCCGCCCAGAGCGTTACGCAGCAGGAAATTGAAGGCGTTCATGCCGGGCATGGCCCAGCGTTCCACGCTGCCGGTCTCTNCGTCGAGGACATGCTGCATATANTGCGCAACGGCTTGTTCAGTGAGGGCGGCATCAATAAAGGGCAGGTAGTCAGNGTGCCGGGCGATGACGCCGATATTGGCATGGTTGCCCTTGTCGCCGCTGCGTGCCCAGGCCAGCTTGATCAGCGGAACGNTGGTCAAGTCTGCGGACGTTTGCGTTGCGCCGGCCGGGTCGGCGGGTAGCCGGGCAGGGTCCAGCGGCACNCCNNCAGGAATGTCTACGGNGTGCGTTTCGCCGCCAAGATCCACGCTTACCGGCACCTGCTGTTTGTTGACCAGGGTGGAAAACAGCCGGATGCGCGGCACCGGTTTCGGNCGNCCCCCCACCAGGCCGGANAGCCCCGGGGCCATCCCGGTGGCGGCCTGGGCGATTTCCCGGGCGAACAGCCCCAGNGCCTTCTTGTCGTCGTGCAGGGCGGCGATCTTGACCACTACCTCTCGGGTGTCGCCGCGCTGTCCCTGGGCGCCGTAGGTGGCCTCGCTGCCGAGAATCTCCACACTGGTTTCCCGGAAGGGAGGCATNCCCANNTGCTGATAAAGACCGGAAACCTTGCGCAGGATCGCATCCGCAACCACCTGGCCTTTTTCCGGGGCACCCATGCCGCCCATCAGGAAAGAGGCGGTAATCCGGTGCCCGTCCGGGTAGGTGGCGGACACCTTGTAACTGTCGGTTGGCGGCAAGCCGCGCGCGCCNCTGACGCGTACCCGGTTGTCGCCCTCCTGACTCAGTGTCACTTGGGTAAAATCACACACCACATCCGGGAGGATNTANGCNCGCGGATCACCGATTTCATAGACGATCTGTTCGCCCACGGTGGCCGGGGTGATCAGTCCGCCGGTGTTGTCGGGTTTGCTGATGATAAAGTCACCGTCGGCAAAGCATTCAGCGATCGGGAATCCCATGTTGTGAAAATCGGGGACCTCNTGCCAATCGGTAAAGTTNCCGCCGGTACACTGGGCGCCGCATTCAATCACGTGGCCGGCCAGTGAGCCCTGGGNAAGTTTGTCGTAGTCGTCGTTGGCCCAGTGGAACTCATGCATTAGTGGGCCCAGCACCAGGGCAGAGTCTGCGATGCGCCCGGTCAGTACGATGTCGGCACCGGCATCCAGCGCGGCCTTGATGGGCAGGGCGCCGAGATAGGCATTCATGGTCAGGGTCATGGGGGGCAGGGGCGTGCCGTTGTCCAGCTCGCGGGCTTCGGCAAAATCGGCGCGGCGAGGGTTGAGGTCGTCGCCCTCCACCANGGCAATTTTCAGGTCCACCCCCGCTGCCGCGAAGGCTTTTTCCAGCGCGGCCCGGCAGGCGCGGGGATTGACGCCGCCGGCGTTGCTGATGACCTTGATCCCTTTGCGGCGAATGTCTTNCGCCAATGGCGCCATGACCTGGGTGACAAAGTCATGGGCGTAACCGGCTTCCGGGTCTTTCAGGCGGGCACCAGCCATGATCGACAGGGTCACCTCGGCAAGATAGTCGAATACCAGGTAATCGATCTCGGCCTGCTTCACCAGCTGGAAAGCGGCGCTGTTGGTGTCGCCCCAGAAAGCGGCGGCGCAGCCGATGCGAATCGAATCGGTCATGTTGGCTCCATTTGCCTGTTTGAGCATGGTTCCGTAAGCTACCAAGCAAGCGCTTGGTCTGTAAAGGTGTGGGGTCGAAATTTGTGAGTCCGGTCCCCGGCTTCGCCTTGCTGCCAGCTGCCTGTAACCGGGATAATGCCGCCAGACAAAAAGAGGACAACAATGGCTGAGTCACTGGCAATTAATGGAATCGATGATTCCCCTCGCGGCCGGCTGCTGAGTGCGGCGGCCCATCTGTTTCGCGATAAGGGGTTCGACCGCACCACGGTGCGTGACATTGCGGCATCCGTGGGGATTCAGAGCGGTTCCATTTTTCATCACTTCAAGACCAAGGAAGACATTCTCTATGCGGTGATGGAAGAGGTGATCCACTTCAATACGGCTCGCCTGCGTGATGCAGTGGCCGCGGAATCCTCGCCGCAAGGCCAGCTGCGCGCACTGATTCGCGCCGAACTGCAGTCCATTGTGGGCGACACGGCCGAGGCCATGACGGTGATGGTGACGGAATGGCGCTGCCTGAGTGAAGAGAAGCAGCGCAAGGCGCTGGAGTTGCGAAGCATTTATGAACAGCTGTGGCTGGATGCGTTGCAAGCGCTTCATGAGCAGGGAGCGTTCAAGACCGATCCTTTTATCATGCGCCGTCTACTCACGGGTATGACGGGGTGGGCTCCCAACTGGTTTGACCGCGATGGCTCTCTGACCCTGGATAATCTGGCCGATATCATGCTTGCCCGCGTCGTTGGGGAAAATCCATGATCGGCAATGCCATTGCCTGGGGGCAAACGGGCTACAGCATCATCGAGGAAGGGGAGCTCAATCGTCAGACCTGGGCGCTGGATGTGCATCATTACCTTGTTGCGCGGCCCAACGGACAGAACCTGCCAGGGCGCTTCACCCTGGAAGAGGCAAAGCGCAAGATTGAGGCGCTGGAGGCGGCAGGCGACTGATTTTGCGGTGGTTTTCTGGCCGTTTTGCCCAAGAATTGCCCGTTTAGCGCATTTTGTAGGCAAACGAACATTTTTCTGCAAAAAGCCGTTGACACCCCCGGCCCAATCCCTAAAATGGCGCCCACTTCGCAGCGACGCGAACATGGGTGATTAGCTCAGCTGGGAGAGCATCTGCCTTACAAGCAGAGGGTCGGCGGTTCGATCCCGTCATCACCCACCAAAATTTGAAAGAATTCCGAAAGGAATGTGGAGCGGTAGTTCAGTTGGTTAGAATACCGGCCTGTCACGCCGGGGGTCGCGGGTTCGAGTCCCGTCCGCTCCGCCACTATTCGCAGAAAAGGCTCTCAGAAATGAGGGCTTTTTTTGTATCAGTCTGTGCTGCTCACGTCATCTCCGCGCCTCCTGTTGCCATTCTCGCCTTTAATGAACTTGTCACCTTTCCTGTGTCTAATCATTTGGACGACATGTGAAATGACAAAAAAGGAAATGACAATGGAAGAACTCTTTGAAGAGCGTTTGGAAGAAAAGCAGTTGATGGAAAGCCTGGAAGAATGG
The DNA here is from genome assembly GCA_002706085.1 of Alcanivoracaceae bacterium. Lineage (GTDB taxonomy): Bacteria > Pseudomonadota > Gammaproteobacteria > Pseudomonadales > Alcanivoracaceae > Alcanivorax. The sequence goes on along the minus strand of PAJO01000012.1, from coordinate 25,074 downwards.
CTGGAAGATGATGATTGGGCCGACGACGGTGAGGAGCTTTAATCCCTCCTCCTGCACCGGTCCCCCCTCAATCATTCCTCTCTACACTTGCCTCGTTCCTTGTATCCCCCTTTCGTAACGGATTGACCTGCATGGGTCGTGCCGCCGTTGTGGCCGCTTTTTTTTATCTGCCATTCAGGTCACACTCTTTCTGTGCCGGCTGACTATAATTGGCAGCATCCTGGCTACGTTTGTCATTTTGGGTGTGACGCGGTAGCGGGTCGGGACACACTACAATAATTGCAGGGAAAGGACGGGCACTTCATGTCTTCATCCGCGGTGACATCCGAAGCCATTCTGTTTTTTGATCATCGGGGGATCAGCAAGAGCATGCTGTATTCCGATTTCGAAGCGATTCTGGATGGCATGGTAGGGGTGCCGGAATTTGCCGACAGGGAGGTGCGTGGCGCCTACTGTGTCGTGAATGGTCAGCTCAGGGTGCGGGGGTTGGTGCTGTTTACCATCGATTTCGATGAAGATGGTATGGCTGACACCACCTGGAACGTGCCGCTGCGGCACCTTTCCGAGCATGCTGCCCAGGGGCCGGATATGGGCGCCGGGCCGATACGGCTGGCTTGTCGTAGCCAGTGTCCGGTTGCCTGGCACCAGGATCAATTGTGGGATCCGGGCATGAAGCCAGGAGCCAACGACTTTATTGCGATTCGCGATACTATCATCGAGCGCGGTTCCAAGATGGGATTGGAGCTGGATGATGACCTGGAAGTGCCTGCGGTTGCCCCGCCAGTGCTCGGAGCGGAGGCGCCGCCACCCGCGCCAACCCTCAAGCCGGATGAGGAAGCGCGCAAGAAGGATGACGAAGAACGAGTGCGTCTGGCCCGGATTATCAAGGAGCTGCGTCTGAGGGTGCAGACCCTGGAAAACTCCCAGTCCGAAGAAGCGGCGAAGCTGCGCTATTCCGCCCAGCAGAAAGAAGAAATTCTTAATGCCCAGATCGAAAAGGTCATGGGGCAGTTCAAGGCGCTGAAGTCCCAGAACGGCGCCTTGCGGGAACAGAACGAGTCGCTAAAGGCCCAGGTGCTGTCGTTGAACCAAAGCCTGGAAGAGCAAAGTCGACGTAGCGAAAATCAGGGTAGCGAGCTGGAGGTGCTGACCGAACAGTACAAGCTGGCTCTGGAGCAGCGTCTGGAAGAAGAACGCGCTCGCCTGGCTGAGCAGATCCATGCAAAGGAAATGGACGTGCTCAACCGCGATGATTTGATCGGCGAGCTTCGCGGGGAGGTGACCGCGCTGAAGCGAAACCAGGCCAAGGAAGCCAACAGCGGCGCCCAGAAAGTGTTGGAAAAGCTGGAAGAGCTGGGCCTCAGCTTTATCGCGTTTCACCCTGGCGCGGGCCATATCTCTATCCCTGCCAACCAGATTGCCGGTTACATGGAAAACCCGGTGGCGTTTGCCGCTCGCAAGTGCCTGGTGACCGAAGACCATTACCGTGCCTGGCTGGCACATTACGAAAATCCGGTTTGCCAAGTGGGAATTGGCCAGGATGGACAGGCCTGCGGCAAACGGGTGATTCGTGTTGAGGTGCCGAACCAGTTCAAGCCGGGCGTCTCGGATTGTAATGCCAATCGCTGTCCTAACTGTCGCAATGATTCAGCAATCGACAACGTGTTGCGATTTCGATAGCCGGGCATTGTTCATGCAAAAACGTGAACTGGTTCCGAGTTGTCGGGAAGTGGTAGGTTTTTTGCAGTAATTGGTGCTGATAAAACCCAATAACAGCAATAAGCAGAATGACCGGGAGCGGCAGTTATGGCACGCGAGTCCATTGATAAAAGCCTTCTTCAGACCTTTGTGCCTGTAAATGCCTTGTCTGGCGACCAGCTCGACTGGCTGCTGGATCAGCAGGAAGTGTGCCGCTATGTGTCAGATGATGTCCTTTTTTCGTTAGGTGATCAGGACAACACCACCATTTACCTGCTTAGCGGCAAAGTGCAGCTGACGGACGAAGAGGGGAATACCCAGGTTGTCAGTGCAGGGGATACGGCGTCCTGGCATCCGCTGGATCATGCTCAGCCCCGTCGCAGTACCGCCCGCGCACTGGGCGAGGTGAGTGTTGTCCGTTTTGACAGTTTTCGTCTGGATACCATTTTGTCCTGGGATCAGTCTGCTGGTTACGTGATTCTGGACATCAATGCCAACTCCGCCTACCAGAATGATCGCGAGTGGATGATTCGTCTGCTCAAATCCAAGCTGTTTCACCGGGTCCCGCCCACCAATATCCTGGAAATCTTCCGGCGTCTGCGCGCGTTCCGTCAGAAGGAGGGGGATGTGATCATTCGCCAGGGCGAGGCAGCGGATTGCTGTTACATTCTCAAGGAAGGCGTATGTGAGGTCTCCATCAGCATGGGCGACAGTGAGCCAACGCCGGTGGCCATGCTGGAAGAGGGGCAATGGTTTGGTGAAGAGGCGCTGCTGTCCGGCAAGCCGCGAAACGCGACGGTGACCATGGCCACCGACGGGGTCTTGATGAAGCTGGATCGCAAGGATTTCGATGCGCTGCTGCGTGAACCCATTATCAACACGATGGGCGCGGACAAGGTGCTGGAGTCGGTGGATCGCGGTGCCTGGTGGCTGGATGTCCGAACCAGTGATGAGTTTGATCAGGAGCATCTAGTCGGCGCCACCAATATGCCGCTGAATGTGCTGCGCCTGAAATCCCGCCTGCTGGATCCGAGCAAGACCTATGTGGCCTATTGTGACACCGGGCGCCGTAGCGCAACGGCCGCTTTTCTGTTAAAAAACGCCGGTTTGGACGTAATCGTTCTGGATGGCGGGCTAAATGCCAATGCTGCTACCCTGAACGAGTACCTCACTCAGGGGTGATGGCTGCCGCCGGTAGCGTCCCCCGCAACCGGCTGCAGCAACCGCTGCCCCAGGGATTTCCGTGGCGCAAGACAAGTTTCGCAATATTGGGCTGATTGCCCGTTCGGAGAGTGAGCAGGCGCTGTATTCCCTGCGCCAGCTGATTCACTTCCTGCATGGACGGGATTGCACCGTCATCCTCGACAAACACATTATCTCCAGCTTGCCTGAGATGGGGCTGCAAGCGGCCAGTCCGGCGCAGATGGGGGAGGCCTGCGATCTGGTCATTGTCGTTGGGGGTGACGGCAGTCTGTTGGGGGCCGCTCGTACCCTGGCGCGTTTCGATGTGCCGGTGCTGGGGGTGAACCGCGGGCACCTGGGCTTTCTGACCGATATCCTTCCTTCCGAGATTGAGTCTCGGGTAGGGCAGGTGCTGGATGGGGATTACACCACCGAGCGCCGCTTTCTGCTGGATCTTGAAGTGCGTCGTGGCAAGACCGTGGTCGGCGAGGGCGCGGCCCTTAATGATGTGGTGTTGCTGTCCGGTGACAGCGTGCACATGATCGACTTCGAACTCATGATTGACGGCCATTTCGTCTACGCCCAGCGGTCTGATGGCCTGATTGTGTCCACGCCTACGGGGTCCACAGCCTATGCCTTGTCCGGTGGTGGGCCGATCATGCACCCCAAGCTGGATGCCATGGTGCTGGTGCCCCTGAATCCGCATACCCTCACCAGCCGGCCATTGGTGGTGGCGGGGGACAGTGAGATCAAGATCCACATCACCACTGAAAAAGTACGTCCTCTTGTCAGCTGTGACGGCACAGAGGGGATTCGCCTGCAGGTGGATGATATTATTGCCATCAAGAAGAAGCCCCACAGGCTGCGTCTCATCCATCCGCCGGGGCACGACTTCTATCAGGCCTGCCGCTCGAAACTGGGCTGGAGTACCCGGCCTGGCGATAGCAACTGAAGAGCCGCATGCCTCTTGCTTGCTGGTGGGAGCTTGCTTGCAAGCGGATCACTCCCTTCGCTTGCAAGCAAGCTCCCACATTGGGCTCCATTTTGACCTTGTCTTAGCGGAGACTACCGTTAGCTGATCTCCGCTACGACTCAGCACAAACCGGAACACATCATGAGTTATCAAAGCTTCGAAGACCTGATTGCCACCATGACCCCAGAGATCTGTGACAACATGCGTCGCGCCGTGGAGCTGGGCAAGTGGCCTGATGGCCGCGTGCTCTCAAAAGAGCAGCGCGAGATGTGTATGCAGGCCGTGCTGACCTGGGAGGCAAAACACCTGCCTGAAGAGCAGTGCACGGGGTATATGGAGCAGGCCTGCAAGAGTGATTCAGGCAAGGCTGAGGAGCAGCCTGTGACGCTGAGAGGTCCGGATACCCTGCAATAGAAAATCGCAGGCTTGCATAATTATGCACGTGACCGACGGGTCGTCGTTTTTTTGCTTCTAACAGTCTCTTTTTCCTGCGTTTCCTGTGTTTTCCCCATTGGTATGCCTCCAGTCATACTGTAATCTTCCTATGCGGCGTCCTGTGGCTCTCAGTAAGTGAGCGTAGTAACAGGCCTCGGGAGACGGTGGAATGAGCCGCCTTTGCCGGCTTTTCGGCAGAAAATAATTAGATAACAATCGGTTTGGGAGAACCCATGCATATCTACAAGAAAGTACTGCCTGCGGCAGTCGCTATGGCTCTGGCCGCCTGTGGTGGCGGCAGTGATACAGTTCCTGATCAAAGCGAAGGCGCGACCTACCTGGGTACGCATCCCCGTTTTGATCCCATTACCTCTGATCTGCCTCTCAATACCGACCTGATTTTTGCCGCTGCGGCAACCAGCGACGGTACGGCCAATGTGGGTGTGCCCGAAAATGCGATTGAGGCAGCGGTGAACAAGCTGGACGGCTTCTCCGTTTCAGCCTATTTCGATATTGCGTTTGAGGGCAGCATTGACGCTGCCAGCCTGTGTACGCCTATCCAGGCTGCCATGGGTGCCGGTTGTGCGCCGAATATCTTCCTGGTGCCGCTGGATACATCCGGTGGTGATGGCGATGCCCTGAACCCGGAAAACGTCGTGGGTGTCGATACCGGCTTGATGGCCACTACGGCCTTCACTGCCAGCGTGGAATCGGTGGGCGGTAGCAGCAATAACGTGTTGCGCATTACTCCGGTGACCCCGCTCAAGGCAAAAACCAAGTACCTGGTGTTCCTGACCGAAGGCTTGATGGACACCTCGGGTGAGCAGGTAGGGGGTTCTGCCGCTTACCGCATCATGGGCGCCAGTGAGCCAGCACTGCCAGATTCTCTGGCTCCGGTGCGTGCCGCCGTGCAGGGTTGGGAAACCATTGCGGCAGGGGTGCTGATGGGCGCCGGTCTGCACACGGATGCTGATGAAGCCAAGCATTCCGTGGTGATTTCCTACACCTTCACCACTACCGATCCGCTGACGCCACTGGTGGCCATGGCGGCCCCGCGTGCTGCCATCTATCAAACACAAGTGGATGCAGGGGTGGACCCCGGTACCGCCGCCGCGAACGCAGCAGGGCTTGAGCCTATACTAAGTACCCCTAAAGCCCGGACCGTGGCGGTCAACGCTGCCACCGGTATCGATTTTGGTACCCTGACCCAGGGTGCTCTGGCGGCTGATGTGGGTACGCTTTATACCGGTGCGATTGATCTGCCTTATTACCAGAAGGCGCCGGCCTCTGCCGCTGACCTGAGCTACCTGCAGACTGACTGGAGTGCAGACCAGGTGCTGGGCTCCCAGCTTGGTAGTGGTATTCCCCCGATGGATGTGGATGGCACCTACAATGTGACCTACCGCTATCCGTTTGCCGCGAAGACCGGCGATGAGACTGTGCCCCTGCAGGTAACGTTGCCGAACCCGACGACGACGCCGGCGGAGCTGGGTGGTGCGAGCTGTGCTCAAGTGCGTGATAACACCGGTTACCCCACGGTGATTTACGTGCATGGCATCACCAGCGACCGGACCTCGGTGATGGCGCTGGGGCATACCCTGGCCTCCAAGTGTGTTGCCACTGTGGCCATCGATCTGCCTGTTCACGGTGTGCCGGCCAACAGTGCGTTTGCTGCAGCCCTGAACGTGGAAAACAGCCAGATGATTCCGTTCCAGACGCTGTATGGGGATGCACTGCATGAGCGTCACTTCAATGTGACTCAGGATGCGAGCGGGAACCCGGCGGCAATGAACTTTGCCAACCCGACCGCCCTGGACGGTTCTGGCGCCTGGTTCATCAATCTGGCTGACCTCGCCAATACCCGTGACAACCTGCGTCAATCGGTAATGGACCTGCTTAATCTGAATGCCAGCCTGGCTGATATCAGTGCCCTGGATATTGACGGCAACGGTACGCTGAATACCAATAACGTGACGGTTGTGGGTGTGTCACTTGGCTCCATCGTCGGTTCCGTGTTCAGTACCGTAAACCAGATTGCCATGAGCAATGATGCAAGCTTTGGTAGCAACCTGAACCCGATTGCGGGCTTTGTGGGTTCTTCTGGCGGGGCTCAGTTGGCGCATCTGCTGAATACATCGCCGACCTTTGGTCCGCGTATTCAGGCGGGTCTGGCGGCTAACGGTGTCCAGTCCACCAGCGCGGACTACCAGAAGTTCCTGTACGTTGCCCAGAGCACCATGGCCTCGGGCGATCCGGTGAACTTTGCCAGCACGCTTGATAGCCTGGATGTTCCGGTTCTGCTGCAGCAAATCAATGGTGATACCGTTGTGCCGAATGGCGATGCTGCGCTGCCGCTGATGGGTTCCGAGGGGCTCGCCTCCCTTGCGGGTGCCAGCCAGCTGGGTGCGGGTGCGGCTAACGTTACCTCGACGCCTGGTATCGTGAAGATGACAGCGGGTGGCCACGCTTCCCTGCTGACGCCTTCTGGTGGTGCGCCGCAGGTGACAGCTGAACTGCAGGCCCAGGTGGTGAGCTTTGTGTTGTCCAATGGCGCTCAGGTTGCCGTTGGCAGTCAGGCTGCTGCTGATGTGGAGGCGCCAGCTCCCTGAGTTTGCCCACTACTGACGTGTTCCAATAACACCTCGCCCCGGCGGGGTGTTGTTGTTTTGGGGACGCGGTAAGATACCGCGACATCCCCCTCGCAGGAGTTTCTGATGGAAACAGCGCATTCTGCTGTGAAAACTACCCGTCTTGATGAGTATCGTCCGCCCGCTTTTCGGGTCGATGAAGTGCGGCTGGACGTAGACATTCATGATGGTGTGACGACGGTCAGCAGTGAGTTGGTGCTGCAGCGGCATCCGGATGCTGCTGGTGTGACCAGTATGACCTTCAATGGCGAAGGGTTGTTGTTGCGATCGTTGGCGCTGGATGGTGTTGCCCTGAGTGAGGCTCACTACCGCTATGAGGCTGGCCTGCTCACCGTGGATGGCTTACCTGAGCGTTGTACGCTGAGCTCGGTGGTGGATATCGAGCCGGAAAAAAATACCGCTCTGGAAGGGTTGTACCTGTCGAAGGGAATGTATTGCACGCAATGTGAGGCTGAGGGATTCCGTCACATTACCTTTTTCCCGGATCGCCCTGACGTGTTGTCCCGGTTTACCACCACCGTTCGGGCAGACAAGGCGCGTTTCCCGCTGTTGCTTTCCAACGGCAATCCGGTGGCCTGCGGTGAAGAGGGTGGGCGACATTGGGTGACCTGGGAGGATCCGTTCCCGAAACCCTGTTATCTGTTTGCGTTGGTGGCAGGGGACCTGGCCTGTCTGGAAGATACCTTCACCACCATGTCTGGTCGTGAAGTCGCATTGCGCTTGTACGCCGAGCACCGTGACCTGGACAAGCTGGATCACGCCATGGAATCGCTGAAGCAGGCCATGCGTTGGGACGAGCAGACCTATGGTCGGGAATACGATCTGGATATCTACATGATCGTAGCGGTGAGTCATTTCAATATGGGGGCCATGGAGAACAAGGGGCTGAATATCTTCAATACCTCCTGTGTCCTGGCGCACCCGGCGACCACAACCGATGCGGGCTTTCAGCGGGTGGAATCGGTGGTTGCCCATGAATATTTCCACAATTGGTCCGGTAACCGGGTGACCTGTCGGGACTGGTTTCAGCTGAGCCTGAAAGAAGGGTTTACCGTATTCCGTGATCAGGAATTCTCGGCGGACATGAACTCTGCGGCGGTAAAGCGTGTCGAGGATGTGGATTTTCTGGTGAATCATCAATTTCCGGAAGACCAGGGGCCTATGGCTCACCCGGTGCGGCCTTCCGAGTATCAGAAAATTGATAACTTCTACACCCTGACGATTTATGAGAAAGGGGCCGAGATCGTGCGCATGCAGTACCACCTGCTTGGCGCGGAGGGGTTTCGCAAGGCCACGGATCTGTACTTTGAGCGCTTCGATGGTCAGGCGGTCACCTGTGACGATTTTGTCGCCTGCATGGAAGAAGTGTCAGGGCTGGACCTGAGCCAGTTCAAGCGCTGGTACAGCCAGGCAGGCACACCAATCTTGTCGGTGACGGCGACGCAGGACGAGCAAGGCTACAGCCTGAATTTCCGACAACAAACACCGCCGACTCCGGGGCAGGCAGAGAAATTGCCAGTGGTGATTCCGGTGAGAATAGCGCTGCTCGATCGTGACGGTGAGCCGGTCATACTGGATGAGCAGGGCCGCCGTGAAGCCGTGTTGATTGTGGACCAGCAGGAACAGCGTTTCGTCTTTCCTGGCGTCTCCGGGGTTACGCCTTCCTTGCTGCGAGGGTTTTCGGCTCCAGTGGTGCTGCAGCATGATTATCGGGACGGGCAGCTTGAGCACTTGTTGGCCCATGACAGTGATGGATATTGCCGATGGGCGGCCTCGCGGGAGCTCTACTTTGCGGCGCTGGATCGCTTGGTGAAGGACGAGGGCGGCACTGAAAATGTTGAGCAAGCTGCCGAACAGGAGGCGAACCAGTTGGCGGCAGTGCTTGACCAGGTCATTGCGCGAGCCGGGGAAGATGCCGCCCAGGCTGCGTTGCTGTTGGCTCTGCCGTCAGAGGTGGCCCTGGGGGATCGTCATGTACCGCTGGATCCGGGGCGGGTGCATGTGGCGCACCGGTCCTTGAGGCGGGCGCTGGGTCATGCGCTTCAGTCGCAATGGCAGGAGCTGTCCGAATCATTGCTCGCTACCGAATTGCAAATGGATGGCGTTGCCATGGGGCGTCGCCAGCTACGCAATCTGGCGCTGGAGTATCTTGCGGCGGGCGATCACCCGGAAGCAGAGCGCATTGCGGTGGAGTTGTTCGAGCTGCCACTGTGCATGTCGGAAGAACTGGGGGCGCTGCGAACCCTGGTGCACTATCAATTGCCCGGGGCTGCGCAGGCGCTGGCCCAGTTCGAAAAGCGCTGGAAAGACGAGGCGTTGGTGATGGATCAGTGGTTCTCGGTACAGGCCTCGGCAGGCGGGACAGATCAGGTGGCGCGGGTGCGCGGGCTGTTGCAGCATCCTGCGTTTGATTGGGCTACACCCAACCGGGTGCGATCCGTGGTGGGGGCCTTTGCCGGCAGTAATCCGTCGGCTTTCCATGCGGAGGATGGCAGTGGCTACCGTCTGTTTGCCGAGATGTTGGCGAAGGTGGATGCGCTGAACCCACAAATCGCTGCCCGTATTGCCAATGCGGCGGCTCGCTTGCCCCGCCTCAAGCCGAATCTTCAGGCGATGCTTCGGGCTGAGTTGGCGTCGGTGCAGGCAGATGCCTCGCCCAACCTGTCGGAAGTGTTGGGCAGGGTGTTAACTGTTTGAAATGCTAAAGTTTGCCTATTAATGAATCCCCGCTTTAAGCCGTGACTGATTGGTCGTAAATCAGCTTTCTGGGGGGATTCATTTTTAGCTGTGATGTGTAAGAATTATGCATTAGTGCGATGCTGAACCGTATCAGGAAGAATGATGGGACCTGGTGCGGGCATCATGGGAGAGTCAGCAGCGCGCAAGAACAATAAATAGCCGTAATGGCGACTCGGAGTAGCTAGAATGAATAATAACCCCCTGCGCAAGACCAGGCTTGCGCTGGCTGTGGCCAGTGTAACCGCCCTCAGTGGTCTGACCTCACCCGCTTCTGCTGTTCAACTGCAATTCGACAACCCGGACTGGCAAGGCCGACTGGATACAACGCTGTCTGTCGGTGCGTTGTTCCGTACCGAAGGTCAGGACAGCATGCTGGCCGCCACCGGTGATGTGGTAGACATGACCGTTAGTGGTTATGGGACACAGATCAACAAGAACGATGCCAATAATAACTTCGATACCGGTCTGGCGTCGTTGGTGTACAAGATTACCCCTGAGCTGGACCTGAGCTGGCAAGGCAAGTACGGCATGTTTCTGCGTGGCACGGCTTTCTATGATCAACAGATCATGGGCGGTGGTCATGATGGCGGTATCCTGAATGCTTCCGCACCCTATGTGCCGGGTAATGGCTTTACCCGCTACGCCACTTATTCCGACTATGCGAATAACGGTATCGGCGATGACTTCACACGTGATGCAGAGCGTTATGCCGGTGAGCGGGCGCGTTTGCTGGATGCTTACGTCTGGGCCAACTTTGATCTTTTTGAACGTCCGTTGAATGTTCGTCTCGGTCAGCAGGTGATTAACTGGGGTGAAGCGTTGTTCATGCAGAACGGGGTGAATACGGCAAACTACTTTGATCTTAACGCCCTGCGTCTGCCGGGTTCCGAGATCAAGGAAGCATTGCTGCCACTGGATAGCTTGTACTTTTCCTATGGCCTGACCTTCAACGCCACGGTGGAAGCGTTTTACCAGTTCGAGTGGAAAAACTCTGAAGATGCGCCGGTAGGCACCTACTTCTCGACCCATGATGCGTTCCCTGGTAAAGGGGCGGATCACGTTATTGTTGATGGTCGTGTTGTCGCGCTGGGCGCTGGGGTTCCCGGGCTGGAAAATGCATTCGCTGCGTACACCAACTCAGTTTATGGGGCGGGTTACGAATACGAGGCGACCCAGGTGACAGTTGATCGTATGCGTGATCGTGAGGCCAGCGACAGTGGCCAGTTTGGTCTGGCATACCGTTACTTTGCAGAGGCGCTGAACGGCACCGAATTTGCCCTGTATTACACCCGCACCCATTCCCGTACCCCGGTGGTGGGGTCCCGTATCAACCAGATCAATACTACCGGCCCTGCGGGTATGGCACAGACCATTGATACCACTGAGTATCAAATGGCCTATGTGGAAGATCAGGACATGATCGGTGCCAGCTTCAACACGGCTGTGGGTAACGTCTCCTTTGCTGGTGAAGTGGCCTACCGTCCCAACCGTGCCATCATCAACGAAGTGGGTGACAACCTGATTCAGGCGCTGGCAGGGGCATCCGCTCTCCCGGCTCCGACGGTGGGTGACCTGACTCAGCATTGTGTCCGCTCTGAAATGGGTGGCAGCTGTCTGGATGGCGGAACCGCTGTTCAGGAAGGCCAGATGTACTACTTCTACGACGAAGTAGACAGCTATAACGGCTCTCTGGTTAGTATCTTCAACTTCGGCCCCGCACTGCGCACCGATGGGCTTGTCGCCTTGCTGGAGCTGGGTGTCGAGCACATCGATGGTCTGGAGAACCCGGATCTGGAGTACAACTCCACGGCAGCGATCATGACTTCGGAAGCCCAGATTCTGAGCCCGGATGACCCGGACAAGTACTTCCTGGACGATACCTCCTGGGGTTACCGTGCGGTACTGAAGGCGGAGTACAACAACGTCTTCGCTGGCGTTTCCATGAGCCCGAGCGTCCGTATTGCGCATGACGTGGACGGTAACTCGCCGATTGGCGGTAACTTCATGGAAGGTCGCAAGGCCGCGACTCTGGGTGTGAATTTTGTGTACTTGAACAACCTGGAAGTGGCGCTGTCCGGCACCAGCTTCTGGGGTGCCAAATATTCCAACAAACTGGCCGACCGAAACAATGCTTCGGTTTCCGTTAAGTACTCTTTCTAATTTTTTGCGGGCCGCGGGTGCGGCCCGATTTTACGGAGAGCAATCATGTTGAAGAAATTGACCGCAATGGGCAGCGCGCTGGCGTTGTCACTGAGCGTAGCGGCCAATGTGCAGGCGGCCGTTCCCGCATCTGAAGCTGCCAAGCTGGGTACTTCGACCTTGACGCCGTTCGGCGCTCAGGTGAAAGGTAACGGCAAGGCGACATCCTCTGGTCTGGGTATTCCTGATTGGACCGGGGGTATTCAGCGCAAGGATATTCCCAAGGACTACACCCGTCCGGGTCAGCATCACCCCGACCCGTACAAGAATGACAAGATCGCTTTGACCATTACCGCGCAGAATGTCGGCCAGTACGCTGACAAAGTGCCGGATGGCGTTCAGGCGATGCTGAAAACCTACCCGGACACGTTCAAATTGAACGTGTACCCAAGCCACCGTTCTACTTCTGCTCCGCAGTGGGTATACGACAACACCAAGAGCAATGCGACCAAGGCGAAGCTGGGTAAAACCGGTGTGGATAATGCCTTTGGTGGCATCCCGTTCCCGATCCTGACTGGCTCCAATGAAGACAAGGCGCTGCAGGCTATCTGGAACCACATCCTGCGTTGGCGTGGTCTGTACATTGTTCGCCGTGCGTCTGAAGTCGCCGTACAGCGCAACGGTGCATACTCCCTGATCACCTCTCAGCAGGAAGTGTATTTCCGCTATTACGATCCGAAGTACAACTTCGACAGCCTTGATAACATCATCTTCTACTACCTGTCCTTCACCAAGGCGCCAGCACGTCTGGCCGGTGGTGCGGTGCTGGTGCACGAAATGCTGGATCAGCAGAAGATGCCACGTCAGGCGTGGGGTTATAACGCGGGTCAGCGTCGTGTACGTCGTGCACCGAACCTGGCTTATGACACCCCGATTGCGGCCTCTGACGGTCTGCGTACTGCCGATGACACCGATATGTATAACGGTGCCCCGGACAAGTACAACTGGAAGCTGGTGCATGACAAGCCGGTGGAAATGTTTATCCCCTACAACAATTACAAGCTGGACAGCCCGGACGTGAAGTATGAGACCTTGCTGCAGAAAGGTCACATCAACCCCGACTACCAGCGTTGGGAACTTCACCGTGTGTGGGTGGTGGAAGCCAACCTGAAAGACGGTGAGCGCCATATCTACACCAAGCGTCGCTTCTACATTGATGAAGATTCCTGGCAGATCGCCGCCATCGACCAGTACGACCGTCGTGGCGAGCTGTGGCGTGTCAGCCTGGCGTACATCAAGAACTACTATGAAGTCCCCAGCCAGTGGACCGCTCTGGATACGTTCCATGATCTGCGCGCCCAGCGTTACCACGTGCAGTTCCTGGACAACGAAGAGCCTTCCATCCTCGACTACAGCCAGCCGGTACCGGATGACCGTTACTTCCATCCGGCAGCCCTGCGTCGTCGCGGTCGTGGCTAATCAAAAAAACAAGCTGCCGGTCTGACGGTGGCAACCACAAGGCGACCGGGGTACTACCCCGGTCGTTTTGTTCTCGGCTCCTCATCAGGGAGCCATCGGGAAGAGATGGGACAATGAAAAAAATACTCGTTATGGCCGTCAGTGCCATGCTGTCTGCGCCTCTGCAGGCGGCACCCTATATCGATAATGATGCTCCTCTGGTGTCCGCCAATGCCTATCTGGATCTGGCCGATGCGGGCGGGCGGATTGTTGCCGTGGGGGATCGCGGCAAGATCCTGTTCTCCGATGATCAGGGTGGGCACTGGAAACCGGCGGTTACCCCGTCAGAAGTTTTGCTCACTGCCGTCTGCTTTGCCGATGCCCGCCATGGCTGGGCAGTGGGACACGATGCGGTGGTGCTGGGCTCTGATGACGGCGGTGAGACCTGGACCCTGCAATACAGTGATCCTCTTGGCGGTGATGATGCCGCGGAGGCCGAAGACGAGTCGCTGGACGATCTTTCCATGGATGATATCTATGGTGATCCTTATGGCGATGAAGACTACGGTGATGATCTCTACAGTGACGATCCGTATGCAGAAACCGCTGCGGCACCGGTAGATACCTCCGGCGCGCCGCTGCTGGATGTGCATTGCGAAAGCAAGGACAAGGCAGTGGCGGTGGGTGGCTACGGCTACTACCTGGAAACCACTGATGGTGGTGCAACCTGGAACAAGCAGCCTGATCGCATGAAAAACAGCGACGGCTGGCACCTCTACGCCATGTCTGGCGCACCGAAAAGCGCTGACCGTTATGTTGTCGGCGAAAAAGGGGTGATCTTCCGCTCCACCGACAAGGGGGCAAGCTGGAAACAGCTTGATAGCCCGTACGATGGCACCTTGTTTGGTGCGACGGCGATTTCCGATTACCAGGTGCTGGTGTATGGCCTGCAAGGCAATGTCTGGTTGTCTGCCAACCATGGCGTCAGCTGGAAGAAAGTGCCGACAAAACTGAGCCGGGGCGTCAATGATGGCGCCGTTCTGGATGACGGTACCGTGGTGCTGGTGACGAATGCTGGTGGCATTCTGACCAGTCACGATGGTGGCCAGTCTTTCTCCTTGCGGTTCTTGCCGAACCGTGAATCCATCTCCGCAGTGCTGCCCCGTGAAAACGGTGGCATCCTGATCGCCGGGCAAGGCGGTCTGCGTGTGATTGACGACGTGAAATAAGGGGCTCAGCAATGTCAGGTCGAATTTCTCAATCCATCGCTGGCGGTTTGTTCAAGATCCGCCCGCTCGTATTGCTGCTTTTTATTGCCGCCACTGTCGTGTTGGGTTTTCAGGCAAGCAAGATTCAGCTGAATACGGATATCAGCAAAATGGTCCCGCTGGACCACCCGTATATCCAGAACTACTTTGAACACAAGAATGATCTCAGCCTGGGTAACGATGTCCGCCTGATTGTGGCGGAAACCCAAGGCGATGATCTCTTCAATGAAGACTACATGGCTGCCCTCAAGGAAATCACCGATGCGGTGTTTGCGCTTGACGGTGTGGATCCCAGCAAGATCAGCTCCCTGTGGACCAGCAATGTCCGCTGGAACGAGGTGACGGAGCAGGGCTTCCAGGGCGGGGAAGTGATTCCCGCTGGCTATGACGGCTCTGAAGATTCTCTGGAGCAATTGCGTACCAATGTGCTGCGCTCCGGGCAAGTGGGCCGACTGGTGGCGGATAACTTCCAGTCGAGTGTGGTCCATGCACACCTGCTGGATGCATTGGGAGAGGGTGGCGTCGATATTCCTGCCCTGTCTGCGAATCTGGAAGAGATCCGCAGCAGCTACCAGGAAAAGTACCCGAACATCCGCATCCATATTGTCGGGCTGGCCAAGAAGGCGGGGGATGTGATGTCCGCAGCCCAGGAAGTGGCCATGTTCTTCTTCCTGACCCTGGCCCTCATTGCCGTACTGCTGTTGATTGATACCCGCTGCCTGCGCAGTGCGTTGACGGTCACGCTGTGCTCCTTCGTGGCGGTGATCTGGCAGCTGGGCATTGTCAGCAGTCTGGGCTTCACCATTGACCCGTACTCGATGCTGGTGCCTTTCCTGGTCTTCGCCATTGCGGTGTCCCACGGTGTGCAGATCGTCAATACCCTAGCCAACTATGCTGCCTCCGGCATGTCGTCGCTGGATGCGTCGCGTTCCACCTTCCAGGCGCTGTGTGTGCCGGGCATGGTGGCGCTGGTGTCGGATGCCATCGGTTTCCTGACCCTGTACATGATCGATATCGGGGTGATCCGTGAATTGGCCATGGCGGCCAGTATCGGCGTGGCGGTGATCATTATCACCAACCTGGTGATTGTGCCGATGTTCCTGTCCTACCTGGGCGTAAGCAATGCCTCGGTACGCAAGATTCAGGCAGGGGAGAAGAAAGATCATCCGCTGGCAGCCCTGTTCTCGCGTTTCACCCGCACACCGCTGGCAGCACTGTCCATTCTGGTTGCCGTTGTGGGTTATGCCGGTGGTATCTACCTTAGTCAGGATCTGAAAATCGGGGACCTGGACAAGGGCGCGCCTGAATTGTGGCCGGACCCCTGCGAGGAAATGGATTGCCCGCGCGGTTATGAGCCCAAGGATCGGTACCGTTATAACCATGACGTGAACTTCCTGGTGTCCAACTACTCGGTCAGTGCCGACGTGCTGGTGGTGATGGGCAAGACCCCGGTGGAGTCCTGTAACACTTATCAGGCGATGCAGGCGATTGATGACATGGCCTGGACACTGCAGAACGTGGAAGGGGTGCAGGACGTCACCACGATTTCCTCTGCCACCAAGATGATTGCCACCAACATGAACGAAGGTTCCATGAAGTGGGCAACCATCTCCCGTGATCAGTACGCCCTGAACAATGTCATGAGCTTCATGCCAGACAGCCTGTACAACCTGGATTGCTCGTTGACTCCGGTGTATGTGTTTCTGGATGACCACAAGGCGGAAACGCTGGATCGTGTGACCAAGGCGGTGGCTGATTTCGCCGAAACCCGTAACAACGCGGACGTGGTGGAGTTCAAGCTGGCTTCCGGTAATGCGGGTGTGGAAGCGGCCACCAACCAGACCATCGAAGCCAGCCAGTACCCGATGCTGGCGCTGGTCTATGCGGTCGTTTCGGTGCTGGTGCTGATTGCCTTCCGCTCCATTCGTGCGGTGATCTGTATCATCGTGCCGCTGGGGCTGACCTCCATTCTCTGTCAGGCACTGATGGCCCAGCTGGGTATTGGTGTGAAAGTGGCGACCTTGCCGGTCATCGCACTGGGTGTGGGGATCGGGGTGGACTACGGTATCTACATTTACAGCAAGCTTTCGGAATACCTGAAACAGGGTATGGATCTGGAAGACGCCTATAAGGAAACCCTCAAGACCACGGGTAAAGCGGTTGCCTTCACCGGTATTACCCTGGCCGTGGGTGTGATTTTCTGGGTGTTCAGCTCCATCAAGTTCCAGGCTGACATGGGGATCCTGCTGACCTTCATGTTCTTGTGGAACATGATCGGTGCCCTGTGGCTGCTGCCGGCGCTGGGCCGTTTCCTGCTCAAGCCGAATGCAGCGCGAGCCCGTCAACGCGGCTAACTGACGCGCTGGTTTCGTTAGTTGTTATTGGCCCGGCTATGCCGGGCCTTTTTTGTGGTCGACGCGTATTTGAGGGAATGGCTCACAACAGAGACCATCCCGTAAGAGCGTCGGTGACTGGCTGCGCTCACCCTCCGGGTCGCACTTTCCATGCGCTGATCAGCCGACGAGGAAAAGAAGGATTTCTCACAGAGGATCCAGAGGATACTGAGAAAGCTCCGTGCCCCCTGTGGAGGACACGCCGTGGATCGGGGCTTAAGCGGATGACGAGGCTCCTGTCCGACACAAAGCATCGTAGTCACCACAGCCGTTGGCTATAATGCCGGCGGTTTTCACTGATTCGGGCCCATCGATGTTGTATTCCCTCGCCAGACCGTTGCTGTTTTCCCTGTCCGCTGAACATTCCCATGAGCTCACCCTGGCCATGTTGCGCAAACGTGCGGGCAAGTTGTGGCCGGGTGCTGTACCCCATCGTCCCCGTCAGGTCATGGGCATTGAGTTCCCCAACCCGGTTGGGCTCGCAGCGGGTCTGGACAAGAACGGTGACTGTATCGACGGCTTGGCCGATCTGGGCTTTGGCTTCATTGAGGTCGGCACCATCACCCCGAGACCTCAGCCAGGGAACCCGAAGCCACGCCTGTTTCGGGTGCCTGAAGCGGGCGGCATCATCAATCGGATGGGTTTCAATAATCTGGGCGTGGATTATCTGGTCGGTGCCGTAAAAAGCAGCCGTTACAAAGGGGTGCTGGGGATCAACATCGGCAAGAACAAAGACACCCCGGTGGAAGATGCCGTGCAGGATTACCTTGCCTGTCAGCAAAAGGTACATGCCTATGCAACCTATCTGGTGGTCAATGTGTCTTCCCCCAATACCCCCGGGCTTCGCGAGCTTCAGCACGGTGAAGCGCTGGATAAATTGCTGGGCACGCTCCGTGAGGCACAAACCCGCCTGGACCAGCAGCACCGACGCCGGGTTCCGCTGGTGATCAAGATTGCCCCGGATAATACTGAAGAAGAGCTGCATGCCATGGCTGAGGCTTTTGTCGCGCACGGTATTGACGGTGTTTGTGTGGGCAATACCACCCTGTCCCGTGAGGGCGTCAAAGGCCTGGCCAATGCCGAAGAACAGGGGGGCTTGAGCGGTGCACCGCTGACCCCGATTGCCAATCAGGCACTGGCGACCATGAGTACGGCGCTTAGAGGAAGAATCCCGATTATCGGTGTGGGCGGGATCAATAGTGCGGCGGATGCGCTGGAGAAACAGCGACTGGGCGCTGAGTTGGTGCAGGTCTACAGCGGATTGATTTACCAGGGCCCCGGTTTGGTCGGTGATATCGCCAGGGCCTGGAAATAGCTTTTTCCCTTTTTGACTCGCATTAAAAAGGTTCATCGCGGATTATCGGGAATCGTCTTTCCGTTGGAGCGTCGCTTGCGGCGCGATCCCAGACCAGGATCAAAAGCACTTTCACCACAGAGGACACAGGGTTCACAGAGGAAAACCGTCTTTCTCAGTGAACCCTGTGTCCTCTGTGGTAAATCAGTCTTTAACGACGTGGGTTATCGCGCCGCCAGCGACGCTCCTACGGAAAGGGAGGGGATTAAATTGGGCTTTTCCCGGAAACCCGCGATGAAGCATTAAAAAGGGCCCTGGTGGGGCCCTGTGGGTCGGCGCGCGAACGCGTCGGCGCGATGAGGAACTGAGGAGATTATCCGATGTTTTTCAGATTCTGGATGCTGGCAACACCCAGCATACCCTGTGCGAAGTGGGTGCGGCCTTCACGCCAGCCCCCCATCCAGTTAGTTCGTGCGGTTAACGAACCGAAGGGGCAATCTTCACGGGATTTTCCATCGAGGCCGGCGTTGTATCCCCGGCTATAGGCGCGGTCGTCTCTGTTTCGTTTTTGTCGCTTCATAGACGCTTTCCCTTTCACAGACAGCGGTACACAAGAATGACCCCCGGGCAAAAGCGATGCCCGTGTAATGAATGGCTTCATCTTCAGGGTCGACACATTCAGTATGGGAAAGGCACCAGGGTGTGTCGAATACCAAGTAGCAATATGCTGGCCGTCCTTTAAGCATATGACGTATAAAGGACAGCACGATGACAGTTTATGTAACTGGTTGAAATTGAATGGATAAAAATTCTTCCTGTGCATAAAACAGTCACTTATGAGGAATAGATAATGGAATTTGTCGCTACCAGCATGCCCGGGTTGGCCCCGTTGCTGGCCGAAGAACTGAGCCACCTGGGAATGCCGGTAACAGAGACGGGCAAGGCGCATGTGGTGTTCAGTGGAGGCAGTGCCGATGCCTTGACGGTGTGCCTGTGGTCGCGGCTGGCTGAGCGGGTGTTATTGCCCCTGGCAACCCTGCAACTGACCCCGGATATTGCCCCGGAAAAGTTGGCCGCCAGCCAGGACTGGCGTGCGCTGGTGGGCAATGATGCGCCGTTGCACGTGCATGTGGAGCATGGTCTCGGTGTGCGTGGCGATAACCGTATCAGCGCCAAGCGGTTTATTCAGGCGCTGGGTGATGCCTTCCCCATTTCCCGTGACCCCCGTGGCAGCTGTTGCGTAAGGGCGCGGTTGGACCAGAACGAAGCGCACCTTTGGCTTGATCTTGCAGGGGAGCCGTTGCACCGGCGGGGTTATCGCCTGGCCGGTGGTCGGGCGCCACTGCGCGAGACGCTGGCAGCGGCCATGCTATGGGCCGCAGGGTGGGCCAGCAAAGACCGGCCAGCCGCACTGCTGGACCCTTTTTGTGGCTCAGGCACCTTGTTGATCGAGGCGGCCTTGATGGCAGCTGGGCGGGCGGCAGGTGCCAACCGTCGCCATTATGGTTTTCAACATTGGCGGGGTTGTCGCCGGCAGTTGTGGGAAGCCGCCATGGCCGAGGCATCGAACTCTGCTGAGCGGCCTGTGCCTATGCTGTCGCTGAAAGGGTTTGATGCCGATTTGAAGGCGATACAACTTGCCCAGCAAAACGCGGAGCGGGCAGGGGTTCGAGCGGCCATTCACTTTGAGCGCCGTGAGCTGGGCGCCCTGCGCCAGCGTGATTTTGCCGAACAGGGGATCTTGCTCACCAACCCGCCCTGGGGCGAGCGCCTGGACGAGCAGGAACAGGCAGGATGGCTGCATCTGGGTCTGGGGCGCACCTTGTCTGTGCTGGCACCGCAATGGACCGCCATTTTACTGGGGGCAGATGCGCAGGTGATGGACCGGACCGGGATGACGCTGGATACCCAGTGGCGCCTGAAGAATGGCCCCTTCAACAACTTTATCCGCCGTTATCTGCCGCGTTCACTGGCTGCGCCGGTGGTGGTCAGGGTGGCCGATGAATCGGCCTTTGACGTTCCCGAAGACGCCAAGCCGCTCCTCAATCGTTTGCGCAAGAATGGCAAGCATCTGCGACGCTGGCTGGAGCGCGAAGATATCCAGTGTTATCGCCTTTATGACCGTGATCTGCCCGAGTTCAATGTGGCGGTGGACATCTATGGCGACCAGGTGCTGGTACAGGAATTCAAGGCACCGAAAACCGTCGATCCGGAAAAGGCGAAAGTCCGACGCGACTTGGCCGTGACCGCCGTGAGGGCCGCACTGGGGGTGCACCGTGAGCAGGTGCATCTTCGCACTCGTGAACGGCAGAAGGGCAAGCAGCAATACCAGAAACTGGATGGGCAAGGTCACTACCGGCCAGTGCGGGAAGGGCAGGCCCAATTGCTGGTCAACCTGCAGGACTATCTGGATACCGGCCTGTTCCTGGATCATCGACCGGTGCGGTTGCGAATCGCCGAGGAAGCCTCGGGCAAGCGCTTTCTCAATCTGTTCGCTTACACCGGTTCTGCTACTGTGCATGCCGCTGTGGGCGGAGCCAAGCGTACAGTGACGGTCGATGCATCCAAAAAGTACCTCGAATGGGCGGCCAGTAACCTTGCGCTGAATGGCTTTTCAACGGATCAGCATGCGATGGAACGTTCTGACACCATGCGCTGGCTGGATGAGTGCCGTGAGCAGTTCGACATCGTGTTTTGCGATCCGCCGACCTTTTCCAATAACAAGTCCCGCAGTGACTTCGTGGTGGAAGAACATCATGGTGATCTGATCCGCAAAATCATGAAGCGGCTGGAGCGGGGAGGGGTGCTCTACTTTTCGTGCAACTACCGTCGCTTCCAACTCGATGAATCCATTCGCAAGTGGTATGACGTGGAAGATCTGACTCGCTGGAGTATTCCCGAGGACTTCCGTCGCAACGACAAGGTTCACGTGCTCTATGCGATCCGGCATGTGGAGGAGGGCTAATGGTTGTGCTCTACACCACCGTGGGTTGTCACCTGTGTGATCAGGCGCGCGAGCTGCTATTGATGGTGAATCCCTCTCTGGAAATCACGGCAGTGGATGTGGCGGAGGATGATGCCCTGATTGCACGATACGGCGAGCGAATCCCGGTATTGTCACGCGAAGGCAAGGAGCTTGCCTGGCCCTTCGGGCTGCTCGAAGTCCAGGCGTTTCTTCAGGGCTGAATCGCTTGCAGGCAATATCCCACAAGGGGGCACCGGAATTGTGGGAGCGATGGTTCCACCGCGAATGAACGGCCGGGTGAGGGGCATCGCGGGCGGACGACTGCTCTCACTCTGCTGTCCAGCGGGCTGTGGTGGGCAGAATCCCATGCAGGGTCACCATGGTATCTCTCAGAATACACACGTGTTGTGAGTGGGTTTGGGTTGTGTGTTAACGCCCGGAGAAAAGCGTTGCGGCGTTGTCTGAGGTGATGGCTGCGAGAGCCGTCACTTCCTGTTCTCGAAGTGTAGCAACACGTTGGCCAATCCACGGTAACAGGCACGGCTCATTGCGGCGTTTTTGCACGGGCGGCTCAGGGAGGTCACGGGGGATCAGATAGGGCGCGTCGGTCTCCAGCAGCAGGCGATTGTCCGGAATATTGGGCACCAGAGTGGCCAGCTCCTTGCCACGGCGTTCATCGCACACCCAACCGGTGATACCGATGTGGCAATCCAGATCCAGATAGTCGAACAGCGCCCGTTTCGAGCCCGTAAAGCAATGCACAACGGCCCCTTTCAGTTGGTCACGCCAGGCCTTGAGGATCGGCAGAAAGCG
This sequence comes from Alcanivoracaceae bacterium, assembly GCA_002706085.1. Taxonomy (GTDB): domain Bacteria; phylum Pseudomonadota; class Gammaproteobacteria; order Pseudomonadales; family Alcanivoracaceae; genus Alcanivorax. The sequence continues at coordinate 3,069 of PAJO01000012.1, read as the reverse complement.
CTCATGGGCATCACGCTCATGCAGAAAAACGGGCAGCCCGGCTTCAGCCGCCAGAGCTAATTGTGCTTCGAACGCCCTTTCCTGATCCGGGCGGGGGGAAAAGTCCCGATTGAAGTCCAGGCCCATTTCTCCTGCCGCGCGGACCTCTGGCGACTTGAGCAACTCACGCAGTTCTTTTTCCATTTCCGGCGAATAAAAGCGTGCACTGTGTGGGTGAAGGCCCGCTGTCGCGAACAGGTCGTTGTGCTGTGATGCCAGAGTGACGGCCTGCCGGGATTCGTCGAGGCTGGTGCCGGTGATCAGCTGCCAGGTCACCCCGGCAGCGCGAGCACGGTCGATAACATCATTGCGGTCCTCACGGAACTGCTTGTCCGTCAGGTTGACGCCGATATCAGCCCAGAGGATGGGCCCTTCGGGGAGTGTGTTGTGCGGTTGTGTCATTGGATTTCAGTTCTGCCAGTTTGCTGCGCAGGGATTCTACCCGACGGCGGTTGGCACCTAAATCCCAGTAACCGACACGGGATGCAGAGCGGACCTCTACGACGCCATTTTCGCGTACGTAAAATGTCACGTCGTCCGTAAAGCGAAGTACCAGGCTCTTGAAGCGAGCCTGAATGCGCGACTGGCCGACCACGTCATATTCCACACGGGGCTGGGCATCCAGTACGGTCTGGAGACGCTGGAGACTGGTGTCACGGTTGTCCGATACCTCCAGAGGGGGAACCCAGTGGTCCTTGCTGCCGCTCAGGCTGGACACACAGTTGGGGGAATTCGGGCAGGGCGCGAGCAAGTTATTATCGTCTGACATGACACTGCTACTCAGTACCAGAACAAGGACACTAATAAGAATTCGGATCACGGATCAACCCCACAAAAATACCTTCGATAACCAGCTGGTCGGCTGGCACCTTGATGGGCTCATAGGCCTCATTCGCCGGTAGCAGGGTAGCACTGGACTTGTTCAGTTTTAATGTCTTGACTGTGACTTCTTCGTCAATTCTGGCGACAACGATCTCGCCGTTGCGGGCCACATTCGATTTGCGCACGGCGATAAGATCGCCATCAAAGATACCGGCATCAATCATGCTGTCGCCCTGAACCTTCAACAGGTAGGTTGGGCGCTGCTTGAACAACCCCTGGGGGACGGGAACGGTTCGCTCCACGTTTTCAATGGCTTCAATGGGCACACCGGCCGCCACCTTGCCGACGATGGGCAATTCTTCTTCTGACCAGTAGGCGTTATCGAGCAGCTGGATACCGCGGGAGCGGTCGCTATGGAGCTTGATATAGCCCTTGCGTTCCAGCGCACGGAGATGGTCAGACGCCGCATTCTTGGACTGGAAGCCCATGATATCTGCGATCTCGGCGCGGGTTGGCGCCATGCCTGTGTCGGCCAGGCACTCACGAATGCAATCCAGAACCTGTTGCTGGCGTTCAGTCAGTTTGCTGCTCATAACCTTCTCCGTGTGGTCGTCAGAAATGGCGCCTTCCCGTGTGCGCATTTCCTGATTGCCTCCGTCAGCCAAAGGCGACATTGGGGCCATTGATTTTGATCCTAGCACGAGCACTGACAATATGAACAGTGTTATTTGTCCAGTTTCCCCTGACCAGTAAGGCGCACGGATTTGTCATTCCTGCCGTTGCCCTGTCTGGTCGTGGGCACTAGCATTGGGTTTTCATATCCATCAATGGCATGGGTCAGGCTAAACGGGGAAGGTAGATGGAGCAGGCCAACAATAACGATTTCGGCCAGCAGCGGGTTCGGCAGTTACTTTCCGGGGTCCCGTTTTTCAATGAAATTGCCAGGGACGATCAGACACAGTTTGCCCAGATTGAACAGAACACCCGGTTATGGGTAGCGGGTTCCGGCGACACGGTAATTCGTGCCGGTGACGTGGATTCCACGCTGTATTTCCTGTTGCGTGGTCAGTTGGAAGTGTGCGCAGAGCAGGGCAGTGAGGCTCCACTCTATTACGTGTCTCCCGGTGAGGTGTTCGGCACCTTGTCCATGCTGCTCGGCACCCCGCGCAGCGCCACGATTAGGGTCGCGGACAATGCCCGTGAAGCGGTGCTGGCGAGCCTGGATTTCAATGCCTTCAATGAGGATGACAGCCCGTATTCCCTGGCGACCCGTTTGGCCTTTTTTCATATGATTGTGCACCACATACGCTGGACCCTGGAGGTCAAGCGTATGCAATCCCCAACTCACGAACTGGTGCAGTCCATGCGCAAGTTGCCCGTTTTTCAGGGTGAGAAAGGCAGTGCAGAAGAACTGGATGCCCTGCGCGAACAGGCCCAGAGCCTGGCAGAGCTGCTGTGCCGCTGGAACGAGGAAAGTCAGGCCAATACCGGCACGATCCAGCTGACCTGAGCACGCAAGGCGTTATTCAGAGGTTCCCTAGCCATTGCCATTTTGGTCAACCTTCACTGCCAGAACATCACAATGGGCACCGGGGACCAGCCCGCGAGCCGTGGACCCCAGTAGCAACGCCAGACCACTGCGCGTGTGGCTGCCGACAGCAATCAGGTCGGCCTCCAGCTTGTCGGCCTTGTCGAGGATGGTCTTCTCGATAGACCCCAGCTCTACGTGCACGTTGCCATCGGGAATCTGGTAACGCTGGGCATAGCGCCTGGCCATTTCCCGGGCCTGTTCCATCAGCCCGGTCTGCAGGTCAGTGACATCCATGGGGACATCGGCGCCGTAGGCCAGCGCCAGCGGTTCGATCACATGGATGAGGTGAAGCTCTCCTTCGTTGCCAGACAGGACGCCAGCGGCACGGGATAGCACCTGTGCGGATTCATCGCTGCCGTCGATGGCAACCAGGATCTTGCGATAGGGCGTAGGCACGATTCTCTCCATGAAAGCCGTCTTTCCCGGCAGTATAACTCGCCTTGCAGTGGTTGCCAGCGGGGTAATTCACAGTACAGGGTTGCTCTTCCACCTCTGCTTGTACTACTACTAGGGAGCCTCTGAATAACTCCTTGCGTGCTCAGTCTTTCAGGCTGGCTCACAATCTAGGCGCGGTTTTGAAGGTGTATGTCCATCCATCGAGAAAGCGCAACAACGAG
>PAJO01000011.1 GCA_002706085.1 Alcanivoracaceae bacterium | reverse complement strand
AGCTTGTAGCTTGTAGCTTGTAGCTTGTAGCTTGTAGCTTGTAGCTTGTAGCTTGTAGCTTGTAGCTTGTAGCTTGTAGCTCACAGCTCACAGCTCACAGCTCACAGCTCACAAAGTTTGCCAACCCTGCCCCACCATGCAAGCATCCTCCTTCCGCTTGCAGACAACCCCGATTCTCATGAAAAAAATTATTGTGTTCGTCGTGATTGCCGCCATCGCCGCTTACTTGCTGTTCTGGCCCGTTCCCATTGAACCGGTGGCCTGGCAAGCGCCGCAGGCGCCGGCANTGGAAGGGCCCTATGCCGTCAACGACAAGCTCGCCAACGTGTCTCAATTTGGNCAGGGGGAAGGTNTCGGCCCGGAGGATGTAGCCATTGATGACAACGGCTATTTTTATGTTGGCTATGACGACGGACGCATTGTCCGCTTTGACCCGGATGGCAAACACCCCGACCTGATAGCCGACACCAAAGGCCGGCCACTGGGTCTGGACTTTGACCCCGCTGGCAACCTCATCGTNGCCGATGGNTACAAGGGNCTGCTCAGNATCGCCCCCAGCGGAGCCATCAAAGCGCTCAGCCAACGNGCTGAGGGTATCGACTTCGGCTTTACCGATGATGTGGACGTGGACAGCAACGGCATCGCCTATTTCACCGACGCCTCCAGCAAGTTTNGCCCAGCNATGAAAGCCCGTGACGACGTACTGGAGCACGGCGGCCACGGCCGCTTTCTGCGCTACGATCCCGCTACNGNCACCACCGACGTNCTGCTGGATGGCCTGCAGTTCGCCAATGGTGTAGCCCTCTCNCAAAACGAAGACTTCGTACTGGTCACCGAAACCGGCAACTACAGCGTGGTCCGGTACTGGCTCAAGGGCGACAAGGCCGGCACCCATGATATTTTCTTCGATAACTTGCCGGGCATCCCCGACGGCATTTCTGCCAACGGCAATGGNACCTTCTGGGTTGCCCTGTTCAGCCCGCGCAATGCCATGCTCGACAGCATGTCCGACAANCCCCTGCTGCGCAAAGTGGCCTTCAGNCTGCCCGANTTCCTGCANCCNCANCCNGCCCATCATGCCTTCGTACTGGGNCTCAACGAACAAGGCCAGGTGACNCACAACCTGCAGCACAANGCCCCTGANGCTTTCGCCCCGATTACCAGCGTCGAACAGGTTGGCAANACCCTCTATCTGGGNAGCCTGACCGCATCNGCCTTTGCNGCTTATGTCCTGCCGCAGACNCCTNAAACGACGCCNGNCNCCCAGGGAGGCGCCCAATGANCTCGTTACGCGCCGCCTTTATCGGCCTTGGCACCATGGGTTTTCCCATGGCNGGACACCTGGCCAACGCNGGCCTCGCCATGACGGTGTACAACCGCACANCAAGCCGGGCAANCCGATGGCAACAGCAACACNCGGGNTNGACGGCAGATAACCCTGCTGCTGCGGCGGACGGCGCTGACCTGGTCTTTGTCTGCGTTGGCAACGACGATGACCTGCGACAGGTGACCCTGGGGNCTGAAGGCGNGCTGCAGACCCTCAAGCCTGNCGCCATTCTGATCGACCACACCACCGCCAGCGCCGCCATGGCACGGGAGNTGTCACAGGCTTGCCAGGACCGCGATGCGCATTTCATNGATGCCCCGGTTTCCGGAGGCCAACAGGGCGCCGAAAACGGACAACTCTCCATCATGTGCGGCGGCAACCCTGCCATTTACCAGCGCGCCCTGCCCGTGCTTGAGCACTACGCCAAAGCCTGCAACCTGCTGGGCCTCGCCGGCAGCGGGCAGCTTACCAAAATGGTGAATCAGATCTGTGTTGCCGGGCTCGTTCAGGCACTGTCTGAAGGCGTGGCTTTTGCTAACAACGCCGGACTGGACGCGAAAAAGGTCTTCGAGACCATCAGCCAGGGCGCGGCCTCATCCTGGCAAATGATCCATCGTCACCAAACAATGATTGACGACGAGTTCGACCACGGTTTCGCGGTTGACTGGATGCGCAAGGACCTGGATATCTGCCTGCAAGAAGCCGCTCGCAACGGCACCCCTCTGCCAGTGACATCCCAGGTCAACGATTTCTATCGGGAGCTCCAGGCCATGGGAGGCGGGCGCTGGGACACGTCCGCCCTGCTCCGCCGCCTGACACGAGACGAATGACCGGATCGCACCCTAGTTGACCTGTTTTTCTGCCCCCTTTTCGGGCACAAGGGCCTTGGCATTCTCGCTGGCAAGCCGCCGTGCCACGTTTTCGGGCAGCGCATTCAGCAAAGGCAGATAGCTCTTCATTTGTCTCGAAAGGCTGTCAAAATGCCCGACAAGGTCACTGCCAAGCGTAAACCTGCCCGGATATTGCTCGATCAGCGCGACCCAGTCAGGATCCGCCTTGCCATCGTCGAGCACATAGTGATCCTTCACACTCCAGGACAAGTCCACATACAGGTTGTCATAGCGCGCCAGTAACGCCTCAAGAATGGGAACCAGCGTTTTCAATGGCGGCTGCTTGTCCTCCACTCCGCCACTGGTACCCGCATGAGCCAGCACGAAACGGGTGTCAGGGTTCCCTTCCAGCGCCTCTTCCAGCTCCTGCAGATAAATCGGCGTCTCCTCCCGCAGGGAGGTGAGGTTGCTGTGTAGCAACACTGGCAGGCCGTACTCTGCCGCCACCTCATACACCTGCATCAGGGCCGGGTGGTTGGCACGTGGCGTCTCGCCCTCGGTCAGCGCAGTCAGCTGGTCATGGCGGGTAAGAACCTCACCGATGCCAAACCACATCCCTGGATAGCGCTCGATCAACGCCTCAATCTGCCCTGCAGCATGCAAATCCGTGGGATTGAAACCACTGATAAACGGTTTGATTCGCTGACGTTGCTCAGGCTCAAGACCGGTAATGGCCTGGGCAACAATGTCATCGGTAGCGCTGTAGTAATACAGCGGGGACTCATCCCCCAGGTAATAGCGCGGCTTGCGGGGAGCATCCGCCTGCCACTTCTTCATGACCGGCAACCCAAATAACCAGACCTGCTCTACGCTGGCGCGGTCCATCGCCGAGATCAGTGCCTCTGTACCCTCACTGTCCTGCATGAAATCCACGTAGTGCAGATGNGCATCCACAAAGGACAAGTGGTAACGATTTTCCGCCTGACTGGCACAGGCAACATTCAGGCTCAACAACGTCACCANCACACCATGAGCAAGCCAGCGCAGGGGNGATTCCGGCATTCCTGCAATCCTTTTCTGATTCACTTGATTTCAAAAGACCGCCCAGCCCGTCAGGAGTTCGACACCGATCCCGGTGACAGACAACATTTTACACAATGTCTATTTNTGGACATTTAANTNNANTTATCCCAATATNGACATCATTAATCCTCCTGACGCTANCGGAGAGACCATGCAAACCGCCACACAACCTCGCCCACAACCGCTGGACGATCACGCCCGTCACGCCGCCCTGCGTGCGGTACTCACGCTGCTGGGGCATTGGCAATGCACGGAAAAGGAAAAGATGGCNTTACTTGGCGTAGGCCGCTCGACCCTGCACAAGTACCAGAGTCAGCCTGACAGCGCCCGAGTCAGCCAGGATTTGCTGGAACGTCTCAGTTACCTGCTCAATATCCACCAGGCTCTGCGTACCCTGTTNGGCAACAAGGAAAACGTCTACGGCTTTGTGCGCATGGCTAACCATAATCCGTTTTTCAATGGCGCCAGNCCCATGGACATCATGAGCGCAGGGACTGTCGCTGCCCTGTATGAAGTCCATCGACAACTGGACAGCCTGCGGGGCGGCCAATGGGGTTAGNCAACCTGCCCCGCCNGGCGTTTCGCAAGCACACAGCCTATCGTCTGGTGAACGGCAAATACCCGCCGATNCANATTTTCGATGATGTGGCCGACCAGGCAGATTTTGACGCTCTCTATGCGGTTCAGGCGCTCACCAACCCCCGTTTACAACATGAGATTGGCGACCTGAATCGGGTCCCCGCNGAACAGCGGCCCTGGGGAATTCCTGGCTGCAACTACGCACTGGGNCCCTTTGTGCACATCAACCCGGAAGGCTCACGGTTTTCCAGTGGAACCCATGGGGTGTTCTATTGCGCCGACAAGATGGCCACGGCCATCGCCGAGACACGCTATCACCAGGAACGCTACTTNCGTAATGTGGATGGNCTCAAGTACGACCGCATTGTCATGCGCGGTCTGACCACNCAATTTTCCGCCACCCTGGTGGATATCACNCCTGCCAGCCGCCACCCCGAATGGCATGCCCCCAATGATTANCAGGCAGCCCGAGCCCTGGGGGAGCAGGTGATCAGCGAACAGGAGGCGGGCATTCACTATGAATCCGTGCGAGCCCCGGGCANCCGTTGTCACGCCCTGTTCAGCCCCCGGATGATTGAATCTGTTATCCCCAGCCAGCATTACGAGTACATCTGGGATGGCGAACNCATNTCTCATGTGCTCACCATCCGCCGCTTTATCGGCACCTGAANCCGCNCCCACATGACAGAAAGCAGGCTCCAGGGATTTCNNGGTGAGNCAGGCATGACAAGAGAGAGGCTGGCAACAACCCAATAAAAAAGCCCCACTCTTTCGAGTGAGGCTTCTTTATGTGGCGTCCCCTAGGGGAGTCGAACCCCTGTTACCGCCGTGAAAGGGCGGTGTCCTGGGCCACTAGACGAAGGGGACGTGTTTGGTGGAGCTAAGCGGGATCGAACCGCTGACCTCAACACTGCCAGTGTTGCGCTCTCCCAGCTGAGCTATAGCCCCAGANTCACCAATGGAACACGATGCGTCCCGGTTGGTGCGGCGTATTCTACCGGCCACCCCCAACCTGTCAAGCGACATCAAGTGGTTTTTTTCAGAATGAAGTCCGTTTGGCTACATTCTGGGCAAGNTGCTGAAAAACTGGGCGAAANTCACCACCTCAGCCGTAGNAGCGTCGCTGGCGGCGCGATAGCCCAACCTCAGNAGCGAGTTACGAAAACCTTTCCGCGAGAAATACGTTTTNGCTCTTCGAAACTCGCTTCTCGCAANTCGCCACTATGGTGATCGCGCCGCCAGCGACGCTCCTACNGTCAAGCCTCAACCCACCGGCAGGTCCCGGNACGCCTTCTCCAGCTTCTTCATCTGCTTCTTGGACACCCCGCCCAACACCTCGATGGCATTACGCAAGCGCGCGCGACTCACATCGGAGCCAATGATCTCCATGGAATCCACCACCGAGAAGCTGGCACTGGTGCCCGCTATGGCAATGAATACCGGGAACAGGAAGTCCTTGATCTTCACCTCGAGTGCATCGGCGATGNCCTTTGCGTCCGCAAACAGGCCATCACGCTGCCAGTCACTGCGCGCNTCATAGGTCCACAGCAGATATTGCAGCCACACTTTCATGTCATCCGCGGTGTACTGTTTGTGTTCGAAGCTCGCCTCGCTAATGGCCGGCATNCCGTTGAAACAGAATGCCGCCTTGTCCGCCACTTCGGACAGCGTCTCTACACGCTGACGCAGGTGGGGAATGATCTTCATGGCGTAATCGCGGTTGTATGCCCANCTCAGCAGGGAATCCAGAAACTGCTCATCACTCTGATCGCGCAGCCACTGGCCGTTGAGCCAGCTCAGTTTTTCCACATCGAATACCGGACCACCCAGAGACACCCGCTGAATATCAAANGCGTCCTGCATTTGCGCCAGTGAAAACTTCTCGCTCTCATCNGGCATGGACCATCCCATGCGGCCGAGGTAATTCACCAGCGCTTCCGGCAGATAGCCCATGCGCTGATAGAACAGGATGCTGGTGGGGTTCTTGCGTTTGCTGAGCTTGGACTTATCCGGATTCCGCAGCAGCGGCATATGGCACAGCACCGGCATATCCCAACCAAAGTACTGGTACAACAGTTTGTGTTTGGGGGCGGAGTTGAGCCACTCTTCACCACGGATCACGTGAGTGATTTCCATCAGGTGATCATCGACGATATTGGCCAGATGATAGGTAGGCATGCCATCGGACTTGAGCAGGATCTGCGCATCCACCAGGGCCCAATCCAACTCCACCGTACCGCGCAACATATCCTCGATCTCGCAGCGGCCGTCCACCGGTACGCGCATGCGGATCACGTAGGGCGCACCCTGCGCCTCGCGTTTGGCCTGCTCGTCGGCAGGCAATTCCAGATCCTGCGGTTTCAGCGCCCGGTTCTCGCCTTTTTCTTTCAGCTCAGCGCGCAACACATCCAGCTCTTCACTGGTGCGATAGCACTTGAACGCATGCCCCTTCTCGATCAGCGTCTCGGCATACTCGCGATACATGCCCTTGCGCTCGCTCTGGCGGTACGGACCGTGGGGGCCGCCCACATCCGGGCCTTCGTCCCAGGTCAGCCCCAGCCACTTGAGCGAATCGAGAATCATCTGCTCGGACTCCGCGGTGGAGCGTGTCTGATCAGTATCTTCGATACGCAGAATGAACTGGCCACCGTGCTGTTGGGCAAAGCAGCGATTGAACAGGGCAATGTAGGCGGTACCGACGTGAGGATCACCGGTGGGCGACGGGGCAACGCGGGTGCGAACAGTCATGCGGACTCCAATAAGGCAAACTGGCGCGGATTATACCTGTCTAAACACGCACCATATAGACAAGGCACCACGGGTTTCTGATATGGTTGTGACAGTTTAATGATTCCCGTTCACGTTGTTGCCGACGTCTGCCCGTCGGCAACAAGCCATTCACTGGATTCAACTTCATCAAGGAAAAGACCATGCGTATCCCTTTCCAACGTTCTGTTCTGGTCGCTTTGGTAGCCAGCGCTACTCTGCTGCAGGCCTGCTCCGAACAACCCGAGCCCGCCAAGGAAGACAGCAAAACCGCCGCGCCCGCTGCCACCGAACAACATGCAGCACACGAAGCACAGGCGCCCAAGGCTAGCGGCATTACCCGCAGCACGGCACCGGAAGGCGCCAAGGTCTTCTTCGTTTCCCCCCAGGATGGAGCCACCGTCAGCAGTCCGGTCACGGTTGAATTCGGCCTGGAAGGCATGGACGTCGTGCCCGCCGGCACCGATCAGGAAAACAGTGGTCACCATCATCTGCTGATCGATCTGGATGAAAAGCCCGCCATGGACATGCCTCTGCCCGCCACCGAGCACGTCGTGCATTTCGGCAAAGGCCAGACGTCCACAACACTGGAACTGGAACCCGGCGAACACACCCTGCAACTGCTGCTGGGTGACTGGCGCCATATTCCCCATGATCCGGCGGTGATGTCCCAGGAAATCACCATTACCGTGGAATAAACCACACACCAAAAGGGCCTCATTCGAGGCCCTTTTGGGTATTGCAGGTATTAGCTATTAACCGCAGGTGCCCCGGTTCCCCCGTCCCCCTGCCCCGTATCAAGGGCCCAGCGGTTGGCTCGCCGAAACGCCTGAAAATCATTAAACCGCACCCCCGCCTCACGCATCACCTGATGCGCCCGCTTCATCGTCAACTGGCGTATCCAGAAGGGTTCACGCACCACAAAGTGGTGAATGCCATGGGTCTTGCCCACGTTGAAACTGAACAATTGCAGCGGAAACAGGAACCAGGCATCCAGTACCTGGGTTTCCTGAATCAGATTGCCACGCTGCACATCGCCAAAATAATGCATGTTGCTGCTCAGGAAATTCAGGCAGAACGTACGCAGAATGTTGGGAGCAACCCATACCACGACTGCCACATTAACCACGGACATGACCTGGAGCCAGGTAGCGGACCATTGCGGGGCGAACACAGCATCAACAAAGTGGAAACCAAGGAACAGGTACCACATGCCCCAGCTCAGAATACCCAAAGGAAACAGTGCGCCGCCCACGTAACCCACATACCAGATTTTCTGCCGCCAACCCGGTTGTGCCAGCGTGTGCATGGCAATGGCAAAAGGCAGATCGGCCAGCATCAACAAACGCAGAAGGCTCCACGGCTGCCCATTGGTAATCGCCCGCTCTTCGATATCCTCTTCCTGGCCGGAGTTCTGGTGATGATTCAAATGCGCCGAGCGTCGAACCCAGGGCCTTACTGTGGTGGGCCGGGCTATCAACCCCAGAGCCAGCATCAGATGATGTGCCCAGGGCGTCTTGCGAAAGTACATCCAGTGAATCAGATCATGCTCCAGCTCATGAATGATGGAGGCCAGTACCGCATTGATCACAAACGCAGCCCAACCCGGCAAACCTCCCATCACATAGGCGTACCCCGTCAGTACCATTGCCGACAAGCAACTGGCCATCACCAGTGCACTCAATGCGCTTTCGTACTTGCGCTGCAGAACAGGATACCTGACCCGCAAACGCTCCCCCTCCCGCATGATTTCCTGACGAACATAATGCGCTTTGCGCGCATGCTCAGGCGCATCAGCACGATTACTGAATCGTACTGACTGAGCCAACTGAACCGCCTGGGCGGTTTCCTCCGACGGCTTAACCGGCGAATCACTCATAACCACACTCCATCAACAGCAGAACCCGAATGGGCTGCCCAAAAGTCCCTGTGCCCGTCAGCTAGCAAGCTGACACCACACTCCCCCATGAACTGCCCGCGCAAACAGACAGCTCAAAGTGCATATATTTTCTCATCGATAAGTGACATCGCCGCTGTCGGAAAATGACGCGAACAACCAACCAGGACAAGGGGCTAACTTGACAGATGATACGGTGGATAACGTTCAGCAGATGACCGATAAAACCGGTAAAAACCGTATAAAAAAAGCAGAAAAATAAAGCCAGCGGACAACCGTATTGCTCTATTGTCAGACGGGAAAAGGCGCGGCAGATCGCATTTTTGTCACGTGCATGCCTGCACGAAACGCGTTGTTACAACCCGGGCCGGTACAGGCCATTGCAGCACTGCACCGGTCAACCTTTCGAATTACCGCAGCAACAGGTGCGGCACTTTCGCTTCACGAATCATCTTGTTGGTGGTGCTACCAACAAAGAATTCACGAATTCGGGAGTGGCCATAAGCCCCCATCACGACCAGATCCACGTTGTGGCTCTGCTGATAGGCATGCAACGCTGGCTCAACCTCGCCTTCCAGTTGCACACTGGTGACCTGATGTCCTGAGTCGCTCAGTTTGTCTGATGCCCATTGCAAGTCTTCGGATTTCCCCACCGACACCAGGTGACAATCCAGCCCTTTGAACATCGGGCTGTCGGCCAGCATGGTGACGCCCTTGCGGGTGGTCTCACTGCCGTCATAAGCCAGCATGATAGTCTGCGGAGGGGCAAACTCCCCCGTGGTCACCAGGATCGGGCGACGAACCGCACGAATCACCCGCTCCACATTGTCTCCCACCTGGGCCCCAACGCCGTTATGCTCTTCGCCCTGCTTGCCAATCACCAGCAGCCGCATGCCGTCTTCCAGTTCTACCAGCGTATCCACCAGATCACCATGGCGCTGACGGCTTGACGGCTCGCTCGCGCCGGCGGCCACTACCCGGGCATGCGCAACCTCGAGCATCACCTTGCCCTGCTCAAGCGCCAGACGGTTACGCCGGGCGTCGAGATCTGCCAGTTCCTGCATCAGATGCTCGCGGCCACCCAGCGCAAGATTGCCACTATAGTCAGCCGTCACCGGGTAGCGGGAATGATCCAGTACATGCAGCAGGTCCAGGGGAGCATCCAGCCGCTGGGCCGCCCAGGCAGCATAGTCGCAGACCGTGGCAGACGCGGTTGAGCCATCGATGCAGGCTATTACGTTAGTCATGTCCTCTCCCTGGCTCAGTGGCCGCCCATCAGTTTTTCAACTTCTGCCGGCTTGTCGTGTACGCCGAACTTGTCCACCAGCGTGGCGCTGGCTTCGTTCAAACCGGTAATGTCGACCTCGGTCCCTTCGCGGCGGAATTTGATCACCACCTTGTCCAGTGCACCAATGGCAGTAATGTCCCAGAAATGGGCGCGGTGGACATCAATAGTGACCTTATCAATGGCTTCCTTGAAATCAAAGGACTTCACGAACTGGTCGGCAGAGGTGAAAAACACCTGCCCCACCACCTCATACATGCGGTGGCCATCATCCGCATGTTGCGTAGCTTTCACATAGAAAATACGGCCCACCTTATTGGCATAGAACAGCGCGCTGAGCACAACACCGATACCCACACCGATGGCCAGGTTATGGGTCGCAACGGTGGCGGTCACGGTGGCCAGCATCACGATCGTGCTGCTGGGCGGATGCTTGGCAATATTGGTGATGGACTCCCAGCTGAAAGTGCCGATGGAGACCATTACCATCACCGCCACCAACGCAGCCATGGGAATCTGCGAGACCCACTTGCCGAGAAACACCACCAGCACCAACAGAAAGCAACCGGCAAACAGGGTCGAGAGCCGCTTGCGCCCCCCGGATTTCACATTAATCACCGACTGGCCAATCATGGCGCAACCGGCCATGCCGCCCAGAAAACCGGAGAAGATATTGGCAATACCCTGTCCCTTACATTCGCGATTCTTGTCACTCTCAGTATCGGTCAGGTCATCCACAATCGTGGCCGTCATCATGGACTCCAGCAGACCAACCACCGCCAGGGCCAGGGAGTACGGGAGGATGATTTTCAGCGTTTCCAGATTCAGCGGAATGTCGGGCAACAGGAAAATCGGCAGGCTGTCCGGCAGCTCACCCTTGTCGCCCACGGTAGGGACATCCAGCCCCAGGAACATGGCCACCCCGGTGATCACGATGATACAGATCAGCGGTGACGGCACTGCGGTGGTCAGCAGTGGCAGCAGATAAATGATGCCAAGGCCCGCCGCCACCATGACATACACGTGCCAAGTCACCCCTTCCAGTTCGGGCAGCTGAGCCATGAAGATCAGGATAGCCAGGGCGTTCACAAACCCCGTCACCACCGAGCGCGACACGAATCGCATCAGGTTGCCAAGCTTGAGAAAACCGGCAATAACCTGTAACCCACCAGTCAACACCGTAGCCGCCAGCAAGTACTGGAGACCGTGATCTTTCACCAGCGTCACCATCACCAGCGCCATGGCGCCAGTCGCCGCAGAGATCATCCCGGGTCGCCCACCGGCAAAGGCGGTCACCACGGCGATACAGAAAGAGGCATACAACCCCACTTTGGGGTCTACACCGGCAATGATGGAGAACGCGATCGCCTCCGGAATCAGCGCCAGCGCCACCACGGTACCGGCCAGCAAATCTCCGCGGAGGTTGCTGAACCATTCCTGCTGGATAGAACGAATCATCGACAAACCCTGTTAAGCTGGAAAGCGGCCCAAATCGGGCCCGGAAAGGGCGCGGAGTCTAGCAGATCGGCCCCCTGCGCAACAGGCAGGCCATCGGCAGGTCTACGCGAAACGCCCCCAACATGCGACAATGCGTCCCCGTTTCGCCGACCGATAGCCGTTGATGACAGACGCCGCCCCACAGCCCCTGGACCGCCGCCTCAGCGTGGCCCCAATGATGGACTGGCGCCATGAAGGTAATTTTTAAAACCAAAACAAAAAGTTAAGTGGAAGACTGAAAAGCGCGGTGCAAATACGGTGCATGCATACCTTGACCAGGCTTCACCTGGCACGGGTCATGAGGGGGCACTGATAAGCGCTTGAAGGGAAAAATTCAGGGGGTTTGAGGCGGACAAAACTGCAGATTCAGCCCACGCGAAAACAACAACACACAGAGCAATCCCCCGAATCACTGGGCGTTCACACCGGGCTGGAATATACTGACCATAAAGACAGCATCAGGGTTCATCATGTCAGTATCCATTCTCGGCCCCGCGTCCGTCTCTTCGGGCCAGGCCATACCTCTCTTCAGCGACGCCGTGCAGGCCGGTTTTCCCTCACCTGCTGCGGACTATGTTGAGCGGCGCCTCAACCTCAACGACCTCTGCATCCAGCACCCTGCCGCCACCTACTTCCTGAAGTGCTCCGGTGACTCAATGGATGGAGACGGCTTTCATGACGGTGACCTGTTGGTGGTCGATCGCAAACTGAAGCCCTTGCATAACGACATTGTCGTGGCTGAGATTGAAGGTGAGTTCACTCTGAAGCGGCTGATCCTCAAGCCCCGGCCCTGCCTTAAACCATCAAACCCGAAGTACGGGCCGATCTGGCTGGATGACGGGATTACAATGAGCGTGTTTGGTGTAGTCACTTTCCGACTCCACCCAACCTACAAACGCTGACCTCAATTTACGCCATCACCTACAGACCAACGATTCTTATTAGTTGAGGATAAGCATGCTCGCTGCCGGCAGAGAGGGAACCTGCCAGCGACTAAAGTGTCTGCGATATGCGGCGAGCCCACCTATACCTCCACGGTGGACACCGTGAGCACGGGCACCTCATACGACAGGCGCCCGTCTTCTATCATTGCCTTTTTCGTTGCGCCCACACTTTCCCCTTTCACCACGATGTTAGTGCCATCACGTGTTTGCACAGTGCTAGTGCCATCGCCATTGTTACTCTGGACTGTCACCACATACCGCCCTTCACCTTGCAGCAAGCGCCGGAATTTCAGCCAAGGGTTGCGAGTGCTCATGCGCTGCGCTCCAAAGTAACGGATTGAAAGATAGCCGCCCCACCGGCACGCTGGGCTGAGATTTGAGTAGACAGAACCAGCCCCATGTAATCTTTCTGGCTGTCGTCATGCATGACCTTCACCAGCATTCCCGGCACAAGAACGCCTGGCGCAGCTCCGTTTTCAGGAATCATCACACTCAGGGTTTCCACTACTTTATTGCCTGTGCCAGCCAACTCTGCCTTGCCGCGACTGATCGCAGCTTGAGAATCAGTAATCAGGTCATCATAAATATCCGGCATGGGGTTGGTGCCACCACTACCTTGACGCTGCACGTCAACCGCTTCGCCCTGGCTAACCCCGCTGACAAAACATGAATTGAATTCCGGCGCCGGTTCAAACTGGGCAGAGCGGCTACGCACCATCCCAATATAGATCCCTGCATCCGGTGTCGACGTACCCCAATCCCATGGCAACACCTTGTAACGGGGCTGGACGGTCCAGCCATCTGATGCCATGGACGGAACCATGATCCCGCCCACAGCGGTCACAATCTGGGCCACCACCTGAGCCGGGCTCTTATCACGAAAGCTCAACGCGCCAGCAGGGATCGGCCAGTCCGGAAGATCCTCATCATCCCCAGTGGGCCAAGTGAGTGTGAAGCCGGTATTGTTTAATTCAGCATTCGCCGCCTGCGCGGCAGTTGTGGCAAGGGCATTGGTATAGCTTCGTGTAGGAGCAAAGGGCGCAGCCATGTACTGCGTACGACTCACCCCCGAGATAGTGAATTTCTCGGTTGGGAAACGCTCGTCACTGGTATAACGCTCAATGGAAAACACCCATGAATGGCCATTGATTACAACACTAATATCCTTCATCCCCCCAGCGCTGGGAGCAACGAGAGCAAGAGACCCCTGCCCAAAAAGCGTCCCAGAAAACTTCCAGCTCAGTGAATCAATATCCAACCCAATAGATACCCCCTGCACATGCAAAGGGGTATCAGTATCAACATCCGTGATTTGCAGGGTATTCATACTCAAATAGACCGTTTTAATTTCTGGGGGATCAAGCGGATCCGGCGGCGGCTCAACAGGGTTAGGCTCCACAGGGTATGGAAGGTTATAGTCATGCCAGACACTCTGCCCCGCCCCCCATGGGAGGCTCCGCGAATTATCCCGTGGTGCGGCCTGCCTGGCGGTGATCCGTTTAGATACGTCGTGCGGCACGATCGGCCGCGACGGCTTATGAAAGCCGAACCGGAAATCCAGCGCCAGGGGATCCAAGACGTCGATCTCTCCGGAGTCTGTGGCGAGGGTGATCGTCGTGGCTGTATCGGTCTGCAGTAGCGCCTGATAAGCCGCTGAGTCGTCGTAGACCGTCCCGGTCAGGTTGACGGTGTACCAGGCGAACCCCTTGGTAGCGTCGCGATATGGTGTCTGCATGATCCAGGGGCTCACATAGGCGCGCCGATCTTTTGCGATGGCCTCGCCCCACGGGGATACATGCTCTCGATCGCGCGCGGTCGACCGCGACCACCTGGCCGTGCGGTCGTCCTGGATAGGGTCCGCCCAGCCCCACGCGATCGCGCGCCCTGCATCCTTGTGCTCGGTGGCCTCAAAGCGCGCCCGGATCTCCAGATCGCGAGGGGCCGCTGCAGCCCAGGGGAGGCCGGCCAGACCGTCCGCAACGGTGGCGGGGGTGATTGGCAGGACCGTGCCCCCATAAGCCTGCCCTGCGCGATCTGTGGGGGCGCTGTATTCGACATAGAGCGTCGGCCGGATCCACGGCAGGGGCGGGACCGTCCCTGTGGCAAAATCCAGCTCCAGCGCCAGGGGGTCGCTCGGGACCGTAAACGGCCCCGACTGCAGGTTTAGATCGACGCTGTCCCACTGCTCGACGACATACACTAGCGCACCCCTATACCGGCTCTGCAGTCAACGGGCCGCTCGCCACGGGGCGATAGTAGGGCAGCGGGTTAAACGTCACCCCGCCGCTGGTAACGGCGCTGTCGGTGCTCCAGGTTGGCTCGCTCGCGCCCGTTGTGCCGGCGGTAGTCACCTCGTAAACGTAGCCGTTAGGGGTGGTCGGGTGGACGATCTCGCCCTGATTGAGGGCTGCCGATGCCTCGAACGCCTGGCCGTACTCGTCCAGCGCCACGACAAACACGTCGCCGCCCCAGCCGTCGAACGTAATGTCGAACGCCCCGTCGGTCTCGCTCTCGCCCTGACCTGCAACCCGCCGCGCGCCGGTACCGTCCTCGCTGATAACGACCAAGCTACGTGCTGCACCGGCGCGGTTGATCGTGACGTTGCCCGCCACTCTGGCGGGTGTGTCGCCACCACCACCGACCGCCACCTCGATGATCGGGACGGGGCGAACCTTCACGCGTGGGAGGTCGTCGACGATCTCCCAGCTCTCGCCGGCGAAGTCGTAGACGTCGTGATATGTCCCAGGGTCCGCCAATCCCTCAGGCGTCGAGGCAAACGTCACATGATCCTCTGGCGGAGCCGTGGCGCTCGAACCGAAGGCAAGTGAATCGCTGATCGCAGGAGAGTACATGAGCCATAACAGGGTTGGCTTTGAGCTGCTGCTTGTTGTGGTGTTGCCAATCAGCCCACCAACAAACCCCCCTCCAACAGAGGAACCCCCTACGTCAACAAGGGCTACGCACTCCCTCACGACCACGTCAGGATTGTTCGTGTTAAAAGCTCGACCCACCAAGCCCCCTGCTCGATTTCCCCCTGAGTAAACGACCCCTCGGCAACACACGCGATAGACTCGGGCGCCCCCGAATACGTCGGCGGCCAAAACGCCGCAATAGTCGTCTTCATGGCCCGTTACATGAACGGGGGCTCCGGTTTCGATATTTAGATCGTGAACCTCGCCGTAAATAATCCTTAAAAAACCAGCCCGCCCGCCTGCCGACTTATCGACCTGCAGGTTACTAATCGTGTATCCCCTGCCATCCAGCACCCCATAAAAATCGAAGGGCTCCCAAAGACTGCCGCCGATATCCACGTCGGCCACCATCATGTAGTGCGCACTGTTGTCGTTGCGCATGGCGTCTAGGGTTGCCAGATCCTTGATGATGTAGGGATCGTTGGCCGTGCCGGTACCGGGGCCGAGCTGATCGATGGGGCTGGCCATCAGTTATGATCCCCTCGCAATTCAATCTTAAGCTGATCGTCGTCGACCGTGGCCTGCCCGGGCAGGACGGTGCGGATCAGCCAAAGCGGTGCCGCAGCGGCGTCTGTGTCAAAGCGCACGGTATTGCCGACACTCCAGCCGGCACCCCAACCATCGGACGCGATCGTGAAATAAGGCGTACCGGTCTGCGGGTTGGTGGGGGAGAAATCCGCCGCTGTGGATCCCGTGGCCACCAGCCCGCGCTGCTCGCCGTAGAGCTCGAAAGCGGTGGTACTGGTGAACCGGATCTTCCAGCGCTCGGGCACACTGCCCCGGTTGTCAATCGCGACCGGGTAGGCAATCAGGTTGTAATTGGAATTGGTGGTCTGGCCGGTTCCGTCGTAGTCGTCCGGATCCACGGTATAGCTGGCCCAATCCTTCACGCGCGCGCGCAGGTCACCCAAGTACACGGCCGAGGCGACCCATGTGTCATCCGCCGGGAAGCCGTGATAAAGCGGCTGCGCCAGCTGCAGGGTGCCGTCAATGCGCGCCTCGGTACAGAGCGCCATATCATCGATCCGGTGAACGAAGTGCAGATCCCCGACCAGCGGGGTCGCGGACTCGTCCTGCGCTGTGAACGGGTTTTCCAGGGCGGCGGTACCGGCTTCTTTGTCGAGCACATACATAGCCGGATCAAGCCGGGTGCCCTCGTCGTCCTCGATCCATGCGTCGTGCAGCTTGTCGCGGCCGGCATCGACCACCAGATCTGCCACCGGGGTGGCGATCAGATCGGTCTGGGTGTGGGTCAGGACAAGGATATCGGCATCGCGCAGGATCGGAACGCGGCCGTCCGCCGGCAGGCGCACAGGATCGAGACCCAGAATGTCCGGATCGAGCGGGATCTGCTTATAGCTCACCGCGTTATAGAACAGGCTCTCGGCGGTGACCGGGGCCGGGAACAGGATCTCGGCCAGGCCATCCTGCAGGGTCACCTCGCCGGTGATACCGTCGCCCGTTATCACGCCCTGGTTATCGGCTTCGCCGTTGTACTGGTCACCGGTTTCGTAGTCCTCGGCGCGCACAGTGAAGCCGTTAGGGCGAAGCGGTGAGGCTGCAGTGCGGAACGTGGCGCCCAGCATGACACTCCAATCATCCCCGATCAGCGCAGAGATCGGCGTCACGGTGGCGCTGGTGGGGCGTCCTGCGTAGGCCGTGATAATGACCTGCGTCGTCTGGTAGTTGATCGTCCCAAGCGCGGTACCCGTGCCAGTGGTGGTGTTGTAGTTACGCAGGAGGCGACCCTCGCCATCGTCGAACCACAACTCGCTGCCGATCTGCAGGATCACGCTACCGGGCACAATCGGGGCGCTCTCAGATAGATAGAACCGCCACTCCTCGTCTGTGCCGGTGAAAGTCTCCTGCGATGCCTGCTCGCTGCCGGCCGCCAGCTGGTAGCTCACGTTGACGTCGTGGCTGCGGATCTCCTCGATCTCGTTGGTCTTTTCATACGATGCCGTGGACTCAGTGAGCCACGACTTTGTCACCATGCGAACGGTTGCCATTGCTCAAAGCCCTTTAGACGTTGTTGACCTGTTTGAGGAAGGTCGTACCGGCGATCACGATCTCCCCGGTGGCGTAGTTGACGGTCCCCACGACCTCAAGATCCCGGCGGTTAACCAGGGAGCCGTTACCGTTGTCGGTGAGCCAGTGGGACTGCTCGATATAGTTGGTACTCAGGACCGTGTTCACGTCGTTGACGACGACCCGCTTAACGGCCTTCTGGATCGTGAACGACACGGAGCCCGGTTCAATGTTGGCTGTGGTCTGCAGGACGATATCCTGCTGCGTCGTATTGGCCGGGACCGTGGTCGTGGCAACGACCGGCGCCGTGTCTTTGTGGGTGTAGTCGACAGTCACGTCATCATCTGGCGCGATCGCGGTGGTGATATCGATCTCACCGGTGGCGTAGTTAATCCGGCCAGTGGCATCACCTGTGATCTCGCCGTCGCCCCCCACGTCGGTCGCAGTCATTGGGGAGCTGCCAACCTCCCAAGATAGAGAGACAGAGCCCGCAACGACCTGCCCGTTAGCAAGCTGCAGGCTTATCGGCGTTACGCCGTCATAGCCCTCGGTCTCTTGGATGTAGATGCTGCTGTCGGTCCAGCGGTAAAAAATCACGCTCCCGGCGTCAGGCTGCGCCTGCAGGGTGGCCACGATTGAGCCGGTGGCGTAGTTGATTTGGCCGGAGCCATTGCCCACCAGGTTGCCGGTACCGTCGTCCTGCAGGGTGTACCACTTGCCCAAGTACTGGTAGCTCAAGTGCAGCGACATGGGCGCAGGGATCGGGTCGAGGGTCAGCACATAGTTAAAGTTTCGATTGCTGTCGTCGATATCGATCCGGCCGGTGTTCGGGATCTGCTGGCGCAGGGTGCCGGGTTGGTAGGTCATGGTGATCGTGCCACTGGCGCTGCCTGCCCATGTGATCAACCCGGTGGCATAGTTGATGGTCGTCCCTTCCAGATTGCCCTGGGTGCCGCCCGGCTCGAAGAACGCGCCACCGGAATCAGTAAACGACTCCCCGCCAATGCTCAGAGCCAGCGAGCCTGGCACCGCCGCTGTCGGCAGGGTTGACGTGGATCCGGCAGCGACCGTGACAGAGATAGATACATCAACCGGCCCAGATGGCACGACCTGGCTTACATAACCACCCGGGCGCTGATCGATGACAGGTGTCTCGTTGCTGGCAGTCGGAATGATCGGAGCAAAGGTGTCAGCCACCGTGATGCTCGTTGCACCACTTGAAGCCGCAGCAGAAAGGCTGGTCGACCCGAAATACTTCGCAGATGTCGCTGGCTGAGTGCTGTAGATCAGCGAAGGCCCTTCGGGCTTCGGACTCGGGTCGCTGGCCGGATAGTCCTGCTTGAGCTCCGCAGACAACTCCAGAATATACTGATCTGCCTTAAACGTGCGGATGTCGCCGTTGCTCACCTGATAGGTAAAGGTCTCGGTCGTGGTCTCCACATTCAGGATCTTGATAAACTGCTGGGTCTGAAGGTCGTCACCCTCTTGCAGGAGGAGCGTCTCGCCGATCTCTGGGGCGGTGACATTGTTCACCGACGGGGCATAGCAGATGATCGTCCGCTGCCCTTGCAGCTGGTTGCCGCGCAGGTAAAGCCCGGTCACCGGCCCGGGGATCACAAAGGATTCAACCCGCTGCCGCGCCTCGGTCCGCTCGTCGTAAAAGTCCTCAGTGGTGAACAGCAGGCCGGTGACGTTCGGGTCCAGTGGCTGCGCACTCAAGATAGAGTGGGCATCGAGGTAAAGGTCAGCGGTTGCTGTATCCACCTTCAGAAACGCCTTTCGCAAGCTTACATTGCCGTAGGTGCGGTTAACCCGGGAAATATCCTCGAACAGGTTATTGATGTCGCCATCAATCACCTCAAGGCCGGTCATCTGCCCGCCGCCATCTTCGTTGTCTGTCAGCCGTTCTGGCTGCATCAATTTGATATCGTCGCTCGTGATCGCCACGTCTGGGGCTCCTTATGCCGGGGGCTCGACGGTCAGAAGCCGCAGCGTGGCGGAATACCATGCGCCCGGCTCCTGACTGATATGGGTGGTTTCTTTAATAGGCGAGGCTTCTACAGCAACACCGCTTGCTCGATTGAAAATCACCGAGAATTCCCGGCCATCATCCATAGCCAGATCCATCACCGGGTTACCGCTACCCTCTTTCACCCGCAAGGCATCCAGCATGGCGCGGGACAACCAGCCCACCAGCGTGACAGGCTGGCCATACTGCTTAACCCCTGACTGAACAATTAGGCCACCAGTGAGACTACGCTCCTGCTGCTGCGCCACCTGGTTATAGGTGAATTCGTCTTGCCAGATCAGGTTGTTGGTGAGGTCGATTCCATCAAGCGTCACTGTGTTGTCCTCAAGCCTGCCTCTCCCAGAAAATCGAGAAGTCGATTCACATCATCTGGATCACCCGCAAGGTTGACCGCGCCTCCCGTGGGCAATGCTAGCTCCACGCGTTGAGCCGGTGACTCGGTGGCAACTGATGACTGCGGGGCCGCTCGTTGTTGTTGTGCTTCCTGGAACCGAGCAGCACGCGCTGACGCCTCCGCACGTCGCTCTTCTTCTTTAAGTTCGCGGAGCCGCTCTTGATAGACCTGCTCATTCAGGCGCAGTGCCTCGGCATATTCGCGCGCCGCCTCGCTCGCTCCCTGACGACCAGCTTCATCAGCCTGCCTTTGAAGTTGCGCTCTGCGTTCTTCATAACGCCGGCGCTCAACCTCTTGCGCGGTGCCATTCATCTGAATCAACTCTGTGCGCAAGCTTTCTGTTGTACTGCGGGCACTATCAGCCATGGAATCCAGCTGTTGCTGTGCACTGCTAATTGCAGCCCTGAGCGATGTCAGCTGTTCACTGCCAAGCAATCGCGCAGCGCCTTGCGCCTTGCCTGCCAAATGAATGAACGTCCCAAGATCACCGTTCTGGGCTGCCATAGCTTTGTTCAGTGACGCCTGAGCATCCGTCACCGATTTCTGAACTGAGGCGCGGACTGAATACAACGTCTCCAACCATGAGCCGACAGACATCACCGCATAATCGGTCTGTTCTCTGTAAAGTCGATCAAATAGTGCAGATGCTCCCTCACCCGCGGCTTCAAATTCGCTGCGTACACCTTGAAAGATCTGAATGAGGGCCGCCGCAGCACTACCGGCCTTACCACTACCCGCCGCCGCCTTATCCCCAACCGCTTCAGCAGCATCACCAGAGCGCTCATATTCACGGGCAGTCTGCCGCGCAGCACCGGCCCTTTCCTTTTCGGCGCCAATAGCTAGCTCAGTTGTCTTACGGCTGGTTTCGATGGCCTTCTGGGTGCTCGCCAACACATCATCAGTTGCCGCTGCTACTTCGCGCAGCGCTTCGGTGTATTCTTCTTGGGTGATAATGTGGTCTTTCAGCGCCTGGTCCAGATTGCGGATCAACTCAGCCCGACCAGCTTCAGAGTCAATGCTCTGCATAGCAGACCGGAAGGCTTCCAGCAGCACTTTGGCGGATTGCTCACCCTCAAGCCCGGCGCTCTTGATCTGCTGGGCAATGGAGTCAAACCGGGTGATCGCTTCCTGCTCGACCTGTGAAAAGCCACCAGTCAGCGCACCAAGATCAAGATTCAGTTCCTTCAGGGCCTGGCCCAGCTGCGCCCGCGCCGCCTGAGCGGCTTTGTCGGTTGCCTGCTTTTGTTTTTCGCCAGCCTCAACTGCCGCCGCAACAATGGAGTCGTAATCTTTTACGGTCGCATCTCGGCTATCCGAGCTGGCCTTTTTCTGAGCTTCTGCTGATTTTTCAGCTTCTTCGGATAGGCTTCCAAAAAGATCCGCTCCGGCGCTCTTGATGTCCTGGTAATCCTGCTTTACTCCATCAGCGAACTCTTGCCCAGTGCGCTGCGCTTTGTCTGCAAACGCCTGAAGGTCTGCCGCCAGCTCATCACTACCCAGAGCCGAAAGAATATTAGAAAGACCGCCCGCTACCGCTGCCGCCGAGTGCGTGATTGATGTGGCCGCGGCACGCCACAAACCAGTCACCACATTGATCCCGATGCGGGAAGCCGCTACCACCTTTTCAGTGATGGTAATCACGGCTTCAAGCGCCTTTGAGACATTCTGAGCAAAGGTATTAATAGAGCCGTCTTCGGCCCCTTCGCGCAGTGTAGTCAACAGCTCCTGCATGCGGGACTTTAATGAGTCCAGGGCACCAGAGTTCGCCGCCAGTGCAAAGAAGTCAGTAAATTCCTTACGCAGGGACTCCAGTATTCCTGTGAAATTTTCCGCGCGGTCTGCACCCGCGCCGTCGGACATACGCCCCAGCTCTTCAATCAACTTGGCCAATACGTCGGTGCCCAGCTCACCATCACTGGCCATCTGACGAATCTCAGCGCCCGCCCGACCTGTCACATTGCCCAGCGCCTCCATGATCGGAATGCCCGAATCGGTGATGCTGTTCAGCTCTTCCAACTGCAGGCGTCCACTCTGCCAAGCCTGACCAAGCTGGGTAATCACGGTATCTAACGTCTGTGCACCACTACCGTACTTGGCATTGGCATCGATCAGGCTTTGCAGAGATCCATTAAGCGGGTCGATACCCGCCACTTTGAGCCGCCTCGCCGCCGCAGCAGTATCAGCAAGGCTTTGGCTGTTACGCTCAGCAATCCGGTCGACCTCAGAAAGCACCTGCCGGGCTTCTTCTGTCGAGCCATACAAAGACGAAAACTGCCGCTCAAGTTCTTCAAGATCACTGCCAGCGGTAATCAGCTTAGTGATACCCGCACGAAGTGTTTGAAATACACCCACACCGGCCAGCAGGCCCAAAAGCTTGCCTTTAACGCCATCCATTGCAGAGCCAAAGCGGCCGCCTTGCTGGCTGGCACGCTCAAGTGCTTCACCATGCTCACGCGCCTCAGCGGTGGCCTGGTTCAGCTTGCTCTGTGTCTGATCCAGCTCTTTCTGGATCCTGTCTTCTGCTTGCCCCAGATCATTGGTATCAAGCCCCGCCGCCTTTACGGTGCGGGAATACTTCGCCAGCTCACGCTGGCTGCGGTTATATTCTGTGGTGGCAATGCTTTGCGCTGCCCGCGCCTGGCGTACAGCAATGGCGTACTCTGCCTGTGTCTGGCCTGCCTGCTTACCTTCTGCCCTTACCTTTTCGTAAGCCGTTACGGTATCCGTGAGGGCCTTGCTGGCTTTATCCGCGTTCTCCTCAGCTTCCTTCCAGCCCCGCGCAGCTTCCTGCTGCTTTTCGAGATCCTTTAGCTCAGCTTCAAGCTTTTCCGCTTCCTGGGTGACCTTTTCCAGCGATTCCGCAGCAGGATCAGCTTCAGGGCTAATCGCATTCTTTGCCCGGAGCACCAGGCTAACTACGGCATCTTTGATCGCCACGGCGAAAACTCCATAAAAAAAGAAGCCCCGCCGAAGCGGGGCTCAGTACCGATGTGCTTGCTAATCGGAATTAGCTTTCCAGCATGATCACTTCGAACGGGCTGGATTTACCTGTAGGGGTACGCAGGTTGCCGCTGAGCTGGCCAGTGATGAATTCATCGCTCATCAGGTCCATGGCTTCATTGGCGTTCAGCACCGCTTCATGCACGATCACGCGGGCCTTTTTGCCGGTAGCCAGGTTCTTGCCTTCCAGAATGATGTGGCGCGGCTTCTGGATCTCAGTGGCACCCAGCACCTGCATGCCGGTTTCAGCGTTGTAGTCGTAATCGACTTCCACCGCGATGGCGGCACCGGAGTCCAGGGCTTTGATCAGGCCGGCATCCTCATCCACTTCGTAATCATCACCTTCTACCAGATCGGTCGGGCCGGTCGGGTCAGTCACGACTACGCTGGTGCCATCAATGTTGGCATGGGCCAGCTTCACCCACTGACCTTCCACCAAGGTGATGGCTTCATCGGTCACACTGCCAGCGGTGACAGAATGCGCGGCGCTGGTACCGCCCAGGGCCTCGGCCAACAGCTCTGCCGGCAGGGAGTCGAAGGACACAGCCAGCTGCGCCGGGTCGCCCGGGATGTTCACGACATCCAGCGCCTGGCCATAGGTATCCGGCTGTTTGGAGATGCGGTTGCGCGCCTCGGTGCTGGGCGGGGTCAGCTCGAAGCTGGGGACGTTGATCGGGCCGTTCAGGGCACCGACGACGCCCTGATTAACCTCGCCAATAAAGACCTTGCCGGCGAAGATGAGGCCGGTGTCTTGATAGGACATGGTAGTTCTCCTTTGGCGCAGGGCGCCGTTGGTTTGGGTTTAGGGTTTGGGTTCGAGAATGAGCTGGTAGCCGGCGGTCACGGTGAGCGCCACCCAGGCCACGGGGTAGCCATCCTCGGGAATGTTGAAATCGGCATCGCCCACTTCGCTGCTCAGGGCATAGCCATCCAGCTGCTCGGTGTTGTTGCGGTCGGCCAGGGCCAGAATCAGGTCATGCAAGTGGCGCTGGAGTTTCACGGCCACGCCCTGCTCTGCCTTTTCGGCCACGATGATGTGGAAGGTCACTTCACGGCGCAGCCTCCCACCACTGCTTTTACTGGCACGGCGATCATCACCCGGTTGCAGGGCTATGAAAGGCAGCTCCTGCTGGTCATCCATGACTAGGGCGTGAGCCAGCCAACCCTCATACAGCCGGGCTCCAGCATCGCTGTGGTAGCCATTCGCCTGGGTAATACTCTCCAGCCGCTGACGGTAAACGCCGGTGATCTGCTCTGAGGGAATCATTCGAATAGCTCCAACAGCATGCCGGCCACTTTACGGGCGGCACGATCTTGCAGTTCTTGTGAGAGATCATTGCGCACGGACTGGAACACCTGGCTCACGCTGGGACCATGGAGCACCTTGAAGTCATCGCGCGCTTTGCCAGTACGCACAGCAATACCGGTGGCACCGCTACCACGCAGGCCTGGCACATAGAAAAACTTGGGCGCGTTGTATCGCTGCCCCGGCTTGATCATGCCGGTGACGCCACCATGCTTGGCGCTGCCCTTACCGCGCTTTGGGTGTTTCTTCGGGATCTTGATGCCCCGGTTTTCAAAACGGGAAAGCAGCACACCACGCCGGGTGGCCTGCACTCCAGCTTCCCAGCTATCGCCCTTTTGCGCCGGCGGGAACACCCGCAGGTGCCGCCCGATATAGGAATTATTCAGCGCCACTTGCTTGCTGATCTCAGAGACACTGCGCTCACGGCCAAACTTGGCCGCATCGCTGAGCGCTGTCTGGATTGCCACTGCGCTGTGCTTGCCGCCCAGCTGGGCAATGGCATCCAGCACGATCTTCATGTCACGGCTGGCTTTGCTCATCGCTGCACTTCCACAATGATGGTGGTGCCGGTGTTCCGCTCCAGGGAGACCACACGCCAAGTCTCACCGTTGATCGTTACCCGATCATCCCGGCGCGGGTGCGGCCAGGCATCCTTGGGGTATTCCACATAGATCAGCGTGGCGATCAGGGCGCTCATGTCGTCGCGCACGTCGTCATAATCCAGCGTGGCAACGGTTTCCACAGGTTGCTTGCCTGTGTTCAGTGGCCCGGGCGCAATGGTGGCCGGGTCACCGTAGAAATTGAAAACGGCGCTATCCAGCGCCGTTTTGTAGCCATCGAACTGGCTCATGGTCAGAACGCGTCGTTAAGACGCACCCGACAGGTGGTATCACCGTTTCCGGCTGCCTCAACGAACACACCCACCTTGGTGTTATCGGTGCTTACCGTGGTGATTTCGCCAGCGGCGTCATCCCAGTAAGCATCCGCACCTACGGTGGGGGTATCGGCAGAGGTTTTGGGCAACTCCCAAACACCGCCGGTTTTCAGGGTGAGCTCTTCGCTGGCAGCGGCATCATGCAGTGCCACACCAAACAGGGAGCCCATGACAACCAGGTCGCCAGAAGCGACGATGGCAGCAGCGAGGACGGTAAGGTTCTCACCGCGCTGTACAAAGTTCTTAGCCATGATTGCACCTTTGCATCATTGGAGAATGAGGGTGCGGGCCCCGAAGGGCACCGCGGGGAGAGACGGGTCAGCCGGGGTTATGCCCCGGCGTTTTTGAACAGGCCACGGTGATCGATAACACCGGCACCGAAGTCCAGACGCGCCTTGATCTTCACGCCATCAACATCGAAGCCTTGCTGGGTTTCGATGTACACACCTTCCTCACCGGTGAGGTAGGCATATTCGAGGGTGTCGATGCGCGCAGGCGCGGCAGACAGATACCAGGCGGTTTCGCTGGCGTCATCCAGACGAGGCTCTACCACCACCTGCAGCTTGCCGGCGAACGGGTTCACGTCCGCGCTCTTGGCGCTGAGGATCTCAGCCACGATCTGCTGGGCCTTGGTTTCCAGTGCCGCCGGCACGATCAGGTATTCGGCCATCAGGTTTAGCGGGCGCTTGGCGTTGACGCCAGTCTGGCGGCGCATCTTCTTACGCGCTTCAGAGAGGCTATCCACACTCAGGGCCGCGCCAGTACCGAGGTTGTTGTGATCGGCATGGAACAGCGCCTTGTTATCGGCCATCTTTACGTTGCCGGTGATCAGGCCCCACACCACGTTGCTCTCCAGTTCTGCAGCACTGGCACCAAAGGCACCAGGCACACGGCTGAAGGCATCCAGGTCATCATTGATGATGGTCTGGCGAGTCAGAGCGATGATTTTGCCGTAAGTTTCCAGCTTGTAGCGCTGGTTATCTTCACCCATGGAGCCGTAGTTGAACTCGCCTGATTCCTTCACCTTCTCCAGTTCCGGCGCTTCACCGAGCTGGGCACGGTTGATGAACTTGAAATCGCTGGCGCTGGCTTGGCGGCAGAAGGCGGTGAAGGTGCGCGGGGCAGCTTCGTAGCCGTTACGCAGCGTCTTGTTCGCCACGTCCGCCAGAATGGCCGGGAAGTCGCTGGTGGAGTGCATGGCCTTAGCCGCGATCTCCATGGGGGTCATGCCACGGGTGGTGCCGCCACCTGAGTGAATCACTTCTGCTGCCATGTTCATCAAGCTCATGCCGCGGAAGTCGCGAGAGCCATCAGAAAGCGGGTGCTGGCTGGGGTTCACGCGGTTCATGAGGGCACCGACCAGCCCGACACGCAGGGCTTCACCATCGTGGACTACCGCCACATGACCGCCCGGCACGTTGTTCTGGCTGCGGGTAGCCAGCAGGTTGAGCACTTCATTGCGAGCATCAGCCACGCTGGTACCGGCATCAATCATGCGGTTCAGCTCTGCATCTTCAATGCGGTGGGTGCTGGCCAGGTTGCGCAGCTCGCTGATACGGGTGCGCTCCTGAGCGACGGCTGAAGTCGCCGCTGCCTGGGCATCCGTACCTGCCGGTACCGGCGGAGGATCGGTACGGCCACCACGGTTCTGGGCTCCAGTGGCTGCAGCCGCTGGCGGGGTGTCATCATCGCCTTCGCCACCAGCAGCATTCTGTGCGGCCTGGGCATTGGCTTCAGCGGCTTCGACGCGGACCTTCAGCTGCGCATCGGTTTCGCCTTCCCGGCGGGTCAGGCCCACCGCCTTCGCGCGATCATCAAGGTTCATAACATTACCTTTTTGGTTGAGGTTGGTGGCGGCGGTGGCCGCCGGGGTTTGGCCGTCAGGCCGTTGGAGAAGTTGGGTAGCGTTCACCGGTGCATTGGCAAACTTGCTCAGGTCGATCTGTGCGGCTGCCTTGAGCGGCGCCTGCAGTTCATCCGCAAAGCCCTGCTCTACTGCTGCAGTGCCATCAATCCAAGTTTCGGCTGCCAGCATGGGCCGCAGCGCTTCCGGGCTGAGGCCGGTGCGCTCGCTGTAAATGTTGACCAAAGTATTTTCGAGTTGGTCCAGCACATCAGCAGTGCGCCGCAGTTCTTCGGCATCACCCATCGCCACGTTCCACGGCTTGTGGATCATCAAGTAGGCGTTTTCAGGGATAACGATCTGATCACCGGCCATGGCGATGACGCTGGCCATGCTGGCGGCGATGCCATCAATCTGCACATGCACTTCGCGTGCGCTGTTCTTGAGCGCGTTGTAGATAGCAAGGCCTTCAGTGATGTAGCCACCTTCACTGTGGATGCGCACTTTCAGGGGGCCGCTTTCATTGCGGTCTTCCAGTTCGCGCACCACGGTGGCGGCGTCAAGCCCTTCCCACCAATCACCGATGGCCCCGTAGAGCAACAGTTCGCCAGCGGCATTGATTCGGTTGGTAGCAGACAATACTTTCCCGCTGCTGGCCTGAGTGGTCAGCAGTGATTTGTGCTGTTGCATGGGTGTCTCCGGTCAGTCGTTCCCGGGTGCCGGGAATTGCTGCCCGGGAGCCCGGGCATTGGTGACGCCTGCGCTGCTGACCTTGCCGGCATCGGTGGTCAGGATCAGGCCGTCGTTATCGAGGCGCTTGCGCTCTTCAGCCAGTTCGGCGAATACATCGTCAGGTTCATGGCCCATGGTCCGAATCCACTCCGACAGCGTGCTGCCACCAGCACGAACCAGATCCACCATCGGCGGCACTTCGCGGCTGGGGTCGATCATTTCGCGGCGGGGCGGTGACCACTCCCAGCGAACCGGCCCAGGCAACTTGCCGGCCAGGCTGGCGGTTTCGTTAAACCAGCCAGCCAGGCCTTGGCAGACAATCGGGATCAGGGTGGACCAGCGGTATTGCTCCACGTTGCGCCCAAACTCCATGAAGCCCATGCGGGCGCTGGAGTAGTTCACCTGGCTCAGGTCACCGGTGAGGGCTTCAAACGGTACGCCGTAAGAAATAGCAATCGCATGCTGCTCGGTGCTGACGAACTCACCATGACCGGTAACGCTGGGCGGATTGTTGAAACGAACATCTTCACCGGTTTTCAGGCGCGGGAACATGCCGGGTTCCAGCTTCTCGGGCAGCACGCTGCCGGCCTTGTCCACATCGCCTTCCGGCTCGACCACCACGCCCACCAAGCAGGCGGCGCTTTTGGCTGCCTCGATGCGCGCATCCTGATAATCATCCAGGCTCTTCATGCGCATGAGCGCGGCGGTACCGCGTGGCACGCCTCGCACTTGGCCGGGGCGCAGCATTTCATACAGGTGGATCACGTCTTCAGCTGGGGTCAGCTTGCTGGCGCTGAAACCTCCCAGCACATCACCTGGGTGGGTACGGTGCAACCAGTAGCCCACCCGCTTGTGTTCGTTGTTGAACTGCACACCTTGAACGGCATAGCCATTTTCCATGGGGCCGTTTTTGGTGTGGTCCAGATAATCGCCTTCCAGCAGCCGGACCTTCAATGGAATCGGCAAGGCTGGGTCGCGCTCGGTGACGCGCACAATGAGTGCGTCACCGCCTTCCATGGCAGTGCGCACTGCCTGGGCCTGCAAGCCGTACAGATCCAGCCGTCCGTCGTAATCGACGGCAGTGGTTTCTGCCCAGCTGAGCATCAGCTGCTGCAGGGATTTCTTTTGGTCGGCATCTTCGACCATTGCCCGTGGGCGAATGCCGGTACCGACAATGTTGGTGGTCAACACCCGCAGGGCGCTAGCCGCATACGGGTTGTTGCGTACCATCTCACGGTGCCGGGCACGCAGAAGCGGGAGTGCTGCACGGCTTTCTGCGTTGGCACTGCTGTCGCGGCCCCGGGTCCACTTATTGCGGCGGCCTTTGCCAGCGCCGTCGTAGCCGTTCACTGCCCGCAGGCGATCTGTTACCACACGGGCACGAGTGCGGCGGGCTTCGGCTTCAGGGGAAACCCAGCCGATGGCGCGATCAAGCCAGCTCATTGGTACCCCCGGTCGAAGCTGGGTGCATAGTGCTGGCGCGCAGGTGTAGTAGTACCTGATGCCAGCTCACCTTTGATCAGATCCCGCACGCGGATCATTTCATTCAGGCTGCGGAATTCCGTGGTCTTGCCATTGTGCGTAATGCGCAGGGTGCCCGTCGCAATCGCCGCTTCGATGCGATCCAGGTCTGATTGCGTGTAAGCCATGGGCGGTTACCAGTAAGAGGATTTGCGGCGCTCGTCACCGGTGGTTTCCGGTTTCTCTGTGGCGCCGAACAGGTCGCTTTGTTTCAACTGTGATTCCAGCTGATCCCAGCGGTCATCTTTCCAGGTGTGAAGGCGCTGGCTGTATGCCGCGTGCAAGGCGTAAACCTCACAGTCTGCCGCCTCCACTGGCTGGCCTGGCTTGTCGTGCCAGATCAGCTTGCCGCCCAGCCTGGCACTGGGGGCTTTGATCACACCGGTGATCTGTTCGTAGTAGTCATCGCGCACGGTGTTAAACCAGTGCATGCGCCCGGCCCCTTCGCCTTTCAGACTCAGCCGCCCACCTTCACCAAAGATCAGGTCTTTAGCTTTATGGGTACCCACCTGGTACACCTGCAGGCCGAATTTCGCGGCCTTGGTTTTGTGGCCGTTCTTGTAATCGGCTTTACGGGGGGCGCTGAAAATCTCGCGCTTGCCGTAGTCGTTACTGCTGCCCTTGATGGCCATCACGCCACGCTTCTGGCGAGGCCGCACCCAGTTATAAACCTGCTCGGTGCTGTGGCCACCGGAGTCAATGCTCACGGCCTTGGGGATCAGGCTGAAACCGTTCTCATGCTTGCGCGGGGTGAACAGGAAATCATCCAGCTGCTTCCACACCGGGTCGCTGGTATCCGTGGTGCTCACCTTTGCGTAGAACTCGCCCCAGTAGAGCAACCAGCTTTCCATGCCACGCCCCCAAGCGCGCAGCACCACCGCCAAGCGATCGCGCTGCACATCCACCCCCGCTGTTAGGATCAGGCCTCCAGCAGGGACAATCAGTTCGGGGTAATCCTCTGCGCGCTTGCGCAGTTCTTCAGAATCCGGCGCGGCAGTTTCGTATTCGAACGTGCGGCCCAGCTTCTGGTTGGTGAACGTGATCAGGCCGGAAAGATCGCCCTTCTCAGCCAGGTGATCCGCCTTCAGTTTGTCCCGCACCACATCTGAAAGCGTGGTTCCCGGCACACAGGCATAAAGCTCACTCAGTTCCGTGAAGCCAGCCTTGCCATGGAATGGGCGGGTCGGTACCCAGCCACACAGCGGATCACCCGCTTCCACCGCATTAAAAACCGTGTTTCGGATGTTGGTTTGCCGCTGATCGTCATCCCAACCGCTGCCGCAGTGGGGACAGCAGTAAACGGAAGTGCCTGGCATAGCCCTGCCGTACACCTCATGCACCGGGGCATCGTCATCCGCATCCAGCCAGCTCACGTTCTCCCAAGCCAGTACATGGCTCTCGGAGCACTCATGGCATACGACTGGCAGCACCCGGCAATCGGACTCCTGCACCCGGTGTTCGGTCTTGCTGAGGTTCTTGATGGTGGGGGTGCCACCAACAATCAGCTTGCTGCCGATATAACGCTTCAGACGCTCTTCCAGCAGGCCGATGGCATCACCCTGCCGCTTTACATCCACGCTGGTGTCGTCGGGCTCTTCCACCACACCCACACCCACCGAACTGGTGGACTTCACGTTGCCCGGGCTGTTGGAACCCACCAGCTTGAGGAAGCCACCGGGGTAGGATTTCAGATCCCACCGGTTGCCTGCCTTGCGGCTGGTGGTCACATCGATCACGCCTTTCATGGCAGGCGTGGAGCTCAGCGCCGGCACCAGCTTTTCATCGTGGAAGGCCTTGCCGTCCTTCTCTTTGGCAAACAGCACCATGAGCGGTGCCGGGTGGCAGTCCACCCGCTTTGCCAGGTACCCGATCAGGAAGTACGTCCAGCCCAGCTGGGCGGCCTTCATCAGATCCACTTCATCCACGCTGGTGTCATCCAGCGCCGCAGCCACCCCTAGGAAATACGGGGAGTAGTAGAAATCGTAAAGCCCAGCCAGATCACCGATGGCTTCCGGCAGGTGGTAGTGGTCCTGCATCCACTGGGCAGTGGGTACATGACGGCGAGGCCGAAACTTACTCGCTGCTGTCAGTAAGACCTTCCGCAACGTCGCCCGCAAACTCACCAATTCGCTCGATTGCAGGTTCAACGACATCGCTCAATGTGCTGGCATCAATGGAGATACCATGCTCCTTTTCCAGTGCCTGGCGCAGGCGTTCAACAGCGCCTCGAATTTCCCGGTTCGCATAAGCGGCCCAGTTCACTACGGCTTGGGCAGCATCATCGGCCATCACCAGAGTGCCCAGCTTTTCGTTGTAAGCCAGGCGGCCCAGTGCCGCCTTCACCTGCGCCTCTTCCGTCTTCGCGGCAGCCAGATCAGCCTGCTTGTCACCGCCACGGCCAGCTGCTTGGACCCGCAGGTGCTCGCAGTAATCGAACAACCACTCAGCCAGAGTGCCGCCCTTTCTCAGGTGGCCATCCGCCACATGCTTGCTCACCGCCTGCTGGCTGATATTTACCAGCCTGCCAAACGCCGAAGCACTCACCTGAGAATCAATATCCATGAAATCACCCAAATTCCGGGGGAACAATCACAACCCCCTATGCAACCGTAGATCTGCAAACAGATTGCGCTCTGCGCCCCCGTATACACTCGATCTTGGGAAGGACCCGCGCCCACCTATTTCCGCCACAGATGATAATTATTCTCAACTGGAAGGCAGACACTGGCTACATAGTCCTGCAAGGCACTCAGCGCCCTGATTGCTTCGTCGCCGTCTTGGGTGATGGTGACAATTCGTCCAGCATGCGCTGGGTCAAGTTTGGCTCGCGGGGCTGCATCATCCAGGCTTCCGGCGGCGGCCTGTGCGGAGGCTTCACAACCGTTGGTGTTGACTGACAGGCCGCGATCACCAGACTGCACATCAGCAAGCAGCTTGTCCTCAGCAGCTTCGGCACGGGATTTCTCCTGTTGGTGACGCTGAGCCAGGTTGGCCAGCTTTGTGTTCAATTTGTTCTGCTCGACGGTAAAGTGCGCCTGGTCTACCAGCGCATCCAGAGCGACATCCTCGCGATATTCAGCAAAGGTCTTGCCTACCATAGCGCGGCCAGAAAGCAGCCCAGCGCCGAAGATCACCGAAGCCACCACTAGAACTGCGATGCCTCGAACAGTTGCGGGGCTCATGGATATTCGCTCCGCGCCAGTTCAATGTGGGCGCCGTCCTTCAGGGTTCGCCAATCACCGCCCCACACAACAGGAACATCCAGCTCAGCCGCCGCGGCCTTGAAGGCCTCGCCGATCTGCTGGTAGTAATCCCACTCCCATGTGCCACGCCCATCCACATACGCCATCACATCAATGGCGTGGCCGGTCAGATGGCGACTGTTCAATGTTTGGCTATCACCGTCAGCAACTTCCTGCTTCTGCTCGGCCAGCGTCCGCTTGCCATCCGTCACCCCAAAGTCCACGGGCGACAGTTGCAACGCACGGTGCGCAACCATGGCCAGATGAGGGTGAACCTCAGCCATATGCCCCATGGATCGCTTGCCGAACCGATGCTCAATCATTGGCCTGTCTTCTTCTTGGCAAACATGATGGCCCACTCGCTGGCAGCTTTTGTTCCTACAAAGCCAAGCGAACCACCAATGAAGTTACCCATTGCCACCGGGGCACCTGCTGCTTCAAGACCGTAAGACACAGTCACAGCGATAAATCCGCAGGTTAGCCCTTCCAAGAACATTCGAAGCCAGTCAATCGGTCGCACCTCTTCACCATCCTCGCGTTGCTGATAATGTCGGTATACATAACCGAGCATCGCGCCAAAAGCGCCCATGGCCAGGGCCCATGCATGCCGTGCCAGATCGCCGCCGGCACTCACTAGCTGTGCCCACAGCCCCGGATCGTCTTGCATAAAGCCCCCACCGCAGAAATAGAAAGCCCCGCCGAAGCGGGACCGGGAGAAACAAAAAAGCCCGCAGGCATCACACCAGCGGGCTCAAATAACGGGCACAAAAAAACCCGCCGAGATTGCTCAGGGCGGGTTTATGCACGATGGGAAAATGATGGTGGTTTTTGTCCCGGTCGTCAACAGGTCAAGAGTGATCTTTTTAAATTTCTCTCATGCAGCACGATCAGCGAACTGATGCCAAAGGTGCCGCAACACTTTCTGGTCCAGGGAATAAAGCGTCGTCATCATCTCATCAGCACGCGGCCCCCAGGTTTCACTGAACCGGCTCTTGCTGATCTTCGCGATGGCCGCCCTGTTACGCACCGTCAGCTCACTCTGGCCCGAGCCCTTGCATGGCTTGCACTCCACCCAGCGGTCAGCCATGCGCAGTAACACCCCATCATCCGCCCGCTCCGGCTCCTGCTGCCAGACCTTGCCCCTGCCCATACAGTCACTGCAACGCATCGGGCAAACCAGTTCAAACACACACACCGTCGCTAGGCCCTCACAGTAGTCCGTCTTCCAGCCATGGCGCATACACCGCCGCCGGAACTCAGTCTGCACCCAACCTGCTAAGGCCAGCTGCGCCTGGTTGTCATCACACCACTTTGACCGCGCCACCAACTCAGCCTCAGCAGGCAAGTTACCCATGCCCATAGCCCCAGCAACATCATGCTGGGTAATCAGCACAGTTCCGCCGCCAAAACCAGAACCATCAATCAACAGCCCCTTCGCCGTCATCTTTGCCATCAACCGGATCGGATTCATAACACTCCCCTGTCCATTTCTGAATTGTTTGTCGTGGAACATAAAAATAGCGAAGGCCGGAGGTAGGCCGGAGGGTTGGCCGGAAGGTAAGCAACCCACAACACACTGAAAAATAACGAAAGGCCGGAAGGCCGGAAGGGCCGGAGGGTATTTCTCGCGTGTGGGTACAACGAATTTGAACCGAAACCCGTAAAGAACATAAACACACGCACCCGCGCGCGCGCGTTAACCCTCCGGCCCTTCCGGCCCTCCGGCCTTTCCATAGATTTCAAGCGCTTACGGAAAAGCGCCCCTCCGGCCTGCATCCGGCCACCCTCCGGCCTAATCATCCTTTGGCTCCAGGTTCTTCTCCCAGCGGAGCACAAACTCACCAAGCCAATCCTTTTGCGACTTGCCTTCCGGAGGCTCACCCACCTGAAAGAACGTGCCCTTGCGCTCGTTAACACCCATCTGATACTTCACATCGCGCCGCCGGCGCTCCCTACCAGAAAGGGCGCCGGAAAACCTTTCGCGGGTCATAGAACGCTCACCAGCATCCGTACACCACTGCCGATACAACCGGTAAAGGTCATTCACCAGGCACGTCTCATAAGAAAACCGTGGAGCCATATGACCCGCCTTCCATTGCATGTGGAACAAATCCCAACTCGGCCTACCGAAATCAATCAGCCTGGCCTTAGCTTCCGTCATAGGCGGTTCACGGTGAGTATCGAATGGCAGCGACTCCGGATCATCACGATCACTCCACTCCATTCGAATCTGCAGCAGGAACTGGTAGAACGCCTCAAGCCCACCGTGCTCGCACTCATGCAGCACACCTTGCTTCAGCTCGTTCGTTAATTTTGTCTCAGGCCACACCACCAGCATGCGCCGGTCACTGGGCTCAACAGGGAAAGGTTGCAACTCATTGGAAAGGAACACCGCATTCATGTGGTTGGATTCTTCCCAGCCACTCACAAACTTCTTCTCGATGCGATGGGTATCGCCGGTGATCATGTGCTTCAGCGTACCGGTATGGCTGTACTTCTGATCCCGGCTAAAGATCTCCTCGAACAGCCCGAACAACTTCTGGCTGCGCCAGTCGGTGTATTGCGATTCCAACTGATGCTGCCCAAGAGTAGCGGCATACTCGCCATACATTGGCTTTACCACCCGCTCGAATAAAAGGCTCTTACCTGTCCCTTGAGTCTCCGAGTGCATCAACACCGCCGTGGCCATCTTGGCCCCAACATGCTGCAACGGATATGCAAGCCACCGCAAAAACCATTGCACCACCACCTGGTCACCGTTACACAAGTGACCAACCAACCGCATGATGTAATTGCACTGCACCAGATCACCAGCCGGCTTTAGCGGCAACCCGCGAAACATATTGATGTAACCGTCTTCAGGGCTGTGCTGCTGCAGAGGATCAAAAACCAGCTTGTCCCGGTCGATCAACTCACGATCTGGATGTTCAAGCCATTGGGAGTACCACCGATGCAAAAGCGGCTTCAAGTCATTCAGCCCGACAATCTCCCGCCGCTCCCTGTCCCAGGCATTCTGCGAAGGGTAAAGCAGCACAAACCGCCGGAGAGCCATACCCAATTCCCCTCCCCCCCTCTTTTGGGCGGCGGAGGCCTTACGCACCACATCAGCATGCTGAACAGTCCGGCGCTTATCGCTACCCTTCCACGCTTTATAAACCTCAGCACCGATCCAATCCCTGACCTGCTTTTCCTTCAGCAGCTTGTGTGTCTGGTTATCCCAGATCCGGCCATCAGGCACCGTCCAGGCAAAACGCTTCAAAGCATCTGCAAAATCAGGAAGAGAAACGGCCCCGGGTTCGGAACCGCCATCTATAGAGGGTTTGGGAGGATCATCATTGCCACCCGCCGCGTCATTAGCAGCAAGCAACGAATTCAGAGTAGATCGGAAGCGATGGGAAGCTTCTTTCTTCCCTAGTGCCAACATGTAATCGTTCCAGTCACCACTCCACTCGTTATCGGACACAGGCACCCCCATGACGGAATTGCACAGCCCGAGTCAACCCGGTAGAACTGGAACCAGAAAGGAATTCACAGGGAAGGAAATGATGAGGAACAAAGCAAACGTGATAGCCGTGGCTCTTATCGGTATCGGTTTCTGGGTCGGAGTGATCTATCTTTTCATCAGCGACCAAGACACACCGCAAGCGGACACAAGCCGCCATACCGTGCCAAACAGCAGGTCGACACCAGAAGAAAACAATAACCCTGCCCAAACAGTCACAAGCTTCAGCGATGCCAAGAGCAAATGCCCAACCGATCCAGAATGCATCCTCCAGGGCCTGCTGGCCGACTATGGCAATATCTGCAAAAGCTGGGTAAAACTCGAAACTGAACGGCACTACACCACATCCAGCGAAGGCCAACTCAAACGAATTTTCCACACCGCCGAAGCCAGTGATGAAACCCAACAGCACTGGCGACTCCAGGGGGACGCCTTCTATGATCATGGCACAGGAACCAGGTACTGGTACGGATGCGAGGTGGATACTCAAACAGGCGACATCACAGGAATTGCGCCTCCCGTACCCGTGGGCACTCCAAGGCGCTATAAAGCGTTCAACTAACATCAAGCCGCCTCCCCAACCGGGGCCGACGGCACATACACCACACCACCCAACGCCGCTTGGCAGGCCGCAGCCGCATCCTGCCCGGCGCACTTGCCCGTCTTCGGGTTTGGCTTGTCATTATCCGCCGCCCACACAGGGAGTTTATCCACCATCAATCCAGCTTCATGGTAGGCCTTGCCCACCGGCAGCATATTGCCGGAATCAAAACAGCACACCACCGGCCAGCCGGTACCCATCTCATACACAGAGGCAGACGTCGCATAACCCTCAGAAAAACCCACCAGCTCAGCCTTGCCCACCTCACCCAGCACATGGAAACAGCCCTTCTTGCGACCATAGCGAGGAAACAGCTTCGTACCGGTACTCTTGATCACTTGCACAGACCAAAGCTTCCCAGCGGCATCCATCATCGGCACCACCAGGTCACGGAAATCCAGCTTCAGATAAGAAAGCGAATCTGGCCGGGGCTTCGGTACCGTGCTGAAAAACTGTCGGATTTCGTTACCTGCCAGCACCCGGCATTGCCCAGCAGCATCATCCACCACCAGCAACACCGGCTGCCGTGCCTCACGAATACCGTGAGCACCCACCCCTTTCGCCTTCAGGTAAGGCTGGCCCTTCACATCCACCAACCGGGTGTATTCCTGCCAGATCGTCTGGCAAGCCACACTCACAGCCTCTTGCATGGCCACGCGACGCTTTTCGTCGGCCTCAACCTCAGCCTGCCGCGCCTCACGGCGTTCAGCCTGCTCTTTCTTCAGGGCGCGCTTTTCTTCCAGGGACAGTTCACGGCGCGGGCGGGTCCACCCACCATCTATGGCTAGCTTGATCAGCGTACCAATGGAATAGTGCCCAGGCTTCGCACTCCGCCAGGTGGTCTTGCAGGCGTTCTTGTCATAGCTTTGGCCCTGCTGGCTCCAGCCCTCGAACAAATCCCACCCGCCATCGCCGTACTCACTCTTCAGCGCCCCAGCCACAGAGAACCAGGTATCACGGTCACAATTTGGATTCACATACAGCAGGGCCTGCTCGGCCTCATGAATTGGCAAAGGCTCCTGCATCATTCACCCCCAAACAGCTTTGCCGCTTCCACCAAGCGGAACCCCGCCTGGAACAACCGCAGCAGATCCTTCTCCAGCACAGCCAGTTCATCAGGGTCCACACGGCCATCAGCCAACGCATCGCGGGTGTTGGTGGTCATCCGCCCTACCCGGCTCACCAATTCAGCCACCTCGCTGAACAGCTCCGTTTGCCCTGTTTTTTCAGCATCGGGCATCGGCAGCCAGACACAACTGGTCAGCAACGACAGCGCATCCAGAATCTGGTCCAGATCGCCATGGTCACGGGCATACTCAGTAATCAGCTCGAACTGCTGCAGGGTGGGATTACGCTCGGTGTCGTTCAGGTTCAGGTTGTTGTAAAGCGCCTGCGCACCAATGTCGTAAGTGGCAGCAATCTTCTTGAAGCCCTGCCGCTTGGCCGTCATGGCCAGCGCAGTTTTCAGGTCAGGCAACGAATTCTGAGCCAGCTCAGCGCGGCTCATGCGTGAAATCGACATGATGAAACTCTCTCCCGGGTTTCTCTTATCTGGCAGGTGGCCTGCCCTTAATCTGGAATGGTCAGGCGGCCTTGGGCGCACGGAACACATCAGGCCCGAGGGCCTGACAGGTGACTTTCCCTCCCGTCATGTCCTCGATGTCCTGACACAGTTCTGGAGGTACACGCCGCAGCCCGGAAGCTATCTGGCTAATAAATGGGGCAGACACCCCCAGCCGTTCAGCAAACTCCTTCTGGGTGACACCTACTACTGAAATCGCTTCTTTGATCGGGTTCATAGAACAGCCCTCATATCCATACCCGGACAAATTAGCACGAGCTAATGAAACGAACAATAGCAGACAGTAATTTACTTTTGCTAAATGTTGGTGAGAATTGAGATATGAAATCAGCCTCTTACGCCCACAAAGCCCGAGTTGAAGCTCTCCGCAATCTTGTTCACGAGCACGGCTCTCAAGCCCAATTCGCTAGACGGTACGGCTTAGACGCGAGCTACATCTCTCAAATTTTGAGCGGGCACCGCGCTTTTGGCGAAAAATCCGCCCGAAACATGGAAGACAAGATAGGGCTTCCAGCCGGGACCCTCGACGGAGTGCTCCTGCAAAGCTCACCAAACACTTCTGCAGACAACCAGTCAGACAACGAGGCGAGTTCTCAACAAAAACTTGCGGCCCTCCGATCCCTCAAAGGCAAGGCGACGCCTCGAACCGTAGCTGCACTGGATCGAATTGAAAACGCGGCAAAGGAAGGCCGCCTCACAGAAGAAGACATCTTGTTACTGGAAGGGATAGCCCAACGCTTTGAGAAACTCAGATCAGACCAGTCTTGAGCCTATTGAAATCGTCGATGTCGTCACGATTCTGGGGCAAATCACGGAAGGCAGAGATGCAGAGACCTACAAGGCCGACCTGCTACGCCCCAACGGCAAAACCGTCACCGGTTATGTAAAGCTCACCAGTGACCCTCGCAAGATTATTGCCGAATTGGTGTCATCACAGCTTGGCCACGCCCTCGGCCTCAAGATCCCCCGCCCGTTTCTGGCCATTCTTGATACCAGCATCATTCCCGATGACATCAGCAGCCGGTTTACAGGCACAATCGCCTGCTTCGCCAGCAAACAAGCAGGCAAGCGCACCTACAGCCTGGAACGCTGCATCCAGGGCAGCGACCTGGTGCTTTCCGGCGCCATCGCTAACTTCAACCTCAACGAAACGGCCTCTTTCGATGAACTAATCGCCAACGACGATCGCCACCTGGGCAACATCGTCTATGCCCCGGACAAAGAGGAATGCTGGCTCATTGATCACGGCAGAGCCCTCACCGGCAGCTACTGGGATTTATGGGGGCTCGATGACCCTACCGTCTCGGTCAATAATGTGCTGGTAGATAAGCCGCAACAACAGTGGGATGAACCCATGCGCCGCCAGGTCATCAAGGATGCCAGCGATCTAGTTGCAAAATGTTCACAGGTTGCGATGGATGAACTTGATATGGATGGCCATATCGCCAAAATAGACCCATCAACCGACCGACAGGAAATCATCAATTTCCTGCAGGCACGAATCCACCACACTGTGAGCTTGCTATGCCAACGGCTGGGAATCCACCAACTGCCCTTTCCGCCGCAGACGCACTAAACAAAGCGCGCCCGCAGCGCGAGCTAATTGGCGCACAGTGGATGCCCGTGCATATCGAGCCCATTACCTTCTCAGGTGAGCGCATCACCGTGGGTGTGGCTATCGTTCCTGCCAATGGCGAACGCCCCCTGGTTATTAACGCGCTCAACCACGATGCCCTCGCAGAGGTGTTCGGCCAATACGGCAAACACCTGTTCTCACTGGCCAACACGGTGCTAGGCGAACTTCAGGCCTTCCTCCACACTGGCGGCAAGCTGGAGGCCTGGTCATCCGCCGTAGAGGGCGTTTATCCCGGCAAAACGGTCACCACCAAAAACACCAGCGTGGCCGCCATCAAAGATACCGCGCTGAAAAACGCGTCTATTTTCAGCGCCAAGCGCAAGGCAAAAGCGGACGAAGAGAACAATTCAGAGCGAGCGCTGTCTGAATTTCATAACACCATCATCCGCAAAGTCACCGCCGTAAGAGAAACCTACAAATCCCGTTTCAATGCCAAGGTATCACTGTACGGCAAATCGTCTACCAAGATGTCGTATCTGGGCACCAATCTCGCCATGAACTTCGCCAGCCTTGATACCTCATCGTCAGGCCACTCACAACAACGTGACGTCGCACTGCGCAAGATCATGCAACTCAACGCCTTGAGAGAAATGCACATCGACCACCGTCGAGACAAACTGATGATGGGCCTGTGGGTACCCCATAGAACGCTCAAAGAAAAACAGGAAGACCGATTGCAGGCCTATACCAACGAATTGGAGTTTGCCGCAGCAAGGGTAGGCGTAGAGTATCGCCTGGCCGAAACCCCCGAGCAGTTTGTCACCGAGATACTGGCAGACCACTAATCCAACAGCAGTACCCACCAAAGAAAAAGCCCACCTAAGTGGGCTTTTCGTTATTCGGCTTTCTCAGCCTCGGTGGCCGCCTGCTTTTCAGCAGACGTCATCCACTCTCTCGCTAACAGCTGAAAGTTGATAAAGGTCTGCCCCCCATTGGGCATGCCTTGGAGCTCGTTAATATAAGGAGCAGCCTTGATGTAGTCTTCTACATAGGCACCCCGCATCCAGAGCTTGTAGAACTCTTTGTCCAGAATCTTCTTTTCAATAGCAATGGCGATCAGCTCATAGTGATTCAGAAAGGAGTCCACTTGCCGCTGGGTAGCCAGTTCAGAAGCACTCTCGGACTCGGCGATCCGCCGCATGCTCCTGCTGCATTTACTTTCAGATTTAAAAACCGCCAGGTTCCGCTGAAAAGGCCCATCCCCTTCACTGGCCACAATCATGTCCAGCGTCGCCCTTCTGCGCGCAATCGCGTGTTGATTGAGAATCGCGCAAATCGCAACGCCAGCACCAATGCAGGCCGAAACGAAAATGGCCAGCGGGGATAACCACCACTGGCCATTTTGAACTATTTCAATGCAAGGGTCAGACACGATGGCCTTCGCCCAGGCTGTATTTGATCGCGGTCATAGGGCTTCCTTGTTTATTAGTGTTTGAAACTATTGGTTTACTACATGCGTATTATCCAATACTGAACAAAAGGTACAACATTTGT
Organism: Alcanivoracaceae bacterium; assembly: GCA_002706085.1. GTDB lineage: Bacteria > Pseudomonadota > Gammaproteobacteria > Pseudomonadales > Alcanivoracaceae > Alcanivorax. The sequence continues at coordinate 78,103 of PAJO01000011.1, read as the reverse complement.
TTTATTGCTGACAAATGGAAAAACCGGAATGTCAAGAATATAAAACCACATAAAAACAATAAGATACGACTCACAACACTAAAGCCACCCGCCCATCACCCGGAACACACCTCTGATCTAACGAATCCCCTATAGCTTACCGGGCCCGGTAAGACACAGCACCAAAACCCAAAAGCCAAACAGCGCCACCAGAAAAATTAGCAATAGCTATTGACCACAACATTAGCCCCAGCTAAATTGTTTAGCACAGGCTAACGGAGCAATAGCAAATGACCATCCACATCCACCCCACTGCCGCCAACCCGGCAGACCTGCACCGCCTTCAAGTGCGCACCGGCATGGTGGCTGTCATCAGCGGCAAGCGTGCTGACCTGATCAGCGCCGGCGAATTCGCCAACCGCCGCCAAGCCAGCCAACGCACCAGCGGGCACCACTTCACCCACGACAACGGCCCCTCTGCGGCCTGATCGGGTGATAGCCATGACCAGCATCCCAGCCCGCATCCACAACGCCCAGCGCGCCTTCAAGCGCCTGCCGGCCACGGCCGACATGGAGCAAGCCATGGTGCGCAGTGGCCGCCTGCTGGACCACTACATGGCCGAACTGCCCGTGAGCAACCAGACCCTCACCGCCCGGGCACGCATCACCGAAGCCGCAGACCAGTACATCCAGCGCTGCCGCCGCAAACACACAGGGAGTAACGCCGCATGAGACTCACCATGCAGAACGAAAGGGAATTGCGCGCAGCGATCCGCAGCGCCAGCGGAGAAGCCAGCGCCAGCAAACTCATCCGGGTGCATGGCATCACCCTCACCGTGGCCGTCGCCAAGCAGGCCGACACCACCGCCGTGACCATCTATCCGATCAGCAACCCCAGCAACATCATCTACCACGGCACCGGCACCGCCGGGCAGTGCTACGCCCAGGCAGCTGATGCGATTGAGGGAGCCATCGTATGACCACGATTTCAGAGCGCAGCGACCAGACGCTGGCCACCCTTTACCTGATTGAAGATGCCCTGCCGCTGGGTGAATGCAATGGCCGTTACCAGCGATCGTTTGCTGACGCCATCGCCCTGCAGGGCAAACCCATTCTGGAATACACCCTGGCCGAATTGATCACGCTGGCAGAACAGCACAAAGAACGGTGGCTGGAAAGTGAGCAGTTCTGGCAAAGCGAACACCAACACCTGACCGACACCGGCGGACTGGAGTACACCCAATGAAAATCATCGCCTTCACCGGCCCCGGCGGGGCCGGCAAGAACACCGCTGCCGAAGGAACTGGCACAGAGTGGGACGTCATCACAGTGGCTTTTGCCACCCCGCTGTATGAAATGGCTGCCGTTGCCTTGGGGATCACCCCGGTACAGGTCAACCAGCTCAAAGAGCAGGGTGATAAAGCCGTTCGTGCCCTGCTGGAACAACTGGGCGACGTGGTGCGGAACACCATTCGCCCTGACTACCTGATTGTGCGCCTGGTCGACACCTTGCGAGAACTCGAAGATAGCCAAGACACACCGGAACTGGCCGTCATCACCGACCTGCGCACCGAAGAAGAAGCAAGCTGGGTACGCGCCATGCGCGGCCATGTCATCCATGTAGCCCGCCCTGAAGGCACCAGCGATCGCCAGCACAGCACCAACAAGCCAATCACCATGGAGCAAGGCGACGGCTACCTGCTGAACGCAGGCACACTGGAAGATTTGGAAGAAGAGGCGCGGATAGCCATTCATCGCTGGCTCATGAACAGCGAGGTGGCTGCATGAACCTGCTAGCCCGCATCCTCTACCGGCTCACTGCCAACCGACCCACTCGCCTGATCAAGATCGAAGGCAAGCCCTACATGGAGCGGTACTTCATCGGCCAGCTGCTGGGGCTCACCATCTACCTGCACCGGTTCGTCCGTGATGACCACGAACGCAGCCTGCACAACCACCCGTGGAACCACGCCGTCAGCCTGGTACTCACTGGCCGCTACAGCGAACACCACGCACCCCACGCCCGGTGGGTAGAGCATGACCAGGTCATTGCCATCGAGCAGATCCGAAAGGTGAGCTGGTTCAATCACATCACCCGGGCGACCTTGCACCGCATTGCACAGGTCAAGCCTGAAACATGGACGCTCTTTATCCATACCGACTGGCAGCACCACTGGGGCTTCCTCAAACGCCTGGGCATGGACTGGCCCCACTATGAATACCGCATTTACCGCTCAGATCTGCCCCGTAAATGGTGGCTAGACGCCCCAACCGGGAAACACATCGGGCGGCAACCGTTCGGAGCTTGAACCATGAGCCAGCCAACCCTGCGCATTAACGATGCCGCGCAACGCCTGGGCACCACGCCCAGCCACCTACGGCAACGCCTGCAACAACTCGGGGCCATCACCCCGGAAGGCGGGGCCCACCCCTACTGGGTGCGCGAGGGTTGGCTACATGAAGAGCAGTTTCAGTATCGCCACCCCGTCACTGGGTGGCGCTGGACGACTCGCATCGACATTACCGAAACCGGGCTGGTGGAACTGTTCGGCCTGCTGGATAACGCCGCATAAGAGGGGCACATGGAATGGACGCAAAAACACAAATACGCGCTCAAGGCCGGGGCCTACCAGGTCAGCAAGACATTCACAGCCGACAAGGCCGTTTACACCGCCTGGCCACCGAAACCGGCCTACGAAAAGCTGAACTGGCAGGCAACCCTGCACCAGTGCATCGGCTGCTACAGCACTGCCGACCAGGCAAAAGCCGCCTGCGAAGCCCACGCCGCCATACAGGCGCTGTGCAACTACGCCTGCCAACTGAATCACCCGAGCAGCGCGGAGAGCGGGCTCTGATGGTTATGTTGTGCATCGGCGGGTTGCTGCTCGCGGTGGGGCTGATGCTATGAACACCCTTTTTCTGATCATGGCCGAGTTCGAAACCGCCGAGATCCCGCTGGCACTGATCGCGGAGAAATACCTCGGCCTCAACCCGGACCAAGCCAAGCGCAGAGCACTGCGCCAGGCACTGCCCTTCCCGGTCCACCGCGGCGCCAAAAGCCAGAAAGCCCCATGGCTGGTGCACGCACAAGACCTAGCCAACCACCTGGACGCGCAACGCGAAGAAGCCGCCCGGGAATGGAAGGCGATTAACCAAGCAGCATAGGAGCACCCCATGAGCACGCGCCCCACAGATAGCCACACACTGGACAGCAACCACATGCAGATCGCCCAGGACAAGCCCGGCATCGATGCCACCCTGGCAATCACGCTGGCCGGCATCCCTGACGACACGAACGCCCTGGTATGGGCCTGCCATAAATTGAGCCGCGAGTCAGGCTGGTGGACCGACCCGGAAACCGGTGAAGACATCGACCCTAACCCGACATTCCCGACCAAGCTTTGCCTGATCCACAGCGAGATCAGCGAAGCTATGGAAGGCCACCGCAAAGGCCTGAAAGACGACCACCTGCCCCACCGCGACATGGCCGAAGTGGAACTGGCCGATGCAGTCATTCGGATCTGCGATCTTGCCGGCGCCATGGGTTACGACCTGGGCAGCGCAATGGCTGAAAAGCTGGCCTATAACCAGCAACGCGCCGATCACAAGCTGGCCAACCGCGCCAGCGACAACGGCAAAAAGTATTAACCCAACCACCCTCACGGGAGAGAGAACCATGCGTACCAACGTAGAAGACTTTATCACTGAACTGGATGGCGGCGTCTTCGCCCAGAAGCTTGGCCAGGCCCTGTCTGATGTTGCCGCCGGCACCATCGACCACGGCAAAGGCAAGAAGAAGGGCAAGATCATTGTCGAGCTGGATGTTGCCCAGATCGGCGAGTCCCACCAGGTACAGATCAGCCACACCCTGAAGGTGTCCCGCCCGACCTTGCGCGGTAAGGCCACGGAAGAAGACACCACCACCACCCCGATGTATGTGGGCCGCGGCGGCAAGATGACCATCGCCCCGGATGCCCAGATCGATTTCCTGAAAACCCCTGCTACCGAGGAGCAATAAGCACATGGAAACACTCAACACAGCAACCTTGCTTGAGCACATCCAGGACAACACCACCCGCCTGGAGTTTAACAAAACCGCTTTTGCCGCCAAGCTGGATGTAGCTGCCCTCCCTCAAGACACCATGGTGGTAGGGCTGGAAGAATACCGCCCCCACCGCAACCGGTTCCGCGGTAATTTCATCACTCGCAGCGTTGACGATTTCGTCAATTACACATCCGCCAAGGCTGATGATGGCGCTGAGTGCTTTGTGTATCCGGAAGATATGAGCGCCACCGCCGTGCTCAACCTTGGCGACCTCAGCACACCCGGACACGCGGACAGCAAGGCAGTGATGAAGCTGAAGTCCACCGCTGCCTTCGATGCACTGAATAAAATCGATGGCCGGGTCAGTGATCAGCAGCAGCTGGCTGAATGGCTGGAAGACTGGCGCGACAGCATTACGGGCCTTACCAGCGATGAACAACAGCTGTCTGCCAGCAAGGTGATCGCCGCTATCCGCCGTATCACCATTAAGGCAGGTCGCACCAGCGAGCACACCGAAGGCCAGCTCAGCGCATCCCGCTCTTCCATGGAGCAGGTGGAAGCCAGCAGCAACAGCGAACCGCTGCCCAGCTTCATCCTGTTCACCTGCAAGCCCTACATGGGCCTGGGTGAACGCACCTTTGCGCTGCGCCTCACCCTGCGCGAGAAGGATGACCAGCCCCTGCTCGCCCTGCGCATCATCCGCCCGGAGCAGCACGAAGAAGAGATGGCCGAAGAGTTCGCCGCCCTGCTGCAGGAGAAGTTCGGCACCGATCTGCCCGTCACCATCGGCACCTTCGCCGCCTAACCGGAGCCAAGCATGCTGGTCGCCTGTTACTCCGTACACGACGCCGAGCCCCGGATAAGCCCTAAAGCCCGCGGGCTGGGCTGCAGAAAGTGGCTGGTGCGCGTGCACGCGAGTAACGGTGACGACAGCAGCACCGACAAGATCCGCAACCAAAACCCCTGCAACCTGGTGGACATGCTCGACACAGCCCAAGCCTGCATTGATGAAATGCTGGAAGAGCTGGACATGACGATTACCGATGCCGGGTTTCAGGTGTTTTTGTTGAGGTAGCGAGAGAGATGACGATCCCACGCACCAAAATTGGCATGCCAAAAGCCTGTATCAGCTGCACACGATACGAGCACCTTGGCTACGACAAGGATGAGCACTGCCCATTCCCGAAGCCATTTGCCAGCAGTCCCCAGCCCACCAAAACACCCTACGGGCTTTGTGGCCTGCATGACGCAGAAGTATTTGCCACTCAGCTGTGCAGCAACTACCAGCCGGAACCGGACGCGGCCCCCTACACCGTAGAGAACCGCCCCTCTCCCCGCATTCCTATCCAGCAGGATCTGGTGACATAGCCATGAGCCATGGCAACAGCATCGACGACATGCCGGCCGAGCTGGGAATGACCGTAACCGATACCGGGGTTCAGGTGCTTTTATTAAGGTGGGACGAGGGAAGGAATATTTGGGAGGTGAACCACTAATACAAAAATTAATAACTACTTTTTGCTTACAACTCTTTCAGGCCGCAGTTTGGGAAGCGAGCTTATCAGCTTCTTAGTTCTTTCTGCAGCCATTCTTATTTTATTATCGTCAACAACACGGTCGACATAATAATCAGCATCCCTGCGAATATCATGTAATGCCGCCAGTGAATTACCAATATTCCTTTCTTCACTCTTATTAGATTTCACAAGCTTTTTAATTACATCTCTGTGCCTATGATCATCAAAATCATCACCACCCAACCCACATCTTTTGTAGATCGACAAAAAGCAAGCATAATAATAGCGCCCAGCTGCAGCTCTAAAAGCTGCATCCTGATTATTGCCGGTCATGCTTTTCCCAGCATGGTGAAGACTTTCAGCAATAGTTATAAATCCATTCGGATCAAAATCAGCCATAAATTGAGTTCAGCATGACAATGTCTTCCAGCTGATCTTCAGCAGGAATAACTGATTTTTCCAGCAACTCTCTTTCGAGCCCAATTATTTTGGACGGATCAAAATCAACGCCATAATCAACCGTCAACTTTGCTGCCAAGAATTCTTCGCTGTCATCATCGTCAATCAATTGAAACAAGGAAGCTTTCACAGACACGGGCATCCCAAGGATCGTTGAAAACTCACGCTCAGAGTTTTCAACAAAACCTCTCAAGAAAGGTCTATTAGCTAACCACAAAAGGAGTTCAGCGCTAATTTCTGTATCAGGAGCAGAGGGCCGGCGATACTGAAGCAGGTATTCATCAACGCTGCTCTCATCAAAGCCATAGACACTAGTAGTTACATAGCAGTCATCGATTGCATAGATGCCATAGTTCTGTAGCCGCTGCTCCTCTAATGAATAACCCTGATGTGATACATCAGGCTCAGAATAGCATGCCACGGCAGCCTCAAATGACGCGCAATCATAATCAAGAGTCGCATCCCTTGTTAACGCTAACGCTTCAATCATCACATAATCCCTTGTTATGAAAGACCGATTTCTTTAGCGGCAGCCCCTGACAAAACATCCATGACAATTTCCTTATTTTTATTATGGAATAAACACAAATAATCATCATACAAAGACTGGATAGACTCCACATTAAACTTTTCAGCAAATTCCACATGATGAGAAGTATTAACTTTCAGTCTATCTTTTTTACCCACCCCGACTTTAGTAGCTGACACATTACAATTGTTTAGCATCTGCTCTCCCCGTTTATCTAAAATTGAGAAGAAGCCAGAGTGAGAGTGCCAATAATCCTTGGTATCAAAGATAAACTTTGGAAGATATATAGAATTTATGTTCAGCAAAGATTCCTTCCATGCAGAACAAACATCCTCCAAAAGAAACACATCCACTACATTCAGGCCCGCATGACTCAAATCACCAACGTAGCCTAGACCCCGCAAAACATCTAACGCACGTGTTAGGTAACCAAGGATACGCAGGCCATCAATAGACCAAGACTCATAATCTCCCAATATTACCGAGATTTGGTCTTGTTGAATTTCAATCCCATAGATTTTTAATTTAGTAGCAGGGTCTTGTTTGTGAAACCCCCAGCCGCCTATTGACTCTGATTTGACTTGCTTCGCCCCACCTTCAGAAAATTTGAAGTTGAGAGAATGCATAGGTTCAGAAATAGGAAAATCGCCTGCAAAATGGTCAGCATGCGCGTCCCCCAGCCCCATCAGAATCTCGGGAGAGATATTGCTAGATAGCTTTACGTAGGCAATAACCAAGTCAACAGCATGGTTTTTCCCATACTTAGCCAATGGCTGAAAAAGGCGGTCTGCCACAGCTCTCCCCTTGGGTCAAAAAATAATTGGATACGTCTTGCGGCGCGAAATTTAGCACATGTGTTGTAATTATCACACTACGTATCGCACATTCCATCCCCCCATTCAACCCGCTCACCCCGCCGCGCCGGCATGTTTACATACCGGCGCAGGCTGTCCCAGCTCTGGTGCAGGCTCACCTGCTGGATCTGCGGCACCGTCAGCCCGTCCTCACCCAGCCGCGAAAGCGCCTCATGCCGCAGGTCATGGAACCGAAGATCCACAATACCCAGCATCTTGCAGGCCTGGTTCCAGCGCGTACCGGCAGACTTCGGGTTGAAATCCAGCAGCAACCCATCATCCCCCGGGAAATCCGCCAGGACCCGATCCACCACCAGCCACCCCGCCGCTGGCAGCACCGCCTCCACATCACGGCTCGTACGGCCAGCCGGGTTCTTAATGCCGTTCTCGATCACATACACACCATGCTCACGGTCCAGTCCAGCCCGCGGCAACCGGCACAGCTCCTCCTGCCGCCGGCCGCTGTAAATCGCCAGCCACATCAGATGCCACATCGGCACCGTCATCCGGCCAGATCGCCACCGCTCGAACAAGTAGGCATCCAGCCGGCGCAACTCATCCGCCGTAGGCCGCCGCTCCCGCTGGCTGGACTTCGAGATCACCCGCCCTGCACGCAGCGCATCCACCGCATCAGAAACGATGGATGGCCCGACCGGCAGCCCCCGAGCATGCTGCAGGTACCGGATCACCAACCGCAGAAAGATCAGATCGTTATTGAGAGTAGAAGGCCCAACACCACGCGGATGGCTGGGCGTAGCTGGCTGGGACCGCCGCCAATGCACATGCTCGATGAAGTCCCTGGGCACCAGGTCCACCACCCGCTTTTCCGCAATAGGCATATCCGCCAAAGCCCGCAAGGCCGCATTCTTGCTACGCCCAAAATTGTCGCCCACGGCTTCCAGGTACAGGACAATCCCCTCCCTGAGGCTGATATCAGCGCCACTGGCCAGGCCAGCATCACCACCCTGCTCCAGCTCCGCCTCTCGCAGGCGAATCCACTCCTTTGCCAGCTGCCGCTTACTGAAGGTCTTTGATTCAGCCCGGATCTGCTTACCCTCCCGGGTAACTCGCACCTGGGCGCGATACCGGGTTTCTCCTTTTGCATTCTTGCGTGCGACAATAGAGCCCACGAATCACCCTCCCTCCATTTGCACCATGGCACAAAACGTGGTGCAAATATGGTGCAATACAGGGTGAAAAATAGCACAGAAAACACCGAAACGCGCAAGAATTAAACAAGATGAAAGAGACAGGAAATCAGGCGGATAGCGTGGAAACACGCGGCATTGCAGGAAATAAACTGGATAGGCGGCTATCCGTTGCGCCAATGATGGACTGGACCACCCGGGATTATCGCTATCTGGCACGCCTGATCACCCGGCATACCCTGCTTTACACCGAAATGGTGGTGGCTCAGGCCATTGTTCATGGCGATCGTGACCGTTTTCTGTCGTTCAACCACGAAGAACACCCTGTGGCCCTGCAGCTGGGCGGCTGCGATCCACAACAGCTGGCTGAAGCGGCCCGCATTAGCGAACAGTACGGCTATGACGAGATCAATCTGAACGTGGGTTGCCCGTCAGATCGGGTTCAACAGGGCAAGATCGGCGCCATCCTCATGGCCGAACCGGAGCTGGTGGGTGAATGCGTGGAAGCCATGCAGGCTGTCGTTTCCGTACCGGTCACGGTAAAGACCCGCATCGGCATCGACGACCAGGACGATTACGACTTCCTGTTCCGATTTGTGGAGCAGATTGAGCGGGCCGGCTGCACCAGCCTCACCATTCATGCCCGCAAGGCCATACTCTCCGGACTTTCGCCCAAGGAAAACCGCGAGATTCCCCCACTCATTTACCAGCGTGCCTACGCAATCAAGCAGGCATTTGCACACATGGAGATCATCCTTAACGGCGGAGTGAAAACCCTGCAGGAAGTTCATGATCACATGGGCGAAGTGGACGGTGTCATGATTGGCCGCGAGGCCTACCAGAACCCGTATTTCCTGGCCGATGCCGACCAGGTGGTGTTTGGCGATACGCGCCCTGTCCCCAGCCGTCGCGAAGTCGCCGAGCAGTTCCTGCCCTATCTCGAGCGCCGTTACGCCCTGGGCCATGCGCCCAAGCATGCCCTGCGCCATATCCTCAACCTGTTTCAGGGTGAGCCCGGTGCGCGCAAGTTCCGGCGTCACCTGAGCGAGAACATGCACAAACCCGGCACAACCCCACAAGTGCTAATGGACGCTTTGGCGCAACTGCCTTAGCCTGTAAGCATGATATCTCTCCATAGGAGCGGCGCTTATCCCGCGACAAACGGTTTCGGGTCACAACTGGCGATATCACAAGGCGCAATCAACATCCGTTATCGCAACACATCGCCATGTCATAGTGACTTTAAGACTTCGCGGCTCAAGCGCCGCTCCTACGGTTTAGAAAGCACCCTGTCATCGTTGGCCTTTAATCTGCATCCGACATGACACCACAAGGAACGGAAACCGTGAACAAACGCGAACAGCTCGCCCAATGGACCTCTCTGGTGGCAGATACTGGCGACCTCGACATGATTGCCGCTCTTGCCCCCGAAGATGCCACTACCAACCCGTCCCTGCTGCTGGCTGCCGCCAAAGACGAACGATACCGGGGCCTGCTGGAACAGGCCGCCACCCTCTGCGAAGAACTCGGCCATAAAGGCGAAATGGACTGGCTGACAGATATCTGTGCTTGCCTCGCGGGCCAGGCCATCCTGGAGCGCGTGCCCGGCCTGGTCTCCACTGAAGTGGATGCACGCCTGTCATTCGATACCCGAGCCACCGTAGAAAAAGCCCGCCGGTTGATGAGCATTTACCGGGAACTGGATGTGGACCCCTCTCGTATCCTGATCAAGATCGCGGCCACCTGGGAAGGCATACAGGCCGTGCGAATCCTTGAAGAGGAAGGCACACGCTGCAACGTCACCCTGGTCTTCAATCAGGCGCAGGCACTGGCAGCCGCGGAAGCCGGCGCCACACTGATTTCCCCGTTTGTCGGCCGTATCTACGACTGGTACCGCAAAAGCGGTATGGATATCGCCACCGCAGACGACGACCCGGGCGTCCAGTCCGTGCGAGAAATTTACCGCACCTTCAAGGCCCGGGGGCTGGAAACCATCGTCATGGGCGCCAGCTTCCGCACCGCCGACCAGATCGAAGCCCTTGCGGGTTGCGACAAGCTCACCATCAGCCCGGCGCTGCTGGAGGAACTTGCCAGCCGCGATGGCACTCTTACTCAGGTACTGGATGCGGAACTGGTTGCACCGGAAAGCGACTGGACCCCGGTCAACGAGCCCGCCTTCCGCTGGCAAATGAACGACGACCCCATGGCCTGTGATCTTCTGGCGGACGGTATTCGCCGCTTTGCCAAGGATCAGCAAGCCCTGGAAACACTGCTGACATAAGGAAACGGTTTGAACTGGCTGAATCGACTGTTTGGTACTGACGCCCAGACACCGCAAACCACCGAGCATGACCTGCACCGGGCCGCCGCAGCGCTACTACTGGAAGTGGCCCGTACCGACGGCAAGGTCGACGCTGAGGAAAGTGCACGCCTGGTAGAGGCAGTGCAAAGCCGCTGGCAACTGGACCCGGCGGAAATGAACGACATCCTTGGCGAGCTGGAAACCCGTGTAGATCAGGCCACAGACCTGTTTGAATTCACCCTGCCCCTGCGAGAACACTGGGACCCGGAAACCCGTGTTGCCCTGGTAGAAGACATGTGGGCCATGGCCGCCGCCGACGGCCACGTAGACGTCCACGAAGAACACCTCATCCGCCGCGTCAGCGACCTGCTTTATGTGTCCCATGGGGACTATATTCGGGCGAAGATGAAGGCAGTGAAGAGTGAACAGTGAACAGCTGCGCGAGCAATGTTTGTCTTGATCTGTAAGCCATGAGGCCGCGTCCAGTTTTTGGGCGCGGCCTCATACGTTAAAAGCCTGACGGCGCCAACCGCACACTGTTAACTGTTAACTCGACCTACCAGCCATCTTCCTCATACTCACTTTCCAGCTCCAAGTCCCGTTGTTCGATATCCGGGAAACGCAGGGAGGGTCGGTCGCCGGATTCGAAGCGGCGGCGCTGCAGGTAGGCGTTGCGGATGAAGGTGTAACGGTCACCGACAATGTTGCGTTCGAGGTCCAGCAAATCGGCTCGAAGATCGACCACATAGACAGCGGTGAAACTGTGCCGGGTGAGGTCATGCTCGATATAGTGGCGCAGACGCATATAGTCTTCGGGGAAGATCGCCGCCGCATCCCGGCCAGTGGAGGGCCCCCAGAAGGGCAACACCAGATAGGGGCCTTCAGGCATGCCCCAGCGAGCAAAGGTCAACCCCAGATCCGTATCGTGCTTGCGCAGGTTTACCTTGCTGGCCACATCGAACAGGCCACCAATACCGAGGGTACTATTGACGGCGAAACGGCCCCAGTTCTGGCCGACATGATTCCAGCGCCATTGCAGCACGCTGTTAAGACCGCTGCGAAAATCGCGCAGATTCTCGTAAAAGCGGGTGATGGTATCGTCCATCCACTGCGGGGTAACTTTCTGGTACCCCTTTGCAACGGGCTTCAAACCGTAGGTATCGAGAAACTCGTTAAACGCAAATACCTTGCGGTTCATGTTCTCCCAAGGGTCCGCGTACTGGTTCTGCCCCGCCGGCGCGTCAAACGCCGTGGTAGCCTCACCCCAGTCGTCCTCTTCTTCCGCTGTCACCAGCAATGGCAGGCTCAGCAGTATTGTCAGTAGCAGGTAGCGCACAAACACCCCGGTGACCGGAGGCGCTGCCATCCGGCGATGGATTCAAACGCCGCATTATAGCGGCCCTGTCTACCCCGGGAACAGGGAAACCCGCCCGGGGTTACGCAACTCTGACAGGTTTTACACATTCGCTCCGGGAGCCAACCGGCGCTCTATCCAGTAATCCACACTCAGAAATCGGCCTGCGCCCTGGAAGAACAGTACCAGCAGCATGATGAAATAGGTCATGGCGAACTCAATGCCATTGTTCAAAATCACCAGACCGCCCTTCTCTGTCAGCCATGCATAATTGCCATTTTCCCTGAGAATTTCCTTGGCGCGGCTTAGTCGTTTCCCCACCTCTTCGCTGTTCTCAAGACTGGCATGTGCGGCGGGAATGCCTAGCTTCGCCAGCGGCAAGGCCGTGCTGGTGGCAGGGTTAGCCGGTGCGATAGCAAACCAGCCATGCGGCCAATGCACTGTGGCCATCGCCACTATCATCGTAAACATGAGCGGGATGGAAACGTAGCGGGTAAACAGGCCAATCAACAGCAATACGCCGCCCACCAGCTCCGTAGCCGTGGCCAGGAACGCCAGCAACGCCGGAAAGGGCAATCCCAATCCCCAGTCCGGGTTACCAAACCAGGCCACAGTGCTCTCGAAACTCATCGCCTTGTTATACCCGGCACTGATCATTACCGGTGCCAGGAATAAACGCAGCGCCAACGGAGCAAGAAAGTCAGCTACACGCGTAGTATTCAGGGTGTGATGGATCTTGTTCATCAAGGCAAGCATAGGGACTCTCCGTCAGAGCAAATGCCGTTGCTGGAGCCATATTCGTACGGGTATTCGACTCACAGAAAGTCGGCAAATCGCCCTTTAACAGGGTCCTGAGAAAAGGCTGCCGGACTCAACTAACAGCGTTTCAGTGTTGTCCCTATAAGGATGTCGCGCTCACGCATTTGTTGCAGAATACCGCGAGAAAATTCTGCCAGTTTGCCTTCGTCAAACTGCATTTCCCCCGCCAGCAGCCCCACCACCTCTGCCCCCGTGAGAGCAGGATTCTCATCAATGAGCTGCAACAATCTTGCCGTTGGCGCATTGATCTCCATGAAGCGCACCTGATCATCGCGATTGCGGTAAACCAGCAACCAGACAGGTTGTGGTAACGGGGCATCAGGCTGAAAATCCACACAGATCTCATGCACAGGAAAATGATAGGACAGCACCGCATGGAGCGGGCTCAGTTGCGGAATCGCCCGCAGCAAGTCGCCTTCGGGATGAAACCCTGCCTCGGGAAACGTCTCTGTCGACGCATCCAGTACCAGTTCCATCCACTCGTAATGGGCAAGCTCCAGAAGGAAAGGGGGATCCCCCTCTTCAGCGCCCTCCCCTGTGGCCAGATAACCGACAAACTCCTGGGGTATTTCAACAAAATACGGTGTCTGACAGGCATGAAACTCAAAGAAGCCCCGCACCAGTCGCTGCCATCTCTCGGCGTCCAGTAATGAAAATAACACCGGAAAGCCCTGCTCGATAAAGCCGTTTACATTGTTGAAAAACAGATTCCGGTAGATCTCCAACCGGCGCTCTTCGATTCCTTGCGGTGCAGGCCGCGTGTCAGGGTTTCGCAGGTGGCCGGCAAACGCACGCTGCAAGCGCTGAAAGTCTGCCTCACTCATCCCAGTTTGCGCTCCCGGGAGGCGTGCGCTTGCTGATAACGGGCAATCTCTTTCAACTCGCCAAACAGCTCGTCTTCACCTGGAAAATTGAAGTCCCTCTCCAGCAGGGTCGGCAGGACGCCAAACTCACGGTAGGCATGCTGCAGTAGCTCCCACACCGGATCGATAACCGCCGCACCATGGGTATCCACTTTCAGGTCTTCCGCTTCATCGAAGTGCCCTGCGATATGCACGTAACAGATTCGCTCGCCGGGCAAACCGCTAATGAATTCCTTCGGGTCATAACCATGGTTAATGCTATTCACGTAGGCGTTGTTCACATCCAGCAGCAGCTCGCAGTCCGCTTCTTCCAGCACCGCGTTCACGAACTCCAGCTCTGACATCTGTGAACCCGGTGCCGCATAGTAACTGACATGTTCGATCCCGATGGGCTGCTCAAGAAAGTCCTGAACCTGCCGCACGCGGCCGGCCACATAGTGCACGGCCTCTTCCGTAAAGGGGATTGGCATCAGATCGTAAAGGTGGCCATGGTCGCTGCAATAACTCAGATGCTCGGTATAGCGGCGAATGTCGTGTTCGCGAAGAAAGGTCTTGATGGAGGACAGCAGGTCAAAATCCAGCGGTTCAGGCCCGCCAAGAGACAGACTCAGACCATGGGTCACAAACGGAAATCGCTCGGTAAACTTGCGGAATTCCTTGCCCAGGCGACCGCCCATGGGAATCCAGTTTTCCGGCGCCACTTCCATGAAATCAAACGGTGGCGATTTGGCTTGGGAAAGCGGGCCCATCAGGGCCCGCCGAAGACCCAGACCCACGCCGGACACTGGTGTCTTGTGGTTTATCATCATGCAGCCTTACGCATCACCGCCGCACTTGCCTTCACCACATTTCCCTTCTCCGCCTTTGTCTTCACCGCACTTGCCTTCGCCGCCTTTCTCACCGCAGCTGCCTTCGCCTTTCTTGTCGCCGCATTTGCCTTCGCCACACTTACCTTCAGCGTGGCCAGCCAGCTGGTAACCCGCTTGCAGGTCAGAGGCAGCAAAGGGATTTTCAGCCGCATTGGCGGTTACCGGTACCGCCATGGCGGTAGCGACGACAGCAGCGCCTACGGTGGCGGCGAGGGGGTTCAGTTTGGTCAGCTTAGCCATGTTGAGTCTCCATACGTCATTATTGGGTGTCCAAAACCGTCACTGCATACACCGTCTCATGGCATAGGCAAAACGGTTCAGGCAACCACGTTATTCGCGTAGCGCCTGTCTCAGACAATATAGAGATGCGGGTGTGAGGTAAACGTTACGAAAGGAGAAGAAAAAACCTTGGTCAGGCGTCAGAAGTCGGACGTGACGGTACCTGCAGGCAGCAGGAGGTCAAGCGTCCGACGTCAGACAGCATGGGCATTATTTGATCCGGTTCACAATCACACTGCCAATGGAGTAACCGGCACCAAAGGAACAGATAACACCGTGGCTACCCGAAGGCAGGTCTCCATTGTATTTGTGGAAGGCAATAATGGAGCCAGCGGAACTGGTGTTGGCGTAATCATCAAGAATGACCGGGGCCTCTTCACGGGTGGCGGGACGCCCCAGCACGCGTTTGGAGATCAGTTCATTCATGCTCAGATTCGCCTGGTGCAGCCACATGCGATTGACGCTATCTACCGCAATCTCTGTGTCCGCAAGGTGTGAGGTAATCTGTTCAGCCACCATGGGGCAGACTTCCTTGAAGACCTTGCGGCCTTCCTGACGGAACAGCTTGTCCCGGGCCCCGACTCCACTCTCGTCCGCACGGTTGAGAAAACCGAAATTGTTGCGAATGTTGCTGGAGAACTTGGTCTGAAGGCGGGTACCGAGCACTTCCCATTGGTTGTCGGAGGTCGCGTCTTCCTTACGCTCCAGAATCACGGCCGTGGCCACATCACCAAAGATAAAATGGCAATCACGGTCTTCCCAGGCCAGATGTGCAGAGCAGATTTCCGGGTTTACCATCAGCACACGGCGAGCACTACCATTACGAATGGCATCAACACCGGCCTGAATGCCGAAGGTAGCACTGGAACAGGCCACATTCATGTCATAGCCCCAGCCGTGCTCCATGCCGAGCGCATCCTGAACTTCCACGGCCATGGCCGGATACGGGCGCTGCATGTTGGAACAGGCCACCAGCACCGCGTCTAGGTCGTTGGCGGAAAGGTTGGCATTCTCCAGCGCCTGTTTGGCCGCGNTTACCGCAATTTCGGCCTGCAGTGANAGCTCATCGTCAGCACGTTCAGGGATACTGNGTGCCAGGCGNTCCGGATCCAGCACGCCACTTTTGTTGATGACATAACGCTGCTTGATACCGGAGGCTTTCTCGATAAAGGCAGAGTTGGACGGATCCAGTGCCGTCACCTCGCCAGCCGCAATNGCATCAGCGTTGTCCGCATTGAAACGCTCGACATACTGATTGAAGGACGCCACCAATTCATCATTGGTGATGGTCTGCTCCGGTGTCCACAGGCCGGTCCCGGAAATNACAACAGAATAGCTCACAAGCGAGTCCTCGCACTCGAAGAGGAAGGCCGCCGCCTCCCCCCGGAAAATTGGGAATGGGTCGATTATCCGGATTCAGGGCCGTGGGCGCAAAGGCCGGTTCCGCCATTTACCCCACGGATAAAGTCAACATTCTTCCCATTGTTTGTTGAGTCGCTTCGCNGAAACCGGAACCTGCGTACCAAGCTGTTGGGCAAACACGCTGACCCGGTACTCCTGCAGCATCCAGAAAAAGTGCTGAAGCGGGGGGGCCTGCTGCCATAATGGCGCCCCGGCAGCACGGGTCCGGTACTGTTTGCGGTATGCCTCCAGCTCCGCCGTCACAGTGCGATCCTTGCCAATCTGCCCNCCCAGCTTGTCCAGCCNATGCGCGATGCCTGCCAGATANCGAGGGTACTCCTGCAGACTCTCCCAGGGCACCTCCAACAGGAATGCGNCGCCAAACAGTTCCGCAAACTGATCCTTGAGGTCCCGGTGAGCATGGGCCCAGGCCAGCGGNAAGTTTTTCTCAAGCTTGCCCATCAGTTGGCGGTACTGATCGAACACCTGACCGATGCCGGCCAACTGTTCACTGGCCCAGGGCACGAAATCCCCTCGGTGGGCATCCAGCCGGGCCTTGAACGCGGCCTCATCACGCACCGGTNCATCAAGNCGAAAATGCTCAGCCAGCAATCGCGACAGCGCATGGTCCAGCGCATGACGTGCCATCGCGCCTTTTTCGCTCTTGAGTTTCTGGAACCCTGGCATCTGCGACGCCTGCTTGCGCAGATCGCGAAGCTGAACAGACAACTTGAAGCCCAATAACCGGGCGCAGCCCCAGCGATGGGTCCAGATGGCCAGCGCCGNGTCATCCAGATAACGCAGTGTTACGGTGTCCTTTTCATCCGCCAGGGCGGGATAACGCCGCAGCGTCATCCCGCCAAGCTCCCGCAGATCGGTTTCCGGCAAGGGGCCAAAGAGCCACTCCTGCCCGGACAAGGGCGGCACCTCGGTTTCTGGCTCGGGAAGCTCCGCCCGGACCCCATCCAGCCGCGCTTTGACCTCGGGCATACTGCGCCCCTGGGCGAGGGTCTTGGCCTTGCCCTCCAGCCTGTCGACCACCCGTACCATCATCCGCAGGTGATCAGACAGCCCGTCCACCTGCCATTCTTCCAGTTCGATGCGCACCCCGCTCATGCGTTGCAGCTCGCGCGTCATCGCCGGCAACAGGGGCTCATCCGGCGTCAGGGTGTCCATCAGGGCCGCCACATAATCGGGCACTGGCACAAAATGACGACGGCGAGACTTGGGCAAGGCACGAATCAGGGCTTCCAGCTTTTCCTTGAGCAACCCGGGCACCAACCAGTCGAGCCGCGCCTCCGGCACCTGATTGAGCACCGCCAGAGGCACCACCAGTGACACCCCATCGCGGTCCCCGGTGGGGTCGAAGCTGTATTCCAGAGGCAACGAAATCTCCCCCAGAGCCAGGACATCGGGGAACTGACCGTCGGCAAGATCCGGGCTGCGTGACAGCAGGAAGTCCTCATCCATCAGTAGCGCTTGCTTCTGTTGATCGCTGGCCTTTTTGTTGTACCAGCTCATCAGCCCGGCGACGGTATTGACCGTATCGGGCAAGCGCTCGTCGTAGAACGCCACACGGGCGTCTTCGTCCACCAGGATGTCACGGCGGCGTAGCTTGTGCTCCATGGCTTCCAGGGCCTGGTAACACTCTCGGTTGGCACGCACGAACGGCGGCTCCCGGGTCAGCTGCCCCATGACCAACCCCTCACGAATCAGTAACTCACGGGACTCCTGTGGCTGGATCGGCCCGTAGTTCACCCGGCGACCACTGGCCAGAATCAGACCGAACAGATTGACCTGTTCCTTGGCCATGGCACAGCCGCGTTTCTTCGACCAATGGGGTTCGAAATACTGGCGTTTAATGAGATGTGCCGCAGCGGCCTCTACCCATTCCGGTTCAACCCGCGCGACCGTGCGGCCGAATAACCGACTGGTTTCTACCTGTTCTGCCGCCATCAGCCAGCGGGCCTTGGTTTTTGACAGGCTGGATCCCGGCCATACCAGAGGTTTACGGTTACGGGTAGAGAGCCACTCGCCCTCTTCCGTTCGCTGCATCACGTTGGACACCAGCCCGCTCAACAGTGCCTGATGCAGTGGCCCATAGATCCCGTCGTCTACACCAGAGTCATTGTCAGTCGCCTTGTTCAGCTCCCAGCCCTGCTCCTTGCAAAGCAACAACAGCTGGCGGTGAGTGTCGCGCCATTCCCGCATGCGGGTGGGCGACAGAAAATGCTTCTTCAGCAGCTTTTCATACTGATTGCGGCTCAGCGCCTCACGCTGCTGTTCAGCCCAGTGCCACAATTTCACGTAGAACAGGAAATCCGACTGCTTNTCGGTAAACGGCTGATGCGCCTGGTCAGCNTGCTGCTGCTTGTCATGCGGGCGCTCACGCGGGTCCTGTGCCCCCAGTGCGGATACCACGATCAACGCTTCGCGCAGCACCTTGCGATCNGCAGCCGCGACCAGCATCCGGCCAAGGGTTGGNTCCAGCGGGAAACGGGCAAGTTGCCGCCCCAGCGGGGTCAGGGACTGCTGCGGGGTGAGCGCGCCCAACTCATCCAGCATGCGGTAACCGTCACGGATAAGGCGGCCATCCGGTGGCTCGATAAAAGGAAAGTCTTCTACCTTGCCCAGCCGCAGATCCGCCATCTGCAAAATCACCGCNGCCAGATTGGTCCGCTGGATTTCAGGATCGGTAAATTCAGGACGGCCAACGAAGTCTTCTTCGCTATAAAGCCGGAAGCAGATACCCGGCATGATTCGNCCACTGCGCCCTGCCCGCTGGTTGGCGCTGGCNTGNCTTACCGGTTCCACCGGCAACCGCTGCACCTTGGAATGTACGCTGTAACGGCTGATGCGTGCTGTACCNGCATCAATCACATAACGAATNCCCGGCACCGTCAGGGAGGTTTCCGCCACATTNGTACTCAGCACCACCCGGCGCCCCCGATGNGCGCTGAAAATACGGTGTTGCTCTGCCTGGCTCAGGCGGGCATACAACGGCAGTATTTCGGTATCCCTGAACTCGCAATGTTTCAGATGATGGTGCACATCGCGAATATCACGCTCACCGGCGAGGAACACCAGCACATCACGGGCCAGGGGTAGCCCCTGTTGCCGCTCTTCNCGCTGGATCTCCTGCANCACCTCTTCCACCTGCCGGGACAGTTCCTGCCCGTCGCCGGGGGGCCGGTAACGCATCTCTACCGGATACGTCCGTCCAGACACTTCCAGAACCGGTGCCCCCGCGAAATGCTCGGCAAANCGGGCATGGTCGATGGTGGCGGAGGTGATGATCACCTTCAGGTCCGGACGACGGGGCANCAATTGTTTTAANTAACCGAGAAGGAAATCGATATTGAGGCTGCGTTCGTGAGCCTCATCAATGATCAACGTGTCGTACTGGTTGAGGAAACGNTCCTGCTGAATCTCNTTGAGCAGCATACCGTCGGTAAGCACCTTGATCAGGCTGGTGTCACTGACTTGCTCGGCAAAACGGACCTTGAACCCCACCGTGGAGCCCAGAGGGGATTTCAACTCTTCAGCGACCCGGCTGGCCACCGCACGGGCGGCAAGACGTCGTGGCTGGGTATGCCCGATGGTGCCCTCTACCCCCCTGCCCAATTCCAGACAAATCTTGGGCAGCTGGGTGGTTTTCCCGGAACCGGTTTCCCCGGCAATCACCACCACCTGATGATCCCGAATCGCCGCCTTGATCTCTTCCCGGCTCGCCACCACCGGCAGGTCTGGCCATTCGAGAACGGGCACGGCGGCCAACCGCTGTTCACGGTTGGCAACAGACGCCGCCATCGCCAGCGCGACATTATCCACCGCCTTGGCACTGCGTTTTTCCACCGGCAAACGCGCCAGACCATCGATGCGCTTTTTCAAACGAAAGCGATCGGCCTGGCGGACGGTTTTNAGCTGGGTGTACAACGAGTTCAGAGGCATGAGCGAACAGTGAATAGTTAACAGTTAACAGCGCGCGAACACGCACAGTGATGACAGCACGGCTGCACCCGCGACGTCNGGTTTGCATTTTGATTTTCACTATTCNCTGTTAACTGTTCACTTTTCACTAACATGCAGCCACGCCTTCCCTTTCTCGGTCAGCCCGCCCTTGGCAATGGTCAGGTAGGCGGTGCTCGGTTCGCTGGGGCTCACCTTGACCTGGAANGTCATCAATTCATCACGGCGGAATGCATGCAATTCCACTGTTTCGCCGGGCAGGAAATTGGCCAGCAAATTATCGATGTTAGCGGCGGTGGCCTGCANNCCATCTACCGCAATNATGATNTCCCCGGCAGACAAACCTGCTGCCATGGCAGCACCCTGCTCGAATGCCACCGCGATCCGCGCGCCGAGCGGGTCTGCCGACAAACGCACCCCCAGATTGGGGATNCCGTCCTTGCCCAGCTTGCCGCCGTTATCGCCATGCCCGGCAGCACTGCGCCAGTGCAATTCCACCCCACGCTCGGCCAGCATTTCAGACAGGGGCAAATCTTNGGTGCTATACAAGGCCTGCTCAAAAAAGCCTGACATATCGCAACCCGCAATATCTTCTGCCAGCGGCTGAATGCCCTGTTCAGGCACACCCTCACCGGTTTTTCCATAGCGCTCCCACAGCAGGCGCATCAGNTCATCCAGAGACTTTTTCTCACCGGTGAGGTTTCGCAGGGTCAGGTCNAGCGCCAGNGCNACCAGNGAACCTTTGGTGTAATAGCTNACGATGGCGTTGGGCGCATTCTCGTCCTGCTTGTAGAAGCGGGTCCAGGCGTCAAAGCTGGACTCTGTCACTGTNTGCCNGTGACGGCCTTGTCCGCGGTAGACACGGGTCATGGTCTGCCCCAGCAGTTCAAGATAGCTCTGCGGCGAAATCCGTCCTGTGCGCGTGAGNGACAGGTCATCGTAATAGCTGGTGATNCCTTCAAACGCCCACAGTAGTTCGGTGTGCACTTCCTGTGAGAGATCGAACGGGGTGAANGCAGCCGGCTTNATGCGCTTCACGTTCCAGGTATGAAAGTACTCGTGGCTGCACAAACCCAGGTAGTTGCGATAGCCCTCGCGNACCTTGGCCGGATCATCCGTGCGTTTGGGCAGGTCGTCCCGGGCACACATCAANCTGGTGGAATTGCGATGCTCCAGGCCNCCATAACCATTGCCCGTAACCAGCGTCATGAACACGTACCGGTCCATGGGCGCCGGCTCGCCGAACATGCGGATATGGTGTTCGCAAATCGGCTTGAGGTCGCGACACAGCCGCGCCATATCAGCATGATGNCGCCCGGCAAGCACCACCCAGTGCTGCACNCCGCAAGCGTCGAAGCTGGCGTAATCGAACGGCCCCATTTCCACCGGATGATCAATCAGGGCGTCATAGTTATCGGCACGAAAACGGCCAAAGNCCAGTTCGGACCCCGACAATCGCTGTAGCCCGGTCGCCACCTGCCATCCGGCATAGGCATGGCCCTCCGGGGCCTCGATCTCCACTTCGCANGGCTGATCNTCGTGGCCCATGGGNGCCAGGAACACGCAGGTNCCATTGAAATAACCGTGGGTCGTNTCNAGNTGNGCNCCCCGGACAGACAGGTCCCANGCNTACACNTGATAGTGAATCTGTACGGGNCCCTCGCAGGGCGGCAGCTGCCAGGTCTGTTTGTCGACCTTGGCTACCGGCAGGGTTTCGCCCTGGCTGCTGGCTTCAACATGGACCAGGTGACGGGCAAAATCACGGATCATGTAACTGCCAGGAATCCAGGCAGGCATGCTGAATGCCTGCCCCTCAGGCATCGGGTTCGCCACCGTCAGCGTGACTTCGAACAAATGCGCTTGCGGGCGTAGNGGGCGAATCCGGTACTCAATCATGGGGACTCCTGCAGAGGGTTTCACAAACAAAAACCGGGGGCATAGCCCCCGGTTNGTGATGCATGATTCTGGATCAGATCATGTCATCCTTGGCCATGCGGTCGACGACCGCCTTGGCNACACCGGTCGTGCCAGCTTCCAGATCNGCCGGGTTCACCGTGGTGGTCTTGGCCGACCATAATAGCTTTTCCGGGTCGAGCTGGTACAGGTTCGACTCCAGGAAGTACTTCTTGTCATTACTGAAATANCCGGGCTCGTATACGGCNCTCTGACGCACNTAGAAAGTCTGGCCCATGGCACCCTGCACTGCGATATCCGGGGCNTAGTTCATCCCNCCCTGGGTGTAGTGCATTTCTTCTTTCACATCGATCAGGGTCACCACCAGAGCAGATTCATACCCCCGGGCAGCAATGTCTGCGGCCATTTCCTTACGGTCTTTGCCCTTGCCATAGTCCGCACCCAGCACCGGCAAAGAGGCTGTCGCCTCGACCTTGCGCTCCTGAAGGGCCGCAACCAGACGTTCCTCCACTGCTGTACGGATATTGGGCTGATCCACCAGCGCAATCACCAGCACCTTGTTAACGTGATCACCTGGCGCATGGCCCTTGACCCGTGACGAGCTGGTGACATCCGTGTTGTGGGAAGTGACACAGGCGCTGAGTAAAACCGCGCTTACCAGTGTCACAAGGAGGGCTGTTATTCTTGCTATCATATCCATCCTCATTTGATCAGCTTGACCTTGCCATGGCGTTCGCACAGGCTGGCGACGCATCCGGAGAGCACATTATGACCCAAGAACGCCTGCTTCACACCACCAACGACAGCCACACTGTAGCCATTCACTATTGGCCCTCCAACGTGGCCGCGCCCAAGGGGGTGGTAGTCTGGCTTCACGGCATGGCAGAGCACGGCGGACGTTACGGTGCATTTGCGCGCTACCTGAACAATCGGGGCTGGCACCTGTATTGCCCGGATCACCGTGGTCACGGTGAGAGCATCGGCGAGAGTTGCCCAAAAGGCCACTTCAGCGATCGTCACGGGTGGAAAAAGGTGGTCAACGATGCCGCGGATGTCGTTGACCTTGCCCGCGAACGCCACCCAGGCCTGCCTTGTGTGCTCGGCGGTCATAGTATGGGCTCATTCATCGCGTTGGCCGTGGCAGAGACCGACACGGCTGAATCCCTCGCCGGGCTGGTCCTGTGCGGCAGCGACTACCACCCTGCCATGTATTACAACCTGATGCAGCTTCCCATCCAGCTGGCGCGTCTGCGCAACGGTGGCCGAGGCAGCAGCCCGTTGATTCGCAAAATGACATTTGGCACCTGGGCCGGTCAGGTACCCGAGCCGACAACCGATTTTGACTGGCTCAGTACAGAGCCCTCCGAGGTCAACGCCTACATTGAAGACCCGCTTTGCGGTTTTGACTGCAGTACCGAAACCTGGCTACAGCTGGTGCAGGGCCTGCGTCAGGTGCACAGTGTCGCGTCACTCTCTGAGCTCCCTGAAGCCCTGCCGGTGCTGCTGCTCGGCGGGGAAGCCGACCCCATGAGTAATATGGGCAAGGGGATGATGGCGTTGGAAAATGTGTTGCACGCCATGGAGCAACCGGTAAAAGCGCACTTCTGGCCCGAAGGCCGGCATGAGATTCTCAATGACCAGTGCCGCGATGACGTTCATCAGGCGGTCGGAGAATGGCTGGAGCGTCTGGAAGGGCTGGGAAGCTGAACCTTTCCTGCGGAAAGCCGGAATTCGGCTAGCACGATAATAAAAAAACGGGCCAGATGGCCCGTTTTTCATGACATCGGAACGCTTAACCGAACAAGCTGTTCTTGATGTCCTTCAGACCCGCGACCGTGCTGTCCCAGGTCTTTTCCACGCTGTCTTTCACATCTTCCCAGCGAGCATTGCTGTCGTTGCGCACTTCATCCAAACGGGATTGCAGCTCTTGGCGCTTCTCTTTCAGCTCCAGCTTGCGGCTTTCCCACTGGTGGCGCACATCTTCGCTGGCCTTGTCAGCCTTCACCTGCAGTTTATCGAACTCGTTATCCAGTTCGTCCAGCTTGCCTTTCACTTTTTCGATGAAAGTATTGCGATCCATCACAAACTCCTTTCAATGAATGGGTACCCCTAAGCATGGGGGGCATCCGCGGCATTTCCATGGCCGCAATGTAAAATCACTGTGAAACTGCTGGCTCCCCCTGAGTGGGATCCAGCACCGCCACGTAACCCAGGTAGCGGTTCTTGATCTGGCGGACATATTTCACTGGCTCCGCGCCTCTTACATACCCATAGCGTGCTTGCCGGGCATATTGCGGTTTGGAGAGCAACAACATCGCGTCTTCGGTATGGCCAAACCACTTGTCAGGGTCTTTACCGATACGCTGGGCGAGCCGACGCGCATCCTCGACGTGCCCGTGGCCCGCATTGTACGCCGCCAGAGTGAAGTACAATTTTTCTGCCAGGTCCAGGCGCGCNGGGAAACGCTGCTCAAGCCAGTCCAGGTACGCGAGCCCTGCCCCAACGCCNTTCTCAGGCTTGGTCAAATTGCTATAACCAAACTGGCGACCGGTNCGCGGCATGACTTGCAGCAGCCCNTGTGCACCAGCGAACGAACGGGCATTGGGATTAAAGTGNCTCTCCTGATACATCTGCGAGGTAATNAGCCGCCAATCCAGGCCGTACTTCAGGGACTCTGTTTTCACCAGCTCATCATAGGGTGAGATATCACGCCCTGCCTCCACGCGGTATTCCTGATGAACCTGGATCGTTTTCTTTTCCTTGAAGTATCGGTTGTACGTTACGTTGTAGAAGAGNCCCCGGTAATTTTTTCGAATATAGCTGTTCAAGGCTTTGCGCAGCGCATTCTGCTCCTGCCGTAATCCCCAGGCGATCTGCTTGGCCGGCTCGAATTGGTACAACACCGCAATATCATCACGGTANGTGGCTTCCATGGCNGCCAGNTGGCTGTCTGCCATGGTCAGGGCATAATCACCGTTAGCCACNGCGTTGATCAGCATCTCTGTGCTGGCCCCGACCACTTCTTCAATGGTCAGCGCCAGCCCACCTTCGCGTAACGCTTTCAGGGTGTCGTAATAAGCCGTTTCTGGATTCACCGCAATGGTCCGTCCGGCCANCTGATCCAGACTGGTCAGCGGCTCCTGCCCTGCCGGGCCAATAAGCTGCTCATTAATGTCGAGATAGCGCTCGGAAAAAACCCACCCCGCCTCTTGTCGCTCCGGTGTCACTGTCATGGAAGCCGCAATCACATCGCCCTCCCCTGCCTGCAAAGCATCAAACATGGCAGAGGGGGTATCACGCACCACCACACTCAAGCGCAACTTGTGCTGCTTGGCGAAGTTTTTCATCAGGTCGTAATCAAAGCCCATCAACTCCCCCCGCCACATGAAATAACTGGCCGGGTTATTGGAGGTGATGACCCTTAATACACCGTGCTTGCGAATCGCCTCCCAATCACGGGTTTCAGGTTCGGCCACGGAGCTGGTGACCCGTTCACTGGTAATGTACTGGTTGATTTCCGCCAGCAACTGCTCGCTTGAAGGGCGTACGGCCCAGGCGATTCTGCGCTTTCGATTGACCACCGGCCCTGCGACCACGTCACCCTCCTCGGTGAGCAGGATATCCAGCATGTTGCTGTCGATAATCGTAGACGCAAGCTCACCCGACTCTACCGCCTGTACCAGCTCTTCATCCGACAGATTGCTGTCAACGACTTCTACCTGAACATGCGCATGCCGCTTGGCCAGTTTTTCGGCCGTTTCCTGGTAGGCACTGCCCTCCGGAACGGAAATGACCAGTGACTCCATCTCAGCAATAGTCAGGTCGCTACGATCAGCCGGTAGCACCAGTTTTTCCTGAACGGCGTTGATTGGTGTCGAGAACGACAGCGTCTTTTGACGTGCCTTGGTGACCGAGTAATTGGTCACAATGATATCGGCCTCGCCGGCGTTCAGCAGAGAACCCAGCTCACCAAAGTTATCGGCGTAGACCCATCGGGGCTTCAGGCCCAGGTAGCGGACAAAGGCCTCTGCCTGTACCTGATATTCACTGGCAGGAATCCCGTCGCGGGGCAGCCCGGCCGGGTCGTCGAAACGCGGGGCCAGCAGGCGGATAAAGCCCCGCTCTTGCAAGGCATCCAGGTCGCCGGTTTCCTGATAGTTTTCAAAGCTGGCCACCGCCTCGCCCACCTCGGGCTCTCCTGCATCGCAGGCCACCAACAGCATGGCACACAGCCACAGGCAACATTGCAGACCCTTACGCATGACTCCCCCGTTATGACGTGCTCTTTGCCCTTAGGGTACCGTTTGTGACTGCAAGCGCAAAAGGGAAACGACAAAGCCCACGGGGAGCACGACAAAAGCGCGGGGTATCGCGGTCGAACCACCGCTCCCACTGGTCAACCACTTCAGAGTGACAGAATCGCTTGAAAGCTAGCCTCCCCCAGGGGAAAAGTTCCCACTACCGCAGGCCAGCCAAACTGTGGGAGCAGTGATTCCACCGCGAATAATAGGCCAGGTAAATAAACCATAAAAAAGGTTCATCGCGGGTTTTCGGGAAAAGCCTGATTTGATCCTCCCATCTATCCGTAGGAGCGTCGCTGGCGGCGCGATTCCAGACCAGGATCAAAAACGTTTCCGCCACAGAGATCACGGAGATCACTGAGGCAAGCCATTGTTTTGACTCAGTGAACGCTATGTCCTCTGTGGTTAATCTGCCTTTAACAACGCTGGCTATCGCGTCGCCAGCGACGCTCCTACGGCGCGGTGGGAGGTGACTGCAGTGGCACCGCAATAAAAAAGGGGCCCGAAGGCCCCTTAANAATCCTGANTNATTGNNAGCAATCAGGGCGTACCCACACAGATATCATGGATACGGAAGCTCTTGTTGGCATTCACCAGGCCAGCGTAGTCCAGCTGGATGGAGTCGAATGCCACGGCCGGGGCCGGTGCAGAGATAAAGCGCTGGTCCGAGTTGGCACCCAGTCCCAGCAGGTCCAGATCCAGCAAGCCGCCACCGACCGTAGCGCTATCCACCTCAACCCCATCATCGAAGAAGCGGATGGTGGTGAAGTTGCCCAGTAACTCCAGGTTCAGCAGCTGGGATGCAGGATCACTCACCACAAAACCCACCATGCTGTCGCNGATATCCATCGCCGGGTTATTGGCTACGGCTTTCACATACCCNCCACCATAGATCAGGGCAGCCCCGATATTGATCTGCGCAAAGGTNGCGTTCATGTTGTCGATGGCATTGCCCTCGTCATCTACAGAGCACCCGAGGCACACACCCAATACAGCGCTGTCAGCGGTGTAATCGGCCGTAGTCAAAGGCTGATAGGTGGTAGCAGCAGAGCAAGTGAACCCGTCGTCGTCACAGACATCACCTTTGCCATCGCCATCACCGTCTGCCTGATCGNNATTGGGAATGGTCGGGCAGTTATCGGTCGTATCCGGAACGCCATCGCCGTCAGTGTCAGTGGGATNACCGCCACCGCCGTCACAGACATCNCCAANGCCNTTGCCATCGCTATCTNNCTGGTCNGCNTTGGCGGNCAGCGGGCAGTTGTCAGTGTCGTTGGGTACGCCATCACCATCACGGTCGTCATCACACACGTCGCCGATACCGTCAANGTCCTGATCCGCCTGGTCGGTGTTCGGGGTGTTCAGACAGTTATCATTGGTGTCGAGGATAGTGTCACCATCACGGTCATCTTCACAGACATCACCAATACCATCGGTATCCAGGTCCGCCTGATCAGCGTTCGGNGTGTACACACAGTTGTCGGTGGTGTTGGGCACACCATCACCATCTGCGTCATCATCACAAACGTCGCCGANACCATCGTTATCCACATCACCCTGTTCCGGGTTGAAGATGGTCGGNCAGTTGTCTACGCCATCATCGATACCGTCCTTGTCCTGGTCGTTATCCTGGTCACAGGCATCACCAATGCCATCACCATCGGCATCTTCCTGGTTGGGGTTCGGTACCAGNGGGCAGTTGTCGGTGGGGTTGTCTTCACCATCACCGTCGCGGTCGTCATCACACACGTCACCAATACCATCGCCGTCCTGGTCTTCCTGCATGGCGTTAGCCATGGTCGGACAGTTGTCNACATTATCAGGAATACCGTCACGGTCCTGATCGTTGGTACGGGTCACTGGCGGGTTAGTGCCACCATTATTACTGTCACCATCACCATCGGCCTCACAGCCTGCCAGACCGAGGCCCAGCAGGGTCGCCAGCATGATGGCGGAGAGGGNTTTCATCTGCACTTTCATGACTGTTCTCCTACTGTTCACTAACGCGGAATTCAACGCGACGGTTCATGGCTCGGCCGGAAGCGGTTTCATTACTGGCTACCGGATCCACTTCACCATACCCACGAGCGGTGAGACGTTCCGCCGCTACACCCTGGTCCACAAGATACTGGCGCACTGCATGCGCACGCTGGTCCGACAGGTTTTCGTTATATTCCGCAGAACCGGAGCTGTCGGTATGGCCGGCAACCTCCACATTGAAATCGGTCTGGGCATTCAGGGATGCCGCCAGTCGATCCAGAGTGGGACGAGACGTTGCGGTGATTTTCGAAGAGTTCAGCTCAAAGCCNATATTGTTGAAGGAGATGGTCTGATTCTTGATCAGACAGCCATCGCCATCCACCTTACCGCCAGCGAGAGTGTTCGGGCATTTATCACGGTTGTCCGGGATGCCATCGCCATCGGTATCGGCAGCAGCGACTTCAACAACCTTTTCTACCTCACGGGTTTCATAAACGATCTTTTCCACTTCTACCGTTTTGGTCACNCCCAGAGGCACTTCCAGGCCCAGCGAGAANCGCCAGTCGTTGAAACCACCCTCATCTTCCGACGGTGTGCCGGTGATNCCNTCAAAATCGTCGTACATGTAACGGGCGTCAAAACGCATTTTCAGACCGTTATCAAACAATGGGCCGGTCACCGCACCTACACCCACATTGGCATGCAGGTTCAGGCCATCATCATCGTCCGGTACCACGTCTTCGTAGACACCACCGATCTGGGCCAGAACAAAAGGCGTAAACCCCTTACGGTCACCGAAGGCATAGGCCACACCCGTACTGATGATGTACTGGTAGAAATCCGCTGAGCCTTCCACACCGGAATCCAGGCCATAACCGGCACCTTCGGTCTCCCACCACCAGTGCTCGGAAATTTCGCGACCGTAAATCAGGCCTGCGCCCAGACCGTTTCGGGAAAGATCACGGTCCTCGTCAAGTACCAGATAATGGAGCATGGGTGCGACGTACTGCCGCGTGGTTTCCTGGCTGTCTTCGGCAGCCAGCGACTGCGTCGCCAAGGCTACTCCAAGAGCCAGAGTGGTTAATCGAGTGCTTCCGTTCATGACTACCCCCCTTGGGTATTAATGATCTGTGCAATCATTGGAATAGTCTGGAAGCCAAAAAAAAACAGAGATCCCGTGGCGTTGCGTTGCTGAAATGTTGTGTGCAATCCGTTGTTGGTGTTTTGTGTTTCCGGGTGTTGTTTTACGTATCCTTCACTACCCGAAAGCGCCAAATCGCAGGCTTGTGTGTACAGCACCAATATTGCACGATAGTGCCAATAAATGGGTTACGATAAAAAACGAGGCTTCCCTGTGCCTAAACGTCCTGCTAAATACGGCATCGCGATTGCCCTGTTGGGCCTGTTTGCTGCATTACTCCACACCGCGTGGCCGTTCCTGTTTTATCCCGTTACCACGCTGACTATTGCCCTTGAGCAATCGCCTTCCTATGCAAAAACCTCAACCGCCCAGGCAGGCATTGCCGAGCGTGACATCACCCCGCCACCGGGATTGCCAAAATTTGGCTACTCCGCCTGGGCCAGAGAAGCAGATGGGTTCCGCACCCGTTTAAAGGCCCGGGCGTTCTACTTGCAGGGCCCGGATCAGGCGCCACTGGCCATTGTGCAACTGGATCTGGGCAGCGGTTCATTGCCCCTGCATCACCGCGTCGCAGAGCTCATTGAAGCCACCGGGGTCACTGCCGACCGTCTCAGCCTGCTGGTCACACACACCCATTCCGGGCCCGGCCAATACCTGGGTAGCGATTTCTATAATGTGTTTGGCAGCAACCGTCCCGGGTTTGACCCAGCCCTGTTTGAGTTCCTTAGCCAACAGATAGCCGATGCCGTCATCGCCGCCCATGCCAATCGAAAGGACGCCCGTTTTGCTACCGGCCAGGCGGATTTGTATGGCTATACCCGCAATCGCTCACTTGAGGCCTGGCAGAACAATTTCGTCACGCCCCCACACAGTGATGCCATGCAGGCCGTCAACCCGACCATGACCATGCTGCGGATTGATCAACGTGAGGGTGACCATTTTGTCCCGGCGGGCGCCCTCTCGCTTTATTCCATTCATGGCACCGCAATCCCTCCGTTTACCGCTCCTTACCATGCCGATGTCTGGCACTGGATCAGCCAGCAACTGGAGCAGGCACTGGTGGATCGTCAGCCGGGCTTTATCCATGGCGCCGCCCAGGCGACCCATGCAGACAACAACCCGGCCTGGCAGGAAGATTTGCGAGGCGATAAAGAGGCACAACGCATCGGCACAGCACTGGGCAATCATGCTGTACAGCTCTTTCACCAGCTGGAGTCCGAACTCTCTCCCACGCTGATGACGAAAACCGCCAGCCGCCAGCTGGACCTGCTTGAACAGACCGATAGCGCACGCTTTGGCTTGTGCGAGCGGGCAATCACAGGGGCNGCTGTGGTNGGCGCCGCCAACGGGGACGAAGTCTTCCCGATCTCATGGCTGCCGTATTTTCAGGAAGGCTGGCCCCGGCGGCTCTTCACCGATCACTGCCAGGGTGTCAAACAATGGATGCTGTCCAAACTGCAGCTGCTGTTACCCGCGCAAGCATTCCCGCATCAGGCATTACTCCAGGTGATCCAGATCAACGATCTGGTACTGGTGCCACTGCCCTGGGAAATCACCCTTGAAAGCGGTAACCGCATACGCGAAGCCGTGATGGAGACCCTGCCAGCCGACCGGCCATGGAAGGTCGAAGTCTCAAGCCTCGCCAACGGCTATTTCGGGTATGCCGTCACTCCGGAGGAGTACCAGCACCAGTATTACGAAGGCGGCCACACTCTCTATGGTCCCCATACACTGGATTTTCTGATGGCCCAGAGCGCCCGCCTGAGCCAGGACATGCAGCAACAGGACATCAATGACATCCCCGCCGAACAACACTTCCGGCTGCGTACACGACAGTACTTTCCTGCACCAACTGATGCCCCGCTGCCCGAGCGCACCTGGGTTGGCAAGCCCCGTTATCATCCCGATGACGGACTGGCAGGCGCCTACTGGGAAGCGCAGCTGGTGGCGGAACCTCCAGAGCAACTGAGACTGAATTCCCCGTTGCTGGCCGTCCATTGTGACGACCAGATCATCACCGATGAAAGCGGTACCCTGCAGCTGCTCGATACCGGAGAGACCCACTCGTCAGGTCACCGCTATCAGGTTCGCTGGTTCCCGGCACAAGGTGGCGACACCGGCCTGTGCAAGCTGGCGGTTCATCTGCCTGCCAACCCGGTCAAAGTTCGGTTGTCTGCAGCACTGCAGTAGCTGTGAGCCGGGCACAGCACTGCTACACTGAACGCCTTGATCAAGGAGAGACATCATGCGTTCCCTGCTATCTGTGCTGCTGCCCGCCGTTCTGCTCAGTGGTTGCGCCAGCACCACCGACGTAGCCACCCGTTACACCAGCGACAAAACCTACGCCGCTACCGATACCCTCCTGCTAGTGGCCCGCACCCCGGAAGGCAACATCCGTGAAACCTGGGAACTCACCTGCAAGGAAATATTTTCCGGCAATTCGTTGACCATTTTGCTCAGCCATCAGGAAATCCCGTTATGGTACGAGGGCGGAAAAGACCGCATCCTTGACTGGGCGCAAAAGCAGGGAGTGGACAGAATTCTCATGGTGGAACTGACCCACCTGCTGATTGACGCTGCGCAGCCCCCACAGCCCGGTAACCAGCTCAACCCCATGGATGTGAACAACAACGACATCCAGCCCACCTGGCAGGTAGGCATTGGCGGCAAGCTGGAAAAAGAAGAGATACCGGATGCACTGCGGCAGCACGGAGCCGAGCTGATCTCCGGGCAAGGCAAGCCGATCTGGACCGGTATCGCCACCACCCACGAGGCCAGCAACACCGTTGCCATTGCCAAAAGCCAGTGTCAGGCGCTGCGCAAAACGCTGAGGGAACAACAACTGATTCCCTGATCCTGATTCCTGACAAATGGATACCCCCTATGACAGGCCCTCTACACGGACTGACCTTTATCGAACTGGCCGGCATTGGCCCCGGCCCCTTCTGCGGCATGATGCTGGCCGACATGGGCGCCACCGTCATCCGCGTTGACCGCCCCGGCGGCAACCCGCACTCGGCCATCGGCCATACCGTGCTGTTCCGCAACCGCCAGAACCTGGCGCTGGACCTGAAAAGCCCGGAAGGCATCGAAACGGTACTCACACTCTGCGAAACCGCAGACGGCATTTTCGAAGGCTTCCGCCCCGGCGTCACCGAGCGTCTGGGCATTGGCCCGGAACAGTGTATGGCCCGCAACCCGAAGCTGGTCTACGGACGCATGACCGGCTGGGGCCAGACTGGCCCGCTGGCCCAGACCGCCGGCCACGACATGAACTATATTTCCCTCTCCGGCGCCCTGCACGCCATGGGGCGCTCCGGTGAAAAACCGGCGATCCCCCTTAACCTGGTGGGCGACTTCGGTGGCGGCGGCATGATGCTGGCGTTCGGCCTGGTGTGTGCTGCTCTGGAAGCCCAACGCTCCGGCGAAGGCCAGGTGGTGGATACCTCCATGGTCGAAGGCTCGGCCGCACTCATGGCCATGTTCTACGGGCTCAAATCCCAGGGGCTGTTTACCGACCAGCGCGGCACCCACATGCTGGACTCCGGCGCCCACTTCTACGAAGTGTACGAAACCGCCGACGGGAAATACGTCTCTATCGGCAGCATCGAGCCCCAGTTCTACGCTGAACTGTGTCGCATCGCCGAGCTGCCGGCAGACGATTTCGGCCACCAGATGAACCCGCCCAAGTGGCCGGAAATGAAACAAAAGCTGGCGGACGTCATCAAACAGAAAAGCCGTGATGAGTGGTGTGAGCTCATGGAAGGCACCGATGTGTGCTTTGCGCCGGTATTGAGCATTGAAGAAGCGCCTTCGCATCCTCATAACGTAGCCAGAGGCTCGTTCGTCACTGTGAACGGCAGCGTACAACCCGCCCCGACACCGCGCTTTTCCCGCAGTGCCAGTGGCGAGGTCAAACCTGCCAACACCGCCGGTGCCGACAGCACTGCCGTGCTGCGCAACGCCGGCTTCAGCGACGACGCCATCGACAAACTGATCGCCAGTGGTGCGGTAAAACAGGACTGACCGTCCTGCGCTCCACCGGCTCAGTCCGCCCCGGTCCGCCGGGGCGGCTCTCAGGAGCCCATGGAGGACACAGGCATGCGCAACCCGGTTATCCCCGGCACCACCCTCGCGATCCACCCCGAACGCTTCCCCGATGCTGCCATCGACCTGCCCGCCAACGGCCGCCAAAAAGCCGTTCTCGGCGGTGGCTGTTTCTGGTGTGTAGAGGCGGTCTACCTGAACCTTGAAGGTGTCCACGCCGTGGTGTCTGGCTACGCCGGTGGTGACCCCGACAAGGCCAACTATGAGGCGGTGTGCAGCGGCACCTCCGGCCATGCAGAAGTGGTGGAAATCGACTACGACAGCACGGTCATCTCCTATGGAGAATTGCTGAAGGTATTCTTCTCGGTGGCGCACGATCCCACCCAGAAAGACCGCCAGGGCAACGATCGTGGCCCCCANTACCGTTCCTCGATTTTCACTGCCAATGACGAAGAAAAACGGGTGGCCGAAGCCTATATCCAGCAGCTGGACAACGCCGGGGCTTTCACCGCCCCCATCGTCACCACACTGGAACCCCTTGACGCATTTTTCCCGGGCGAGGCCTACCATCAGNACTTNGCCCGNCGTAANCCGCAACAGGGTTANATCCGTGCGGTAGCTCAACCCAAAGTGGAAAAACTGATCCAGTCCTTCCCCGACAAACTGAAAGGAGATGCCTGATGGCCACGTCTTCCAGCGGCTATGACCTGACCCCGCTGAGCGATGCCGAAAAGCAGCAAAACGCCGCCAACCTGACCGACGAAGAGCGCCGTATCCTGCTCAATCAGGGAACCGAGCCACCGTTCTGTGGNGGCCTGCTCGATAACAAGGAAGACGGGGTCTACCACTGCAAACTGTGTGACCTGCCGCTGTTCAGTTCGGCCAGCAAATTCGAATCCGGGACCGGCTGGCCCAGTTTTTATGCGCCTTTTGACAACGAGCATATTCGTGAACTGCGCGATACCAGCCACGGCATGATCCGCGTGGAAATCCGTTGCGCCCGGTGCGACGGCCACCTGGGCCATGTNTTCCCCGATGGTCCTCCACCCACAGGCCAGCGTTACTGCCTGAACTCTGCCTCGATGACGTTCAAGGCATAACCCACCNCGCTTTCCGCAGGGGCCTCNNCCATGGCCCCTGTCATCTGGCCTCCCATCCGGCACCACAGCCGCCCTGACTAGACCGCAGAGCACAGCGTCCGAATCTGTCATTGCCTCCTGTTACACTCTGTATACCATCGGATTCAGACCCCCAAGTCATTCCAAAGGCCCGCGGCTCCACCCGCCGGCCCCGATATCGGCAAGATCACAGGAGGCATCATGAACGCCGCGACCCCTGCCCCGACCCGCGAAGAATCCGCCCAGGACCGCTGGGACCGTATCCCCGTCATCAAGACCGGTGACGACTATCTGGCCAGCCTGCGTAACCGTGGCACCCGCCTGTTCCTTTTTGGCGAACTGATCGACGAACCCGCCGATCACCCCATTATCAAGCCGAGCATCAATGCCCTGCGCGCCAGCTATGACCTGGCCATCGAGGATCCCGAGCTGGCTACGGCCTGGTCACCGCTGATCGAGCAGCAGGTCAACCGGTTTCTGCACATCGTGGAATCGCCCTCNGACCTGGTGAAAAAGAACAAGATGCAGCGTCGCATGGGCCAGATTACCGGCACCTGCTTCCAGCGTTGCACNGGCCTGGACACCATCAGTGTGCTNCACTCGGTCACTTACGAAATCGACGAGAAACACGGCACCCANTACCACCAGCGTTACCTGGAATTTCTCAAGGAAGCGCAGCGCAAGAACATCCTGATTGCCGCCGGCATGACCGACCCCAAAGGGGACCGCAGCAAGCGCCCCGCAGAACAGGCCGACCCGGACATGTTCATGCGGGTGACCCGACGCACCGACAAGGGCATCTACGTCAAAGGCGTAAAAGCCCACATGACCGGTGGCTGGAACCAGCACTGGATCTGTGTACTGCCCACCATGAACCTGACTGAAGGCGACAAGGATTACGCCGTGGTCGGGATGATCCCCGGCGACGCNGAAGGCATCACCTATATCTACGGCCGTCAGAGCTGCGACACCCGCGCCCTGGAAGGCGGNGATATCGACCAGGGCAACGCCCAGTACGGCGGCCAGGAAGTGCTGGTCTACTTTGATGACGTTTTCATCCCCAACGAGCACGTATTCATGGATGGCGAATACGAATTCGCCCAGGAGCTGGTCACCCGCTTTACCGCCTACCACCGCGCAAGCTACGTGTGCAAAACCGGCTTGGGCGACGTCATGGTGGGCGCGGCTGCCTCCATCGTCGAATACAACGGCCTGGAAAAAGTCAGCCACATTCGTGACAAACTGGTGGAGATGACTCACCTCAACGANACCATCTACTCCTCCGGTATTGCCAGCTCCCACGAAGCGAAAAAGATGCCCAGCGGCATCTACATGAACGACACCATGCTNGCGAATGTGTGCAAGCACAACGTGACCCGCTTCCCCTACGANATCTCCCGTCTGGCCCAGGATCTTGCNGGCGGCATCATGGTCACCATGCCCAGCGAACAGGATCTGGACAATGAAGAAGCCGGCGACATCATCCGCCGCTTCCTNAAAGGCCGTGACGACATCCCNACCGAAGATCGCATGCGTATCCTGCGACTCATCGAGAACATGACNCTGGGCCGCAATGCGGTGGGTTATCTCACCGAGTCCATGCATGGGGCCGGCAGCCCGCAGGCCCAGCGCATTCAGATTTTGCGTGGCATGGAGGTGGAGAAGAAGAAGTGGCACGCCCGCAAACTGGCTGGCATCAAACAGGAAGCGTGATTCCTGCTTGCCTGCACGGGGCGTCCTGCTAGAATGGCGCGCGCCCCGTAAGCCGGGCATGCCGGGATAGCTCAGTCGGTAGAGCAACTGATTCGTAATCAGTAGGTCCGCGGTTCGATTCCGCGTTCCGGCACCATTAAGAACACAAAAAAGCCGCGCCCTCCCNGGCGCGGCTTTTTTTGTACCGCAAAACCATCAANGCAGTCCGTAGGATCNTCGCTCGCGGCGCGATACCGATCCAGGGTAAAACCCGTTTCCCCCAGACAACACAATCATTTTCCGCCGAAGGCTTTCTGCCAACCGACAGTGAAGGTGTAATCCGTTTCCATCTGAATGCCGTGCAGGGATTCCTGTACCGGCGCCTTGTATTCCATTGCCAGGCGATGCCCTTTCAGTGCGCCATTCTTGCCCAGCAGGTTCAGGCCAACACCGATATCCAGACGCTGGCCTCCCTTGGCTTCCGGGTCTGCAGCGGGGTTCATCATCGGGGAAATGGTCAGATCTTCCGCTTCACCATGGATATCCGACCACCAGNTCTTGTANGCCGCCACGGATACNGANGCCCANGGCGCGAGCGGTTTGGCTGCCCAGGCGGTAAGGAACTTTCGAGACCCCAGTTTGTAGCCCTGATCGTTCTCATCCAGTGCAATTCTGGCGCTGGCCTGGGCGCCCCAGCTCCAGCTGGCGTATTGCTTGTTCAGGGTAATTCCCGGACGAGCCTCGTAACTGCCAGAGCCCANCTGCATGGGATATGGCAGCTGCAATTCCTGCCCTGCCATGGGGATGTAGTCCTCTTCCTCGATAGACCCTGTCGGCAGGCCCAGCACCAGATTCAGGTGCAAACGGTAGCCACCTTGATCATAGAACTTGTACAACCCGCCCACGCTNACATCACCAATACCGGACGTTTCCGTATCNAACTCGTCTTCCATGGTGTTCATCATCATGGTCATACGGGTTTTGGTCGTCATTTCGTTGGTGCTGTAAGGCAACATGGCCAGCAGGGTCAGGTTGTCCGTGGGCGCATACATGGCGCCGACCATGTGCATTTCCATGGTCATATCGTAAGGCAGGGCTTTCATGTTCATTGGGCCCATGCCGGGGATCTCGTCGAACGCCTCATTGGTGCTCAGCGAGTCACTGCCAGACTTGGCTCCGCTCATGCCCATACCCATGTAGCGGTAGGACAACATCCATTCCCCCTTGGCATGGGTATGGTCGCCCATGACGGAAATGGGGGCATGGCTATCCGCACGGCCACCGTCGTAATGGCCCCAGGCCAGACCAGAAGTAGCAAGAATGGCGGCTGCCAGCGTGCAGCGAGTGAANGTCGTCGACATGCGTATTCCCCGTTGAGTGACAAACGGGCCACAGGGTAGCGCCCGNCGNCACAAAACCAATGTGGCAAATTGTCGCAGTCAGCCCTTNAGCTGGCGTCGATACTGGCCTGGCGCGCAGCCCTGCCACCGCTTGAAGGCGTGNTAGAAGTTGGCGGTATCCGCAAACCCCAGCTGCTGGGCCAGCTCCGGCAGGTTGCATTCCGGGGCTGCCAGAGCCTGGCGGGCAAAGTCGAGCCGGACCTGATCCCGCAACTGCACAAAGCGGGCGCCCTCTTCCAGCAAGCGGCGCTGCAGGGTACGCGGGGTCATGGCCAATGCCGCCGCCACGGCCTCGATGTGCAGGTCTCCCCCGTTCAGCTGGGTACGCAACTGGGTCAGCACCTGGCCGGTGATCCCGCCCGCACGGCTGAGGCCGGTCAGCCGTTGGTCCGCCGAGCGCCGCAAGCGCTCATGGTATTTGGGGTAGGCTCTCGGCAGAGGCTCGGCCAGTAGCATGGCAGAAAACTGAATCGCGTTACGCGGGGCAGCAAAGTGCAACGGGCACTGGAAGAACGCATGGTACCCCTGCCGCTGGGCCGCCACCGGCGTGGCATGCTGAAAGTGCACTTCGTCGAGCGGGAACTGCCCGGCCATCAAGGAACGGCCAATGGCCACCATGGTCGCCACTACCAGATCGTTGTGTTCGCGGGTAGCCGTGAATCGCAGCGTTGGCTCACGGCTGACCACCGACAGGCGCACCGACTTGCCTGCCAGCTCCATACCGAATTCGAGATAAGGCACGATCAGGTCCTTGTAGCGAAACAACATGCCCAGTCCCTGCTCCAGTGTGGCCGCCGTGGCCATCAGGGTACCCAGCAAGTCCAGGTTGCCGTANTGGTTATCTGCNCCCACATGCAGGCCAAACAGNGGATCCTCGCTTTCGGTAAAGGCGGTGAAGAGCAGTTCGTCCAGCTGCTGCAGACTGATGTAGCAATCACTGCGACCCACAATCTCCGCATCAATCCCGATGCGCTCAAACAGGGCCTGGATGTCCAGCTGGCTGCGCAAGGACACTTCCAGCAAACCCGGCAGAATGGAGGCCGGAAGCAATGTTGTTGTCATGGCCATACCTCGTTATCCCCTGACGCCGGGGAGCCTCTGAATAACGCCTTGCATGCTCAGCGTGACCTGGAGCGTGCAGCTGTTGNGTCTTGTCTCGACGGTAANGGTGGTTCCCTTGCCTAGNGGCAAGGCGCAGCAGATGTGCGCTCCAGGCCGCGCCCTTCGGGTCTTCCAGGCTGGTCCCGCACTCGTTGNNGCACTTCCTTCGAAGGTGAAGAGCNGATGGATAGACATATCTCGATCCCAGTTAGGGGACACCCTCAAAAAAGACTGAGCACGNANGGCGTTATTCAGAGGCTCCCTNACCCCGCCANCAAGGTCAACGCTGTTGTCACAATTGGCCTGTTATGCCGGTGGCAGCCCCGGTAAGCTAGTGGGCTTTGGAACCCCGGCCCACTACAGGGATGCATCATGCTGAAACGTTATCTTGTCGATGAAGTCACCGACACCGGCGCACCACGCAAACAAGCCTTCAAACTGTTTGCCGAGGCCAGTAACTGGCAGAACTGGTGCTCTGTGGTCCGCCACGCCCGCCTGCTCAACGGCGACTGGCGACGCGGCGCCTTCCTGTTGTTCGTGGTGGATCTGCCCGGCCTGCCGCCTGCTCCGGTGGTCGTGAAGGTGTACGAATACAAGGAAAACGAGCGCATCACCTGGGGCCTGGATACACCGGTGGGCCGCATCCTTCACCGGTTCACCTTCCTCGATGATGACAACGGAAACTGCCGGGTGCATCAGGAAGAATGGACCGAAGGCCTNTTGACCCCACTGGTAGGCTGGCCTGCGGGCAAGNTCATTCACCGCTTCGACACACGCTTTGCCGCAGAATACGCGGCCATGTTCTGATTGGCTGACCGGATACTTCCATGACCCATCGGCTGTTCAAGGCCTACTGCAAGGCGGTGCTGGCGCACCCGATTTTCTGGCTGGTGCTACTGGCGCTGGCCTGCGGCTATGCCGCCACGCAGGCCCGGCATTTCGAGATCGACGCCTCCACGGATTCCCTGATCCTGGAAAACGACAAGGACCTGCAGTATTACCGCAAGGTCTCCAAACAGTATGGTGGCAGTGACTTTCTGGTGGTCACCTACTCCCCCACGCAGGCCCCCCTGTTCCAGCGCGAGACTCTCAGCCATTTGCAGGGTCTGCAGGAAGAGTTAAAAGCCGTCAGTCGGGTGAAATCGGTGTACAGCATGCTGGACGTGCCGCTGCTGTTCAGCCCGCAAGTCGAATTCAGCGACCTTGCCAACGGCTACCGTACGCTCANCGACAGCGATGTGGACCTGCAGCAGGCCNAAGCCGAATTTACCGACGTCAATCCGTTCTACGAAGACCTGCTGGTCAGTGACGACGGAGGCACNACCGCCCTGCTGGTGACCTTCGAGCGCGATGCAACCTACTACGAACGGTTGAACCGGCGTAACGACCTGCGCGAACAACAACGCAATGGCGAACTGGANGCCAANGGGGAANCCCAGCTGGAACAAGCCACCCAGGCGTTCAGCGAGTACAACAGCCGCATTCAGGAACGCACCGCCGGCGAGATTCGCCAGGTGCGCGACATCATGGATAACTACCGCGACCAGGCAGACCTGTTCCTCGGCGGTATGCCCATGATCACCACCGATATCGTCAGTTTTATCCGTGCCGATCTGAAGGTATTCGGTGCCGGGGTNCTGGTCTTCCTGATCATTGCCCTGTTCATTATCTTCCGCCGTCCGCGCTGGGTCATCGTGCCCCTGGCCTGCTGTGCAATCACCGTACTGCTCGTGACCGGCCTGCTGGGGCTGATGGACTGNAAGGTGTCGGTGATCAGCAGCAACTACATCTCNCTGCTACTCATCATCACCATGTCCATCACCATCCACCTCACCGTNCGCTTTCGCGAACTGCATGAGGCAAACCCGGATGCCACCCAGGCATGGTTGATCAAGGAAACCGCAGCCCACATGNTGCGCCCCAGCATCTACATGATTCTGACCACCATGGTGGGCTTTTCCTCACTGGTGATCAGCGGCATTCGTCCGGTCATCGACTTCGGCTGGATGATGACCCTGGGGCTGGGGGTGGCGCTGGCCGTATGCTTCCTGGCTTTCCCCGCGCTGCTGGCTCCCCTGGCACCGGGCAAACCCCGCCAGGGCAAGGACATCAGCCGTCAGCTCACCCTCGCCTTCGCCCACTTCACCGAACGCCATCGTCCGGTTCTGCTGGTGGTCGCCGTGCTGGTCGCGGTGGGCTCNTTGTGGGGCGTCAGCAAGCTGACGGTAGAAAACCGGTTTATCGATTACTTCCAGGAAGAAACGGAAATCTACAAGGGGATGGTGCAGATCGACCGCAAACTTGGCGGCACCACCCCCATGGACATCATCATTGATGCCCCCAAAGTAGAAAAAAGCACCTTTGCTNGCCAACAGCCCGACCAGGGTTGGGACGGCGAAGCGCTGGAGGATTCCGCCAGCGATCCCTTCGCCGACGGCGGCGATCCGTTCGCTGGCAGTGATCCGTTTGCCAGTGGCAATTCTGCACAAGACACTGATGCCTTTNCAGACAATGCCCCTGTCGACGACCCCTTTGCCGCCGGTGGCGACGNCAGCGATCCGTTCGCACANCAAGACAGCGCCCAGGCGCAATCGCTGAAAGATGCCTACTGGTTTACCCCNGCGCGGCTGGCCCAGCTGGTCGAGATCCAGGANTACCTCGAAAGCCTGCCGGAAACCGGCAAAGTGCTGTCGCTGGCCACCACCTATGAAGTGGCCGCNAAACTCAACGGTGGCCCACTGGAGTACGTCCAGCTCATGCTGCTGGCCAAGTTCATTCCCGCAGACCTGCATCAACAGCTGGTAAAACCCTACCTCTCGGACGACGGCAACCAGGTGCGCATCAGTGTCCGGGTGATCGACTCTGACAAGAACCTCAATCGCAACGCCCTGCTCGCCAAAATCCGTCACGATCTGCAGAACGACTTCGGCCTGCAACCGGAACAGGTNCATCTCACCGGGGCCATGGTGCTCTACAACAACATGCTGCAAAGCCTGTTCGACTCNCAGATCAAGACCNTGGGCTACGTGTTCGCCGCCATCCTGATCATGCTGCTGATTCTGTTCCGAAGCCTGCCTGTGGCGTTGATCAGCATGGTTCCCAGCCTGGTGTCCGCTGCACTGGTGCTCGGCCTGATGGGCTGGATCGGGTTGCCACTGGATTTGATGACNANCACCATCACCGC
Organism: Alcanivoracaceae bacterium; assembly: GCA_002706085.1. Taxonomy (GTDB): domain Bacteria; phylum Pseudomonadota; class Gammaproteobacteria; order Pseudomonadales; family Alcanivoracaceae; genus Alcanivorax. Next base: position 35,838 of record PAJO01000011.1, on the reverse strand, counting down.
CATCACCATCGGCATCGCCGTGGATGACACCATCCACTACATCCACCGCTTCCATGAAGAGCAGCCCAACGACAACGATTACGTGGCCACCATGAAGCGCTGTCACGGTTCCATTGGTAAAGCGATGTACTACACCTCGCTGACCATCATCGCCGGCTTCTCAATCCTGGCCCTGTCCAGCTTCAACCCAACGGTCTACTTCGGGCTGCTGACCGGTCTGGCCATGCTGGTGGCGTTGCTCAGCAACCTGACCCTGCTGCCTGCCCTGCTGATCACCGTCAAACCCAAGCTGAAAGCCGGCTAACCACCAAACCAACCGTAGGGCGGAAATCGGCGTGAGCCGATCTCCGCCGTCTACCGTAGGCAATGTTGGCGGAGATGGGCGTTCGCCCATTTCCGCCCTACGACCACCACACCCACCTTCAGACCCATCGCAAGCCCTTCAGGGTATGCCGCAGGTGATCCTGTTCAACAACCCACATCGCTTGCAGGCAAGCTCCCACAACGAATCCATCCACCGCAAAAACAACCCCGCGGGCACTGCCCTCCCTGCCCCACCAAACCATCCCGCGCCTCATAGCTCACAGCTAGAAGCTCGCAGCTGCTCTTAAATTTGACCACTGATCAAATGAACAGTATATTGATCGTCCGGGTAGCCCACAGGCCTTCATTACTGTGACCCCAGGAAAGCCTGCTGATTGATCTCCGTGCCCCAGGGACGGGGCCGGGCTCCCGGACTCATTCAAATAGCACAACGCCATCACCACGAGTTGTGCTATAGGCAGGAGCAGCGCTCGAGCCGCACACCACTAGAATCGCCAGCCGGCAGGCTCACACTGTGCCGTTGCCTCCCCATCAAGGAACATGCGGCTAGCCCAGTAATGTCCGGACTAGCCTTCTGGTTTCTCCAGTTCCTGCAACACATAGCCCACCTCTTCCATTTTCTCGGTGAGCAGCTGCTGCGCATCCTGAAGCCCCCGGTTGTAGAAATGGGGCCCAATCTCCGCCGCGAAGAAGTCCATCAGAAACTCCGCCTCAAAACCCCCAATCTCCTGATTCAGCTCAGAGTCAAAATACGCCTTGATCTTGCTGACCATGCGATCTTTCTGATCCTGGCTGAAGGCAATCTCCGTCATAATCCATCCATCACGTGTAGAAACTCATGCTTGCATAGCGATCAACGTCAACCTGCGACAGCAACCCTAGCCTCGTCCCAACAAGCCATTCCCCAGCAAATATCCAGCCCCAAAGACCGCAGCGCCAAAGATCAGCGTATTGGAGAGAATCCCCTCAAAGGTGTATTGCGGCTGCCCGCTGAAGGCCACATGCAAACCGGCATGCACCACCAGAAACACCGACACCCAAAACTGTCCCTGCGCCACTCGCTCAGGCAAGCGGCTGGTCAGCCAGCCCAATACCAGCGCGAATATCGGCACATGCAACACCACAAACACCACCCGTCCCACATCGGGCGCCAGCCAACTGGTCAACGGCAACACCCGCCACTCACTATGGGTCATGGCATCCAACTCGTGGGTAAACAGCAGGCTCACGCCGATAAGAAACAAGGCTCTAAGCCAGAGGGGTTGGGGAACGGTGGACATAGCGGGATCCCTAGGGTTGTGTTTCCCTGTTCTACCGTGGATTCAGGGTAAAGGGAACACTAGGGGCAGGTCTTGCCTTTTGCTATCCAAGGCACGGGGCAAGACCTGACCACCGCCCCTCGTGTCGCTCGCAAAAGGCGTTCCGCGTTGGCTACGCCCTACCGATGCTTGTTATGTGCGGTGGTTAAAGTCCTCTCTTTGCACCTTTATAGCCTTTACTACGACAAGCAGAGACATTCCAATCAATATCAATACTACGAGTGCGGCGGTATAGAAAGTATTAATCTCCAATGCATTGTATTTAATAGAAACCACACCCAAAGTTAGCAGTACAGAAGATAGAACAACTCCGATTATAGAAAGGATAATGAGTATCTCAGAGTCTCTAACATCTTTCTTTCGATTGAAATTGAAAATGGTAATGCCGTCCTTTATTGAAGCGGAATAAAGAGCAACACTCAAAAATGGCCACGCAAGAAGAGAAGCTATCTTCATATCCCCAGGCCCAATTACAGAGGAGACAATCCACCAAATTAATATAGGCAAGAATAAATATAGAGTTTCATAAACTGACACGAGGAGTGACGAAAATACTATATATACTTTAGATTCTTTTTTCTTACCCTCCGATTCGATTCCAAGATTTTCTTCCGCTTTGCTACTCAATCTATATTTCCTTTTCTGTTTTTTCAGAATACTGCATTTACACATAACGCCTTGCTTTGGGACAGCCGAAACAGCGCGAAGCGGCGTGCAGGCTGTCCCAGCTACGTAGCGGCGACAAAAACAATTTGTTAATGGGTTCTTGCGGCATAGAGCAGGTCAACATGCCCATAAATCCTGTATTCCATCGGCAAACGCCAGCCCTCCACAGGCAAAACCCACTCTACCCTTTGCAGAGGCATTCACACGTCACGACAATGCGCTTAGAAAGCCCGCAGTGATAATGACAACCAGGAACCGACTTACCAGCACCATCAAAATCAGACTGGGGAGTGCCGCAAGGCTGAAATGGTACAATACATAAAACAACCCAATCAGGGATAACAACCAGCCCACATAGGGAATCACCGCCAATCCTGCTGCGACCAATGCCGCAATAACAGTTTCCCTGAATTCGAGATCCACACGCACCACCGCAGCTGCGGCATAAAGAGTGATACCCCCGAGCAGAATATCAAATACCAGCACCAGAATTGTTACCACGTCTCCCCCCTCTTTCCTGCAATTTCAGATCACAGATTATCTGCCAGACAGGGCCGGTATTTTATGGATCAGGTAGATTGGTAGCTGTAAGCCATGTCTTCAATGGGTGTCAGTTTTGATAGAGAAGAAGTGTGGTGAGGCATTTATGGTGATCAGACCGTCGCTTGGGCTTGGGATTGCCATGCGAGCATGGCTCCTACGGAGGCAAGTGCGACTGGGGGGGATTTCGTTATAAAAAAAGCCGCGCGGTGCGCGGCTTTTTCGTTGAGCTGTAATACGTACTACGCGCTCTTTTCGGCGATCTTCTTTTTCCAGATGACCGGACCGGTTTTGTGTACGGATTCGCCTTCAGAATCCACGGCCACGGTGACGGGCATGTCTTCCACTTCGAATTCGTAGATGGCTTCCATGCCCAGGTCTTCAAAGGCCGCCACGCGGGATTTGCGGATGGCTTTGGAAACCAGGTAAGCAGCGCCGCCGACGGCCATGAGGTACACGGCCTTGTTGTCCTTGATGGCTTCGATGGCCGCATCACCACGCTCGGCTTTACCCACCATGCCGATCAGACCGGTTTCTTCCAGCATGGTGCGAGTGAACTTGTCCATGCGGGTGGCAGTGGTGGGGCCTGCCGGGCCGACCACTTCTTCGCGCACCGGATCGACCGGCCCTACGTAGTAGATAAAGCGGTTGGTGAAGTCCACCGGCAGTTTTTCGCCTTTGGAAATCATGTCCACCATGCGCTTGTGGGCCGCGTCACGGCCGGTGAGCAGCTTGCCGGACAACAGCAAGGTATCGCCGGGCTGCCAGGTCTGCACTTCTTCCGGGGTGATGGTGTCCAGGTTAACGCGCTTGGCGCCTTCATCGTTGCCCCAGGCAATGTCGGGCCATTCTTCCAGGTCCGGGGCTTTCAGGTCAGCCGGGCCGGTGCCATCGAGAATAAAGTGGGCGTGGCGGGTGGCGGCACAGTTGGGGATCAGCGCGACCGGTTTGTTGGCGGCGTGGGTGGGGTAATCCACCACTTTCACGTCCAGCACGGTGGTCAGGCCGCCCAGGCCCTGGGCGCCAACACCGAGGGCGTTCACTTTTTCAAACAGTTCCAGACGCAGCTCTTCGGAACGGGTCTGGGGGCCACGGGCCTGCAGCTCGTGAATGTCGATGGGGTCCATCAGGGCTTCTTTGGCGATCAGCATGGCTTTTTCGGCAGTACCGCCGATGCCGATGCCCAGCATGCCCGGCGGACACCAGCCAGCGCCCATTTTTGGAATCTGTTCCAGTACCCAGTCCACCACGGAATCGGACGGGTTGAGCATGGCGAACTTGGATTTCGCTTCAGAGCCACCGCCTTTCGCTGCCACGTCGATTTCCAGTGTATCGCCGGGCACGATGGAGTAGTTGATGACCGCAGGGGTGTTGTCTTTGGTGTTGGCGCGCTTGCCATCCGGGTCCGCCAGCACCGAGGCACGCAGGACGTTGTCCGGGTGGTTGTAGGCGCGGCGTACCCCTTCGTTGATCATGTCATCGAGGCTCATGTCGCCTTCGAAAGTCACGTTCATGCCCACTTTGGCAAACACGGTGACGATGCCGGTGTCCTGACAGATGGGACGACGGCCCATGGCAGCCATGCGGGAGTTGATCAGGATCTGCGCCATGGCGTCCTTGGCGGCCTTGCTCTCTTCCTTTTCGTAGGCTTCTTTCACCGCGCGGATGAAATCCACCGGATGATAGTAAGAGATGTACTGCAAGGCATCTGCGACGCTCTGGATCAGGTCATCCTGGCGAATCACCGTCATGGGGGAACTCCTGCTGGGACTGAATTTGGGGGCGGTAGTATAGCCCAGCCCCCATAGAAGGAGAAAACCCGCTTTGCCCTGTTCGTTACAGGGAACAGTCACATTCGGTGGATTTGAGCAACCGGATGAGGTGCCGGTTGACCTCTTCGGGCTTTTCCAGATGCAGAAAATGCCCTGCTCCGGCAAGGGTTTGCAGCTCGACCCCGGCAGAGAAATCACTTTCCACCAGGGTGTGCTCCAACAGCCTTGGACTCATGCAACCATCGTTTTCCCCGATCAGGATCTGGGTCGGGGTAGCAATCTCACGGCCCAGCCAGGCACGGGCCTTGCGGTGTTCCTTGCGCCACACACGAAACAAGCCACGGTACCAACCCAGGGCCGCCGGGATCACTCCCGGCTCGGCCAGAGTGTGCTTGGCATTATCCAGGTACATTTCCGGTTCCCAGCCCGGAGACCAACGCCGCCACAGGGTTTCTACCCCACTCAGGTCACCGCGCTTGAGCCAGCCTTCCGGCACCATGGGAAGCTGGAAAAACTGCATGTAGCCGCTTAGCAACACTTGCTCGGGCACCTTCACCAGCGCCTGGGGCATACGCCGCAGGGGCGGGATGGCCAGGGCACTGAACGAACAGAAGGTTTCCGGGGACTGGGCACACGCCAGATAACCTACCGCCGCGCCCCAGTCGTGACCGATCAAATGCACACGGCCGCCCAGCTGGGCGGCAAAGACCATCAAATCGTCTACCGCGGCATACAGGGAATAATCCCCATTACCGGGCTGACAGCTGGGGGCATACCCCCGCAGGGCCGGAGCAATGGCAGTATATCCCGCCTCGGCGATAGCATTGATCTGCACGGCCCAGTTTTCATAGGTGTCCGGAAAACCGTGCAACAGAATGACCGGCTCTCCCTCTCCAGCCATCAGGGCGGGAAAACGCAGGTCTCCATTGACCAGCTCTACCTGTTTCATCCGCTTACCTCGAAATGATTGGACGGCAGGGCATCACTGTCACGCGCTTCAACCGCGCTGACCTGTGCCATGGCTGGCCCCTGATACATGGCATCCAGCATATCGGATACCTCATCGTCACGGCCTTGCAGCAAGGCTTCCACCCGCCCGTCTTCCAGATTGCGTACCCAGCCGGTGAGCCCGCGCCGCGTCGCTTCACGCTGGGTCCAGGCGCGGTAGCCTACTCCCTGCACGACACCGGATACCAGCACATGCTTATTCATTTTCCTGGCGCTCCTTGTCAGTTTCACTGTCGACACCGGGATCCCCACGAAAAAGCCCGTCGAGGGACACATCCAGGCAGCCCATCAACTCCTGACGGGCCTCATCCATCCGTGTTTTGAGGCTACGCTCCCACTCAGTCACCTGCTCCTGGTGGCGTACCCGTAACTGGGTATGGGCCGGCCAGGGCAGCATGGCCACCAGCTGCCCCAGTGTCAGGGTACGCAGATCCCGTGACAGAACATAACCACCCTCCTCTGTGCGACGAATCAGGCGGGCATCCAGCAGCAAATTACGGAATTCATCCCACTGCGAAATACCGGATTCACGCATCACCCGACGAACTTCACGACTGCTCAGCAGCTTGCCGTGTTGCTGCCGGTCCCAAAACACATGCAGTAGCCGCATCAACGCATGCATGCGCGGCACCTTGCTGCGGTGTTCCTGAAAAATCACCAGCGCGCGTACCAGCTCGGCTCCACCAAGCACGATCATCCACGAAATATAGATCCATAACAGGAACACCGGGACCGCTGCGAAAGCCCCGTACACCACTTCATAGCTGGGTGCCTGCTTGATGAAAAAGGTAAAGCCACTTTTGGCCAGTTCGAACAACAAAGCAGCCACGGCAGCCCCCAGCACCCCCTGACGGAAGGGGATGCTGGTATTGGGGACCACGGTGTACAACAACGTCAGCATGATGGTGGTAAAGAGAAACGGAAGCAGTGTCAGCCAGAAACGAGCGCCACCCAGGAAGGTCAGCGTCTCATTGAAAATCGCCTGGGAGGTCAGGTAGGAGGAGATGGCCAGTCCGGCCCCAAGACACAGCGGCCCCAGCGACAACACCGCCCAGTACATCAACAGACTGGTGAGCCCCTTACGCCGGGTACGGACTTTCCAGATGCGATTCAGACTTTGCTCGATGGTGTTGAGCATCAATACCGAGGTCACCACCAGAAAGAGGATCCCCAGCCCCGTAAGGTTGGACGCCTGGCGGGCAAACGACTGCAGGTGATCCAGCAGCATGTTCCCCGCCGAAGGAACAAAGTAGTTGAACGCCCACTGCTGAAACTGCGCCCCTTTGTCTTTGAGGGCCGGCACCGATGACAGCACCGCGAAACTCACCGTCATCACCGGCACAATCGCGAACAGGGTCGTATAGGTAAGTGCGGCGGCACTCTGGCGGCAGCCGTCCTCATTGAACTGACGCACCAATAATCCGGCAAAGGCACGAATGGAATCATAACGTGCCCGCACCGGGATCAGCTCATCATCCTTTTCCATCGGTTCCGGCATAGAAATGGCGTCCTTCTCCTTGCCACGGGTGGCCGGCAGCTTACAATGACCGGCGAATTCACTGAATATGCAAAGCCATGACGGATTACACGATTTATCATAACCCGCGCTGTTCCAAGTCTCGCCAGACCCTGGCCCTGCTGGAAGACAACGGCGTTGCGCCCACCATAGTAAAGTATCTGGACGACACCCCGGATGCGAGCACCCTGACAACACTGGTCGAACAATTGGGGCTGGACCGAGCCCACGATCTGGTACGCAACAAGGAAGCCGATTACAAAAGCGCGGGGCTGAGCAAAGACAGCAGCGATGACGATGTCATTGCCGCCATGGTTCAATACCCCAAGCTGATCGAGCGCCCTATCGTCGTAAAGGGCAACAAGGCGGTACTGGGACGGCCGCCGGAAAATGTGCTGGACCTGCTGAAATCATAACAACAAGGCCGATGGCATGACGGATTATGTACTGGTGCTTTACTACAGCCGCAACGGCAGCGTGGCCAACCTGGCCAGGCAAGTCGCTCGTGGCATCGAGGGAACAGGGCTGGAAGCGCGTCTGCGCACTGTACCCGCCATCAGCGCCGACCATGAAAGCACCGCCGCCCCGGTGCCGGAGAGCGGCGCCCCCTATTGCACCCTGGACGACCTGAGCGGCTGTGCCGGGCTCGCGCTTGGCTCCCCCACCCGTTTTGGCAATATGGCCGCGCCGATGAAATATTTCATCGACCAGACCAGTGAACTGTGGATGAAAGGCGCGCTGATCGGCAAACCCGCTGGCGTATTCAGCGCCACCAGCAGTCTGCACGGTGGACAGGAAAGCACCCTGCTCTCGATGATGACGCCCCTGCTCCACCACGGCATGGTCATTACCGGGGTGCCCTACTCGGAAACCGCCCTGGTCGAGACCACCACGGGGGGCACCCCCTACGGCCCGACCCATGTTTCCGGAACCCACAGCGATCCGACCCTGACCGATCATGAAATTTCCGTGGCCAGAACCCTGGGCAAACGTCTGGGCGAACTGGCAAAACAATTGAAGGCCCGTTAATGATTCTGCTTCTTCTGCGCATCACCTATGCGCTGTTACTGCTGGTGGGAATCACCGGTTTGTTCAGCCTGGCGCCGCCGGACACCCATTTGGTCTCTACCCTGATCATCGCGGCGCTGCTTTATACCCCCTTGATCGTGATGCTGCAGGCAGTGATAGATGGCAACAAACGTCAGGCCACCTGGCTGTGCTTTGTCCTGTTGTTCTATTTTTGTGGTTACGCGGTACAGCTACTCGATCCGCCGCCGGTGCGCACCCTCGCCATCGCCAAGACCACCCTCACGGTGATGCTGTTTGTGCTGGCAGCCATGCAGATTCGCGTTGGCCAGCAAAAAGCCGCCCAACCGCAGGAACCGCATGCGGATTGACGACCGGCTGGAAATTGAAACGCCGGAAGGGGCGCTGCTGACCTTGTCATTAGCCGGGCCCGTCACCCGTGCCATGGCTTACGGCATTGATCTGCTATTGCGGTTGCTGATCTTTGCCATTGTCGCCTTGTTATTGAGCCTGGCAGGCAAAGCGGGTACCGGGCTGATGCTGATCACCCTGTTCCTGCTGGAATGGTTTTACCCGACTCTGTTTGAAGCCCTTCGTCATGGCCAGACACCCGGCAAGAAGTGGATGGGAATCGCCGTGGTGCACAGCAATGGCAGCCCGTTGAGCTTTAACGGCAGCCTGATCCGCAACCTGCTGCGTACCGCCGATGCCTTTCCATTGTTTTACCTGCTCGGTTTTGTCAGCACGCTGATCAGCCCGCGCTTTCAACGTCTTGGCGATATGGCGGCCAACACCCTGGTCATTCATGTGGAAAACCACGCCACGTCCAGCAAGAACGACCAAGGCCATAACGAAGCACCAGACTGGTCACTCAATCGGGACGACCAACTGGCTTTGCTGGCCTTTCAGGAACGCCATGAGCAGTTTTCCGAAGCACGCCAGCAGGAACTGGCGCAGCTTGCCTATCCGGAATTGAGCCCACCGCTGGCGTTGAAGAAACTGCAGGCCGTGACCCGCTTTCTGATGGAGGGAGCGCGGTGAAACAAATCCGCTTCGAACAACAATATCGGCCGGGCTGGGAATCACTGGAACAACAGCTCACCCAGCTGGAAGCGGTGCGCGTCAGCCGCCGCAAGGCGTTACCGCTGGATCACTTTGTGGGCGACTACCGCCAACTCTGCCATCAACTGGCCCTCGCTCGTGAACGCAGCTACAGCCTGGAGCTGCAACAGTATTTGAATAACCTGGTGCTGCGCGCCCACCGTCAGCTGTATCGTTACAACCCGCCGCTGGCAGAACGCATTGGCCAGTTCTTCGCCCATGGCTTCCCCCAGGCCGTTCGCCGGCAATGGCAGTGGCACCTGATCAGCGCGCTCAGCTTTGTCCTGTCTATTGCCCTTGCCTGGTGGCTGGTGCAGCAACAACCGGACATGGTCTACACCGTGCTGGACGAAAGCTCCCTGGCAGACATCGAGATGATGTACCAGCCGGAAGGCAGTGACGTAAACGTCCATGAAGGCCGCACCGGCGAAGACGATGTGGTGATGTTCGGCTTCTACATCAAGAACAATATCGGTATCGCCTTCCGCACCTTTGCCGGAGGCCTGCTGCTCGGTGTTGGCGCCATTGTGGTAATGCTGTTCAACGGCAGCTTTTTTGGCGCCATTGCCGCACACCTGATTAATGTCGGGGGCGACCAGCCTTTCTTCACCTTTGTGATTGCCCATGGCGCGCCGGAACTGACCGCCATTGTGCTGGCTGGCGGCGCCGGACTGAGGCTGGGTTGGGCCATCATTGCACCCGGCGCCTATACCCGGCTGGATGCCCTGCGACTGGCCGCCCGTGATGCCTTACCGACCATGTACGGGGTCTTTACCCTGCTACTGCTGGCCGCCTTTATTGAAGCATTCTGGTCACCACGGGAGTTCGAGCCGATGGTGAAGTACGCGGTTGGGGCCGCGTGCTGGGGGCTGCTGTATCTTTATCTGATTTTCGGGGGACGGGATGGATCTCGAAAACGCTAGCGCCCGGCTCGCACCACGCAGCCCCTGGCAGGCAGTGGATCTCGGCACCCGCCTGTTCCGTCGCTGGGCCTGGCCGGTGATACGCACCTGGCTGGCCTTCACCCTGATTCCCTACGGCCTGCTGCTATGGCTTGCCACGTNGCAGGAAGCCTGGTGGCCGTTGCTGCTGTTCTGGTGGCTAAAACCCCTGTGGGAACGGCCNTTGCTNGCCTGGTACAGCCATGCCCTGTTTGCTGAAGAGCTNAGCCTTNGGCAACTGTTTCGCCGCTGGCCGCGCTATGCCCTGCCGGGCCTGTTTGCCCAGCTCACCTGGCGCCGCTTCAGCCCGTCACGCAGTTTCAATACCCCGGTGTGGCAATTGGAAGGAGCCCGCGGCCAGCAACTGAACCAACGCTTGCAGGTACTGCACCGNGCGCCCTCCAACCGTTCCTGGTTGATGACGGTGGTCATGATTCACCTGGAACAGTTCATGTCGTTTGCACTCATGGCGCTGGTGTACATGCTGGTGCCCTGGCAGTTGAATCTGGAGCTGAGCGACTGGTTCTTCGAGGAAAGTNATCTGCAAAGCCTGATGGCTTCGGTCTGTTTGTATCTGGCCATGTGCATCACCGAGCCATTGTATGTGGCCTGCGGCTTTTCGCTTTACCTGAACAAACGCACCTGGCTTGAAGGCTGGGACCTGCAGCTGGGCCTGACCCGCATCGGCAAGGCGCGGGCCGGCACCAGCGCCGCCNTCGCCCTGCTGGTCGGCGCCCTGCTGNTGCCGACGCCACCGGCACAGGCACAGGCACAGGCAACACTGCCCGCTGACACCAAGGATGAGCAGCAGCAGGNCATCGAACTGCTCGCCGGCGAAGATTACATGCCCTTCGACACCTTCACTTACCGGGAATGGAAGNATCAGGACGAAGACAGCGAAGACAGCAGNNTCTGGGAAACNCTCTGGAAAAAGCTGTTCGAATGGCTGACCAACAGCGAATCACGGGNCAGCNCCGACAAGCCGTTCAGTATTCCGTCCGGCTTGTTATGGGGCATNGTGTGGGCAGTCTTTNCNGGCGTCGTGGTCTGGCTGCTATTGAAGGTGGTCAATCAGATGGGCTTCCGGCTTCCGGGTCGCCAGCCGCAGAACGCGATCCCCACGCATGTGGCGGGGCTGGATATCCGTCGCCAGAGCCTGCCTGACGATATCGCCAGTGCGGTGAATGCTTGCCTGCAAGCAGANGATATTCGCGGCGCACTCTCGCTGCTGCTTCGCGCCAGCCTCGCCACCNTGCTGCAGCGCTACCCGGTCCCCCTGGCGGCGGGCAGTACCGAACAGCACTGCCTGCGGACCCTGCGCCAGCATCACGGCAGCACTCCGGCACTTCAGTTTCTTGGCGACCTGATCAATGCCTGGGTGCGCACTGCCTGGGCCCACCGTCCGGTGCAGGCCGCCGAGGTCAAGGCATTGCTGAGCCGTTGGCAATCGCTGGGTCAAGCGGAGACCGCNCATGGGTAAGTGGCTACCGGTCGTCATTGCGAGCGTCATCGCCGCCATGGTGGGCGGGTATTACGCCCTCACCGAACCGGTGACCGCGGTGCACCGCATGCCACTGGACAGCACGGTTCTGCGCAACCCCTATCATGCCGCACAAGCCTGGNTACAGCAGCGCCAGCANCCCAGCGAACGCATCCTCAGCGCCGCCGCCCTTTTTCCCCTGCCCGACAACACCCGGGTGCTGGTGTTTGACAAGCGCCGCGGCCTGATGACCGACAGCCAGGTCAGCCAGTTACTGGAGTGGGTCGAAACCGGCGGTGAGCTGATCGTCGCAGCGCGCCCCCTGCCGGAAAACCGCNATGAGGCCAGCGCCAGCGAGCAGCAATGGCAAGACAATGATCCTCTGTTGTACCCATTGGGCATCACCGTCTGGCGCCTCGAAGACGAGGATGAATTTCAGGAACTGGAAGAAGACCCCCTGATTGCCGTTTTGGCCACCATGCCGCTNTTTGCCGGCGATCCNCTACGCTACTGCATGGACAGCGATAACGACGACCTGCGTGAAAGCTGTGTCTCTCTGTTTTGTGATGCCCCGGAACAACCCGAACCCCTGCTATTGCACGGTGAAGGCAGTGAACGCGACCGCTACATCCAACTCTATAGCGACCATGTTCTCTGGCATGACAGCTGGGATGAGGAAGACGATATNGCCCCGCACCGCCAGTGGCCCACGGAAGTGACCGGCTGGGCGGATAACGAGCATGGCAGCCAGTTGATTCAGCTTTCCCTTGGCGACGGCCAGATCACGGTGCTTTCCGATTTNAGCCTGTGGGACAACGATCACTTGCTCTATTTCGACCACGCCTGGTTGCTTGGCTGGCTCACCGGGGATAGCCCGGTCTGGTTTGTNCGTTCAGTAGAAATGCCACCCCTGGTGCAGTGGCTGTGGCGCCGCGCCCCCGAGCTGATCAGTGCCCTGGCAATCCTGNTGGGACTGTGGCTGTGGTACCGGATTCCCCGTCAAGGCCCCCTGCATCCCGCCAACGACGGTGACCATCACGATTATCTGCAGCACCTGCATGCCAGCGGCTACTTCCAGTGGCGCACCCGACAACACGCCGCGTTGCTGCGAGACCTGCGCAAGCAGGCCGGCANCGTGCTCAACCGCTTGCATCCAGACCCGGANACCGCNTTTGCNCTGGCCGGCCGGCGGCTGGACACCCGAGCAGAACAGATACGCCTCGCCTTGTATGGCGAGCCGGAAAGCCGCGAACACCTGCTGCAAACCGTACAGCTACTCCAGACAATAAGGAGCTTGTCATGACATCCCCTTCCACGCTTGCCGATGCCACCCAGCTTGCGCAAGGCATTGAACAGCGCCTCAATCAGGTGCTGATTGGNCAGCAGCAAGTGGTCCGCGAAGTGCTGATTGCCCTGATCGGCGGTGGCCATGTCCTGATCGAGGGCGTGCCGGGGCTCGGCAANACCCTGCTGGTACGCAGCCTGGCCAAGGTGCTGGAACTGGACTTCAACCGCATTCAGTTCACCCCGGACCTGATGCCCACCGATGTCACCGGCCATGCCATGTATGACCAGAAGACCGAGCAATTTCGCATCCGTCGCGGNCCGGCCTTNACCCAGTTATTGCTGGCCGACGAGATCAACCGCGCCCCGGCCAAGACNCAGGCGGCATTGCTGGAGGTGATGCAGGAGCGGCAGATNACTATTGAAGGCAAGGCCTTCAGCCTGCAGGAACCCTATATGGTACTGGCCACNCAGAACCCGCTGGACCAGGAAGGGACCTACCCACTGCCAGAAGCGGAACTGGACCGGTTTCTGTTNAAGGTCATGATTGATTACCCTGCCCACCACGACGAGACTCGCCTGGTGAACATGGTGCTCGACGGCACCATTCGCGCCAGCCTCGATGTGGACTCCCTGTCCCCGGTCACCGATGGCCCCGGCCTTCTGGCCATGCGCCAGCTCAGTGACGGCATCCTGATTGATGAGCAGGTTCTCGATTACGCGCTGCGGATTGTCCGCACCACCCGCGATTTTGCCGGNCTGAGCCACGGCGCCAGCCCCCGGGCCAGTATCGCGGTGGCCCGGGCCGCCCGGGTGCACGCCCTGTTTGAAGGCCGAGACTTTGTGACCCCGGACGACATCCAGCAAGTCGCCCGCCCGGTACTGCGTCACCGCATTCAACTCAGTGCCGATGCCGAAATCGAAGGCCAGACCCCCGAATCCGTACTGTCGCGCCTGCTCGACCAGGTGGAAGCGCCACGCCAATGAAACCCGATCGTCGGCTGCTGGCCATGATCGCCATTTGGGCGGCTCTGGCCTTGCCACTGCTGTTGTTCGACGCACAAACGCTGCGGGCACTGTGGTGGGCGTTGGGTGCCGTGGTGCTGATTGTGGCAGGACTGGATNGCTGGCGACTGCGGCGCATGCCCGCCCCCCTGGCCGAGCGCCGTCTGCCCAGCGCGCTGTCGGTGCAACAACCTCACACCGTCCGGGTTCGCCTGACAAGCGNCTCCCTGCGACNCGGCACCCTGCTGGCGGATCATCACCCCGGCGACGACCCGGACACCGGCCTGCCCTGCCTGATCTCGCCGGNCGAGGAAGAAATTACCGAGCTGAGCTACAGCTACCGACCCGCTCGACGCGGCCCCGCGGAATTCGGNGANCTGGAATTCTGGGTGCCCAGCGCCCTTGGCCTNTGGCGAGGCCGCAAGGTGTCTCCNGCGGCNTNCACNGTGCCGGTTTACCCGGACTTCTCGCGCCTNGGCCAGGGCACGCTGGATGCCAGCCATGCCTTTCTGCTCACCGGCACNCGGCTCAAGCCCCGCCGNGGGGAAGGNATGGAGTTTCACCAGCTNCGCGAGTATCACCCCGGCGACAGCCTGCGNCAGATCGACTGGAAAGCGACCGCCCGGCGCCGCAGCCTGATCAGCCGCGAATATCAGGACGAACAGAATCAGCAGGTATTGTTGATGCTCGACGGTGGCCGACGNCTGGCCATGCCGGTGGGTGAATTGACCGGCTTCGACCATGCCCTTAACGCCGCCCTGCTGCTTGCCTTCAGCGCCCTCAAGCAAAAGGACAAGGCCGGCGCCATGCTGTTCTCCGGCGACCAGCCNCGCTGGCTACCACCNGTTCAGGGTCAGCAAGGGATCAANCATTTGCTCAATGGGCTGTATGACCTGCACCCCAGTCACCATGCCAGTGATTTCAGTCTGGCGGCCCGCCAACTGGTGCGNCACACCCGGCGCAGGGCCCTGGTGGTACTGATTACCCGCCTGCAACAGGAAGACCGCGATGACCTGATGACCGCCGTCAGCCTGTTACGACGGCATCATCTGGTACTGGTCGCCGACATGCTGTTGCCGGAACAGCAAGCTCTGTCGCGTCGCCGCCCCGGCGACTTTGACGAAGCCCTGCAGGTNTGNGCGGATGCCCAGGAGCAGCAGGCCCGCCAGCAGCTGCACACCCGCCTGCGTCACGCCGGNGCGCTGGTGACGGCNACAACCCCACAGCAGATGCCNACCCAGCTCAACCAGCTGTATCTGATGCTCAAACGCAGCGGCCGGTTGTAAACCCGCCNCTGGCGTNCTNCCGAGAACCACATCAANCCACCGCCTCAACACAGGGGCCACCCCTATGTTAAGGTGATGGCACAAGGGAACCACTGACTGCAATTGTTATTGTGCTCTGCGGTGTGATTACCGGTTTCTGCCATGNCCGGCCGCACCCTTGCATTGTGTCACTATCCTGAAGGACGCANCGTTCGATTGAGATAGAAGGGTTCCCGATTGCCAACTGCACAAGGAGCTTCCTATGTCNGATTCTNCCGAGCAGGAGAGCACACCCACCTCGGGCATCCAGACCAAGATCAATCCCCCTGTCTTCTACGGCTCACTGATCATCATCATGGGTCTGGTACTTTTCTCNGTNATTGCCCCTGAAACCGCAGGCAATTTTTTCAACAACCTGAAACTCGCCGTGCTTGAAGAAGCCAGCTGGTTTTACGTTCTTACCGTGGCCATCATTATTTCTCTGGTCGCGTTCCTGGGCATCAGCCGCTACGGTGAAATCAAGCTCGGGCCTGACCATTCAGAGCCGGACTACAGCTACAGCTCCTGGTTTGCCATGCTGTTCTCCGCAGGCATGGGCATCGGCCTGATGTTCTTTGGTGTCGCCGAACCCATCATGCATTTCACCAGCCCGCCCATGGCTGAGCCCAACAGNATTGCCGCCGCGAAAGAGGCCATGCGGGTCACGTTCTTCCATTGGGGTCTGCATGCCTGGTCGATCTACGCCATCGTCGGCTTGATTCTCGCCTACTTCAGTTTCCGCCGCGGNCTGCCCCTCACATTGCGCTCTGCGCTCTACCCCATTATTGGCAAAAAGATCTATGGGCCCATNGGGCATGCGGTNGACATCTTCGCCGTCGTNGGCACNGTNCTGGGCGTCGCCACNTCACTGGGCTTTGGCGTTCAGCAGGTCAACGCCGGGCTGAATTATCTGTTTGATCTGCCGGTCAGCGACACCGTGCAGGTATTCCTGATCATCGGCATCACCGGCCTGGCCACGATTTCCGTGGTCACCGGGCTGGACGCAGGGATTCGGCGCCTGTCTGAACTCAATCTGGGCCTCGCCTTTCTGCTACTGGCCTTCGTGCTGATCCTCGGNCCTACCGTCTTCCTGATGAAAACCTACATGCAGAACGTGGGCGCCTACCTGTCTGAACTGGTCAGCATGACGTTCAACCTGTATGCCTACCAACCCAAGGAAGACGGNGGCCCGCAGGCATGGGTCGGCGGCTGGACCATTTTCTACTGGGGCTGGTGGATCGCCTGGTCGCCCTTTGTGGGTCTGTTTATTGCCCGTATTTCCCGTGGCCGTACCATTCGTGAATTCGCCATGGGCGTCATGTTCGTGCCTGCCGGGTTCACCCTGTTCTGGATGACCGTNTTCGGCGACTCCGCCATCAACATGATCATGAGCAATACCTTTGCCGAGCTGGGCGGCCTGGTGAACGAAAACATGTCGGTGGCGTTGTTCCACTTCCTGGAACAATTCCCCTTCTCTGGGTTTATTTCAGGCGTCGCCACGCTGATGGTGATCGTGTTCTTCGTCACCTCCTCCGACTCCGGCTCCATGGTGGTGGATATGCTGGCGTCCGGTGGCCATGACGACACCCCGGTATGGCAACGCGTGTTCTGGGCGAGCTCTGAAGGCATTGTCGCCATTGCCCTGATGCTCGCCGGCGGACTGGGCGCGCTGCAGTCGGCAACTATTGCCGCTGCCCTGCCATTCTCCCTGGTGCTGCTGATTGCCGCCTATGGCTTGCTGCGCTCCCTGAAGGTGGAAAACATCCGTCTGCGCAGTCTGCAGGCGTCAGTCGCGCCCCCTCCCGAGTTGAACGTGGGCCATCAACGCCCGGCAGGCGGATGGAAGAGCCGACTCAAGAACATGGTCAACTTCCCGATCCGGGCCAGGGTACTGGAGTTTCTGGAAACCACCGTAAAGCCGGCACTGGAAACTGTGGCGGCCGAACTGGAAACCTACGGTCTGAAAGTGGATATCCGCCATGAAGACGACCGCGCCTATCTGGAAGTCAGCCACAGCGGCGAGATAGATTTCATTTACGGTGTCCGGGTACGCGGCTATACCCGCCCGTCACTGACCATCCGTCAGCTGGACCATTCCAGGAAACATGCGGACAAGGACACCTACTACCGCGCGGAAGTGTTCCTGGAAGAAGGGGGTCAGGATTACGACCTGATGGGCTACACCAAGGACCAGGTGATCGCCGACGTTCTGGACCAGTACGAGAAGCACATGCACTTCCTGCATATGCTGCGTTAAGAGCGCAAAGCTGGATCCATGATCCTCACAAAAAAGGCCGCGCCCATAGGGCGCGGCCTTTTTTTAGCTACGAGCAGCGAGCTATGAGCTGCGAGGAAAATCAGAAGCCAAACCCCAGGTGTAGTCCAGGGACAAATCTTTTTGTGGGAGTCTGCCTGCAGACGATAGGTTGACCATTCGCTTGCACGCAAGCTCCCACAATGAGGGCATCCCAGGTTTTGTGGGAGCGGTGGTTCCACCGCGAAATCGCGCCAATCTCGGTGGATCCCCCGCTCCTATAACGGTAGCAGGAAGGTTTGTCGCAGGGCATCTGACAGGGGAAGGTCTTGGCGGTCGTAGAAGCCCGCCAACGCATCGCACCAACGTTCGACACGCTCTGGCACGCCCTGCTTGAGCAGAGCCTCTACCCGAGCCCAGACCTGTTCGGCGAAGACCCGCTCATCCCCGCCATCCCCATTCAGGTTATCCAGTGACACCCGAAAATCGTGACCGCACGCGGCGCAGAATAACGCCTCGAAGGCCTGGGGGAGCACTTCCACGCTGGCGAACTGTGCCTGCTGCTCGGCATTGCGGCCATCCGGCGCATACCAATAGCCATAATCTTCGAGCTGGCGACGGGCGTCCCCGGCGACACACCAGTGGGCAATCTCATGCAAGGCACTGCGAAAGTAATCCTGTGTGTAGCAGATTCGGTGCGGGCTGCCGGGCAGGTACACCGGCTCCTGCGCGCCCCCTACCAGCACCGTGGCGTAGTCGTGGAAAAAAGTCGCGCGAAAAAGGGCCTCAAGGTCAGCACTACGGTGCACCTTTGTTGTGCTTTGCGGTATGGTAGCCGCCTTGCTCCGACCCTGTGTCTCACTCATACGATTTGTCACGCCTATGTCTTCCCGCCGTCAGGAATTTGCCGCCCAGCTCACGCTCGCCCTGCCAATTCTCGGCGGCCAGCTGGCACAGACCGCTAACGGCTTTGTTGACACCATGATGGCAGGCCGCGTCAGCGCCAATGACCTTGCCGCCGTTGCCGTGGGCGCCAGTATCTGGGTGCCCCTGTTCCTGTTCATGACCGGCGTGCTGATGAGCGCCACCCCGATTCTGTCACGGCATCTGGGCGGCGAAGCTTACCACCGTATCAACCCGCTGGCCCAGCAGGGCCTCTGGCTTGCCCTTGGCCTGGGTGTGCTATGCGCGCTGATCCTGCGCAGCGTGGCGCCGGTCATGGTCTGGATGGACGTGGATCCTGCCATCCGCCCCATGGTCAGCGGCTATCTGGATGCATTGAGCTGGGGCATGCCGGGGGCGGCGATCATGCTGGCCTTGCGTAGCTACACCGAAGCCATGAATCACACCCGTCCGGTGTTAGTGTTCAGCGTGATCGGCTTGCTGATCAACATCCCCAGCAACTACGTCCTGATCTACGGCAAGCTGGGATTCCCGGCCATGGGCGGCGTCGGCTGCGGTTGGGCCACTTCGCTGGTGATGTGGTGCATGGCGTTGATGATGTTGGTCTACACTCATCGCCACCCGGTTTACCGGAGTGCGCCGCTGAACCTGCGCCGGCGCCACTTTGAAATGCCGAGTCTGGGCTACATGCTGCGTCTGGGCCTGCCTGTGGGCCTGTCGATTTTCTTTGAGGTCAGCATCTTTGCCGTGATTGCGCTGTTGATCGGCAGCCTGGGGGCGCAAACCGTCGCCAGCCATCAGATTGCGCTGAATTTCACCTCCCTGATCTTCATGGTGCCGCTCAGCTTTGCGCTGGCGGCCACAGTACGCGTGGGCCACGCCCGGGGCCGTGCAGATACCGCGAGCCTNAGCANTGCCGTGCAGATCGCGTTAATGATCAGCGTCATTGTCGGTGTCGTNGCCGCNCTNGCNCTGGTNNTTGCTCGCCACTGGATNCCGCATATCTATACCAGNAACCCGGAGGTGATTGCACTCGCCTCCTACCTGCTCTTGTTNGCNGCCTTGTATCAGATTTCCGATGCCTTGCAGGTNTGTGCCAACGGTTGCCTGCGCGGNTTTGAAGACACNGGCAAGCCCATGCTGATGACCCTGTTTGCCTACTGGGGCGTTGGCTTGCCGCTGGGCTACAGCCTGGGGCTGACNGATTGGCTGGTACCGGCCATGGGGCCTGCCGGCTTCTGGATCGGACTGGTGGCCGGACTCACNGTGGCNGCGGTTCTTCTTGGCTTGCGCCTGCGCTGGCGGATGAAACAACCCCTTGTTCACGCNACAGCTGACGCCAAGTCTGCCCAGGCGGCCTGATCACGCTGACATTCTTTACGCTTGCCTCNAGCAAATGTGCATTTTGTTTGCACGTTTTCGCGGATAATAACGATTCTCATTTTTCGTTGACTTGCCGCAGTATCGCTTTATGACTCCACNCTCGATAACGTCCCGGACACTCGCCGCGGCGCTGGGAGGCTATGCCCTGAGCGCATTGTGCGCCATGGCCCTGGCCGTGATTTTGCCCATGCCCCGTAACGAAGCCGTCATTACCGGCATTCTGGTGGCATTCCTGCTATGNGCCTGNGCTGCCATCTGGGCTTTTTCTGTTCGCAGCGCCTGGCGGGCCTGGGGTGGCATTGCACTAGTNAGCCTGGTGTTTGNCGCCNTGTATCTGATCGGGAGCCCNTCATGAACGGNTCCTTCCGCCAATCCATGGCCTGGCTACACACCTGGGTCGGACTGTTNCTGGGCTGGCTGCTGGTCGCGATTTTTATTACCGGTACCAGTGCCTACTTCCGTNAAGAAATNACCCTGTGGATGGAGCCGGAAACCCANGANTCCACCCTNACCCCCAACACACTGGACATGGCNGTGGCGGTGCTCAACGACAAGGCCAGCGACGCCCGTTCCTGGGATATCAGCCTGCCCTCCGCCCGGCACACCGTCGCCGAGCTACGCTGGCAACCGCTGCAGCAGCGNCAACAACAAGGGGGCGGCCGTNATCGCGGTGAAAGCGTATCCATGGATGCCGACAGCGGGCAGGTGGTCGAACCGCGTGACACCGCCGGTGGCAACTTCCTCTATCGCTTCCATTACCAGCTGCACGGGGTACCCCGGGAAGTCGGCCGCTGGGTCGTGTGTCTGGCGACCATGTTCATGCTGATTGCGATCATCAGCGGGGTGATTACCCACAAGAAGATCTTCAAGGATTTCTTTACCTTCCGGCCCGGCAAGGGACAACGATCGTGGCTGGATGCCCACAATGCCACGGCCGTACTGNCCTTGCCCTNCCATTTCATGATCACTTATTCGGGCCTGCTACTGTTCATGACCATGCTGATGCCCTGGGGAATTGATGCCGCCTATCCGGAAAACCGGCGTGACTTTTTCTCCGAGGTCTTTTCCCGTGGTGGAGAAGAGGCCCAGCGCCCCGGCAACCCCGCCGAGATGGTCGACATCAAACCCCTGATTGCACAAACCGAAGCCCATTTCGGTAAACCGGTGACACGCATCGGCGTCACCAATCCGAACCGCGATAATGCCGTCATCNGCTTGCGTGTAGACNGGGACCCTGCCATTACCGCGCGTCAACGTGGGGGCGATCCGGTGCAGGTNTATAACGGCGTAAACGGGGAACTGCAGNAGACCCTGCTACCCTCTGAAGATCCCGTTGCNCCCAGTTGGCGAATCTATAATGTCTTCACCAGCCTGCACATGGCTCGCTTCGCGGACCCNCTGACACGCTGGCTGTTTTTCCTGTTCGGCATTGCCGGCTCCGCCATGGCCATCACTGGCATGTTGCTGTGGGTCAACAAGCGCACACAGCAACTAAAACGCGACCAGGTTCCGGGCTCTTCCCTGAAGCTGGTGAACGGTCTCAANATGGCGGCCATCTCTGGCTTGATGATCGCGATTGCCGCCTATTTCATNGGCAACCGTTTGCTGCCTGTGACGCTGGAAAACCGGGGCGATCAGGAAATACAGGTGTTCTTTCTGGTATGGCTTGCCGCACTGATCCATGCCCTGCTACGCCCCAACCGGAGCGGTTGGCAGGAACAGGTCGCCCTCGGCACCGTATTGTGGCTGGCCGTGCCGNTGATCAATGTGTTGACGACGNATTCCCATCTATTCACTGCCGTGGCGTGGCAGCACCCTGCCCTGGCCAGTGTCGATCTGGTNTGTCTGGCCTTTGCTGGCGCGGGTGGCTACACCTTTTGGCGACTGATACGTAAGCCAGCCCCCGCCAAGCGTGCACCGCGAAAAAAACCGGCTAAACGTACCNCGCCTTCCACAACCGCGCCTGCGGGAGAAAACNCATGATCCTGCTATTTGCTGTCTGCCTGGCGTTCAGCGGTATGACCCTGTTGGCATTGGCAATGAAGCGTCATCAGCCGCAGATTCTGGATCGCAAACTGCCAGAGCCGCGAGCCCGGCTGGCCCGTTGGAGCGGCTGGGCCTGTCTGGCGGTGTCGCTGGTCTGNGTACTGCAGGTGTGGCCAACCGGTCTGGCGCTGTTCATGGCCATCGGTCTGTTTGCCTTTGCCGGTTTGCCTCTGGTGTTTTTGTTGCCCTATCAGCAGCGGTTAGCNTGGCGTCTTGCCATGGCGCTACCGATCGCCAGTGGCGCACTGGCTCTCGTCAGCGCCTGAGTTTCTTGCTCCGTTGACGCGATGGTCCCACAGACCATCGCGTCGCCCACCTCCTGCGGGTGCCATCTGTCCGGCATTCGCGCCACCGCTCATGACGCTTGCGCGACAACTTGCATGCCTGCGTCTGACAGGCTAACGTGAACCAACGGTCGCCATGGCATGTGATCGTGCCAGCACCCTGCCGGGTGTAACAACATTGGCGACCCTCTAGGACACGTACCGGGAGGTGCCCATGACTTCGGCTCACCGGCAACACCCTGGCGGGAACAGCAACGTTGTTCCTTTCTCTCCACGTCGCAAAGCGGCCCAGCCCCCTATACTTCGCCTGTCACCGGAATACGATGGCATTGAGTTGCTNTACGCCAATGACAGCCATCCTGACACCCTGTTCTCGCTGAAGATTCTGGCCTGGGCCCGATTGGCCAATGGCGANACNGTTGCCATGGTCCCCTGGCTGAAAAGCCCCGTTACCGCAATGGCATTGGCCGACCCGTTAAACGGTCGCTGGGAAGGATACCGCCTGCCAGGCAGTGACTACCTGTTCGTGGATGCCCCGGAACATAAAGTGCAAGAGCTGGATGCCGCCGTTCGCTTCTTTGGCAAACCCCAACCCGGGCAGCACTCTGTTCAGGAAATCCCGGACACCATCGGCACNCACGCCGTATTCTCAGCCGATGAGTTCCACACCATCAGCCTGATGGAAGTGGTCAGCTGGCGCCTGCACGCGGATGGCACCCTGTCGGCCATGGTTGCGGAAGAAAACGACCCGGTACAGACCCCGGTGCTCCCCGGCGCCCAATGTCTCACCTCTGCNCAGGAGAAAGACCACTTCCGCTACTTCTTCCAGCACGGTATCGCCAACAAACTCAAAGAACGGGACCCGGAAGCGCTGGCTGCGGTGGCGATGTTGGCGACAGAGCGGTAAGGGTAGTGAACNGTTGNGCGAGCAACGTTTGCTTGATTTGTAAGCAACGAGGCCGCGCCCAANTCTTGGGCGCGGCCTCGTACGTTAAAAAGCCTGAATGCGCTAACCGCGCATCGCTGTTAACTATTCACTGTTAACTGTTCACTGCTTCTTCCTGATCCAATACCAATACACCTCNCCCTCAACCTGCTGTTTCTCCAGGGTGTGACCGAGGAATTGGCAGAACTTGGGGATATCTCGCTCGGTGGANGGGTCTGTGGCGCGGACTTCCAGGAGTTCGCCCGGGGCCATGTCGCGAACCTTGTTGTGGAGCATCATGACCGGTTCCGGACACAGCAGACCAGTGGCATCAAGGTGGTGTTGGGCGTCCATGGAACGNGGCTCCGGTTGCGAAAACAGGCCGCCATTATACTGGCTGGCCATGATTTCGCAGCCCCCNCNNNCNCNCCGCCTCAACCCCCGTCGCAATTGGATAACGGCGTCTGTCCCTGTAGCACCTCATCGATGAACAGATTGACCCCGCTGTTTCCCCGGTAGGCCAGATTGATGTGCCGCACGACTCCGCTGCTGCCTTGCGTATCCACCGGTTGCCACTGAACGTTTACCCCCTTGCTGCAATACAGGTTTTTAAGATCACGCGCCTGGGAAAACGCGACCAAACCATCCTGCTCCTCATGATACTGGTACACAGGCACCGACTGCGTGCCCTTGCCCAGCTCATTCTCGGCAATGCGTTGCAAGCGCGGCCCGGTTAACGGGTTGACGTCGGTCACATCGGCCAGGGAAACGCCCTGAAAATCCTGCAGTAATTCCAGTACACACATGTCGCTGACCATCTCCGTAACGGCCTGTTGCCCCTGAGCATTCAGGTACGGAGTCAAAGACAGTTCCGGGTACAGGTTGTCTTGCCCCAGTAACGCATACAACAACACCCCGAAACCCGCTTGCCCATTCAAAGGCAGCGCCACCTGGGCCAGGTTTGCGGGTACGCCTCCGGCGGCCAGGCCTCGCAAGTCCAATTCGGGGGCATAGGCAGAATGCATTTCACCCGCCCAGAGTGTCGCCCCACCACCTTGGGAATACCCCCGCAACATCACCGCCGAAGACGAAGACAATCCACTTTCTGGCAGTCGCTGAGCGGCACGGACCACATCCAGCAAGGCCGCACCCATGGACTTCCCGATAATGTAAGTCGTCTCTGGTTCAGGGTGATAGCCAACATAGTCCGTCACCGCGACGGCATAGCCTCGCTCGAGCATGTCGTTGATGGCCGGCTGCTCATAGAAGGCACCTTTGTCGATCATCCGCGAGGGCGCACAGCGGAAAGCCGGCCCTGCCGTACCCGGCGCCATCCCTATCACTGGCAAGGTCGCCGGGTCATGGCCTTTTGGAACCAGTACCGTGCCAGTTACCACATTCGGGTTTCCCAACCCGTCGGAGGACAAGTACATCACCTGCCAGGCATGGGCCAGTTCACGGGCACGGGGTGGCCCTGCCTTCGCTTCGCGCGAGGACACGATATCCCCTGGCAAGCCGGCAGGAATAGGCGATGGGGGTTGATAAAAGCTGTCATCGGCATGGCTTGCCGACGCCAACGACAACAACCCGAATGATATCGTCGCCACCAACCCCGTCATGATGTCCGGGAGTCTGATGAGATTACGGTTTGTTCGTTTCATCCTGTCGCCCTTTTGTTATAGCGGTGCCAGCTGCAGGGACAAGCTACTGCCCGCCCCCGCCAGATACCGATTGACCAGCCCTGTCATGACCCCGCAATTTTCAAACGCTGGCACAGAGTACTCACCCGTCACCTGCCCCCCGGTCGTAACATCAAAATGCTGCCCGGGAGGCGTCACTGCTGATAGCGACATTGCCTGTGAGCTGACACATTGCTCACCGTTGTAAATGGCGATCGGCACACCGAACAATTTAAGGCGAATATCGGCAAGCCGGATCCGTGCCTGGAGAGACAGTACCAACTCGCCATCAATCAACTCTCCCGATACAGAAGAAACAGGCTCAAGCGTTGCCTGCGCATCCAGAGAGAACGTTTTGAACAGACCCGGGATATCCAGTGACAGCGCAGACGTCTCGAGCCCCATGCTCCCCGAAACACTACTACCCGAAGTTTCCACGGTCAGCTCTCCCACTAAGGGCCAATTCGCCTTTCCTTTCAGAACAGCATCACCCGTTACCCCGAACGTAGCAGAACCTGCGTCATCGCCAGACACCGTGATGGTGTGTAGCAGAGCCTCCTCACCCGTGACCGGCACACAATCACTCTGAAAATCACCGAGTCCTGTCGGATTATCATTATCGTCACGGGGAGTGAGGTTCAGCACCAGGTTCCCTACCCGTATTTCTACCGCCCCCTGATTGTCGGACGTGAACGTCAGGGACGGTGTCACACCTGAAGCGACAATAGAGAAGGCGCCCTGCTCATCAGGCATTGGCTGTGCAGCGATCTCCATTGGAATCACAAGGGGTAACGACAGTCCGTTACCAGTGACAGAGGCATGGGCATCCACTTGTCCGGACAACGTATCGCTGCCAACAAAATCCAGACCATTCCAGGATTCGGCAGAAACAGTCGCGGTACCATTGATCTGAAAGCTTCCTGAGGGTTGCCCAACCGCAAGGCTGCCCGGCATCTCAGAGGTGATGTCGACACTGAGGGGCTGCTCTTCAATGAGGGGAAAAACACAGGTGTAATCCAGCGTGGCGGAGACCGGGGCCGCCGCCGACGATGCCGACAACAGCATCAGCAACGCCGTCGTCGCCACCGGCCCAACATGTTCAAGAGACATAAGCTTTGTCCATCACTAATGGTTGCCCAAAACCGGCATCAACCGCCCGGCTTTGGGCAACCATTAAGATCAGATAGAAGCTGTGCCCGGATTGGCACAGCAAGACCGAAACAACTGTAGTGCTGAGCGGCGCCCTGCCGAAGCAGAGCACCGCCAGAACATTACAGTTGCGGATCCAGGGACAGCTCGATGGTGTTACCGCTACCCGCCATGAAGACGTTCAGCAGGTCAGTCAGACCACCACAGTTTTCCAGGCCCGGCAGATCGTAGGTCCCGATCAGGTTGCCACCCGCGCCCAGCGGATCGAAGGATTCCCCTTCCGGGCTGGCCAGCTGGATGGATACGGGCTCGGAGGTACGACACTCATCGCCACCGCCGACAGGCAGAGCCCAGCCAAAGATTTTCATCTTCACTTTTGGCAGTTTGATGTACATCTGGGTCTCCGCAGTCAGAACATTACCAGCCCCAATGTTACCTGTGGTTTCACCCACCGGTTCGAACTCGATATCCGCATCGGCCGTTACCAGTTTCCACCCGTAGAGGATACGGAAGCTGCCACTTGAAGGATCGAGAGCCAGATCCGCAGTAAAATCACCGCTGGCCAGATCCAGAAGCGCATCGATGGTGCCGCTCAGGCTCACATCGCCGTAGGCTTTCTTGATGTGGGTACTGCCAGACAGCCCATAGGTCATCTCTACACCTTGCTGGGAATTGGAGATACCGGTGCCTGTCATCGCGATGTCCAGATTCGGACTAGCCGTGTCATTGGACTGGATGTTCAGCGTCGCGCTTCTGGCGCCTTCGCCCGCAGGCGTGAACGTCAGAGATACGGTACAAGTTGCATCCGGGGCCACATTCACACAGTTATTGCTCTGAATGAACTCACTGCTATCAGCACCGCCAACAGAGACGTTGGTGATGGTCAGGGCAGCAGTGCCTTCGTTGCCGATGGTGACAGAGCTGTCTTTGCTGGTACCCACCGTTACTGAGCCAAAAGAAACCGATTCAGGGTCAACCGTCATCGCCGGTTCAGGTGCAAGAACGCTCTGACCACTCATGGCAACTTCCACGCTTGGGGAATCCGGATCATCAGATTCGATTACCAGGTTGGCGCTGCGAGCCCCTTCGCCGGTAGGCATGAAGGTGACATCCACCGTGCAGCTTTCGCCCTGTGCCAGAGTGGTACAGTCGTTGGTCTGCATAAAGGCACTGGCGTCAGTACCAGCAATGGAAACACCATTGATACCCAGTGGCTGGCCACCCGTATTGGAAATGGTCACCGTCTGCATTTCAGTCAGGCCACCCTGCACCTGGCCGAAGTCCAGCTCGTCCATATCTACATCGATGTTCTGCTCAACCGCCACAGTCTCGACTTCAAACGAGTGCAGCAGATTGGTCACGCCGTTGTCATTCATACGGGCCTGATCCATTACACAATCCACCAGGAACACTTCCGGGTTGTTTGGATCATGCCAGGCGGAACCGAAGTCAACATAGGTGCCATCCGCCTTGCGCGCGATCATGGCAAGAGACATATTTTCTTCCACGAAGATATCTACCATGCCGACATTGCTTTCGGTAAAGGTGAGTGACGGAGTATCCCCAGTCGCCACAAGATCAAACGGGCCCGAAACGCCCGCAATATCCGTAACAGGAATGCCCAGCGGAATGGTCAGAGGCAAGTTCAGGGAATTACCACTCACCGTAGAATCCGCCTGTGCAGACCCCTCGATGGTGGTAGCTCCCACCAGGCTAAGCCCTTGCCAGGTATTGCCTTCAGCGGTCGCGGTAATGCTCAGGGTGAACGCACCCGTGGCCTCACCTACACCAATACTTTCAGGCATGTCAGTCTGGATGTTGGCGGTCAGCGGCTGCTGCCCGATCAACGGGTAAGTACACTGGAAGTACATGTCTGCTTCGACAGGTACCGCCTGTGCTGCGCCACTGGCGGCGAGCATGGCAGCCGCTGCCAGTGACCGCATCTGGAACGGTCCGATATTCAGCGTTCGGGGGGTCATGACTCACTCCTCGTATTGATTATTCTCAATTTTCATTTGTTGTTATCGCAGAGCCATGGCGACTGCTTCCCTGCCAGCCTGCGACAATGCACCCGCAACTCCATGGGCAGGAATAACAGGCAGACGTTTCCCTTCCCACAGGTACATTGCAGTCATTATTCGCAAGCCCCGATCAGGTGCATTGTTAGGAGTGACGCAGAGTTTGTTAAAAAAGACAGCTGTGATGCTTTACGCATTCAGCAAGAGAAGCGCATGCAAAAACGTATATTCAGCTGATAATAAAAAGACGTTTTTGCTATCAGAAACACCGCAACGGCAAGAGAATAACCCGCTCAATGGCGATTTCTGGGCATAGTCGCGAGACAACCTTAACCATCACGACTGAGTCTGAATAAAACCTCGTCGTATATCTCCCGGTGTTGCACCGGTCCAGCCACGATAGGCTTTGGTAAAACTCGCTTGATCGCTATAACCAAGCACTTCGGCGATCTTGTTCAGTGGCATGTTGGTATCTTTGAGATAGCGCGTTGCAAAGGTTTTGCGCACCTGGTTTCGGATATCATGAAACGATACACCGGCCATTTTCAGGTGATGACGTAGTGATCTCGCACTCATACCCAACCGCTCACCCACACGCTCCAGAGTGCCTTCACGTCCGGGATATCGCAGCACTTCTTCACGGACACGGGCCACCAACTCCATATGTTCATCGCCTTTGACATCATCCCGGGAACGGGCACTAGCCAGATAGAATGCCAGCTCATCATTGCCATCCCTTGCCGGGCGACCTGAAAGCGGCACCACCACCTGATTCCCCGATGACGAAAACGACAAATTTGCGTGGGGGGCCAGGCGGTGCCACATTTCATGTTCATGATCGACGGAAAAATCAAACTCGAAGTGAAACCTGCGACAAATCAAAGAGGTAAGCGAATATATGCTACCCATGTAGATATTCACGAAGAAAGGGCGCAGCTCCTTGAGATCCCACACATCCTGCAACGCGATGCGAATTTCATCGCCGCTGCATGACACCCTCATATCCAGTATCGGCAATGACACCCGCAGGTATTGCACAACCATGTTGGCAAGGTCGCGGAAGTCTTTCTGCTTGAGCAAAGCAAAACCCAATAAGCCATGACCCTGAAGATCCAGCGTTCTGCCAAACTCAAACGCGGCCATATCATCATCAAGAAAACGACGAGCTGAGGCCATCATGCGGGTAACCTGATTGATGGATAACAACAGTGTCCCTGAGTTCTTAAGCACCTCGTCCAGTTCAGTGCCTTCCAGCAAAGCCTCTTTACTGATCCCTCTGGCTTCCATGAACTCGATAAACCGTTGCGCATACAGGCCTGATACCAGCGGCACCTCATAGGCCATGCTGTTTATCCTGAACATGCTCAGTCCCTCTTCCCTGTGATTCTTCTTGTTAGGTGTTATGTGCAGATTCCGTTCTGCACGTCAGGCGATCATCATCCACGCATCCACACCGTTAAACCGGGAAACGTTTCTCACTCTCTAAAAATGGATAATCCGGAATAAAAATTCATTTTTTATAATGATTATTTGCTGTTAATAAAACCGCCACCAATAATAATTATGTATTAGTTTTTACAACGATCCCTCGCACGCACTTTCATCATAGGCACCCTTTTTACTGAACCACCACCGCCTGACCGATAATGACAAAAACCAGCTCAACGCCTGTCCCCTTTTACCAAAAGCGAATTTATTTTCGTGACCAGATTCATATTTTATTTTCATCTTGCTTTCCCCTAACCCGTAATTGCCGCAGCCTCGCTGTCCAATAACAACAACCGGGAGAAACTGGATGCCTCCCCTACGGTCAATACTGGGTCTCAGCGCCATCTTTATAACCGCCTTTCTTTTTTTCATGATCATGCTCATGCCGGCGTCTGTGGTGACTGGCGCGTTGCCCGAAGCCATTGACAATGAAGAGGGGTTACCAAGGCCCCAGCTCTCGGGCTTGTGGTGGCGTGGCCAGGGCGATATGGAATGGCAGGGAAAAGCGCTTCAGATTCGCTGGGAAATGGACTGGCACTGGCTGACACCGGGCGTACAGGTTGCCTTGCACACCGGGCCGATCCATGCGGAGGGCTGGATCGGTGCTGACTGGGGCGACTGGACTTTACAGCACTGGCGAGCACAGCTGCCGATGGATCTCATCAATGACTTTCTGCCGCAGGGAGAGGCTGACGGTAATCTGGACCTGGCCCTCGCTTCCCTCAGTATTCGGGAGAACACCATCGCAGAAGCCACCGGGACGCTACGTTACCAGGGTGGACAGGTTTCCCTAGGCCCAGGCATGGAGATGCCCCTGCCGCCTCTGGATGGGGTGCTCGCCATGACTCCACTGGGCCCATCACTCTCAATCACCGGACCCGAAAGCCGCCCACTGGCCCATGCACAGGTGGAGGGGAAAACCTTAACCCTGCAAGTGTTTCGGGCACTTCCCCTGTTGCTTGGCATGGGAGAAGAAGGCAACACCGAGGATGTAATTTTCAGCACTCAACACGAGTTATCGTTACCGGATGCCAACGCCGGCTAGGATGCCGGCGGTTTCCAGATCAGGATAACGGGAATAATCGCCGCCGACAGCAATCCCGCCAACAGGAAATGCAGTGCATACCCCATCCAGGCAGCGCTAAAACCACTGACCAATGTAAAAAGGCCTGCTGCAAACAGCCTCACAGAGGCTTGCATCGTGTAGTCGCTACCCTCATGGCTACTGCGACAGTAATCCATCATCACGACAAACAGGGCCACCGTGGACAGACCATCTGCAAACTGCTCAAACAGGGCCACCAACCACACCTGTGTCGCCGGTACTGGGTTGCCGGTACTGGCCAGCCAGGCCCAGGCCACAAAGGACAATGCCTGTAAAAGGGCAAAGGCCACCAACACCCTGCGGCGATGAACACGCACCATAATCAACCCGGCAAGTGCCGCCCCCGCCAGCCCCATTAATGACGCAAACAGGTCCAGTGTGCCAATCGCCGACAAGCTCCAGCCGCTGTCGACAAGATAGGGGTTGATCATACGGGTACCAAAACTGTCACCGACTTTATAAAACAGCAGGATCAGCAACCACGACAAGACCCCTGGTCGCAGCCAGAAACGGGTCAATTCACGCCACCACCAACTCAGACTCACCGGCTCCCGTTGCTGCTGGTGAACAGGCTCTGCTGGCTCTTTGAAGCGAGTGACCTGGACCAACACCAACATCATGGCCGCGATCACCAGCGCCACAGTGGAATGCCAGCCCCACAGGTCAACCAGAATGAGCAAGGCGCTGCTTCCGGCCATCATGCCAATCTTGTAACCATTTACCTGAATGCTGTTCCCCAGGCCCCGCCATTCCGGCGTCAGCAAGCGGGTGGCAAGACCATCCGTGGCAATGTCCTGGGTCGCGCTGAAAAAGTTGAGCAGGAAAAGCAGCCCGAGCAACACCACAAAGCCCGGCCCCAGCAACCATTCTCGCGGGAACATGGCCACTACGCCCAATACGGCAATCACAGCCAGCAGGCAGACTTGCACCCATCGCTTGCGATGATTGGGTCGCCCGCTTCCCCAACGGTCTACCCAGGGGGCCCAAATGAATTTCAATGCCCAGGGAATCGCAGGCAAGGCGAGAAAGCCTATCCACTGGGTCGACAATCCCGCCTCCCTGGCGAGTGCCGGCATGGCTTTGCCCAGCATGCTGACGGGCAAAGCCTGGGCGAAGTACAACGCCGCCAATGTCAGAAAGAACCCCTTCGCCGGGCGCGTCACAGTCATCGTCAGTAATCCCGGTGGAAGGCGGCCCACACCGTAATCTCTTCCCTGTCGTAATACAGATGTGCAGCCTTGATCTCCACCTGCCCCCGCTCCGGGTGTTTTTCCATCGACGCTGACAATTTTTCCAGCAGCTGCCAGACTTCCTGAAAACGGCGTTTCATCGGCAATTTCAGATTGAACAAAGCGGCGCGACTCCAGCCTTGTACCAGCCATTTTTCCATCTGTTGGAGGGTACGGGCGGGTTTGTCCACCACATCGCAGACCACCAGATCCACCGGGGAGCGCGGGCGCCAGGTAAAGGCATCCCCATAGATGTGTTCCACCGGATACTCATCCAGTAATTGGGCATTGAGCTTGCCGTGATCGACTGCCTGCACCTTTATCCCCCGCCGTGCCAGCTGCCAGCTCCAGCCCCCCGGGGCCGCCCCCAGGTCCACCGCCGTCCGGGCGGTCAGTGCCTCGGTGGAACCAAAGAACCGCAACAGGGCCTCTTCCACCTTCAACGCAGACCGGCTTGGGGCTTCCGACGGCAACTTCAGACGTCGCACGCCCCCCTCCGCCAGCGGAATCGCGGCCGGACTGGTTGAAACCCAGCCGTTATGTGAATCACTGAAGAACAGGTGCACCCGCTGCCTTGCGTTCTGGCGCAACAGACCCGCCTTGCGCAAGCGCGGCTCCAGGGCCTTGCGGAACCCCTTGAGAAAACGCTGGAGCTCGCGGCCCTCATTGGTGTCCGGATGGTCGAGATAAACCTCGCAAAACGGGGCAGCATCCTCCAGCAAGGGCCACAACGCGCTGATTCGATCATCACCAATATCGGCAAACTGCCCTATTGCCAGACTCAGGCTGCGGGCAAAGATCAAGCCACTCTCCATCACGGCAGCCATACTGCCCTGCTGGCTGTGCCACAGCACATAGCCGCTATGGGCGGTCGCGCGCGGGTAGCCCGCCACCATGTTGTCGGCGGCATGGAAATTGAGTTCGGCGGCAAGATCCGCCTCAAAGCCCGGGCGGCATAGCCCCAACAGGGTTTCGTCACCGGAATTCAGGAAGTCGCTGTGCATGTCTGCCTCGCGCTGGTTACAATGAGGCACATTGTCCTTATCACAACGGCTGGATCAATAATGAAAACAACACTCCCGCTGACCGCGGCGCTGACCGGCGCCCTGATTGCCCCCCTGCACGCCGAAGAAGAGCTGGCACCGCCGGACGTGGATTTCTACGCCGAAGCCCAGATGATCCGGGCAGACATGGATCCCTATGGCTTTGACACCGCGGATGGGCTGAACATCAATATTGGCATGTGGCTGAACAGTGTAGAGCTGGGCAAAAATAGTCGCTTTGGTCTGGAAGCTGGCTTTATCAGCCAAAGCGAGGTGCGGGAGGACAGCATGTTCACCCGATCCCCTACTACCTCAGAGCAAGGGGCCGGGGCCAGCAGTGTCAGGGTCGAAGAAGAAACCTCGCTGAAACTGAACGGCTTCACTCTGGCGGCCGTGTGGCAAAGCCCTTACTGGCTCTACGTGAAAGGAGGGGGCTACCTTTACGATTTCAAGCTGGAAGATGATCAACGCCGAGTGTTGCTGGATGGCGGCGGCGCGACAGTAAGCATCGTTGATGACGCCCCGCAAAGCGACAACCAAAGCGGTATCGCCCCCTTCATTACCGCAGGGGTCGCGGTACCTCTGCTCGACAAACTTGCTCTTACCGCCGAATACCAGTACACCAGCCTGGAATCCGAAACTTACGGCACCCTCGGTATCGGGCTTCGATTCACAAACTGAGTATCCAGTGACAGCGCCGCTGAAGCTTTGCCTGCAGAGCTTCAGCGCCGTGTCATAGCCCTACCCGCCTCTATTTCACAAACACCACCGTCTTGTTGCCGTCCACGATGACCCGGTCTTCAAGGTGCCAACGCACCGCCCGCAGCATCACCTGACGCTCCACGTCCTGACCCAGCGACTTGAGCTCTGCCGCAGAATGGCGGTGGCTGACCCGCTGCACGTTCTGCTCGATAATCGGTCCCTGATCCAGATCTGCGGTCACGTAGTGACTGGTTGCGCCGATCAGCTTCACCCCCTTGTCGTGGGCTTGCTGATAAGGATTCGCGCCGACAAAGGCCGGCAGGAAGGAATGGTGGATATTAATCACCCGATGGGGGTAATTGGACACGAAATCCGGGCTGAGAATCTGCATGTAGCGAGCCAGGACCACCACGTCCACCCTGCCCTCCAGCAACCGCAGTGCTTCGGCTTCCGCTTCCGCCTTGTTGTCTGCCGTCACCGGAATATGGTGATACTCGATACCGAACCGCTCGACCTCATCACGCAGGTCATCATGATTGCTGATCACCATCGGAATGGTGGCGGGCAGATCTCCCCGGGAGGTCCGCCACAGCAGATCCATAAGCACATGATCATGACGGGATACCAGCACCGCCATGCGCTTCTTCTCGCTGGCATAGCTGATCTGCCACTGCATACCGTACGGTTCCGCCACGCGCGTGGCGAAGTTGTTTCGCAGAGCATCGCGGGAACAGTCCAGATCCGGGGTCTGGAATTCCAGTCGCAGGAAAAATGTGCCGCCATGGGCATCACTGGAGTGCTGATCGAAATCGGTGATGTTGGCACCGTGATTGAACAGGAAAGTGCTTACCGCGCTGATGATGCCCGGTTTGTCCGGGCAGGTCACCAGCAGGCGCGCCGTGGTGGCGTCGTTGTCGATCATTTCGGGTCCTGGTTAGGCTACTGCGTCACGCCGAAGTGCTCTTTACGGAAACTGGACGGCGTTTTACCTGTCCACTTCTTGAAGGCACGATGGAAGGAGCTGGCTTCGCTGAAGCCCATCAGCAAGGCAATTTCGTCGATGCTGAGTTCCGGCTTTGACAGGTAGTACACGGAAGCATCCTTGCGGATCGAGTCCTTGATTTCCTGGTAGCTGGTATTGGCTTCCTTGAGGCGACGACGCAGAGTCTGTGGCGTCATGTTCAGCTTGCCGCAGATCTCGGTGAAATCCGGGAAGCTGTTACCGTATTCGTTGGAAATGATGGCACGAATCTGGGCGGGTAGCCCCACATTGTGGATGTTACCGTCAAACAGTTGTGCCAGGGAGTCCTTGAGAAACTTGGACAGCGACAGCTCGTTCTGTACCAGCGGCAATTCCAGAAACTCGGCCTTGAAACTCACGGCGTTCTCATCGGCGCCGTAGACGATGGGGCAATCGAAGAGGAAACGGTGCTCCTCATCATTTTTACTGTCCGAGTAGTCCAGTTTCACTTCCTGTGGCTCGATCGCCTTGCCCACCAACCAGCTCATGAAACGCAGCCAGATGAACAGGGAGGCCTCAATGATCACCTCACGGAAATCCAGTCGAGGATCCGTACGGACGACCAGCCTGGCCGTATCTTCACCTGTTTCCAGACTCAAAAATGAACTCAATTCGAACAGGTCATAAAAGCGCAGCCCCCGCTCAACCGCCGCCCCGAGATTCGGACAATTAATCACGGCATGGGCCATCATAGAAAAAGTGCCAGGCTTTGACTTGCGGCCCTGACCAAAACCCAGGAACTCATCCTGTGTCTGCTCCATGATCAAGAGCATCATCTTGATGAATGTATCACGCTCGATAGTGGCATCCGGGTCTTCAAGCAACTGGCGGTGTATACCGCACTTGTCGAGAAGCTCCGGAATACTGGCCCCGGAACGTGCTGCCCCCTGAAGCAGTTTGACCACTCGATTGATATTGATCGTTCTGCGATGGTACATCGACCAGCTATCCTCTTACCGTCTGATCCACCCGTTCAGCATTATTGTCAGCCGGGCTGCTGTGGCCCGTTGGGGCCGTGGAACGCCAATAATAAAGAAACTGCAGCTAATTGACACGGTTTTACCCCCGTAAGGGCTTAACGGACCAATTATATCAATTTCCAGCAGTCAGAATTGCCGCCTGTCGCACCTTGTCACACTCTTGCGTGTCAAAGAAGCGCCTTGCCCTTGTTTCCCGTGCGGGCTTGGGCTACAAATCAGGTATGCAAATTCTGGTTGTTGAAGACAATAAAGCCGTCAGTCTTATCATCTGCCGTATCATCGAGGAAATGGGCCATGACTATGTCCTGGCCGCCGACGGTGAGGCTGCCCTGCGTCTCTTTCA